>JAYOKZ010000016.1:36136-69193 GCA_038120095.1 Gemmatimonadales bacterium
CTCACTGCTGACCTGCACGGGGAGAATTCAGACGGCGACGCCGGGGAGTCTCGATCCGCGGAGGGCGACGATGGATGATCGGTTGATTCTTCGTGTCGGGACGAAAATCCTGAGCCCGTTCATTCTGGTCTTCGCCCTCTACGTCCAGTTCCACGGCGATTACGGTCCGGGGGGTGGCTTCCAGGCCGGCGTCATTTTCGCCGCGGTGTTTGTCCTGTACGCGCTGGTCTTCGGGCTGGACAGCGCAACGCGCGTGATGCCTCCGAAGGCGGTGTACACGTGCGGAGCGGCCGGCGTCGCGATTTATCTCGCTGTGGGCTACGTGACGATGTTCCGGGGTGGGGAGTTCCTGAACTACAGCTACCTGTTTGGAACCTACGGGTATGAGCACGATCCAACCCACGGTCAGCACTTCGGCATCCTCGGTGTGGAACTGGGTGTGCTGGTGACGGTCTTCGGTGTGATGGTCGCCCTCTTCTACGCGTTCGTCGGGCGCGGGAGGGTGAACACGTGATTTCGTTCGGCCTCTTCAACTACTGGGCTGTGATCGTCCTGATGATGGTCGGCTTCTACACGCTGATCTCCCGTGACAACCTCGTGAAGAAGCTGATAGGTCTGAACATCTTTCAGACCTCGGTGATCATGATGTATGTCTCGTTCGGAAAGATCTCGGGGGGCACGGCGCCCATTCTGATCGATTCGGGGGACCACGGGGGAGGAGAAGATCATGGTGGGGCGGAGGAAGCAGGTCATGCCGTGGTCGAGACGGCTGTCGATGCCGTGGGTTCCGCCGGCGAGTTCCTCACCCAAGGGGCGTCCGGAGTTGCTCATGCAGCGAGCGAAGCCGGGGAGATCCTCTACTCCAATCCGATCCCGCACGTACTCATGCTGACTGCCATCGTCGTGGGTGTTGCCACCCTGGCGCTGGGGCTGAGCCTGGTGATCCGGATCAACGAGGCGTACGGCACGATCGAGGAAGACGAGATCGCCAGAAAGGACAACGCTGCGTGAGCCAGAATCTGCCGGCGCTTCTCGTCGTCGTTCCCATGATCCTCGCGCCGCTTGCAGCGCTGCTCAATCGTTCCGGGCCGTCGTGGGTCGTCGCGGCGATCGGATCGTGGTTCTCCTTCGGTGCAGCGTTGCGACTCTTGGGCAGGGTCCTGGACGAAGGCGTGGTCGTCTACTCCCTGGGTGGATGGGCGGCTCCCATCGGGATCGAGTACCGCATCGATCAGGTGAGCGCGTTCGTCACGGTGATTGTGTCCAGTATCGCGGCGATCGCGATCCTCTACGCGCGAAGCAGTGTTCGAGACGAGATCCACGAAGATCGTCACGCGCTCTTTTACGCCGCATTTCTCCTGAATGTCTGCGGCCTGCTGGGCATCTCGATCACGGGGGACGTATTCAACGTCTTCGTCTTCCTGGAGGTGTCCTCCCTTTCGGCCTACGCGATGATTGCCCTGGGGCAGGATCGCCGCGCGCTCACGTCGGCGTTCCAGTATCTGATCATGGGCTCGGTTGGCGCGACGTTCATCGTGATCGGGATCGGGCTGCTCTTCGTGATGACGGGCACGCTGGGTATGGCGGACCTCGCCGCGCGGATTCCGGCGGTGTGGGCCTCCGGGGAGGGGGATCGCACGATTGCCGTCGCCTTCACCTTCCTGACGGTCGGTGTGACACTGAAGCTGGCTCTCTTCCCGCTGCATCTGTGGCTCCCGAACGCGTACACCTTCGCGCCCTCGGCCGTAACGGGATACATGGCGGCGACGTCGACGAAAGTCAGCGTCTACCTGCTGATGCGGTTCTTCTTCACCGTCTTTGGAGAGCAGTTCTCGTTCGAGCAGATGCACCTGGACATGGTGCTTACGCCGCTTGCTCTGGTCTCGATTTTAGCGATGTCCCTCGTCGCGATCTACCAGTCCAACGTCAAACGCCTCCTGGCCTTCTCGTCGGTCGCGCAGATCGGATACATGGTTCTGGGCATCAGCCTGGGGTCAGTGGTCGGGGTCGCCGCGGGGATCATCCATCTGTTCAATCATGCCGTGATGAAGGGTGCTCTCTTCATGGCGATGGGCTGCGTGATGTACAGGATCGGATCGGTTCGGCTCGAGGACATGAAGGGCCTCGGCAAGGCCATGCCGTGGACGATGGCGGCGTTCGTCGGAGGAGGACTCAGCATGATCGGAGTCCCGTTGACGGTGGGCTTCGTGAGCAAGTGGTATCTGGTGCAGGGCGCGCTCGCTCAGGGCAGGTGGGCTGTGGCCGCCGTGGTGATGGTGGGTTCACTCATGGCATTGATCTACATCTGGAAGGTCGTGGAGGTCGCCTACTTCCAGCGCCGCGAGGACGAGGCCGACATCCGGGAGGCACCGCTGAGCCTGCTGATTCCCACATGGGCGCTGGTCGCAGCGAGCTTCTGGTTCGGCATCGATGCGGGAACGACATCGAGCGTGGCGATTTCGGCTGCTGAAACGCTTCTGGGAGTCCTCCCGTGATGGGTGATCCGGGCATGATCGTGCTGTTTACCGTGTTGCTGCCGGTCATCGGAGCCGGGCTCGTCCTCCTGCTGCGGAAGAACGAAAACGCACGGGAAGCGGCGACGCTCATCACCGGAGTGGTCACCTTCCTGCACGTTCTGGGACTCCTGCGGCTCGTTCGCTCGGGGGAGACGCCCCGGTTGGACATCATCGAAGTGGTTCCGGATGTCTGGCTCTCCTTCGCGGTCGAGCCGCTGGGTATGGTATTCGCCCTCGTGGCCGGCTTTCTGTGGCCCGTCACGTCACTGTACGCGATCGGCTACATGCGAGGGCACCACGAGGAAAACCAGACGAGGTTCTTTTTCTTCTTCGCGATCGCGATCGCGGGTGCGATGGGCGTTGCGTTCAGCGCGAACCTCTTCACCCTCTTCGTATTCTACGAATTCCTGACCTTCTGCACGGTACCGCTCGTCACGCATCACCAGTCCGAGGAGGCCAAGAAGTCCGGTCGGATCTATCTCGGGATCCTGCTGTCCACCTCCGTGGGCCTTCAGCTGGTCGCGATCATATGGACGTGGGTGTTGGCCGGGACCCTCGACTTCCGTACCGGTGGAATCCTCGCGGGTACGGCCTCGACGGGGGTTCTCAGCGCAATTCTGGTCCTCTACGTCTATGGGGTCGGGAAAGCCGCGCTCATGCCGTTCCATCGGTGGCTACCCGCTGCAATGGTGGCGCCGACACCGGTCTCGGCGCTTCTGCACGCCGTCGCCGTGGTGAAGGCCGGAGTCTTCACCGTTCTCAAGATCTCCGTGTACGTCTTCGGGGTCGATCTCCTGCAGACGCTCACCACGACGACGTGGCTGGCGTGGGCAGCTGCCGCCACGATCATCATCGGATCGCTGGTGGCGTTCAGGAAGGACAACCTGAAGGCGCGGCTGGCCTATTCCACGATCAGCCAGCTCTCGTACATCGTACTGGGTGCAATGCTTGCGAACGACCTCGGGATCATCGGGGGCGGGATGCACATCGCGATGCATGCCTTCGGCAAGATTACGCTGTTTTTCGCTGCGGGTGGGATCATGGTCGCTGCCCACGAGAAGAACATCAGCCGTATGCATGGGCTCGGTCGAACCATGCCGATCACGTTTGGAGCCTTTTTCGTGGGCTCTCTCTCGATCATCGGCCTGCCACCTGCTGGTGGCGCGTGGTCGAAGTGGTTCCTCGGGATGGGAACGCTCGAGGCGAGTCAGGTCGGGCTGCTGGCGGTACTCATGCTGAGTTCGCTGCTCGGTCTCTACTACCTGCTCGAGGTGCCGGTGAAGGCGTTCTTCTTCAAGCCGCCGGAGGACGCGCACCATCACGAGGGCATTCACGAGTCACCTTTGCCGTCCCTGATTGCGATATGCATCACGGCGGCCGCGACCCTGGGTCTGTTCCTGTGGCCGGATCTCTTCCATGAATTGATGCAGATGGTCGTGGCAGGAGGGGCACGATGAGCGATCACGGCCATCACGAGGTGCGAGAGCCCATCGGGTGGATGGACCGACCCGACGTCGTGAAGCGACTCTTCACGGTCTTCTACGTGGTCTGCGGCGTGCTCTTCCTTGCGGAGTTCATCCTCATGGGCACGGAGAATGCACATCCGCATCCGCTCGAAGAGCGCATGCGGTTCTTCGTATATCCGGTGTACGGCTTCATTTCCTTCTGGTTCCTGGTGCTGCTCGCACGTCCGATGAGAACACTCCTCATTCGTTCCGAGGACTACTATGAGGGGGGTGGAGTCTACGATCCGGCTGCGGATCCGGGGCACGTTTCGACCCATGGCCACGGACCGGCTCGTGATTCTTCCAGTGGCACAGGGTCCGAGGGCGGGGAGGTGAGCGATGCTCGGTAGCATGCCGCCGTTCATGCTCTTCTTCGTGGGCGCGATCGTCGTCGCCTTCACGAACGGGGCCGTTCGAAAGAGCGTCGTGCTCGGGGTTCCCATCCTGGGGCTGGTCAATCTGATCCTCACGGCCGGCGGGGACGTAGGTGCGCCCTCGGCCATCGGGGAGTCGGTTCCCCAGATCTACCTGACGTTGGAGCTGCTGGGATACGAACTTCAGCCCTACCGGGCGGACAAGCTCAGCCTGCTGTTCGGATATCTCTTCCACATCGCTGCCTTCCTGGGCTTCATGTACGCGCTGCATCTGGGCGACGGCACTCCGGAGGGTTCGGTGGCGGGGGACGTCGGAGAGGACGACGTCATCGGCAACGAACGGGCCGGAATGCAGCACGTCTCAGCGATGCTGTACGCGGGAAGTGCCCTTGGCGCGGTGTTCGCCGGCGATTTCATCACACTGTTCGTGTTCTGGGAACTGCTGGCGATCACATCCGTCTTCCTCGTGTGGGCGAGGAACTCCGACCGGGCGTACGCAACGGGATTCCGTTACCTGATCATCCATGTCGTGTCCGGCGTGCTGCTCCTCTCGGGTGCGCTGATGCTCGCTCACCGAACGGGTTCGATCGAATTCGGGCATGTGGCCGGCCAATTGCATGGGGACGAGGGCGGGGGGCTGGCTGCTGCCGGGCTGCCCGCGCTGCTTCTCCTGATCGCGTTCGGCATCAAGGCGGGCTTCCCGCTCGCCCACAACTGGATCACCGAGGCCTACCCGGAGAGTACTCCGACCGGGACGGTCTTCCTCAGCGCATTCACCACCAAGGTTGCCGTCTACGCACTGGCGCGAAGCTTCGGTGGGCTCGATGAGCTGATCTGGATCGGGACCGCGATGACCTTCTTCCCGATCTTCTTTGCCGTGCTGGAAAACGATCTTCGTCGGGTTCTCGGTTACTCGATGATCAACCAGATCGGCTTCATGGTTGCGGGCATCGGGATCGGCACCGCGCTGGCCGTGAACGGGGCCGTCGCACACGCCTTTGCCGATGTGATCTTCAAGGGGCTGCTCTTCATGTCGATGGGCGCCGTCCTGACGATGACAGGCCGTACGAAGGGGACGGACCTGGGCGGGCTCTACAAAACCATGCCGATCACGGCCACGCTCTGTATCGTGGGCGCGTCCGCGATTTCTGCCTTCCCGCTGTTCAGCGCCTTCGTGACGAAGTCGATGATCATGGTGGCCGCGATCGAAGAGCATCACTACATCGTGTGGCTCTTCATGCTGTTTGCGTCTGCGGGTGTGCTCGAGCACGCCGGGATCAAGATTCCGTTCTTCGCGTTCTTCGCGCACGATTCCGGGATTCGGACGAAGGAGCCTCCTCGGAACATGCTCGTCGCGATGGTGATCGGCGGTGCCCTGTGCATCCTGATCGGGGTTTTCCCCGGAGTCTTCTACGGGTTGCTACCGTTCGAGATGGACTACCACCCGTACGATACACGGCACGTGCTGACTCAGCTTCAACTGTTGTGTTTCGGCGCGCTGGGCTTCATCACGCTGGTCAAGACCGGGATCTATCCGGACGAAAAGCGCGCGGTCCACATCGATGCGGAAGTGCTGTACAGAAAACTGGGACCGTGGCTGGTCGGCTCGGCAGGGAGTGCGATCTCCGCTGTCGACGGAGCGGTGCGCGGAACTGCCATGGGACTCATTCGATCGGCTCTGGACGCGCTCGGTCGCATGCACGGTCAACTGGGGCCGTTGGCGCGCTCCTGGCCATCCGGTAGCATGGTGTTCTGGGTTGCCCTCTCGCTGGCGGCTTACCTTCTGTTCTATCTCTTCTGATCGATATCCCGTGCACCCCACCTCGGGGTGCCCGGGAGAGGGTGTGACCACGTGACGGCCAGGCTGGCGACTCACCCCGACATCGCAGGGCGCACTGCGCATGTGGTTGGGTTGCTTCGAGCAGCCGGCATGGATGTGGAGTTCGTTGGTGATCTGCACCCTGCCGAGCCGTTTGCCGGTCTTGGAGATCACCAGATCGACCTCGCTCTCGTGGGGATCACGGCGCTGCGTGGCACCAGTTCGGACGACTTCACGACCGTCGCCGTTCTGCCACGCATGGACACGAGGGACGTACTCGTGGCACTTCAGGGACGCGCGACTTCGCTCGCTCGGTTGTCGGAGGGGGCAAGAGTCGCGTATTCAGGGGCTCGACGCGGCGCTTTTCTGGCCGCCCATCGGGGGGACATCGTCGGAATCGAAATGGATGCTGCGCCGTTCAGCGATCTGATGGGGTTGGCCAGGGAGGGAGAGGTCGCTCAGGCCGACTCGTCCGGGCTCGCGGAGGGCGCTCCGGACGCGTTGATCATGAGTGCCCTCGACGCTCGGGAGGGGGGGCTCCTGGATACGGCCGTCGAGGCCCTCGACCCGAAGTCATGGCTGCCGGAGCCGGGGCAGGGGGCCCTCGCCCTGGTGGCTCGTCATCCCATCGCGGAGGCGACGGCGCTGGATCATCTACCGACTCGTACGGCTCTTCGTACCGAGCTGGCGCTCCTGGACGCGATCGAGAGCCTCGGTACCACGACCCTGGGCTGTCTCGCTCAGCCCTCGGGGCGGTGGATCCGCCTTTGGGCAGCTGCAGCCAGCTCCCGTGGGGATCGTCTGGTGCGATCCGATCGTACGGGGCCTCTGGACGAGCCGGAGAGCCTCGGGGCGTCCGTCGCCTCAGAGCTGATGGCTCGAGGATATGGGCTTCTTGCCGCCCCGACGTCCCCGTGACGCCCCGAGTGCCGGAGGCGAAGATTCTGACTCACCGGGAGCTCGTCGATCGGGTCGGACCTCCCCGACCCGAGAAGATGGTGTTCACGAACGGGGTATTCGACCTGGTACATCGGGGGCACGCAACGTATCTGGCGGCGGCTCGGGCCCTCGGCGATCTGCTCGTCGTCGGCGTGAATTCCGACGCGTCGGCGCGCAGACTCGGAAAGGGTCCCGGGCGCCCATTGGTCACGGATGCGGATCGAGCGTTCGTCCTCGCATCTCTCGAGTGCGTCGACTACGTGTGTGTGTTCGACGAAGACACGCCTGCGGCCCTGATCGATACACTGCTGCCAGACGTCCTCGTCAAAGGGGGTGATTACGCCCTTGCCGACGTTGCCGGTCGGGAATCGGTCGAAGCTCATGGTGGCCGTGTCCAGTTGATCCCGTTTGTCGATGGATACTCGACGACGGACCTCGTGATGCAGATTCAATCCACTTCCGACGACGCTTCCCCCTGACTCTCTCTCATCCATGCCAGAGCGACACGATGGCCGACGCCCCGACGAAGGCCGGCCAGTTACCATCGAGATCGGTCCTTCACCCTATGCCGAGGGGTCATGCCTGATTTCGACCGGACATACCCGGGTTCTCTGTACGGCGAGTGTCGCCGAAGGTGTGCCGCCGTGGCGTGAGCGCAGTGGCGCCGGGTGGGTCACAGCCGAGTATGCGATGCTTCCGAGGGCAACCCACACTCGGAGTGGGCGTGAGCGGAATGGGCCGAAGGGGCGCACGCAGGAGATTCAGCGTCTGATCGGACGCTCTCTGCGGTCAGTCACCGACTTGCGAGCCCTCGGGAAGTACACGATCACCGTCGACTGCGACGTACTGCAAGCTGACGGTGGCACGCGGACCGCCTCGATTACCGGCGCCTGCGTCGCGCTCGAGCTTGCGACTTCCTGGATGATGACGGAGGGGCTCGTCGACCGTTCCCCGGCTCGAGAGCGGGTTGCAGCCGTGAGCGTGGGAATTGTCGACGGGATCCCCTGTCTGGACCTCGACTACCGGGAAGACTCGAGCGCTCAGGTCGACATGAATCTGGTCGCGACGGAGAGCGGAGGACTGGTCGAAGTTCAGGGCACCGCCGAAGGAGACCCGTTCCCCCGCCGCGACCTCGACCACATGATCGATCTCGGGATGGCGGGCATCGAGACGCTTCTGGCTGTGCAGGCACGCGCCCTCTCGGTCCGGTGACATGCGACTTCTGATCGCCACCCGTAGTTCGGGCAAAATGCAGGAAATCCGGCGGATCCTCTCCACCGTTACGGGGCTGGACGTTGTCTCCCTCGAGGAGGCCGGCATCGGATACCTCCCCGAGGAGGAGGCCCTCGAGCCTTTCGAGACGTTCGAGGAAAACGCCCTGTCCAAGGCCCGTCACTTCGCGGCGCGTTCGGGGCTTCCTACTGTAGCCGACGATTCCGGAATCACGGTCGATGCGCTCGATGGGGCACCCGGGGTGCGCTCCAAGCGATTCGCCCCGGACGGTGGGGCCGTGTCGTACGAGGTGGATGGGCAGGCGCTGGACGACGCGAACAATCAATATCTGATCGAGAGGCTGCGGGATGTGCCACCCGAGCATCGTTCAGCACGGTATGTCTGTGTGGCCTCGTTCGTGGAGGCGGCCGACTCGAAGCCGATGTTTTTCCGGGGAGAGGCTCACGGGCGGATCGTCGAGAAGCCGGCCGGATCTGGTGGCTTCGGCTATGATCCGCACGTCTTCCATGAGGACCTGGGCCGGACGTATGCGGAGATGACGTCGACTGAGAAGGATGCCCGGAGTCACCGAGGTGCCGCATTCAGGGCTCTTGCCGCGTATCTCTCATCGAGGGCCGGGTGATGGCCGGTGATGTGCGTGTCCAGGCAACGGAGATCGGACCGTCGGAGGACGAGACGCGGCTGCGCATCGTCTGGGGGGACGGGGTCACGGCCGAATACGTCCCTCGCCGGCTTCGGATGATGTGCCCGTGTGCCGGGTGTGTGGACGAGTTGACTGGAGTTCGCACGCTCCAGCCCGGTGACGTGTCGGGCAACGTGTACCCGACGGCGATCCACTACGTCGGGCGCTACGCTCTCCAATTCGTCTGGAGCGACGGACACTCCACCGGCCTCTACACGTTCGAATACCTCAGGGGACTCTGGGATGTCGAGGGTCAGCCCGCCTGAACAACGCGCCGACGCTCAGCGGCATTCCGGCTGTGGCGACCCGTATTCGAACTCGTGAACCGGAAGACCACTGGGCACGCTGGCTGGAATCAGATACCGGAGAGCATCGGGGTGAGCGTCCGGGTCGGACAGGGAGATCTCGACGAAGGCGAGGAGATCTTCAAATTCGTCGACGGTGAGCCGGCCCCGGGGAATCCGCGAAATTTCGTGGGCACTCGCCATCATGTCGTCGTCGGGTCCCCGCTTCGCCCTGAGTCCAAATTCGAGGTGCTCACCCGTGAACGTCTCCAGGGACTGCTGCATTTGGAGATGGTGGCGAATGGAGTTTTCCAGACAGACGAAGGCTCCGTTGTGCATGAACGTGGGCTGGTACGCCACGTTCCGCAGAGGCGTCGACCGGAACTTGTAGCGGTCTCCCCTGTCACCGGTGCTCCGCTCTCGGCCGAAGTCCTCATCTCGGCCGGGGCCGTCGAAGACCGCGTTCGTCGATGAAGGGGCGATTTGGGGAACGCCGATGTTGTGGGATTCGAAGTCGCTGAACATCTGGTTGGCGTACCCGAGGGTGATATGGCACTCGAAGCACGCCGCCGGATTACGGAAGAAGAGCAGGCCACCGCGTTTCTCGGCCGGGCTCATGGCAGCCGTGTCTCCCCTCGCGTACTGGTCGAGTGGGGCATCCGCGCGGATGAGTGTGAATTCGAATTCAGCGAGCGCCCGGGCGATGTGTTCGTATTCGAGAGGCGCGCCTTCCGCGACCTCCTGAAAACTTCCGGCGAACCGGGAGCGATATTCGGGGATGGCATCGACGCGCCGAGTGATCTCCGCTCGAATCGCGTCATTGTCACCCTCGAACTCGAATCCCGCCATCTCGATGCGATCGGGGACCGGCGTGAAGGCCTGTGCCATGAGAAGATGGTCGAGGTTCGAGAGACTGTACCCCTCGGGAGCCGGGAATCGGAAGCCCTGAGCGTTGTCGAAGCCGTCCATCGATTCCGACGCGAAGCGCCCGTCCCACATCAGATTGGGATAAAAAGCAGCGTTGATGATGGTGGGCGCCCGACGGAGGTTGAATTCTCCGACGCGATTCGGCCCGACGACTCCGTTGTTTCCGATCCCGACCGAAATGGACTTCGAATCATTGAAGCTCACGTTCGGTCCGTGACAGCCAGCGCAGCTGTTATCCCGAGTGATCGAGAGAATCGGATCGAAGAACAGGAGCCGCCCTGTCTCCGCCAGTTCCGAGTCGATATCCCGCCCGAGCATCTGCGTGAACCGCTCCTCCATGCGCCCGTCGACGCCCATCAGAGAGAGCTGGAGTTGAAGTCTCTGGTCCAGTTCCAGCCCCGACGTGTCCTCGATCTCCTCGACCAGCGGCACGATCGGTTCTTCCGTGCACGCTGCCAACCAGAATCCGGCGGTGGTGAGGAAGAATGCAACCCACCCGATACGCGGGCGGGGGAGTGCGATTGAATCGGTGACTGCTGAGCGGATCATGCTGCGTGAAGGCCTCGTTCCACCGACGGTTGGGGACGTCCCGGTATCCGTGAGGGTAGGCCCGAACAGGTGTCGGATCAAGCATTCTGCGTCATCGAGGGCCATGGCGTCGTGGCCTCGGGTTCGTACCTTGGCACCGTCCCCCGAAGAGGGCTCTGCCCCCACCTGCGCTTATGCCTCTTACGACACCGTTTCATCCTCGAATCAGGGACCGGAACGAGGTTGGCCTCTGGAAGCACTGGGCGGGTTACCTCGTGGCACCCCAGTATCAGTATTCGGTCACTGCAGAGTACTACGCGATCCGTAATTCCGTCTCGCTGCTCGATACGTCTCCCCTGTTCAAGTATCGAGTCTCCGGGCCCGATGCAGCTCGCTTCCTCGGCCGTGTGCTGGCGCGGGACATCGCCGGATGTCCGCCCGGCCGAGCTCAGTACACCTGCTGGTGTGACCAGCGGGGCTTCGTGCTCCAGGATGGAGTGGTCATGCAGGTCGAGGAGGGCGAGTACTGGCTGACCGCAGCCGAGCCGACCCTCCGCTACTTCCGAACGACAGCCCGGGAGATCGACGCCGAGGTGCACATCGAAGATGTGTCCCGCGCGTTCGGGATTCTCGCGCTGCAGGGGCCGCACGCGCACGATGTCATCTGCCAGCTCACCGACGCCGCGACACCCCTCAGGTACTTCGGCACGGCTGCGACCAGCATCGACGACCGACCGGTCATGGTTTCGCGAACCGGGTTTACGGGGGACCTCGGGTACGAGCTGTGGATCCGGTCCGAGGACGGCGTGGCCGTCTGGGATGCACTGATGGAGGCCGGACGCGGCTACAATCTCGTGCCCATCGGGACGACGGCACTGAAGATGGCCCGTATCGAGGCCGGGCTCCTGCTCATGGGTGCTGACTTCCATTCCGCCCGTTGGAGCTGGGTCGATGAGCAGCGCGAGACGCCGCTGGAACTCGGATGGTCGTGGATGTTCCGTAATCTGGTCGCTGACGAGCGCGACTTCGTGGGGCGAGCTGCGATCGAATCGGAGCTAAAGGACGGGACGAGTCGATGGACGACCGTAGGATTGGCCGTCGATTGGCACGACTATGAGCGGGTGTACAGTGAAGCAGGGCTCGTTCCCCCGAGACACGAGGTCTACTCCGAGGGGACAATGAGCGTCTACC
Source organism: Gemmatimonadales bacterium (assembly GCA_038120095.1). GTDB lineage: Bacteria > Gemmatimonadota > Gemmatimonadetes > Longimicrobiales > Gaopeijiaceae > UBA2589. The sequence goes on from JAYOKZ010000016.1 coordinate 48,135, forward strand.
GGCGCAGTGGCATCGAGTGGGACTACGCCGGCTACGCGAGCAGCTTCACGACCTCCTCGCTCCTTCGCACACCGCTCGCGATCGCAAAGGTGCCGCTCGACCTGGCCGAGGCCGGCTCGGAGGTGGACCTCGAGGTCTCGGTCGTCCGACGCCCGAGGAACGTCCTTGCGCGGGTGCAGAGCATGCCGTTTTTCAACCCCGCCCGGAAGACAGCCACGCTCGATGCGGGGGACAGGCATGAATGAGACGCAGCGGTACGATGCGATTGTCGTGGGCGGGGGCCACAATGGGCTGGTCAACGCGTGCTATCTGGCCAGAGCTGGACTCGATACGCTGTTGCTCGAACAGCGCCACCTCGTGGGTGGTGCGACCATCACCGAGGAAGTGGTGCCCGGCTTTCACTTCACCACCTTCTCGTACGCGATCAGCCTGATCCGGCCGGAGATCGTGCAGGATCTCGAGCTCGTGCGGCATGGCCTCGTGATTCTGCCGATGGTGAACACGTTCCAGCCGGGTCTGAACGGTGAATATCTTCTGCTCGGGCCGGATACGGATGCGAACTACCACGAGATCGCACGGCACTCTCCGGAGGATGCCGAGGCTGCGCGGGACCTCGACCACCGGATCGCACGGCTCGTTCGGGCTTTGAAGCCCTGGATAGACCGGATTCCACCCAACAGCCGCAGTGAGGATCCCAAGGAAGTCGCCGCCCTCGCCGAGCTGCGCGGATGGTTCGACGAACTGGACCCGGACGTCCGAGCCATGTTCGAGATGTTCAGGACCATGTCCGCCGCGGACATCCTCGATGAGTATTTCGAGAGCGACCTCGTGAAGTCCCTCTACGCCTCGAGTGGGATCATCGGGAGTCGCTGCAGCGTCCGGGATCGAGAATCAGGACTGGTCTGGCTTTTCCACAAGCTGGGAGAGTACGACGGCGAGCCGGGCCATTGGGGTTTCCACAAAGGGGGCAACGGCGGATTCACGAAGGTTCTGGCTCGGGCCTTCGAAGGATTCGGAGGGACGGTCCGCCTCAATTCCAGAGTGGTGCAGGTACGGTATGAGGACGGGAGGGCCCGCGGAGTCGAACTCGACGACGGTACCCTCCTGGATGCTGAGGTCGTGGTGAGTGCTCTCGATCCCCGTCAGACGTTCATGCGCCTGGTGGATCCGGCTGACATGCCCGAGGATCTCATCCGTCACGTGCAGGATTTCAAGTTCCAGGGGACCGCCGCGAAGGTGAACTTCGCCTTGTCCGGGTTGCCGACCTTCCCGGGTCTTGAAGGCCGGGACGACATCTTCACGGGGTTCACCAACCTCGGACCTTCGATCGACTACCTGATGGACGCCTGGGCCGACTGCGAGGCGGGGAAGGTGAGTCGCCGGCCGTTCCTTGACTGCTGTGTCCAGTCGACCATCGATCCGGACATGTCGCCGGCTGGCAAACACGTCATGTCATGCTTCGTCATGTATGCTCCCTATCACCTCGCGGATGGCGACTGGGAGTCCGAGCGGGACCGACTCGGGGATGCGGTGCAGCAGACGATCGAAGAATTCTTTCCCGGATTTTCGGATCTTGTGCTTCATCGCGAGATCGTGACGCCCATGGACATCGAACGGCTCATCGGCCTCACCGAAGGCAACATCTTCGCCGGTGAACTGTTCGAAGATCAGCTTTTCCTCAATCGCCCGGCGCCGGGGTGGAATCAATACCGAACGCCGATCCGTGGCTTTTATCAATGTGGGTCCGGCACTCATCCGGGAGGATGTGTAAGCGGGGGGCCCGGTTGGCTGGCGTCGAGACAGATCCTCGCTGACCTGCAGCGCTGACTCATCCCGCGAGCGCGTGCGCGCGGCCTGTGGCTCCCCCATGCCCACCACCCTACGTTGTGCGCGTCTTCAACCCGAATAAGGTCGCTCCCATGCGCTCTAGATCCGCCAGACTTTCGGTCTTCGCCGCCTCGCTCCTCCTGCTCTCGGCTTGCGGGGGTTCGCCTGTAGCCGATCTCGCGATCGAAAACGTGACCGTGATCGATGCGGTCAACGGCGTGAGGGAAGGGCAGACGGTCCTCGTCGCGGGCGGGACGATCACCGCCGTGGTGAGTGCGAACGAGGCCGGTTCGGCCTCTCGAACCGTAGATGGCTCGGGGCGCTACCTGATTCCGGGACTTTGGGATTTTCATGTCCACCTGACGTACGATGCGCGGCTCACGGATGCGATGGCCGGGCTCTTCCTGAATCACGGCATCACCAGCATCCGGGACACGGGTGGTCCGCTCGATCCGGTTCTGGCCGCGGTGTCGGACCTGCGGGCAGACGATGCGATGGCTCCCCGGGTCTTCTATGCGGGCCCCCTCCTCGATGGCGAGTTCGTCGTCTACGACGGGGACGGTCGTCCGCCGCTCGGTATCGGAAATCCCGACGTCGAGACGGCCCGAGCCAACGTAGCGCGCCTCGCCGAAGCAGGGGTCGATTTTCTCAAGATCTACGAGATGGTATCCCCCGAGGTATTCGAGGTGCTCGTCGAGGAGGCCAATGCACGGGGTCTCCCGATGGACGGCCACGTCCCGCTGGCCCTCAGGGCTCGTGATGTCGGTCCGCGCGTTCAGTCACTCGAGCACCTCCGGAACATTGAAATGGACTGCGTGGCGGATGCCGAGGCATGGCTCGCCGAACGTCGCGGCGTCCTGACCAATCCCGACGGTCTGCCGGGTGGGACCCTTCGATCCAGCCTTCATGGCCTTCAGCGGCTCCGGGCCGTCGAAGCCTATGACGAGGCGAACTGTGCCGAGGTCATCGCGGCGATGGCGAACACCATCCAGGTCCCGACGCTCCGTTTGAACGCTCTTGGCGTGATGCCACCATTTGAGCGCGACGATTGGGGTGATTTGCTCTCGAAGCTTCCCGCCGATGTCTCGGCGGAGTGGAGTGAGGCGACGGAGGCAAACAATCAGGGAGGCCCGATGCGTGACCTGACCTATGGCGAGTGGAGCCTCTTTCTGGTCGGGCTCATGCACGAGGCCGGCGTTCCGTTTGGCGCGGGTACGGACACACCGATCGGCTTCGCGGCGCCGGGTTACAGCCTGCACAGCGAGCTCGAGATGCTCGTCCGCGCTGGCCTGACCCCTCTGGATGCGATTGAGGCCGCCACGGTCCACCCGGCCGAGTTTTTCGGACTCCAGGATCAGATGGGAACGATCGAGGCCGGACGGGTCGCGGATCTCGTGCTGCTTACAGGCAACCCGCTGGACGACATCACGAACACGCGTTCGATCGAGGCCGTGGTAACCAACGGCCGGCTGCTCGATCGCACTGCCCTCGGTGCCCTGGTCAACTGATCCAGACGAGTCCCGGTAGACTCGGCAGCCCGACCGCGCGTCCGGGGTGTCCGCATGGGCTTCCTGACCCGACCGCGCGTCTCGTGACTCGCAGGATGAAGTGACGCAAATCGCGGGTATCATCGCCCCGGTCTTCGGGGTGATGGCCGCCGGCTATGTCGCCGCTCGTCTGGGTCTGCTGACCGCGGGGATCGCGCGGAGACTCGTGCTTTTCGTATTCAACGTGGCGATTCCACTGATGTTGTTCTATCGGATCGCCACGGTCGAATTTCCGGATGAGATCGCGTGGAGCTTTTTGGTGGGGTACTACGCCTCCGCCTTCATTTCCTACGCTCTTGGTGTTCTCGCGGCTCGGTATGGATTCCACCGATCCCTCGACGAGCAGTCGATCCATGGGTTGGCGGCCGGATTCTCGAATACCGTCCTTCTCGGTATCCCGCTCCTCGCGAGCGCCTTCGGAGAAGCAGCGACGGTGCCCACGTTCCTGATCATCTCCTTTCATTCTGCAACCCTCCTGCCCGTCTCCATCCTCATGATCCAGATGGGACGGGGTAGACGTGGGGAGTCGGCCGCGGGGTCCTGGCCGAGCCTGCTCTTCGGGGTGCTCGCCAACCCGATCATCGCCGGAATTCTTCTCGGGATCGGAGCGAACCTTCTCGGCCTTGCCCCGCTTCCCGGCCCGGTCGATGCCGCCGCGAACCTGATGGCTGCCGCCGCGATTCCTTGCGCGTTGATCGCACTGGGTGCGTCGCTCGCGGGCTATGAACTCCGCGGGCAGTTCGCCCCGGCTGTCGTGCTCGCGTCGATCAAACTGCTGGTGCAGCCTGTCCTTGCGTGGGCATTCGTCGTCCACGTTCTGGGCCTGGGCGCGCCGTGGGCCCCCGTGGCGGTCGTCATGGCCGGCATGCCGAGTGGCGCCATGGTGTACCTGTTCGGGGCTCGCTACGAGACGGCGTCGGAGGTTGCGGCGAGCGCCGTGGTGCTGTCGTCTGCGGCGTCGGTCGTCACCCTTTCCGTACTGCTCGTTCTGATGGGCGCCTGACCCAAACCGCTAGCCGTCGCTCGTCAGTCTCGGTGCGACCGGCTTGAGATATGTCTCCCACCACCGCAATTCGCTCATCATGCGGTGTACGTTGTTCCAGTGCCCACGGATGGCGTGTGCCTGGCCGTCGTAGACGATCAGTTCAGCTGGCACCCCCTGCTTCTTGAGGGACGTGTACAGCTGCAGAGCTCCTTCGAGAGGCACTCGATAGTCGACCTCGCCGTGAACGAACAGCGTGGCCGCCTGCACGCCCCCCGAGTTCAGGTACGCGGACTGACGGATCATGATCTCCCGGGCCTCGGGCTCCCACGGGCGGCCGAAAAATTCCAGTTCCTTGGTTCGGGCCACGTCGGAATGGGCGTAGTTGCTCGTCCAGTTCGACGCACCAGCGCCACTTACGGCCGCTCGAAAGCGGTCGGGGTATCGGGTGATCAGCCAGTTCGTCAGGATCCCTCCGTAGGAGTGCCCGGTGGACCCGACACGCCCGGGATCGACCGGGAATCGCTCCACGAGGTGGTCGACGCCCGCAAGCGCGTCCTCCCCATCGTTGGTACCCCAGGCGCCCCAAGTACCCCACTTGAAGTCGTCGCCGTAACCTGTTGAGCTGCGGAAATTTGGGAGAAACACAAAATAGCCGTTCGCGGCGAACAGCTGGTTCTTGAAGTTGAACCCATACCCGGAAGCGGAGTGCGGTCCGCCGTGGTTCACGACGATCATCGGATAGGTATCGCCCGAGCTTTCGTCGTATCCGTGCGGGTAGAGCAGGAACCCTTCGATCGGTGTTCCGTCATAGCTCTCGTACAGGATTCGCTCCCAGCCACTCGGTGAGACATCTGCCAGGAACTCCGCGTGGACATTCGTCAACTGACGCTCGTTCCGTCCGTCGATATCCGAGGTCCAGATTTCCGGTGGCCGGTCGAAATGCCCCACGGTGTAGGCCATTCGCGTGAAATCATCGTCGATGCTCAGCCCCTGAATACGGCGCAGTCCGGTCGTGACCTGCTCCACACCCGTGCCATGTGGAGAGACACGGAAAAGGTGGGTCGCGCCACCGATGCCGGTGGTGAAGTAGAGATGGGCACTGTTGGGCGCCCAGCGGGGCGTGCCGGCATCCAGATCGAAGTCGGCCGTCAGGTTGATCGGGGCTCCGCCGGCGGTCGGACGGACATACAGGTCCCGGGGACCTCCGTGGTCGAGTCGTCGCTCGATGATGTAGTCCGTACCGAACGAACGCACATACGAGATCCATTCGCCGTCCGGCGAGAACCGAACCCCGGAATAGGTGAATCCGTCATCGGTCAGGCGAGTCGTTTCGCCGGACACGGTGACCACAAAGAGGTCCGTTCTGGCGTAGAGAAGCTCGCTGAAGACGTTGGGATCTGCGGCAAAGAGGATCGTGCGGCCATCCGGGCTCCAGGAGACCGCTTCCGGCCGCAGCCCGAGGCTGGTGAGCTGGATGGGCTCGCCCGAGCCATCTGCACGCTCGAGGAAGATTTCCGCGGTGTTGGCGGCGGACCGATCCGGGATCGGGAAGTCCTGCCCGTCCCGCACGAATGGATACCAGTCGAACTGCACGCCCTCGAACCGCTCGACGTGCCGCTGCTCGAAGTCGCTGAGTTCCGGTGCAGTCGGGGCCGGTCGCTCGACCTCTCGAACCACCGCACGCCAGAGACCGTCCGGACTCAGGACTCCGGATGGAGCCTGACTCGGTACCCGTGTGGCTCGGGTTTCGACGTCTGCCGGATCGATGAGCCAGGCAGCACCTGCCGAGTCCTCGATTCGAAGGCCCTCCGGAACCCAGGTTGGTTCCGATACGTCCTGCCCATCGTGCTGAATGCGCAGGGGGGACTCGGAACCGTCCGATCGGGCGATCCATGTCTCGACCGAAGAAGAGTTGTCCTGCTCAATGCGCTCCGAGACCGTGTACGCGACCCATCGGCCATCAGGAGATATCCGAGGCGAGCTGACGGTCTTCAGCGCGTAGTAGTCCTCCAGCTGGAGTGCCCGGCCGGCCTGGGCAGCGACGGGTCCGGCCAGGAGTGCGCACGCGGTCAGAGAGATCAGAGGGCATGTTGGAAGACGCATGGGCCCACGGGGTTGGGGACATGGAGCGTAGAGCCAAAGTCCGGAGCCCCAGGCGGGGAGGCAAGTCAGGGGCGAGTATGAAGTGAGGGTCCTCGTGGCTCGCGAAACGACGGGCCTCGGGTCATCTTCGACCGAGATCCACCTCTCTCCGCGGGTCCCCCATGGTCGAAAGCATTCTGGAATACGAGGCGTGGGTCAGGATGAGCGCGTTCATGGCCGTTCTGGTCGTGATGGCGTCACTCGAGGTCGTCGCACCGAGGCGGCGCAGCGAGATCCCGAGGCTCCTGCGCTGGTCGAACAACATCGCGCTGGTCGTGCTCGACACCGTCGTCGTGCGTCTGGTCTTTCCCGTCCTGGCCGTCGCGCTCGCCGTCGTGGTGGAAGACCGGGGGTGGGGCATCCTCAACGCACTGCCCGTGCCGGATTGGTTCGCGTTCGTGGCATCGATGGTGGCGTTCGATCTGGCCATCTACCTCCAGCACGTGATGTTCCACGCGGTACCTGCCCTCTGGCGTGTTCACCGGGTCCACCATGCAGACCTCGAATTCGATGTGACGACCGGACTCCGGTTCCACCCCGTCGAGATCCTCCTGTCCATGGCGTTCAAGCTCCTGGTGGTGGTGGCTCTTGGGCCGCCGGCTGCGGCCGTGCTGCTCTTCGAGGTGCTCCTCAACGCCACCTCCCTGTTCAACCACAGCAACATCCGCATACCGGATGGAATCGACCGGGCTCTGCGCTGGGTGATCGTCACCCCGGACATGCATCGCGTTCACCACTCGGTCCACGGGCAGGAGTCGAACAGCAATTTCGGGTTCAATCTCCCGTGGTGGGACCGGCTGCTGGGGACGTACATCGCGCAGCCCCGCGCTACCCACGAGCGCATGTCAGTCGGGGTCGACGACTTCCGGACTCGGAGAGACCTGTGGATCGACCGTATGCTGCTCCAGCCCCTTCGAAGGGACACGCGGGCAAGGAACCAGCCGGACGACGGAACCACGCGGGAGATGGAGGAGGAGACCCCCATCGCGTGAAGTGTCCGTCCGGCAGAGCAGGTGGGCCGGGCTCAGTACCGGCGTGCCTTCACGCCGGGCGTGTCAGGGGCTTACCGCCGTCCGACGGCCCTCGGGGCGGGGACCCGGGCACGTGACGCCTGCTCGTAGTCGTAGGCCGCGGCGAGGAGCCGTGCCTCCGACCATGCGGTGCCCGCGAAGGTCAGCCCCACCGGAAGGCCCCTGGCCAGGCCCATGGGAACGGTGATCAGCGGATATCCGGCGACAGCGGCCACCACGGTCAGCCCCGGAGGGCGCGTCCCCCGTGGTCCGTTGGGGATCGGTCCGGCTCGGGGAGTCCCGTCGGGCTCGATCCGCCCGGCTGGTGAGCCTGTCGGCGTGACGAGGAGGTCCACGTCGTATTCTGCCAGCAGCCGGTCGATGCCTTCCTCTCTCGTGAGTCGGTGCCCGGCAGCGAGCGCCGCACGATATGCTTCTCCCGCGCGACCGTCTCGTGTTGCCTCTGCGTCGTCCCAGTAGTCCATCGTGTGCATGTTTTCGCGGGGGTCCGACAGGCTGAACTCGATCAGATCGCCGAGCGTGCGAACGGAGACTGCATCCGGGGTCGTCGCCAGGTACGCGTTCAGGTCGACCTTGAAGTCGTGGAGCAGGATGACGCGCATTTCCGGTCGTGGGTCGACGAGGGCGTCAGCGGGTACCTCCACAAGCTCCGCTCCCTCGGCCTGAAGGACATCGAGGGCGGCGTCGAAGAGTCTCGTGACGTCGGGAGCGCTCGGTCCCACGGGGCGGATGACGCCGAGGCGTGCACCCCGAAGCGCGTCATCGTCGAGGGCTTCCTCGTACGCCTCGAGGTGAGCATCGGCCTCCACGGACCATGGATCCTCCGGATCCGAGCCAGCGATGACATCGAGGATCATGGCGGCATCCCTGACCGAGCGGGTCATAGGTCCGGACGAGTCCTGATTCAGGCTGATCGGCACGATCCCGCGCCGGGACACCAGCGCGATCGTCGGCTTCATTCCCACGATTCCGTTCACCGACGACGGGCCGACGATCGAACCTGCCGTCTCGGTGCCAATCGTTGCGGCTGCGAAGCTCATCGCCGTGGCCACGCCAGATCCGCTGCTGGACCCTGCGGGACTGCGCGTGATGTCATAGGGGTTCTTCGGACTTCCCCCGACGGTGCTGCCATTGAAGGAGGCGGTGTTCCTGAACCCGGCGAACTGAGAGAGGTTCGCCTTACCCAGGATGACCATTCCCGCTGCCCGCAGTCGGCGGGTGACCTCGGCGTCGCGCTCCGGGACATTGTCAGAGAGAGCGTATGAGCCCGCCGTCGTCGGCATACCTACGGCGTCGAGGTTGTCCTTCAGAAGAATCGGAACACCATCGAGTGGCCCGAGGGCTTCTCCGCGGGAGCGGCGCTCATCTGCTGCCGCAGCCTGCTCCAGGGCATCCGGGGCGATCGCGATGACCGAATTCAGCTCGCTGTCCATGGCCGTGATCCGCGCGATGTATCCACCGGTCACGATTGCGGAGGTCGTGCGTCCCTCGGCGAGGTCGGCGGCGATCTGATGGAGGGGTACCTCCACGACGGCGTATCCCTGCGGCGTAGCCGGAGGCTGATCGGCGGCCGAGCAGCCGAAGAGCAGCGTTGCGGTGATGAGGGTGAGAGGCGACGTCCGGGGTCGGATCGGGGTCATGGCCAGTCCTCGCGGTGTGGACTCCGACGTTTCCCGTTCCACGTACACGAGCGAACTCGTCGGAATGCGGTCAAGGTAGGTGGCGCCTCCCGCATGCACGAGATCAGGCGGCCAACCCGGGACTCGAGAGGGCTCGTACCGTCGCGTCGTCCCGGGCAACGATCCGAGCTCGGGCTGCAACCTGCTCAGCGCGGCGGCGACCTTTGCAGTGTGTGGACACCGATGTGCTGCACCTCGAGTTCGTCTCGATGGACGAGGACGACGTGGTTGTCCTGGAGGGCAGCGAGCCGCGTGTCCGACGTGAGTTCCACGCGGGCCAACGGTCGACCCGACGGGTCGAGGACGTGCCAGGCGTCGTTCTGGTCCCACTCCTCGCTGCCCATGCGGAATCTCTGAACCCAGATCGCGCCGGTCTGATCGACCTCGACGGTGCCCAACGCGGGAAGTTCGTCGGGGACCACGTCAGGCGCGAAGAGTTGATCGAGCAGCGCACGTACCCGCTCCGGAGAAGCCCTGCCGGCGCTGGCGAAGCGCTCTTCGGCCTCCGCGCGCACTCGTGAGACCTCATCCGTGCCGAGGGACCGACGGAGGCCCGGCCAGTCGATGGATCGGGTCAGCGCCAGATCCGGGTCCCGAACTTCGAGGCGGTAGTCCGGTCCGCGTGCGTGAACGATGCGATCCCCCCGAACGACCACGGCCGGATCCGCAGCGAACGGAGAGCGGCCGTCGAATCGCTGGTTGATCAGGGCCAGGCCGGCGCGGAAATGCTCCGAGCGATCGCTCGGGCGACCGCTGCGGTCGGCAAGTCGGATGATCGATTCCTGCGATCCCAGACGCATGCCTTCGCTCAGATCACCCGGATCCGAAAAGCGAATGGAGTGCAGGAGGATCATGTCACCGAGCGGCCATGCCGATACGAGAAGCGCACCGTCTCCCTCTGCCCCTCGAGGCAGGTCGATGACCTCCGCCACCCTGCCGGCAGGCCCCAGGATGGTCATACGGGCGTGGCGACGATCGAAGACGAAGATGGAATCAGCTGCGCCAACACGAAGGGATTGGACGTTTCGGATCTCACCGGGACCGTCCCCTCGGGCCGCAAGGCGCACGGGGGCAGCGGATGGGTCGAACAGCCAGAGCTCCGCCGACTGATTGTCCTCCACGACGAGGCGACCGTCGGACAAGACCTCGACTTCACCGACATCGCTCAGGAACGGGGGACCGTCCCCTCTCACGCTGAAGATCGGAAGCGGGTCTACGGTCCAGACCGGCAGGTCATCCGGAAGCCCCTCGATGGCGAGGGAGGGCACCCCGACGGTGTCTCCGACGATGACAACGGGTCGTGGCCCGTCCGCGGCCGGCTGACATGCGACAAGGGTCAGCGCCACCGTGAGAAACACAAAAGCCGTACGGCGTGACATCGGGAGAATGAATCGGGTCGGGAGGGGGAGGAGGCTCGAGCAGTATGCGCTCGGACGCAGCTTCTGGCGACCTTGGACTCGCGAATCGAGTTCTACGCTCACATCTTGCGGAGGGCTGCGCGCCGGACGTTCGGCGCGAGGTCGAATGCGAGTACGTGAATTCTGGATTCGAAGGAGCGGTCGATGTTGAAATCTCTATTCCGTGCCCTCAACTCTCCGTGGCTCATCGCGGCTGCGATCCTCGCGGTTCCTCGGGTCGCAGGGGCTCAGGAGGCCACCGTACCTCTGTTGACGGCAGTCACAGGTGAGTTCACCCGCACCATCGACACGGACGTCCCGGTGGCGCAGGCCTACTTCGATCAAGGTCTGCAAATGGTGTACGCGTTCACGCTGCCCGTTGCCATCCGCTCCTTCGAGGAGGCCCAGAGGCAGGATCCGAACTGTGCGATCTGTGCATGGGGAGAAGCTCAGGCCCGTGGTCCGTTCCTGAATGGACGCATGACCGAATCCAACGCCGGACCCGCATACGAGGCCGCCCAGCGCGCGCTGTCGCTGATCGACCACACGGACGATCCGAGGGAGAAGGCGTTGATCCGGGCCATGGCCCTCCGCTACGTGCCGGACCATGACCCCGATACCCGGGCTGCGCTCGATTCGACGTACTCGCTCGCGATGTCCGAGATTTACACCTCGTATCCCGACGACGTGGATGTGGGCACACTGTACGCCGAATCGCTCATGCTGCTCAACACGCGGCGCGCGGAGTACGAGTCGGATGACCCCTATGTCCAGAGCTTTCACCGTGTGCTCGAGGGGGTGATCGAGCAGGACATCAATCACCCTGGTGCCTGCCATCTGTACATCCACGCGACCGAAGCCACGTCCGTCGCATGGAAGGCCGAGGCGTGCGCGGATCACCTCATGACGTCGGTTCCGGGGTCGAGCCATCTGAATCACATGCCATCGCACACGTACAACGTGCTCGGGCGGTGGGGGAAGGCGGTACGGTCGAATGCGATGGCGTGGCGCTCCGATGAGCGGACGGCGTACGGCGAGGGTGTGTCCTACGGGGCTACGCACAACCTTCACATGCTCTTCTTTGCCGGCTCGATGGATGGTCAGGGCCAGGTATCGCGGGCGGCAGCCGAGGAGTACGCGCGGCAGGTGACCGGTGGTCAGTTCTATCAGTCCATGGTCCTTCTGCGGTTCGGAGAGTTTCGACGGATTCTCGAGCTGACGGAGGCTCCGGAACAGCCGCTGCGCCGTGGTTTGTGGGAATTTTCGCGCGGTTATGCGCATCTGCGCACCGGTTCGCCGGACAGCGCGGCCGTCTACCTGGAGGCCGTCGACGACAAGGCACGGTCGCTGCCGGACGATGCCATGGAGCGGAACAATCTGGGACGTGACCTGATGAGCGTGACGGGTAACATCCTGCGAGGGGAGATCCTCCGGTCCGAGGGTGATCTCGATGGTGCGATCTCGGTGTTCCAGAGTGCGTCGGAGCTCCATGACGGGCTTGCGTATGCAGAACCCGAGGCGCTGAACTTTCATGCCCGGCACTGGTGGGGTGCAGCTCTTATCGAGGCAGGTCGCTTTGCCGAGGCCGAGTCGGTCTACCGCCATGCACTGGAAGAGCACCCGGACAATGGTTGGTCGTACTTCGGCCTTGCGCATGCCCTCAGAGGTCAGGGCAAGACGACGGAGGCGGATGAAGCGAGGGCGAACTTCGACCGTGTCTGGGCACGCGCTGACATCATCATTTCGGCGTCGCGGTTCTGATGGCGGCAGGGAAGGGTGGTCGGCGTCGGGCCGGCCACCCTTCCGCGTGCGCATGATTCGTCTCGTCTTGTCGGGCGTGGTGTTGCTTGGCCCCCTGGCGTGCGTGTCGGTGGCCACGGGGTCCGGCCCGAATGCCGACATGTCTGTCGAAGATGGTGCGACCGCGGGGGACGTTCCCGCCGTTGCCTCGTTCACTGCGGAACAGGCGGATCGCGGTGCTCAGGTCTTCTCCCGCGTGTGTTCGGCATGCCACGGGGTGAATGAGTTTCGTGGGCCGATCTTCTCCATGACGTGGATGGCGGAACCGGTTGGCCATCTCTTCGAGCACATCAGCTCGAATATGCCGGAGGACCGTCCGGGAAGCTTGAGCCCCGAGGAGTATGCGGCCGTCGTGGCGCACTTCCTTCGAGAAAACGGGCGGCAGCCCGGTGAGCGAGAGCTTCCTGCGGACGCCGAGCTCCTGCGGACGATCCGCTGGTGACCCGTTCATCGACTCGTCCGTTCGCTCGTACTCTTGGCCTCGGCGCGGCCGCCTATCTGGCGATTCTGGTCCCCGGAGCCTCGGCACAGGCTACGAGCGAGCGGGCAATCTTTTCTCAGGTCATCTCGAATACACAAATCGACATCACCTGGTCGCGCCCGTCCCTTCGGGGGCGATCGGTTATTTTTGGACGCCAGATCCCGTGGGGGGAGGTCTGGACTCCGGGGGCGAACATGGCCACCACGATCCGCTTCTCGACGGACGTGGTCCTCTCGGGTGTTCGGGTCCCGGCCGGCCACTACAGCGTGTGGCTCAGGGTGCTGGAGACGGAACCGTGGCGCCTCGCGCTGCATCCTGACACGCTTCTCCCTCACAGCGCCCATCCTCCGATCGCGGAGGCGATCGCGCACGTTGGCGTGGAGCGCCGCCGGACCGAGGATGTGCAGGAATCCCTCGAGTGGGATCTCGACCGGATTCGGCTGGACGGAGCAGAGCTGATCATGCATTGGGGACAGGATCGGGTCTCCGTGCCGCTGAAGGTCGATCCGGGGATCGAGATGGCGACGACGGTGGATCGGGCGACGCCGATTCTGGGCGAATGGATCTACGACGACCGGCCTTCGCTACCGACACGGGCGCAGATCGATCGGATCTCCGGTGGGGATCCCGATGATCCCACGGGCCGATATCTTCGCGTGCTCGTCGAAGAACCGCGCCCTCGACTCATTCGAATCGAGCATGACCCCGTGACCGGGATCGTTCACTTTGTCGACCCGGTCGTGGAGGCCGCGGAGGCGGCGTTTTACTCCGGGGATGGCGAAGCCCCGATCGTGGTCTACGGTCAGGCGCTTCTCCCTCGGAGCCCCGGGTTTTTCGCGGTGGCCGGGACCTTCGGAGGGGATGTATCCGCGGTGAACCCGCGGTTTGCACCGATGATCGAGTTCGAATTCGACGAACTCGGTCAGGCCGTGTCGTTTTCCATCCGCGATCCGGATGATTCGTTGACGGCGTCAGGCGTTCGGGCCGGGGGCCGCTGATCACTTCGGGTGGCTGAGTCGCCGGGACGGCCATTCACGGCGACGGTTGGATCCGGGACCCGACAACCCGGTCATCATGGACAGATCGTGGGGCGTGGGTCTGTTCTTCCTGCTTCAGGCCGATGCAAGAGGCAGCAGCACCGTGAACGTCGTCTCGAGTCCGGGCTCGCTCTGAACCTCGACCGTGCCGCCCGCCGCGGTGACGATCCCGAGAACGCTGCTGAGGCCGAGCCCGGTGCCCTCGCCAAGACGCTTGGTCGAGAAAAACGGCTCGAAGATGGAGTCTCGAACCGAATCGGATATTCCCGAGCCTGAATCCACGACACGAAGCATCACGGGGCGGGGCCCCGACTCTTCGAGTAGGAGGCTCACCCGCAGGCGTCCACCGTCCGGCATCGCATCCCGGGCATTCATGCAGAGGTTGAGGATCACCTTCTTGAGGTCCGTCTCTGCCACCGGCACCATCACCTCTGTATCCGCCCCGTCCACGGCGAGTTCGATATTCGCCGGGAGCACGAAGCTCAGCATGTGCATGTTCAGACGCAGTACCGCTCCAAGGTCACTGGCGATCACACGCGAGTCCGAAGGCTGAGCGGGGCCGCTGTAATCGAGCAAAGCACTGGTCATGTCGCCGACACGGCTGCAGCAGTCCAGGATGACGTCGATCGACTGGGCCTGCCCATCGGGATCACCCCTGACAGCTGCCAACCGCGCGGACTCGGCTGCGAGCGTGATGACCTGGGACTGATTGTTGAATTCGTGTGCGATCCCGCCGGCGAGCATCCCGAGGAATTCGTGCTTCTGGACCTCGATGAGGTCCCGCTCGGCCCGACGCCGCTTCTGCTCCTCGTCGCCTGACAACCATGCAATCATTCCGATCGCCAACAGAGCAAGCAGGCCCCCCTCCATGGGCTGCATGGGGGCACGATAGGAAACGTTCAGCGGAGAGATATAGAGGTTCCAGCCCGTCACGACGAAGTACGCGACCAGATATGCTCCCCATACGAACGCTGCTCCGCCGAAGAGTGCCCGGTGCTTCAGTCGAGCTCCCGAATCCGAGGCGCCAAGGGACGCTACGCCCAGGGCCACGAACGCGAATCCGACAAGGCCCGAGCGAAAGAGACCGACCCGCCAGAACAGTCGATACTCGGGCGCCAGAGGGGCCGTCGCAGCCGTTGATACGATCGCGATCGCACTGAGGCCCACAATCACACCGACAAGTTCCCGCGCGCGAAAGACCCGGCCGCGCTGCAGGGAATACAGACCAAGGCTCAGGAATGTCGCGGCGCACAGGACGGAAATGGTCGAGAGCAGCGAGGCTGCGGATCGGAGGCCACTCTCGGCCGCTCCGAACTGGATCAGGTACAGCAACGCACCCGCCAGTGTCTGAGACGCACCAAGGAAGATCCAGCCCCAGCCCCAGAGCGTCGACGTGTGGTGATGGTCCTGCTGCCCTCGAAGCAGGAGGATCGTGCCCACACTCATCGAGACCAGAGCTTGAGCAAGATAGTCCAGCGAGATGAGCATCTGAGGTTCCGGACGGTATCATGCGACGAATTCACCGGAAGATGGGACGAGGCGTCACCCATCGCCATGACCGTTGGACGAGGGCTGGCACGACTTCAGGACCAGCCGCTCGCATCTCGCCAGCGGGCAGCGCATCTTGGCTGCATGCCTGCCGAGCCCGCCCCGGATACGCCGATCGCCCGAGAGTGTGGCCCGTGCACAGCCTGCTGCACCGTCTTCTCCATCAGTGAGCTCGAGAAGGGCATGTTCGAGACATGCTCGCAGGTATGCGAGTACGGATGTGCCACATACTCGAAGCGTCCCGAACCCTGCCGTACGTTTCGATGCCAGTGGTTACTCGGGGTCCTGGAAGTCGATGGGTCGGTCGATCCCGCGATGCGGCCGGATGCCTCCGGCGTGATCGTCGACTTTCAGGCCTACCCCCAGGGCATAGAACGGTACGAAGTATGGGAGGTCGAGCCGGGAGCGTCCGAGTGCGAGCCGGCCCGATCGATCATCGGCGAGCTTGAAGAGCACTTCGAAGTCATGATCGTCACTCGGAGCAGCGCGGGCACCCGGGGAATGGGAACCCGTCGCTTTGTGGGGCCCGTCCACGGGGAGAGGCAGGTCGGCGATCGGGTGTGAGGGCTTGGGGGGCACTGAGGTTCGCATGGTGAGTCCCCGGCGATCGGGGAACAGCACCGTGCCCGAACCCATCCCGGGAGACCTGTCGACGGTGGAGGGAGTCCCGGCAACCATCCCGTAAACGGGTTGATGGCCTCCTCTCCGCCGCTGCGGTAAGATGCCGGTGTCAACGTTTCCAGGGACGAATGAGGGATGAATGAGTCGTCAGCTCAAGACCACGGCGCTGATTGGGGTGGCTGCGGCTGGCGCGCTCTTCGCCAGTCTCTGGTTTCGGGAGCAAGGCCGGCTTCCGCTTCGCGTCGAACTGGGGTCCCGGGCGGTCAGTAAGCTTCCCTTCCTCATCGCTGCTGATCAGGGGCTGTTCGAGCGGCATGGACTTGATGTGGAGCTTCGAATGCCCAGCCCGGACTTCGAGGGTGGGCTTGGAGGGGCGTCGCTGCTTCGCAGAGCGACAAATCGGCTCCTCGGGGATCGGTGGAGAGCTGACGTATTCCTGAATGGTGCGACTCCGGAAATCGTCGGTATGGTCAACAATCTGGACCATCCTCGCTTCGTCCTGCTGGGCTCGACCGACTGTACGATGCGATCGCACATCGTTGCCCGTGCGGGCATCGAGCGACTGGAGGATCTCAAGGGTACGCGGATTGGTGTGACCGGACTCATGGAGAACATCACGGCCATGGTCGCTCTGGAACTCGCAGACCGCATGGGCTGGGATCCCACGCACGATGTGTCGATCATCCGGAACGGAGCCGACGTGGACCGGCTGTTCGACGGGACTGTGGATGCGATCATCGCTCGCGAGCGGGATTTCGCGGCCCTTCAGGGGAGCGATGTGAACTTCCTGCTGGACACGCGTTCCTGGGGTAATCTTCCCATCGGAGGCAACAGCGTTCGGGTTGGCGCGGAGTGGTACGAGGATCCCATAAACGTCGAGAAGATGCGGCGGTTCATGATGGCGCTGGTCGAAGCGGTCGCTCTTTTTCACGAAAATCGAGGCCTCGCGGAGGACGTTCTCCAGAGATGGAATGGCGTCCCTGACTGGTACGCCACGATCATGTACGACCAGGCAGCGATCCCCTCCGTGCCGTTCCCTTGCTATGAAGGGATCGAGCGCACGATGGAGTTCTACGACTCTCACGAGATGCGTCGACACTCCCCGCGCGACTTCTTCGATGATCAGCTGTTGCGCGCCCTGGAAGAAGAAGGGTTTGTCGACCGGGCATACGAGCGGGCCAGATCCACTCTGTAAGCGGACCGGCCGTCAGTCGACGAGCGCCTCCCCGATCAGCGCCTCACGGAGGAAAGATCGAGCAGCGTCGCCCGGACGCCCGTCGCCCGGCCCGTTTCCTCGAGCCGTTCCCAGAGACGGTCGATCGTGCGCTGATCGACGAACCCCGAGACGGTGGTCTGCCAGCCCTGATCCATTCGGAACCGGTCCACGGCGTCCATCGCGTCTGCACCGTAGACTAAGACCCTGTCCGCATCGACCGAGATCTGCGCGACCTCAGGCTGAAAATAGCCGAGGGCATGCAGCATGACTTTGAGCTGAATGACGTCTCGACCAGCGAACTGCCGAAGGGTCCTGAAGCCGAGTGTTTCCGATACGGTCGAATAGATGCGTCGGAGCTCGGCGACCGGGCGGGGGTGGGCGCAGACGTTTATGTCCGCGGTCACACCGTCCGGTCGACGGGAGGCTCCGGGCCTCGGATCCGCTACGAGCACCGCAGCGGACTGTGTCTCCCCGTGACGACCATCGCCACCGACCGCCTGACCCGCGGCGAGTGCCTCGATCAGACGATCAGCGAGGTGACGTGATGAGCCGGCACTCGCCTCGAATACCGCAGCGACGCTGTCGACGACCTCCGGGCCAACGAGCGAATTTCCCTGCACGGCGAAGTCGGAGCCGGCCCGCTCAGCAACCCAATCGCCGCGGTCCTCCGCACCGTATTGACCCGAGCCTGTCCACTGGGCGGAGCGCCCCTGCATGTCGATCACCCCGACCTGACGCCTTTCTCGCCCCTCGTCCCGCGCGACGACGTCGTCCAGGGCCTCCGCAGGAGACCACCCTTGTTCCAGCAGGTCGAGAAGGTCTTCACCGTACTCGAGCCGGGTCCCTCCCTGCGTCGCAACGGCTCCGACTCCGGGTCTCACCCACGGGACCGCGTTGCCCACACAAGGTCGTCGAGTCGTGACTGCGACCCCTGACTCGCCTGTGCGACGGTCGACCGCGATAATCGAGAACGTATGGAATACCACCTCACTCCCCCACGCGGCCGGCTCCTGGCCCTGAGCCGCATTCGGGACGCCGAACGCCATGCATAACACGAGGATCCGGATGGTGGCGGGGAGTGTCGTCTGTCTGGCCAAGGTGTGTGCTCCTTGTTGGGCTGAGTCCGCAACCTCTTGTTTCCATCGGGGATGGGCCAGAGCTGTCTCGTCGAGGCGGGCTCATTCGGTCAGCGCGGGATGCGCCCGACGGAGGGGCCGTCCCGTGAACCATCCCGCGTTGTTCATCGAGCTGGATCAACGCACCGACGAGAGTGGGGGAGGGGACGCATGAACGAATCGGGCGCGCCGGTGCGTGCTCACGTGGTCTGCTCTGAGGATGGACTCGCCGAGGTCATGGAACCGTGGTGGAGTCTCTTCGATCGAGTCGAGGGCAGGGCGCCCTATCTGGCCCCTGACTGGATGTGTGCCTGGTGGGATGCGTTCGCCACCGAGAATGATCGGATGCACCTGTTGGCGGTCTGGAGGGGTGACACGCTCGACCTGGTCGCGCCACTCCTGACTCGGTTGGAGCCGGGTTCGTCGACTCGAGTCCCGACCCTGCGGTTCTGGTCGAATGTTTATTCCAATCGGGTCATCCCACTCGTGGATCCGAAGTCAGCCCCGGAGCTGCTCGACGTCCTGGCACGGCACCTGGTCACGGGGCTGGGTGCGACCTGGCGTCGGATCGTTCTCGACCATGTTCCGATGGACAGCCCGTCCGTGCTGGGACTCGTGCAAAGCCTTCGGAAACTCGGCGCGAACGTGGGCATCGAAGCAACGCATGCGTCCCCCTACTTGGCTCTGCCGTCAACCATGGCCGAGGTGGAGGTGACACTGAGTGGTCGCTTCAGGGAATCAGTGCGGCGATCGCGCAGGGTGTCCGAAAGGAGTGGCCTGTCAGTGGAGTTCCAGAGCGACGTTTCCGGTCTCGCCCATGTACGCGACGTCTGCCGCGATTCTTGGCAGCATGCGGAGGGAACGGGGATCTCATCCATGCCCAGGGTCTGGGCGTTCTACCAGCGGGTCGCGTCAGCATGGGCTGAGAAAGGGTGGCTCGAACTCGCTCTGCTCAACGACGGTGAGCGCGCGATCGCGTTCGAGTTCAATGCCTGTCTGGATGGGCGGGTATCGAATCTCAAGATGGGATACCGAACCGCGTCGGCCGCTCTCTCTCCGGGGCGGGTGCTGCGGGACCACTCCATCCAGCGAGCCGTTCAGGCCGGTTGCCGCGAGTTCGACTTTCTCGGAGCCGCGGATGCTCACAAGCGGCAATGGACCCGATCGACACGGCAGCTGGGGGTCATCGAGGTCTACTCTCGGCGAGGCCTCGAGCCCGCGCTGTATTGGAGCCGACACGTACTTCGTCCGTGGATCCGCGCCAGGTTTCCCTCGTTGTACTCACATCTGGGCCAACTCCGACGATCGCTGAAGGCCCTCTCTCTGCACAGGAAGTCCGCCGCTCCCGACAAAGCCTCGACGTGATTAGCTTTGGCGGCAGTTCGGGGCGTGGCGCAGTCCGGTAGCGCACCTGCTTTGGGAGCAGGGGGTCCCCGGTTCGAATCCGGGCGCCCCGACTTTAGGAAGTGACTGCCCCGCTTGAGGTTACGGCCTTGAGCGGGGCTTTCGTTTCAGGTCGCCTCGACCGACTCCCGCTGTTCATTCCCGCTGTTCATGCACGCTTACGAGTCTTCAGTGCCTCTCGAAGCTGCTGCTCATCGGGATGCTGGTAGCACTCAAGCACCGTTTCATGGCTCTTCCAGCCGCCGAGTTCACAGAGAATCTTGAGCGGCAGGTGCATGTGATCGGAGGCGAATTTCCGTCGGCATGAGTGCCAGCCCCGGCCGTGTAGCCGCTCCAGTCCTGCGAGCCGCTCCGCACGCTTCCACCAACTTCGCATCCGATAACGTCCGACACATTCGTTCGGATTTCTTGGTGCAGGAAAGACAGGAGCGTCCCCGATGCCCGGATTGTGGTCTCGGGCGCGCTGAAGGGCTTCAACTGCCTCTGCCGTGATCGGGGTGGAATGCTCTCGTCCCGTTTTTTCGCTCTCGCCGCGCCAGCAAATTGTAGAGTTAGCCAGATCAATGTCGGACCAACGGAGTTGTCGTATGGCTCCGATGCGATGCCCGGTCTCATGGGCGAGGACCAGTGCTACATGGAAACGCCAGTCAATCTGAGATGCGACCGACAGGAGCGCTGAGTAATCCTGATTGCTCAGAACTGGGCGATTCGGATTTTTCTGCATGGGTGTCCGGAGCCCTGCCAGCGGATTTCGTTCGAGCAGTGGGGTGCCATCGTCGGCATTCGATTTTGCTGCCCAGTTCAGCACCGCCATCAACGTCCTGAGATCGTACTCCACTGCTCTTGCTGATACGGGCCTTTTGCTCGGTCCAATCGAGCCCTCAGCTCGCATTCGGCAGAATCGATCCCAGTCTCGCTTCGACACTGTTTTCGGCTCTCTGTTGTGTCCGAAGAGCTTCAGAAACGTGCTCAGAGCGCGTCTGTCGTGCTTTTGGCGCTCTCTGCCCTTGGTCGGCGTCACTTCGTCCAAGTACATCTCAAACAGCGTCTGCAGCGTCAGTGGTGCATGCTCAGGTGGCTGGTAGGTGGCGAGGCCGGCTGCAGCCTCATCAGCCTGCTGCTTGGCCTGTGAGAAGTCCCGATGCTTCAGGGATATCTGCTGTCTCCTGCCACCTTCTGACCACTGGATCTGGAACATGCCAGTCTTCGGGTCGGAGAATACTCTGACC
>JAYOKZ010000017.1:0-5951 GCA_038120095.1 Gemmatimonadales bacterium
GGGATGCGCTGGAGGGTTACCTCCGGTGGGATCGGAGTGCCTCTCACTGGGCCGATGTCCTGGAGGGCCTGAAAGCACTTCCTCTCGAGTGGGAGCAGCAGGCTGAGGATCTCAACCCCGACTATGCCGCACTTCGGCGCGCTGAGAGGAGTCTGGTGGCGTTCGGCGTTCGGCTGACGTGGGATGTGGATGACAGCGAAGATGCCCGTCTCGTTCCATCGGGGCTCCGGTTCGCCCACGTCCGCCAGCTCGAACCCGTGGATTCTCGGACCGCACGCGTGACCCTGACCTCCGGGGCCGAGATCATGCTGCGCGCATCCTCTACTCGCCTCGGCGGGGCAATCCGGGGGATCGATGTCGACCTGCCCGGTGGCATCAGCAGGCAGGTGACGTGGGCGGATCTGCGGTCGGTCGACTTCTTCCCGGCTCCCGCTGCTGCTCCTCCACCTGACGCCCGAAGGCTCGTTGCAGCCGTCCGTGCACGGGGGGACGAGATCTTCACGGGCTACGTCGCGTGGGACCGTGACGAGATCTTCGAGGCCGATATCCTCGACGGACGCCAAAATGGAAGGGAGTTCCCGATCGCATTCCATGACATCCGTCGGATCGGACGGGCGTCCGATCGTTCGGCGCACGTGAGCTTAAGGAATGGCGGTGAAGTGGAGATCCGGGGCACCAACGACGTGGATCGAAGGAATCGGGGCATCGAAGTGGTGGATCCGGCTTTCGGCCGGGTGATCATCCCGTGGGATGACTTCGAGTCCGCCGATTTCGACGTACGGCTGGAGGGGTCTCTCCGACCCGTGGAAGGGACTCACACTCCGATTCGCGGCACCGTTCTAGCCCTCGACGGTGGGTCCGTCGAGGGAGAGGTGCGCTGGGCCAATGACGCGACTCATTCCTGGGAGTTTCTGAGGGGGTTCGACGGGACGCGGACCTTCGAGATCGAGTTTGCGGCCATCTACGAGATCCGCAGGGTGGGGGAGGAGCGTGCCGCCATCACACTCTTGAATGGTCGGATGGTCGAGTTGACGATGGTCCCCGATCGCGGTGCGGTGTCTCGCGGCATTTTCGTGAAGCCTGCGGATGCGGCCTTTCGACTGATACGCTGGCAGGATTTCGACCGACTGACGTTGCGGCGATGAGAGGTCTCTTCGCCCGAGTCGGGTGGTACCGACTTGCCCTGCGTGTCTGTCTGTTCACGTCATCGTTTGCGGTGGCTCAGAGTCTCACGGGTCAGGTCGTGACGTCGGAGACGAGCTATCGCGATGATCAGGCCCGGCGACTGCACGAAGTGGCGATGGC
Source organism: Gemmatimonadales bacterium (assembly GCA_038120095.1). Classification (GTDB taxonomy): domain Bacteria; phylum Gemmatimonadota; class Gemmatimonadetes; order Longimicrobiales; family Gaopeijiaceae; genus UBA2589. Next base: position 1,306 of record JAYOKZ010000017.1, read on the forward strand.
GGCGCGCGGAAGGGCCGACGGGTCAGTCCTGCGCTACTCCGCCGTCGTGAAGCAGCGCATCGCTGCGGGGCTCCGCATGCCGCTGAAGGACAGAACTCTGTACCGATCTGAATCATCCCACCGGCTCTGGTGGAATCGCGACCATGAGAATCTGATCCAGGTGCTCGCGTTTCGTGAGCAGACGCCGGCGGGTGTGAACCTCGACGAGATTCAATTGGATCGTTTCGTCGATTCCTTCGACCCGATGAATGACCGCTTGTTTTTCGGTTTGGCGGAGGACGGCCCGGACGGGGAGGACTCTGAGGAGCAGGGGTTCTCGTTCGAGCATCCATTATACCCGGCGTGGATCGATTCGTACTGGTTCAGCACGGGGGACACCGTCGCTGTTCACCTTCCCGACGGACAGCGCATTCGATCGGTCGAGCTTCGAGTGGTTCCTCGCGCGGCCGACGTCCATCGGATGACCGGTTCACTCTGGATCGAACCCGAGACGGGCGCTCTCACCCGGGCCGTGTATCGTCTGTCGGACACGTTCGATGCTCTCCGCGACGTCCCGGATCTCCGGGATGAGGCGGGAGATGGTCTACGCTTCGTACCAGGCCTTTTCCGGCCGTGGACGTTCGATCTGCGGATCGTGGTGGTCGACTACGGCCTCTGGGATCTGGAGGTCTGGATGCCGCGTTCCATGCGTCTCGAGGGGGTTGCTTCGGCGGGGATCCTCAAGGTGCCGGTCACGCTGGACTACGCGTACGAAATCGATGATGTGACGTCACAGTCGAGCCGGACCGCTGCGGCCGACGAAGACCTCCCTGAGCTTCACTTCCCTACTCGAAGCGAGGCCATGGCATACTTGCGACGTGGCCTCTTCGGAGACGACGTGCCGATCGAAGTGCACTCCGGCGTGGGAAACGAAAGCGGTCGTGCTCGCGTCATGGTTCCCGTGAGTCGGTCGTTTCTCGCCACGAGCCCGGAGCTTCCGCCGCCCGTTTGGAACGCGGCGCCGGGGTTCGCTTCGCCAACCGAACTTCGGGACATGTTCGAAGGCCTCGACGCTCTTCCCGATGCACCAACCCCGGCTACTCCGGTGACGTTCCGGTGGGGGCTGCAGCGGCCCGATCTCGTGCGCTACAACAGGGTTGAGTCCCTTTCCGTCGGAGCGATTGGACGGCTCCGCTCGAATACCCCGGCAGGACCGGTCTCGATCGGTGGCACGGCTCGCCTCGGTCTGGCTGATCGGCACCCGAATGGACGCCTCGAGGTCACGAGGGAGACACTGCGGCGCCGAGTGACCGGCTCCTGGTACCATGAATTGACGGCGATCGACGAGGGCGCGCGGCATCTGGGGCTCGGGAATTCCGTCATGGCCGCGTTCCTCGGGAGGGACGACGGCGACTACTTCTACCGGTCCGGGGTAAGTGCGGAGTGGGCTCCTCCCGCTGCACTTCGGCGCTCGTACCGGGTGCGTTCGTATGCGGAGTACCATCGATCGGCGACCGTCTCCACCGACGTTGCACTCTTTCGACTCCTGGAAGACGGATGGTCGTTTCGTCCCAACGTGCTTGCAGACGAGGGTTGGGAGGTCGGAGCCGTAGTGGACGTCAACCCCTGGTGGGGAAGTGATCCGAGGTCGCTGCAGGGGGGATTCGATCTCATGGTGCAGGCGGCGACGGGAGCCGCGGACTTCGCGAGAGCCTCTCTGACGGGGCGTGTGATCGCGCCGGCGCCAAGCGGTCTTCGCTTAGCGCTGGAGGGCAGTGCGGGAACTTCGTGGGGAAGGCCGACGGCTCAGCGTCTCTGGTATCTGGGTGGCGCGCGGACGCTGCGAGGGTTTGCACCGAGGACCGCCGTGGGTGGTGACTATGCGCGCGGCAGAGTGGAAATTGCGAAGACGTTCACGTGGGGGGCACTCTCCGCGTTCTCTGACTATGGATGGGCGGGCACTTGGGACGATTTCGATGTTTCGAACGGGCACGCGGCGGTGGGGGCCGGTGTCTCGCTGCTCGACGGGCTCATCCGCATGGACCTGGCTCGCGGGATGGATCGGCCCGGGGGAACCCGTCTGGACGTGTATCTCGACGGTATCCTCTGATCCTTGCGACCGTGGTCTGCGGGTTTGCGCCGGGCGGGTCGGGTGTGCTGGCCCAGGAGCTCCTCGTCGAGGCCCCGACAGACGCATCCCGCATCGAGATCGGCGATACCGTTCGAGTCACCATGGAGCGTGGGCAACCTTTCGAAGCCGTATTCCGAGGTTGGGACGCAGACCTCATGATGCTTCGGGTCGACGGGGTGGCCGAGGACTGGCCGATCTCGGTTTTCGACGTGGCGGTGCTGGCGGTTCGGACACGTCGGACCAGGCGGGAGGGTTTTCGGTATCGTGCCGTTCTCGGTGCGGCCAACGGGCTTTTTGTGGGGGCGGGACTTGGTCTCATTCTCCACGCGGCCGGGATCGTCTCCGGGCCCGATGCTCCGCCGGAGCGAGTCGTCATTCGGGCCCTTCAGGGTGCAGGGTTCGGAACGCGGGGGGGTGCACTGGTAGGAGGGGTCCTGGGCGGTCGATACCCGGGAACCGGCTGGATTTCACTGTCTTTGCCGACAGGCACACGCTGAGCGCCGAGTGTGCATGGGGCGGCGGACCCGGTCCAGATCGTCCTTCACGCGGTTGCGATCGGGTGTCACACGCCCGAGTTGTCGCCTTGCACCATTCGGAACTAAACGGCGTTCGCGTTCTGTAGAGCGTTTCTCTTGACCTCCGAGAAAGCTCTGTTTACGCTGTTAACATGACGGATCAACGAGAGCGCATTCTCGCACGCGCGTGCGACCTGTACCTTTCCGATGGCCTCGACGGCTTCTCGATGCGAAAACTCGCTCGGGAGGTCGGTGTGACGGCGCCTGCGATCTACAGGCACTACGACGGTCGGGAAGCGGTGCTTGCGGATGTGCTTCGCGAGGCTCACCGGACGTTTTCGAGCTACCTCTACGCGGCTCTCGGCGAACCGACCCAACTCGATCGGTTCGTGGGCGCAGGCGAGGGGTTCCTGAACTTCGTGATCGATCACCCGAGATGGTACGGCATTATGCGCACCGCTCCGGAGCATCTCGGCATGGACGCGCTTCCTGACGACATCGAGGCCATGCGATCCGCGATCCACCAATTCTGGGTGGATCGCGTGCGGGAGTGCATGGATGCGGGAATTCTCAAGCAGGGTGACCCGGAGGGCACGTCGATCACGATGTGGGCTCACGCGCATGGGATGGTGCAGCTGTTTCACGAGGGTGGGCTCCCGATGCAGGAGGATGAGTTCCGGGCGCTTTTCAAGGCCTCGGGTGCACGGTTGATGGCGGGTGTTGCGACAGATGATTTCGTACATAGCCTCGAGGGCGCAGCGCTCGACGGGGCGGAGATGGGGTTGAAGACGGGATGAACGCTTCATTGAGCAGCACATGGCGATGGGCCCTTGCAGCATCACTCGTTATCGGATGTTCCGGGGTGGGGACCCCGGCTGCCGGGCAGCAGTCGGAGGCCCTCGGGCTGTCGACGCTCGTCCGGTCGGCCCTTGACACCAACAACCGGCTGGTCGCAGCGCGGGAAGCGTACAACTTGGCCGAGGAGCAGGTCTCGGAAGCGTGGAGTGGCGTGATGCCCTCCGTGAACTTCAACGCGTCGTACCAGCGCAATCTCGCCGTTCCGGTGAACTTCCTCCCCGCCGCGATCTTCGATCCCACGGCGGGCCCGAACGATTACATCGGGGTCCAGTTCGGAGCGGACAATCAGTGGAATTCCACCATCTCGGTGGAGCAGGCATTGTTCCGACCCACGCTGCTCGTCGCTCTGGGTGCAGCTCAAGGCTTCGAGAACCTGCAGGATGAGTCCGTACGGGGGCAGGAGCAGGCGGTCGTCACGCAGGTACGGTCGGCCTACTACCAGCTCCTTCTCGCCCAGGAACAGGCACGTCTCACGGAGAATTCCGTCCGGCGGGTCCGGGCGTCGCTCGAGGAGACCCGGGCACTGAACCGCGGCGGGCTCGCGGACGATTACTCCGTACTCCGGCTGGAAGTGGAACTGGCCAACCTGGAGCCCAATCTGCGGCGAGCGAATAATGCCGTGGCCCAGGCTCGTCGGAGCCTCGCGGTCCTCGTGACCTATCCGGATCATGAGTCACTCGTCGTCGAGGGTTCACTGGCCGAAATGAATCTCGAGGACCTCAGCGCGAATTCGTCGGAAAATCAGGCCATTCTCACGTTCAATGGGGCATCCTTGTCCTTATCGGAAGGTTCGGAGGATGCGTTGACGAGAGGGCTGGCTCGCGCCGCGGAATTGCGGTCGGATCTCAGGCAGTTGGCGCTGACCGAGGATCTCCGCCGATCCGAAATGCGTGCCGAGCAGGTCACGTACCTCCCCGAGATCACCATGTTCGGGAATTACATCGTGAGTGCCCAGGACAATGGGTCTCCGAGCTTCTTCGGACGGGGCGATGGTCAGAGTGCGACCTCCCGTGCCCTGGGACTTCGTGTGAGTCTGCCGGTGTTTCAGGGTCTGGGGCGTGATGCGCGCATCGACCAGCGCCGGGCGACGCTCCGAGAGGCACAGGCAAATTCTCGGCAAGCTACTCAGCTGGCGCTCAGCCAGATCCGAACGATTTCGGAGA
>JAYOKZ010000017.1:5961-47165 GCA_038120095.1 Gemmatimonadales bacterium
CGCCCAGGGCCACCGGTGACCGGGCTGAAGACTTTTGGCCGAGGGCGTTCGAGGCGCACTTCGGGACCGCCGTGGCACCCGTGAAGGGTGACCGCACGACGCGGGCGCTCGACGCGCTCGACGAGGCTCGCGCGCTGGCCTCGGGTCAGGCTTTGGCCGTGCGGCAGGCGCAGCGGGGCTTCGAAATCGCGAGCGCTCAGTTTTCAGAGGGTCTTGGCAGTCAGCTCGAACTCACCGACGCAGAGGTCGCCCTGCGCCAGAGCGAGTTCAACTACGCGCAGGCAGTCTTCGACTACCTGATCGCCTGCGCTCAGTTCGACGAGGCAACCGGCCAGGTACCCCTGGTCGATGTGCGTCGGGAAGAGCGGGGGCAGGACCAGTGATCCATGTCAAAATCCACACGGTGGAAGATGTGATGAAGCCTGATCGTATGATGGGAATTTCGCTTACCTCGCTTTGGCCGGCGTTGGTCATTCTGGCATCCTGCGGGTCAGCCGGAGCGGGCGACGGGGGAGAGCCTGAGGTAGGGCAGGAATTTGTCCGCGTAATCAATGTGGAGGTCGCAGAGATTCAGGCTGAAACCTTCGTCGAGGAGATTCGGCTGACGTCCGTCGCGATGGCCAATCAGGACGTGATGATCGAGGCTGAGGAAAGCGGGAGGATCGTGGAGCTCCTCGCGGAGCGTGGCGATCGGGTCGAGCGAGGGGGTGCGATCGCGCGTCTCGACGACGCCATTCTCCGGGCTCAGGTCGAGCAGGCGAGGGCTGCTGCTGACCTGGCCGCAGAAACGTGGGAGCGCCGCAAGAGGCTGTTCGAGGAAGACCGGGTGGGGTCGGAGATCGGCTACCTTGAGTCCAGAGCGATGGCCGAGCAGACAGCGGCGACTCTGACGGGCCTCGAGGAGCGGTTGGCACGGACGGTGGTGCGGGCCCCATTCACGGGGATTCTGGACGAGCGGCATGTCGACGTCGGGGCGATGGTCGGCCCGGGAAAGACGCTCGGCCGCATGGTCGACCTGAATCCGATCAAGATCTTCGCCGGGGTCCCGGAGCGGTACGCGCCGGATGTGCACGTGGGTGCTTCCGCAGCGCTCCGTTTCGAGGCGCTGGGTGAACAGGTCTTTTCGACGGAGGTACGGTACGTCGGCGCCACGATCAATCCTCGGAGTCGGACCTTTCCCATCGAGGTGGAGCTCTCGAATCCGGAGGGCTCGATCAAACCGGAGATGGTCGCGAACATGTCCTTGGCCCGTCAGGAAGTCGAGGAGGCCATCGTCGTTCCGCAGGATGCGCTGGTTCGTGTAGAGTCCGGGTATGTCGCGTTCGTGGTCGTCGAGCGGGACGGTCTGGAGGTTGCCGAAGTCCGTGACGTGGTTCTGGGGCCGACGCGTCGCAACCTCGTCGTGGTAGATCAGGGCCTCAGGGAGGGGGAATGGCTGATTGTGGTCGGGCAGAAGTCCGTGGCCGATGGGGACCGCGTGAATCTCGTCCCTCGCCAGGGAGACTGATATGAAATCGGCGCAAGAAGACCGGCAGTCCGAACGGCTCGGTGCCGTCGAGACGTTCAGGGAGTTCGCCGCAACGAGCTTCGCGGTTGAGCACCGGACCTCCGTGATCGTGCTGCTGGTCATCATTGGTCTGATGGGCACGCTCGCGTACCGGGCCACGCCGAAGGAGTCGTTCCCGGAATTAGCGGTCCCCATCATCGCCATCAACACGATCTACCCGGGTGTCTCGCCTGCTGACGTGGAGAGTCAGGTGACCCGGATCATCGAGGAGGACCTCTCGACGATCAGCGACATCAAGGAACTGACGTCGACCTCGATCGAGGGCTATTCGAGCGTCGTTGCCGAGTTCGATACCTCCATCGATCTCAACGAGGCGCTCCAGAAGGTTCGCGAGAAGGTCGATCTGGCAAAGGCGGATCTTCCCTCCGATGCAGAAGAGCCAAGCATCATCGAGTTCAATTTCTCGGAGATCCCGGTTCTTCAGGTCAACCTGTCCGGTGATTACGGACTGGTACGTCTCAAGGAAATCGCCGAGGAGCTTCAGGATCGACTGGAAACACTGCCGGCAGTGCTCCGTGCGGACCTTCGCGGGGGCCTGGAGCGCGAGGTGAAGGTCGACGTCGATCTGTCGAAGATGAACTACTACGGCGTGGCATTGCAGGACGTGATCGACGCGATCCGGAACGAGAACGTCAACATTCCGGGTGGATCGATCGATGTCGGCGACACGAAGTATCTCGTTCGGATCGACGGTGAACTGGACGACCCGACGCTCATCGAGGACCTCGTGGTCGCGGTGCAGGGGGAGCGTCCGGTGTACGTGCGCGATGTGGCGACGGTGGATTTCGGCTTCGCTGAGCGTGAGAGCTTCGCCCGCATGGACGATCGGGCCGTGGTCACGCTCGATGTGATCAAGCGATCCGGGGAGAACATCATCGAGACGGCCGAGGCCATTCGGGCCGAGGTCGATGCGATGGCGGCACTTCTTCCTCCGACGACCGACATCAGGATCACGTCGGATCAGTCCGAACAGATCGAAGAGATGGTGTCGAGTCTGGAAAACAACATCATCTCGGGTCTGATCCTGATCGTTGGCGTCCTCTTCTTTTTCCTCGGCGCGAGCACGTCGATGTTCGTCGCGGTTTCGATCCCTTCATCCATGTTCCTCTCGTTCATGGTTCTGAAGGCGATGGGGACGTCGATGAACATGATCGTACTCTTCAGCCTGATCCTTGCCCTGGGCATGCTGGTGGACAACGCGATCGTGGTCGTCGAGAACATTTACCGATACATCGAGGAGGGGTGGGATCGTCAGACGGCGGCGAAAAAGGCCACGGGCGAGGTTGCCATCCCGATCATTGCTGCGACCGCGACGACGCTCGCAGCATTTGCCCCACTCCTTTTCTGGCCCGGAGAGGTCGGTGAGTTCATGGGCTACATGCCCCGGACACTCATCATCACGCTGACCAGTTCTCTCTTCGTCGCCCTCGTGATCGTGCCCACGCTCTGCGGCATGTTCATGCGTCTTGACGGTACCCGAGGTGCGCCACTGACTCCCGCGGCACGTTGGGCGGTCATCGTCGGGGTCCTGTTCATCCTTCTGGGAACTGCGAGTGCGAACCCCCTGACGGCGGCGATGTTCGCGGGGACTGCGCTGGCCCTCTGGGCGTTGCATCGTCTCGTACTCCGCGACGCAGGACGAAGCTTTCAGGACGTCTTCCTTCCCGCGGTCATGGACCGTTACGAGGGTGCACTACGGTGGTCTCTGAACCACCGCGCCCGACTCATCGGTGGTACCGCCGTCGTCTTCGTCGCGACCTTTGTGACCTACGTCGCCACGCCGCTTGGCGCGGGTCTCGAGTATTTCCCGGAGGACATGCCTCCGCCGATGCTGACCATCGACGTCGAAACTCCGGTGGGGACTCGGGCGTCGGTGACGGACGATCTGGTCCGGCGGATCGAGTCCGAACTCAAGGCCGTGTCGGGTCGTGGCGATTGGGAGTCGGTCGTCGCCGTCACGGGTGGTGGTGGTGGTGGTGGAAACCCCATGGGTGGCGGCCCATCGGGACCGGAGGGCGGTCGCCTCTCCATTTCACTGGTGGACTTTCAGGACCGTGAAGCCGACGCCTTCGCGACACTGTCGGAGATGCAGGCTTCCGTCGGCAGACAGATCGCCGGAGCGACCATCACGGTGGACAAGGTCTCGGAGGGGCCGCCGGCGGGCGCACCGGTGAGCATCGAGCTGGTCGGAGAGGATCCGGACGAGCTCAAGCGGATCTCGGACGAAATCCTCGGCATCCTGGAGGGCTCTCCGGTATTCCTCAAGCTGGCCGGCCTCGACAGTGACATGGATGCGGCCCGACCCGAGCTGTCCATCGACGTAGATCGGGAGCGCGCGGCGCTCTACAACCTGAACACGCAGAGGGTCGGAATGGCTGTCCGCGGTGCCATCAACGGCATCGAGGCGGCCAAGTATCGGACCGGGAATGACGAGTACGACATCGTGGTGCGCCTTGCGCCGGAGTACCGGGACGAACTCGAGGGACTCCGCGAACTGACGGTCATGGCGGAGGGTGTCCAGGTACCTCTGGTTGAGGTTGCGACGTGGAGGGTCGAGGATGGGGCGGGCACCATCCGGCGAAAGGACCAGACCCGAATGGCCACGATCGTCTCCAACGTCGCCTCGGGCTACGCCAACAACGACGTGCTGGCCGAGGTGCAGGCCACCCTGGCGGACTACACCACAACGCTGCCTCCGGGTTACACGCTCCGCTATTCCGGCCAGTCTCAGGATCAGGATGAGGCAACGGCATTCCTGAGTGGTGCGTTCCTGACCGCCCTTATGCTGATCGGGTTCATTCTGATCAGTCAGTTCAACTCGGTGATCAAGCCCGTCATCATCCTGACGTCGGTCATCATGTCCACCGCCGGCGTCCTGATCGGACTGATGATCTTCCGGATGCCTTTCGGGATCATCAACACGGGTGTCGGCATCATTTCGCTCGCAGGCATCGTGGTGAACAATGCGATCATCCTGATCGACTACATCGACGTTCTGCGTGACCGGGACGGGATGAACCGCCGAGAGGCTCTGGTTCACGGCGGCAAGACGCGTCTTCGTCCGGTTGTCCTCACGGCGCTGACGACGGCGCTCGGGATGGTTCCGCTGGCGATCGGGCTGAACTTCGACTTCTTCGGATTGTACGGGTCTCTCGATCCGGAGCTGTACTGGGGCGGTATGCAGGCGGCATGGTGGGGTCCCATGGCGGTGGCCATCATTGCCGGAATTCTGTTCGCAACATTCCTCACGCTGATCCTGGTGCCGGTCATGTACTCCCTGGTCGACGACGCCACAGGATTCTTCCAGAGGTACTTCACGCGTCAGGAGGGTTCTGATCACGCGCTCGACTCTGCATCTTCGGTCGACGCACCTGTGCCGGGGCGCCCGGTTTCGGGCGAGCCGCTCCCGCCACAGACGGCGCCGGCAGGTGCTCGCCGGCAGGGGATTGGCGGGGGGGCGATGGTCGGGCCACAGCCCGAAGCTGGTTAGGGATCGGGGCCCGGCTCTTGCCGGATCCTCGGAGGCCCGCGGTTGGCCGGTGCGTCATCCGCCGCAGCTGAGCACTCCATCCGATGAATCGCCCGACTCCCGCTGGTGCCCGACGGGCCGTCAACGAGGCAATTCAGAATCTCATGGCGAGCAGGCTGGGACGGGGCTTCGTTCCACTCGGACTGCTCTTCGTATGGGGTGCGGGCGCCATGCCGTTCGGGGGGGCGATCTGGCTGCCGGCGGGGGCTCTGGCCGCTGCGGCATCGATGCTCGCCTACGGCCTCGGGGTCGTCCAGCGGGCGATGGGGCAGGGCCGCCGGCCCTGGATGCGGTTGGCCTCGTTGGGCAGCGTGCTTCCATCGATCTTCGGACTCTACGTAACCTGCTGGATCGGGCTGCGTGGATTCACGCTCGGTATGGACTTCCCGGCGGTCGCGTCCGCGAGTGCCGGCACCGTGCTCGGCTTGTGGTCGCTCGCAGCCTGGCTCAAGGTGATAGAGATTGAGCAGCTGGCCCGGATCATGACCGCGAACCTCGATGGGCATGGAGGAGTGGATTGAGGAAGAGAATCCCGCGGTTCGTCCTCTTCGCGCTGATGATTTCGGGGCCGGCCGGTCCGGCTCATCTGGCGGGGCAACGGATTCGTGAGGGGGTGGTCAACCTCGAAGATGCGCGTCTCTTCTACGAAGTCATCGGAGAGGGTGCGCCCATCATCGTAGTTCATGGTGGGCCGGGGCTGGACCACGCCTATCTGCAGCCGGGTCTCGATGCTCTCGCGAACCAGCACATGCTCGTCTATTACGATCAGCGTGGGACCGGGCGCTCCGGCACCACCATCGATTCCACGACCATCAATATCGATCGGTTCGTCGAGGACGTAGCGGCGGTCCGGCAGGCCCTCGGACTCGAGCGGGTCAGCGTCCTCGGCCACTCGTTTGGAAGCCTCATCGCGATCCAGTACGCACTGCGTCATCCCGAGACGCTGCGGGCGCTGATCCTCATGAATCCCGTCGAGCCTGGATCGAGACATCGGGCCCGGACCACGGAGCGCCAGCGCGCGGGACAGTCGCAGGAAGATCGAGAGGCCATTCAAACTCTGACTCAGAGTGAGAGTTTCATGTCGCGCGACGCCGCAACGCTGGGCGAGGTCTACCGGCTCTCGTTTCGCTCCGTGTTCAAGGATGGTGATCGTGCGTCTGAGCTGGATCTGGATCTGCAGGCCTCCACGGCCCGGAACGGGCAGGATGTCGCCGCCTTGCTTGGTGGAAGCCTGGGTGAGGTAGACTGGTGGGAAGACCTTCCCGGAATCCGGTCGCCGGTGCTTGTGCTCCACGGCCGCTTCGATGCGCCCCCGATCGAGATGTCCCGGGAGTTGGCGGCGGCCTTTCCCGGTGGGATGCTCGAGATCCTCGATGCGGGACATTTCCCGTACGTGGAGGACCGGACGGGCCTGCTGTCTGCTGTTTCAGGTTTTTTCGCCGGTATCCGCTGACGGAAGGGAGATCCTCATGGGCTCGGAAGCGACCCGCCGCATTCTGAAGGTGCTGGCCGGCTACGTGGTCGGGGGATGGGCCGTTCGTGGACTCGGGCAGTGGCTGGCCGGTGTGCTGGCGCTGCCGCCCCTTTTCGATCGCCTGCTCTGGGGGGGGCTTGTGCTGGGCCTTCCCGTCGCGTTGCTGGTGGCGTGGACGTACCCATCGATCGGGCGGCACGGTGAAAGGGGGCCCTTACGGTGACTGAGGTGACGCTGCGACCTCTGGACTCCCGGGACTGGTCCGCGGTTCGGGCCATCTACGTGGAAGGGATCGCGACGGGGAACGCGACGTTCGAGACGGAGCCGCCGGACTGGGACGCCTGGGACGCGTCACGGCTCCCGTTGGGTCGGCTCGTTGCGGAGCAGGGTGGCCGGATCCTTGGGTTTGCGGCACTCAGTCCCACCTCGACCCGAAGCGCGTACGCGGGCGTGGCCGAGGTGATGGTCTATGTCGGTGATGAGGCCAGAGGTCAGGGAGTCGGTCGACTCCTGATGATGGGCCTCGTGCAGGCTGCCGAGGCTGCCGGGATCTGGACGCTTCAGGCGAGCGTGTTCCCAGAGAACGAGGCCTCGATCCGTGTCCACTTGAGCGTCGGTTTCCGAGAGGTTGGACGGCGGGAGCGCATTGCCCGCTCTCACGACGGTCGATGGCGCGACACGGTCTTCCTGGAGCGCCGCAGCGCCGTCGTTGGGACCGAATAACCTGGTCCGTTGATCAGGAGGGCGCTCGGATCGCGCCGTCGGGAGCACCCTACGGAGAAATGCTTGCCGAGTACCTCGTGGTGAAGGCAATGAATCGGGAGACTTCCGACATGTTGCGACCGACGAAGCGGATCGTGTGGGCGTCGACCCGATCGACGTTCGGCAGGTAGGCCATGACCTCGGCCGGCAGGTAGTTCTTGAACGAGATCTCCAGTTCGACCGGACCGCTCATCACGTACGGTGAGAAGTCGTCGAGGCGGCCGAGAGCAGCACGGACCCGGTCACCAATGAGCGCGTACGACGCCTCCGGCATGATGGTGCGGGCCGAGTGGAAGCCGTAGTTCCACTTCACGACGGCTCCCTCCATGTCACCAATGACGCGTCGCGCCTCCTCGACCGTTGCATCGTCTCCCGAGATCATGATGACCGGAACTCCGAAGTCACCGGCGATGGCAGCGTTGATGCTCGCCTCCATCATCTCGACCCCGTTGATCCGGACCGCGGTCAGGCTCGCGCTGGAGATGGTGTGGGCGCGTACCCCCTCCACGTTGGTGGTGCTGGCGTGGTACCCGATGAAGATGGCAGCATCGAAGGTCTCGTCGATGCCCTCCATCATCATCAGTGGGCGAGGCCAAGCACGAATCAGCTGAATGTCCTCGGGTAGTTGCTCGATCAGCAGGTTCTCGCCGTTCCCGTGAGAGTCGGATACGAGGATCTCGGTGGCGCCCATCTCGCGCGCAGCGGTGATCGCGGCATTGACCTCGTTCGTCATGAACTGGCGAAAGCGACCGTACTCGAAACCTCCGGGGCCCAGCTGGTCGCCGGTCACGACTCCAACGACGCCCTCGAGATCGGCAGAGATGTACACCTTGAGACCATCCTGGGCGGACAGGGGCCCGGCCAGGAGAAGAGAAAGTCCCGCAAGGAGGGTGAGATTCCGGGTCATGATCGATGTCCTGGTTCGGTGGGTCCTGGCTCCTCGGAGGCACGGGCCGCCCTGGCGCACGCCTCGACAATCTCGCCTGCGGGTACGATCCGGTCGATCCCGGAGACGGAGCGGCCCGCCTGCCAGTATACGGTGGAGTCTTGGGCGCCGAAGGCGGTTCGTTTGAGCGTCCAGGCGGACTTCAGAGCATAGATGGTCCGCATCCAATGCTTGCTTTTCCGGCCGCGGAGCATCCGCTGCGCGATGGGGCCGGCTTTCAGGCCGAGGCGCTGCACGTAGGGAGTGTTGATCACGGCAACCGGAACGCCCGTGAGTCGTTCTGTCAGAACGATGTCTTCTTCCTTGGCGTCGATGATGGCCTGCTTGTAGCGGGCACTGGCCAGACACTCATGGGTCGCGATGAAGCGGGTCCCCATCTGTACCCCTGCATACCCCATGTCGAGGGCGGAGGCGAACTCGCCTGGCGTGCCGATTCCCCCGGCGCACACGACGGGAAGCCCGAGATCCGCAACTTCGTCGAGCAGGTGTCGAGCCGACTTCGGGCCGGCGTGGCCGCCCGCTCGACGGTTGACCGCGATCAGACCGTGGACACCGGAGTCGACTGCCTTTTCAGCCCACTTGCGCTCCGTCACGTCGTGATAGACCACTCCCCCCGCGCGTTCAACTCGATCCACGACCCAATCGGGCTTCCCGAGGGAGGTGATGAAGAAGCGGACGCCCTCCTCGAGGGCCACCTCGATCCACACCTCCATACGCTTTCGATACGTCTCCGACGAGGCCTCAATCAGAGCGTTCATTCCGATCGGGCGGTTGGTGATGGATCGGATCGCACGCAGTCCTTCCCGAAAATCGAGCCCGAACACGTACGTCAGCGTCACAGGCTGAACGACCCCGAGCCCTCCCGCCAACGAGGCCGCGGCGACCAGTTCGACGTTCGAGCACGGATACATCGGGCCGCAGATGAGCGGCACGTCGATGCCGGCATCTCGGGTCAGAGGGGTATCGAGGGGGCCCGTCATCGGGGATCGCGCGTGGAACCGAGTCGCCAGTGCGCCGTGACGGTGGCAACGATGTCACCCTGCTCGTCGCGGATCGTAGCTTCGACGGGATGCTCCAATGGGCCGCTGAACGTGGGGAGCGAGCACGATGCCTCGGCTACGAGGGGGCCGCGAGCCTTCTTCGAGTAACGGACCTCAAGCCCGATCAGGATTGCGCGAAGGTCCGTCCCCAGGACACCCATCAGCGAGAGTCCGGTGGCCAGTTCTCCCACGTTCGCGAGAGCGATTGCGTGGACCGATCTCAGATGATTGCGAACCCGACGCCGATCTCGAAGGAGGACGCGAGCATGTCCGGGTTCGAAGTCGAGCACGGTACTGCGGATCGAGTTCGTGTAGGGAACCAAAAGGCCCAGGATTCGGGAGAAGATCCACCGGCCCCCGGGGAGGTCGGACAGCATCGACCAGAGACTCGTGAGTCGGTCCCCGGGGTTTTCGTTCGATCGAGCCATGGCTCCGGAGTCGACGTGGGCGGCCTCTCTCATCATCTGGCCCCGGCACGCGATTCGCAACGATGCGGAAGGAGCACTGTAACGCGCCGGGGTCGGCCGGATTCATCGCGAAACCGTCGACGATCGTATGATGCGCAGACTTTCTGTGTTGATCGTTCGGCGCGATTGTCCACCTTCTCGCGGATGTCGTCGGTGTGGACGGGAGGCCGACGGCGCCTCCTTACGTCACACGCTTTGCGGCATTCGGAGGAGTGTGAGCGGCAACCGGGATCGCCTGGTTTGACCTCGCATCGGTCCCGGATCGCGATACGACTTTCATGACGACGAACAGATGATGCGCCTCTCCGCGATCCCCGGGGATCGGCTCCGTCGAAGCACGCTCGATCCAGTGGGTGGAGGCGTTGATCGGTAACGCGGTCCCGGGCCTTCGGGATTACGGGCCGACGCGGGCCGATGTTCGGGCGTTGGTCGAACTCGCTGCTCCCGTCACGCTCGTTCAGGTCGGCCTCATGGCCATGGGTGCGGTCGACACGGTGATGGTCGGTCGGGTATCGGCTGCAGACCTGGCCGCGGTTGCGATCGGGAACCTGTATTTCCTGATCATGGCCATCTTCGGCCAGGGCGTTCTGTTCGCCCTGGATCCCGTGATCTCCCAGGCGGTGGGTGCGGGCGACGAGGCAGGGGTTGCCAGGGGAGTGCAGCGCGGATTGATCCTCGCGGTGCTCATCTCTGCGGGGGTGACGTTTCTTCTCCTTCCTGCCGGCTGGCTGCTGGCCGCCGCACGGCAGCCTCTCGAGGTCGTTCCGATCGCCGCCAACTACGTACGGGGCCTCGTGCTCGGCGTCCTCCCGTTTTACGCGTTCAATGTCTTTCGACAGAGTCTGCAGGCGATGCGATGCGTTCGTCCGATCGTGCTCACCGTATTGATCGCGAATGTTCTCAACGTGCTCCTCAACTGGATTCTGATCTTCGGAAATCTCGGGGCGCCGAGCCTGGGGGCCGTAGGGTCCGCGTGGGCCACGAGCATCAGCCGGTGGTGCCTCGTGATCGTGCTCGGGACTCTGGGGTGGTCGCGGATCAGCGCGACCTTGAGACCGTGGAGGCGGGACGCGTTCGCATGGAAACCGATCATCCGGTTTCTTCGTGTCGGTGCGCCGATCGGTGCCCAGCAGCTCCTCGAATTCGGCGTCTTTGGAGCTGCCGGCCTGTTGATGGGTCTCCTGGGAACGGTCGCGCTCGCTGGCCACCAGGTCGCGCTTCAGCTGGCCGCGATCACGTTCATGTTTCCGGTGGGCATTGCCCAGGCGACGAGTGTCGTCGTCGGCCAGGCGGTCGGTCGTGACGCGCCCGAGGCGGCGCGTCGGGCGGTCGGCGCCCGCCAGTTTAATGCGACCGTCGTGATGACGCTCACTGCCGCCATGTTTCTGACGCTGCCACTCCCTCTCGCCCGAATTTTTTCGACGGACCCGGTGGTCGTGGCGGCTGCTGCCACCCTTCTGCCGATCGCGGGGGTCTTCCAGGTCTTCGACGGATTACAGGTCGCCTCGGCAGGGGCGCTTCGCGGGGTAGGGGACACCCGGGTTCCGATGCTCCTCAACCTTCTGGGATTCTGGTGCCTCGGCCTCCCAGTGTCGGGTTTTCTCGGGTTTCCACTCGACTGGGGTCCTCGCGGTGTCTGGTGGGGCCTCGCCTTCGGTATCGCGGTCGTTGCGGTTCTGCTGGTCGCTCGGGTTCGACGTCGCTTTGGTCGCTCTTTGGGACGTCTCGTCATCGACGATCACCCGACCTAGCTTTCCCTCGGGTCCTCCACTTCAGCCCCGTGCCATGGCTTTCACCTTCGAACGGCTCGCGATCCGGGATGTCATCGCGATCCGCCCGGAACGGCATCTCGACGATCGAGGCTTCTTCAGGGAGACGTTTCGACGTGAGGCGTTTGCGGAAGCCGGGATTGATCTGCCCTTCGTACAGGACAATCTCACTCGATCGGTCAGAGGGACACTTCGGGGCCTCCACTATCAGCTGCCCCCGGCGCCGCAGGGCAAACTCGTCGGTGTTGCCAGCGGCCGAATCTTCGACGTGGCCGTCGATCTCCGGAGAGGGGGGCCGACCTTCGGAAAATGGGTAGGGCGTACACTCGACGTCGAAAAGGGGGACATGCTGTGGGTGCCCCCGGGGTTTGCCCATGGCTACTGCATCCTGTCGGAGACCGCCGACGTGTTCTACAAAGTCACCGCTTACTATGAGCCTGATCTGAATCGAGGGGTCCGATGGGATGACCCGAAGCTCGGTATTCGATGGCCAGTAGCAAGCCCGCTCCTTTCCGAGGCAGACCGTCGCCAGCCCAATTTCGACCGATGCGAGAATCCATTTCGTATCTGATGTAAGGCCGGCACCTCGTGACACGGACGTCCCGCGGGGATGAAATGAAGCGAATCGATCCGAAGACGGGCGCGCAGGAACACCATCTGGCGGTCCGCCGTACCGCCAGATTCTGGACTCTTGGTGAGCAGCAGTCGGCTGGAGAACTCTGGGTTGTGCTGCACGGCTACAAACAATTGGCCCGCCGCTTTCTTCGGCGCTTCGCACCCCTCGACGACGGAAGCCGCTTCATCGTGGCTCCGGAGGCGCTATCCCGGTTCTACGTATCTCCTTCGGAAGGACGCCACGGGGTAGGCTCGGTGGTCGGGGCCACATGGATGACGCGGGAGGACCGGCGTCATGAGATCGAGGACTATGTGGATTATCTCGATCGACTCGTCGGGCACGTCCTGCCGGCGCACTCCAAGAAGCCTTTGACCATCCTCGGGTTCAGTCAGGGGGTCGCGACGGCCTCCCGGTGGTGCGTCCACGGCATGGCCCGTCCCGTCCGTCTGGTTCTGTGGGGCGATACGCTACCGCCGGACCTCGACATGAACGAAGCGGCTGTCCGGCTCGCTTCCGTGGACGTGACGCTCGTGAGGGGTACACAGGATCCGGCCATTTCGCCGGATCTGGTCGACGACGAACGCGCGCGCCTGACACAAGCCGGGATCGACTACCGCGTACTCACCTATGCCGGCGGGCACGACATCGACCCTGGGGCGCTCCTCAGGGTCGCCGCAGGCGAGTGAGACGGCGTGGTGGGGGCCACCGCGAGGCGGGGTAGGCTTTTGTCGTGAGCCACGCAGAGGACGCGGTGTTCACGCATCCGGAGAGCGGCTGATCAGGGTACGGGGGTGAACTCCCCGATGAAGGCGATCTCGGTCTGCAGGTGATGTCCGGTCTCGCGTGCCACGGTCTCCTGCGCCAGATCGATCAGGGCTCGAACTTCCGACGCGGTTGCTCCGCCAAGATTGACGATGATGTTCGCATGGCGGTGAAAGATGCCGGCAGCTCCCAAGACGTGCCCCTTCAGGCCACACTCGTCGATGAGGCGCCCTGCGCCCACTCCGTCGATTTTCTGGAAGATCGAGCCCGCGCTGGGGTACAGCCACAGGTCCGGGTGCCGATCATCCCGCCACTCGAGGTTGGACCGGATCACCTGGCGGAGTTCCTCGATCGGGGTGGGCTGAAGCCGGAAGGTCGCTGAAAGGACGATGTCGGCCCGGTAATGAAGCACGCTTTCGTCGTACCCAAACTCGAAATAATCGACATCGACGGTGATTCGGCTCCCCGCCTCCGAGAGGAGCTCCGCGGATTCGAGAACTTCTTCGATAAACACGGTCCTGCGACGATCGGGCGCGAGAAAGTGCAGGTTTTGCCAAAGTGCTCCGCCTACGGTACTCGGAATGCCCACGAAGTGGTGTAGCCCTCCGAGCCCGCGTGCGACCGTGCGGTCGATCAGGTCGGGGTACATCTCGACACCGGAGCCCGCCCGCACGCGTCCGTCGTCCAGAAACTCGATTCCATCGAGCTCGCAGCGAATCACGAGTCCGCGGAATCCGCCGTCGCCGACGAGGATGTTGGCGCCATGACCAAGAAGAAACCAGGGAAGATCGAGGGCCTTCGCGGCCTTCACGGAGCGCTCGAGTTCGTCGGCTGTTCGCACGCGGACCAGGAAGTCAGCCGGCCCTCCGATCCGAAACGTCGTGAGCGGAGCGAGAGGGACGTCTACCGCGACGGCGATCGGCGCCAGCATCGCCTCGAGTCTCGAATGGAGTCCGTCCGTGTCGGTCATGACGGAAGATAGTCCGCGCTCGACAGGGGTACTAGCGTGACGGGGAACCCTTCAGTTTCGTCCTCTTTTTAGGACCGACCCTGCGCGTACATCGAGGAACGCACCGTCCGCGACCGTCACCCGGCCGTTGACGAGCACCCAGTCGATGCCGTCGGGATACTGATGGGGCTCCTGAAACGTCGATCGATCTGCGACTGTCGATGCGTCGAACACGACGAGGTCTGCAAACCACCCCGACCGCACCTGCCCGCGCTGTCTGAGTCCGATGCGCTCGGCCGGCATGGCGGTCATTTTTCGAATCGCCTCTTCGAGTGACAGGACCCCCCGTTCGCGCGTGTACCTCCCCAGCACTCGTGGAAAGGTCCCGTACCAGCGGGGATGCGGGTGACCGTCGCCAAGCGCGACGAGACGTCCATCGGAGCCGATCATGGTCTGCGGGTGTCGCATGATGGCTTCGACGTCCTGTTCGTCCATGGCGTGATAGATTCCGCTGGCGCCTCCTCGTCTCACCGCCTCGATCACGAGTCGGGCCCCGTTGGCCGGCGTGGGCTCAAGGCCGTCCCGAACGGCCCAGTCGTGGAGCGTCAGGCCCTCGAGCGTGCGATCCCATGGTACGAGACCGAACTGGACTCGTCTGAGGTCGTTCCCACCCCGATCGTTCACGATGTTGTACTCGATCCCTCGGAGCACGCTGTCGCCCAGTACGGGGTGAGCCGCCCGGGCCAGGAGCGAATCTGTTCCACCCGCCATCGCCCACGCGGGCACCAGGATCGTGATTCCAGAGTAGCTGGCGGTATAGGGGTATTGGTCGATCATGACATCGGTTCCGGCTGTCCGAGCCGAGTCGACCATGGCGAGCGTCTGGGCGGACGATCCCCACATCGGTTGCCCAACCACTTTGTGGTGGGTCAGAACGATGGGAATGTCCGCAAGCCGGCCTATTTCGAGCGCCTCCGCAACCCCGTCGAGCAACCCCAACCCCTCTTCGCGCAGGTGTGAGGTGTAGAAACCGCCCCGACTCCCGGCAACGCGGGAAAGCGCGACCACCTCGTCGAGTCGGGAGAAGGCCCCGGGAAGGTACTTGAGGCCAGTCGACAGACCCCACGCGCCCTGGTCCATACCCTCGGCCACCATATCTCTCATTTGCTCCAGCTCATCGGCCGTCGGAGCCCGGTTGGCGAGCCCCATCACTTCGCGACGCACGGTGTTGTGCCCGACCATGAATCCCACGTTGAGCCCCAGGCCCAGAGCCTCCGCCTCCGCCTGATAGGCATCCAGCGGCCACGGGGCGGTGCCGTCCGGCCCCCCGAGCGCGGTCGTGACGCCCTGACGGATGTGACTTTCCCCTCCCGGTAGTTCCAGCAGGGGGTCCAGGTGGGTGTGAATATCCACGAATCCGGGGCTTACCACGTGCCCTGTCGCGTCGATGACCCTGGTGGCCCGGGACGGGTCGAGGGGCGCCCGCGACACTCGCACGATCCGGTCGTCCCGCACGGCGACGTCGGCCACAAATCGTCCATCCCCGCTGCCGTCGACGACCGTTCCGCCCCGGATCAGCACATCCCAGTCCGCGCCGCTGCTCTGGCGCAGGTAGGCTTGGTCGTCATCGGTGGCCCACGTCCGCCCGCCGTCTGACGAGCGTTCCCATCGCCGGCGGGCCCGGGTACCGGACGGGTCGGGAGCGGAGTATGTGATCCGCCTGAGCGCGATATTGCCCTCTGGGTCTCTCGTTTCGCCGATCAGGACCAACTCTGTGTCGTCGAGGTCCCCCTCGAGAACGAGCACCTGCCCGTCATTACCGACCCACGTCTGGTGCCACACCTGCCGGGCCTCATCGAATGCAGTGATCCCCTCGCTTTCGAACCCGGAGGGCGTGGCGTAATGCTCACGAAGTGCGCACTCATCGAGGGAGATCGAGACCGTGTTGTGGCCGGCCAGAGTCCCCCGTGAGTCTCGCACGACCCACCGGCCCTCCCAGGCGCGAAAGTAGTCTTCCCGCTCAGCGCCTCGGCATGAAGAGCGCGCAGACGACTGGGCGACCGTGCTACTTGGGCAGATCGAGGCGGCCAGGAGCGACAGGAGGAGCAGATCGCGGTGCGTCATGGGACTCCGGACAGAAGGTTCGACATCAGGCCGCGCAAGATAGGCGGCAAAGCCGATCGGGGCGTCCCCCCGAGCGCGCGGTTTGGCGTGCGGCCGTGCAGAGCGTCCCGGCTTCGACCATTATCCGTGTGCTACAACAGTTGAAGCAGACGCGATATGTCGCCGACAGCAAGCCGATTGAATCGAGGTCTCCTGCTCTGCCCAGGGGCACCGCTCATCCCGGAACACGTGGGCACTTCCGCCTGTGACAAGGGTGGTGTCCGGTCTGAGGGCCCCGTGGATCGATGATCCGCTTCGAGCCAGGCAGGTCTGCTCGTCGCGAACGCCTGAGTGGTCCAGCGAAAGCGAGGTCGAACATCGGGCGATGAGGGCTCGCCCCTCATTTGTCCGTGGCATTCGGTCGATGCTGTCGCCGATGTCTAGTGTCCGTCGACCGAGGCGGATGGGAGGTGGTCCGGGTGGGATGCCTCCTGTGGTCTTCGGTATGGACGGGGCGTTACCTTAGCCCGGACGCCGTGGGGACCGTTCTGCTTGTGATCCGGTGCCCGCAAGTTCGTGATGCTCATCAGAGGACGGGGTTCTTGAAGCAACGTTCGATCAAGGTCCTGCTCGTCGATTCCGACGAAGGTCTCCACCGCGACCTCCAGGTGGTGGCAGAGGAGGCCTCGGCCGGCGCGCTCAAGATCGACTGGGTCGGCGGTCTCGAGCAGGCTCTGTCGAGGATGACCCGCGGTGATCTTGATGCTGTCCTGCTGTCTCTGGGGTTCCCCCACATCGAAGGTTTGGGTGCGCTTCACCGCGCATGCGCTTCCGCTCCCGATGTTCCGATCATCGTGATTTCAGCCGGGGCCGATGAGGAAGCTGCGGTGGCCGCGGTGCAGTCCGGTGCTCAGGATTTTCTTGTGAAAGGGCAATTCGATGCGCCGCTGCTCATTCGATCCGTTCGGCATGCGATCGAACGTCATCGTCTGTTCGCGGCTCTCCGGAGCCTTTCCTTGATCGACGACCTTACGGGGCTCTACAACCGGCGCGGTTTTACGGAATTGGGTGGTCAGCACCTGAAGCTCGCTCGGAGGAGCGGCCGTTCCGTCACGATGGTCTTCGTCGACCTCGATGACTTCAAGGTGATCAACGATTCCCTCGGCCATCACGTGGGTGATCGGGCTCTGGTACACGCAGCCGAGATTCTCGGTGCCACGTTTCGGCGATCGGACATCGTGGCCCGGCTCGGCGGTGATGAGTTCTGTGTCCTGGCGCTCGAGGCTGCGGATGAGGACGCCGAACTCCTTGTCACTCGACTTCGCGATCGCATCCGGGACTTCAACGAAGCCGGCCTGGAACCTTTTCGACTGTCCGCAAGCGTCGGCATGGTCCGTTGCGACGATCAATCACGTCTCGATTTGGAGGCCATCGTCGCGGAAGCAGACGCGGCGATGTACCGGGAAAAGCGCGAGAAGCGGTCCTCTTCGATGCCTGATTCATGACCCCTCGACCCGGTCCGGTCCACTGGCTTGTTCGGATCGCCGAGCGTGGGACCGACGGAACGCATGAGCGGCCCGAGATCTCCCCGGGCGCTGCGGCTGCGGACGCATGGTCCGTGGTCGCCCGGTCCTTCGGTTTGCGAGACGATGAAATGGCTGCTCTCGTCGCAGACTATTTCCGCCTCGACGTCGCAGACCTGTCCAAGGCGGATCCTCACGCGGCGGTCCTGATTTCGGAAACCATGGCCCGAAAGCACCGGGTGTTCCCGATCGCGGAGGATGAGCGCAGCTTCGTGGTTGCGACGTGCGATCCCACCAACGTCGAGGCCGAGCGAGCACTCGGGTTCAGCACGGGTCGGACTCTTCGGTTCGAGGTCGCCGCCCCGGGGTTGATCCAGGACGCCCTCGACGAACGGTTTTCACCGGAACGGGCCGTCGAGACGCTACTCGGGGGACTGGGAGACGTTGGAGAGGAGGCGGTCCGGCTCATGGAGGAGATCGGACCCGAATCGATCAGTGAAGACGAAGTTTCGGCTACGCCCGTCGTCAAGCTCACGAATCTGATCATTCGCGATGCAATCACGGCGGGGGCCAGCGATATCCACATCGAGCCCGGGCGCCGCCTCGGATCTGTTCGTTACCGAGTGGATGGAGTTCTTCGTAAGCACATGGATCTCCCGATGGCCGCGCTCAACCGGATCATCTCCCGAGTGAAGGTGCTGGCCAAACTCGACATCGCGGACCGACTTCGACCACAGGACGGGAAGGCGCGGGTTCAGATCAAGACCCGAGGCTATGACCTGCGAGTATCCACGATCCCCGCCGGTGGGGCGGAAAAGTGCGTCATCCGGATCCTCGATTCGAGCAGTTCGCTCTCCCTCGACGACCTCCAGATTCCGGAGCACGAGCTCGAGCGCCTTCGCGGGCTGCTCACGAACCGGGACGGAATCGTCGTAGTGACGGGGCCGACCGGCTCGGGCAAGACGACCACTCTGTACGGAGCTCTTCGTGAGCTTGCGGACGGAAAGGTCAACATCATGACGGTCGAGGACCCGATCGAGTACGAGCTGTCGGGCGTCACGCAAACTCAGGTGCAGACGAAGCAGGGCATGACCTTTGCTTCTGCGCTCCGCGCCATGCTGCGCCAGGACCCGGACGTGATCCTCGTGGGGGAGATCCGGGATCGGGAGACTGCCGTCACTGCGGCTCAGGCCGCCATGACAGGGCATCTGGTACTCACGACCGTACATGCGAACGATGCTGCGGCCTCGGTGGCCCGCCTTGCCGATCTGGGCCTGCAGTTCGGAACGATCGCTCAGGTGCTGAGGGGCGCGATTGCGCAGCGGCTGCTGCGCAGGGTGTGCAGAACGTGTGCTGAACCGGTGGAGGGCCAACTCACGAAGGAAGAGGCCGCCCTTGCGGAGCGTCACGGTCAGGAGCCTGTGGTCCGTGCAGTGGGGTGCTCAGAGTGTGGCTTCACGGGGTACCGCGGTCGACTGCCCGTGAACGAGGTCATCGTGGGAACACCACGTTTCACTCGGGCCGTGGAGCAGCGGAAGGGTTGGGCGACGCTCCACCGGGTCGCGGTTCAGGGTGGCATGCGCTCCCTGCACGAGGTCGGGGTGAACTGGGTCGCCTCCGGTGAAACGACTCTGGTAGAGGTGGAGCGAGTCCTCGGGCAGGACCTTGCGGGGGGCGACGATGGTGCATCCGATGGCGCTGCCCCGAGAGTGCTGGTGGTCGATGATGCCGAGGATCAGCGCCTCATGATCCGAGGCATGCTGGAGCAGGAAGGATTCGACGTGGAGGAGGTTGCGGACGGGCACGCCGCGCTGGAGCTGTTGAAGGTCGATCAGAACTTCAAACTCGTCGTCCTGGATCTCTCCATGCCGGGCCTCGATGGACGGGAGGTCCTCGATCAGATCCGTGGGTCCGTCGACACCTCCGCTCTTCCCGTACTGATTCGGACGGCCTCCGACGATCACGAACTGGAGGCAGAACTGCTGAAGGCGGGTGCGGACGACTACGTGAACAAGTCGGTCGACGCAGCCCGCTTCATGGCTCGAATCCACGCGGTGACTCGGCGGGCCCTGTAGCAGGAGTTCAGCGCGTCGTGTCAGGCCGGCCTGGTCCCGAGTTCAGTGGGCTCGAGACGGGTGCGGGGGGCGCTGTCGATCCTTATGAAACGCACGGATCCGATTGACACGCCAGAGGGCGAGGGGCAGCTTTACGGGCTGATTTGTTTGGACCGCAAAGCCGGTCCAAAGGCCCATTTCGGGCCCTTTTTTCGTTGAACCCCTCGGCATCCATGTTCAAGTCTCTTCGGGGCCGGCTCATCACCGTGGCGATCATCGTCGTCACGGCGGCGTGGCAGCTCTACTCGCACAAGACCGAAACCGGCCAGTGGTTGAAGCTCGGCCTCGACCTCCAGGGCGGTATGCACCTGGTTCTGGAAGTCGACGATCCGGACGGAACCATGACCGCCGAGGCCCCAACCGACATGCTCGCGCGGCGCGACCGGAACATCCCCCCCCGCATAGACGAAGTCGGGGTGGAAGACCCTCTGATCCAGACGGTCGGAGGGGAGCGGCTCATCGTCGAGCTGGCAGGGATCGACGATGAGGAGCAGGCCAAGGGGATCGTGCAGCGAAACGCGTTCCTCGAGTTCAAGAAGGTGTTGCCCACCTCGGACATGGACGGGGCCCTTCGGCGCATCGATCGGGCCATCGTGGCGGCGCTGGGCGTAGACTCGATCACGGCGCTCGGGCGCGCTGTCCTGCAGGAAGAGACCAGCAACCTCGAGAACCTCCTGTTCGGTGCGGACACGGCCGCCGTGGACAGCGCGGCTGCTGCCGCGGAGAGCGCGGCCGCGGCCGTGGCGGACTCGATCGAGGCAGAGGAAAATGCGCTTCGTCCGTTCTCGTCGTTACTCCTCATCGGGGACATCGAGGGAACGTACCTGGTGGCCGCTGCGGATCGCCCCGTGGCCGAAATGTTCCTTGCGATGTCGGAGGTCGAGCGAGCATTCCCCCGTGATCAGATCATGCTCTGGGGCTCGGAGCTGGTCGGACAGGCGGCGCAAACCTTCTATCGGCTCTACGTGCTGGAAGAGGATTCCTTCCTGACGGGCGCGGAACTCGAGGATGCGACCGCGATGCGGGATCCTCAGTTCAACCAGTCGCAGGTGCAGTTCGAGTTCTCGAGGGCTGGAGGGCGCCAGTTTGCTCGCTTCTCGGGGTCCAACATCGGAAACTACCTCGCGATCGTGCTCGACAACGAAGTGATGAGCGCTCCTGTCATTCGTGACCGGATCGGCGCTCGTGGTCAGATCGAGATGGGTCAGGGTACACCGCTGGAGGAAGCGCGCGATCTTGCGCTGGTGCTTCGGGCTGGAGCCCTGCCCGCTCGGATCAATATCGTGGAAGAACGAACGGTGGGTCCCTCGCTTGGTCAGGATTCGATTGATCAGGGGCGCCTTGCGGGCCTCGTGGGCATCGGCCTCGTAATCATCGTCATGATCGCGTATTACGGCGCGGCCGGATTCCTCGCGGTTGGTGCCCTGGCTGTATACATCCTGCTTGTTCTCGGGGGCCTCGCGGGGCTCAATGCGACGCTGACCGTGCCGGGGATTGCCGGTTTGATTCTTTCGATCGGCATGGCGGTCGACGCAAACGTGCTGATCTTCGAACGCATTCGGGAAGAGCTGGACCACGGGCGCGCCGCGCGGACGGCGGTCGACGAAGGCTTCCAGCATGCGCTGTCCGCCATCGTCGACGCCAACATTACGACCCTCATCACTGCGTTGATTCTGTTCCAGTTCGGGACCGGGCCGGTTCAGGGCTTTGCCGTGACCCTGTCAATCGGAATCGTTGCGTCGTTCTTCTCCGCCCTTTTCGTGACCCGGACCTTCTTCCTGGCATATCTGTCGGGCAAGAAGGCCTCCGATCCGATCAGCATCTGAGCCATCATCATGAGACTTTTCAACAACGCGCAGTACCGCTTCATCGAGGCGCGCCGAAAGGCCTACGTAGTCTCGGGACTGGTGCTTGTGATCGGCGTCGGCGCCATGGTGGTGAACATCACCTCGTTGGGCAGCTGGCAAAATTACGGCGTCGACTTCGTCGGTGGATCGCTCGTTCAGGTCCGGTTCGACCAACCCGTTTCTGCCGGTGAATTGCGAGACGCACTCGGGGGAGCAGAGGCCCCGCCGATCACCCAGTTCGGGTCGGGGAACGAATTCGTCATCAGGGCGCCCCTCGATGATGATGCGTCGATCACGGAGGTCGCGGCTGATCTCGAGGCGAGTGTGTCGGCGAATCTCCCGGATCGTGGTGTGGAGGTCGTACGCACCGAGCTCGTCGGGGCCAAGGTCGGTGCGGAGCTGCAGACCAAGGCGCTGCAGGCCGTCCTCTTCTCGTTTGTCCTCACCCTCGTGTATCTGGCCTTTCGCTTCGAGCTCCGGTTCGGGCTCGCCGCGGTGATCGCGACAGCTCACGACATCCTGATCACCCTCGGATTCCTTGCTCTTTTCCGGGTCGAAATCGCCCTTCCGACCGTCGCGGCGATCCTCACGATTCTCGGCTACTCCCTCAACGACACGATCGTGGTGTTCGACCGTGTCCGGGAGAACATGCAGGCGAAGGGCGCTCGCAAGCGCGATCCGGTAGACCTCGTGAATGTCTCGATCAACGAGACCCTGCCACGAACCGTGTTGACGTCCGGTACGACGCTCGCCGTGCTCCTGGCCCTTCTGGTGCTCGGTGGAGCGGTGATCCGAGACTTCACGATCGTGCTCATTCTCGGTGTCGTCATCGGCACCTACTCGTCGATCTTCGTCGCATCTCCGGCTTTGATCGAGATCCAGAAGCGCTGGGGCGTATCGGATCCGGATCGGAAGAAGGAACGTCCCCAACCCGCGACGGTGTGATCGAGTTTTTCGACAGCCACTGTCATCTGACCGACGCCGCCTTCCGGGAAGACCGGGAGGCGGTGTTTCGTAGGGCGGCCGAGGCTGGGGTCACCCGGATGACGCTCATCGGCTCGAACGTCGCGGATGCAACTCGGGCCGCCGCGCTGGCCTCGGGTCGGGCAGGGGTGTTCAGCACGGCCGGGGTGCATCCGCATGCCGTGGCAGAGGCTGAACCGGGCGACCTCGATCGGGTGCGGGAGCTGGCGACCAGCAGTCCGGATGTGGTGGCCATTGGCGAGACCGGACTGGACTACTTTTACGATCATGCCCCCCGTGCAGCTCAGCGGGAGTCGTTTGCAGCGCATCTCGTGCTCGGTTGGGAGCTCGGCCTGCCCGTGGTCGTTCACGCGCGTGAAGCCGACGCGGACATTGCTTCGGCGCTTTCTGATGCGCCTGACGGTACTCGAGGGGTCCTCCACTGCTTTACCGGCGGAGATCGGGCCTTCGCCGCTGCGATGGAGGCGGGGTGGTACGTCTCGGCGTCGGGGATCGCATCGTTCAGCTCGTTCCGGGCGGGCGACCTGCTTCGGGAGGTCCCCGAGGATCGTCTGTTGATCGAGACGGACGCCCCGTACCTGGCGCCCGTACCCAGACGTGGGCGCCGTAATGAACCGGCCTTCGTGGTACACGTAGCGGAAGCCGTCGCCCGCCTGCTCGATCGTTCGTTGACCGAGGTGGCGCGCCTGTCGACTGAGAATGCCTGCCGGCTTTACGGAGTGGAGTCGGCGTGAGTCGCTCGATTCGGATACTTCCCGACGCTGTAGCGAACCAGATTGCCGCCGGGGAGGCTGTTGAACGGCCAGCCTCCGTGGTGAAGGAGCTCGTGGAGAATGCTCTGGATGCGAAGGCCGGCAGAATCGAGGTCTCCGTCGAGCGGGGGGGGAAGCGCCGGATCCGCGTAAGTGATGACGGAACGGGCATGGGTCGGGAAGATGCCTTGCTCTGCCTCGACCGGCATGCCACCAGCAAGATCACGTCCGCGGACGAACTCGCAGGAGTTCCGACGTTCGGCTTCCGTGGTGAGGCCATGCCCTCGATTGCCGCCGTGTCTCGCATGTCGATCGAGACCTGGGACGGCCGCGGGGATTTGGGGACGCGTGTTCAGGTGAACCCCGGCGGGATCGTCGATGTCTCCGAGTTTACCCGTCGGAGGGGAACCACGATCGACGTGCGGAACCTCTTCCACAACGCGCCGGTCCGCGCGCGCTTCCTGAAGTCTGTGAGTGCCGAAACGCGGGCAGTGAACGAGGTGGTCACGGCCCTCGCTCTGGCGAATCCGGGTGTGGCCTTCGTGTTGACCTCCGACGAGCGCGTGCTCCTCGATCTGGCTGCCGCGGTCGATGCAGCCGAGCGGATTGGTCAGGTGTGGGGTCTGGAGCAGGCAGGAACGCTGATCAGGGCCTCCGAGGCCCGCCAGGGGATTTCTGTCGCCGGCCTGATTCAGCGGCCGGATGCGGCGCGGCCGGGAGTCCGGCGGAGCCACCTTTTCGTGAATGGCCGCCCCTTTCGATCGCCTGCGCTCGTTCGGGCAGTCGAGCGCGGGTATCGAACGACGATCCCTCAGGGTGTGCGCCCGTGGCTCTTCCTGTACCTGGAGGTGCCCGGGGAGCAGGTCGACGTCAACGTCCATCCCTCGAAGTCGGAAGTTCGGTTCAGGGACCCGAACGCGGTCGAGCACCTCATCGAGTTGGCTGTACGAACGGCACTTGATGAGGAGCAGAGTTCCGCCTCGTTCAGTCGTCCGAGTGGTGCGCCGGCGATGACGGTCCGGGAAGATCGTGGGGAACGTCGTGTCCGCCCCTCTGCGGCCTCCGTCGAACCTCAGATGGCGCTGTTCGTTCCGGCTCAAAGTGACGATCCCGCCGAGGGGATGACGCCCGGTCTTGGCGAGGGTGTGCGAATCCATGGCGGCTCTTCCGCCGGGGACCGCGCCGTCGCGAGGGCGCAGCCTCTTCCTGAACCAGGGGCCCGGAAGCCGAGGCTTTGGCAGGTCCTCGACATGTACGTCTTCGCTGAAACCCGGGATGGGGTCCTCATCGTTGATCAGCACGCGGCGCACGAGCGGATTCTCTTCCAACGTCTCATGGATGCGTTCGAGGCGGGAGGTCAGGAGAGCCAGCGCCTGCTATTTCCGCTCACCTTGCGGCTCACTCCACCCGAGGTGGCCATGGTCGAGGACCTTGGTGCCCTCCTCTCCGGAGCGGGCTTCGAGGTGGAGGGGTTCGGAGGGGACACGGTCATCCTGCAGGCCGTCCCCAACCCGCACCGGTATTTCGACGCCGAGCGCGCCTTCCGGGAGATGATCCATGAGCTGACTCACGGGTCGGACCTCGTTCGTGCGGCGCGAAACCAGCACGAACGCATCGCCAGCACATTTGCCTGCAAGTCGGCGATCAAGGCGGGGCAGAAGTTGTCTGATGCCGAGATGCAGGAGTTGTTCGACCAGCTGTTCGCGACCGAACTTCCGCATCACGACGTTCATGGCCGGCCCACCGTCGTGCGTCTCTCCGGAGCGGAGTTGGAGCGCAAGTTCGGGCGCACGTGACGGTGTCGTCGGCTCCTCGGTACGAGGGTCCCATCCTCGTGATCACCGGCCCCACGACGTCGGGCAAGACGGATCTCTCCATCGAGCTGTCTCGCCGTCGATCGATCGAGGTGATCTCCATGGATTCCCGGCAGGTGTACATCGGGATGGACATCGGTACGGACAAGGTCCGGGCAGCGCAGCGTGCGGCCATCCCTCATCATGGTCTGGACCTCGTGCGCCCTGACGAGCGCTACTCCGCAGGGCAGTTCGGACGCGACGCCCGTCGGTGGATCGACGGGATCCGGGCCCGTGGTGCGCTTCCGGTGATAGCCGGCGGTACCGGCTTCTTCTTGAAGAGCCTTCTCAGCCCGATCTTCACGGAGCCTGAGTTCGATCCCGTTCGGCGTGAACGGCTTCGGTCATGGCTCGGATGCCAGGACCGCACCGTCCTGGAGCGTATGACGAGGGCGCTCGATCCCGTGCGAGCCACCATGGCCGTGCAGGGTGGGCCACAGCGCATGGCACGGACGATCGAGGTGGCGCTCCTGACTGGCGTCCCACTGTCTCGATGGCACGAGGTCTCCGCTCCCGAGGCACCGGGGGTACCCGCGGCCGTGGTTGTGCTCGATCTTCCGCGCGAGGAGATCGACCGCCGTATCGCGAGGCGCGTCGAGCGCATGGTGGAACACGGTCTCGAGCAGGAGGTTCGGACGCTGCTGGAAGCCGGGTACGACGAAGACATGCCGGGGATGTCGGGTACGGGCTATCGGGAGATGGCCCGTCATGTGCGGGGAGAGGTCACACTTCAGGAAGCAAAGGACGAGATCAGCATCAATACGCGCCGCTATGCTCGCAGGCAGTGGACGTGGTTCCGTCACCAACTCCCGGATCACGCTGTCACTGTGGACGCTGCGCAGGCGGTTGAGGTGCAGGCGGACGCGGCGTTGCGTGCCCTTGGGGCCCGCGCCGAGGATGGAGCGTCGTGAAGATCGGCATCACGTGTTACCCCACGTACGGTGGCTCGGGCGCGGTTGCAACCGAGCTCGGCCTCGCGTTGGCAGATCGAGGCCATGAGGTGCATTTCGTGTCGTACGACCAGCCTTTTCGTCTCGGGCGATTCAACGAGAGGCTGTTCTTCCACGCTGTGGAGATGGAGGACTATCCGCTCTTCGAGCACCCTCCCTACGCCCTCGCTCTCGCGGTCTCTCTTCATGATGTCGCAAGAAAGCACGATCTGGACGTCGTCCACATGCACTATGCCATCCCTCATGCGGCGTCGGCGTACCTCGCGCGTCAGATGCTTGGAGGGGAGCGACGCCTTCGCATCGTGACGACGCTGCACGGAACGGACATCACGCTCGTGGGACTGCACCCCTCGTTCCATGCCATTACACGGTTCTCGATGCTGGAATCGGACGGTCTTACCGCCGTGTCGAGTTACCTCAAACACGAGACCGTCCGAGATTTCGCTGTTCCTGCGGAGCGAATCGACGTCATCCTGAATTTCATTGATACCGAGCTGTGGCGCCCCGACGGACAGCCTTGCCACCGTGGCAAGCTGGCTCCGGGGGGTGAAAGGATCGTGATGCACATCTCGAACTTTCGGTCGGTCAAGCGAGTCGAGGATGTGGTGGCCGCGTTCGCGGGAATGCAGAAGCGTGTCCGGGCTCGCCTTGTGATGGTGGGAGATGGTCCGGACCGGCCGAGGGCAAGTCGTCGGGCGGAGGAACTGGGGGTGGCGGATCACGTGGTCTTTCTGGGCAAGCATCAGGCGGTAGCGGAACTCCTGTCGTGCGCAGACCTGCTGCTTCTTCCATCTGAAACCGAATCCTTCGGTCTCACCGCGCTCGAGGCCATGGCGTGCGGGGCCCCGGTTATCGCAACGAACGCCGGAGGGCTCCCCGAAGTGGTGGAGGATGGGGTGTCCGGCCGGTTATTCGACGTAGGCGATGTCTCCGGCATGGCCGCGGCCGGAGTCGAACTTCTCGCCGATGAGAGGCTCCGCTCACGTTTCGCCGAAGCTGGCCGCCGCATTGCCAGGGAACGGTTCTCTGCCGAGGCCATCGTGCCGCGGTACGAGGCGGTTTATCAGCGGGTGATGAGCGGGTGAACATATGGGAGGCCCTCCTCCTGGGGATCGTTCAGGGGGCGACAGAGTTCCTGCCCGTTTCCAGCTCGGGACATCTGGTCATTGCACAGACCTTGCTGTCCGTTCGGGTCGAGGGTGTTGCGTTCGAGGTGGCAGTGCATCTGGCGACTCTCGTGTCGATCCTGCTCGTCTACCGCGAACGTGCCGCCGGGCTCGTTCGGGGCGTGCTGGGCGGAGATCGAGCTTCATGGGAATACGTTGGACTGATCGTCGTCGCGACACTGCCTGCCGGCCTGCTTGGTGTGTTCGCGAGGCATCAGATCGAGGCAATGTTCGATAATCCACTGGTTCCCGGTCTCGCGCTGCTCGTGACCGGGGCCATGCTCTGGAGCAGTCGGGGGCGCCTCGAGGGTGCGACCGGGCAGTGTCCCACATGGGGGGCAGCTCTGGTGATCGGAATCGCTCAGGCGTTTGCGCTCATTCCCGGGATTTCTCGATCAGGTTCGACGGTCGTCGTCGCCCTGTGGCTTGGTCTCGAGGCCCGTGAGGCAGCCGCCTTTTCCTTCCTCATGGCCGTCCCCGCGATCGCAGGGGCCGCTGTCCTGCAGCTTCCGGACATGCTGGGTGGCAGCCCCACCGGGCTCTCCAGTTCGGTGCTGCTCGTCGGAGGTTTCGCAGCGGGGGTAACCGGGATTCTGGCCATCCGAACGTTTGTCACCATGCTGGCCAGGCGTTCGTTTCACTTCTTTGCTCCCTACTGTTGGGTGGTGGGAGCGCTGTACCTCGGCCTCATGGTACTTCGGTGATCTCGGAGTTGCAGTGCTCACTCGATCCGGACCGGGCCGCATCGTTCGGGCTCCCGGGATTCGAGGTCTGGGAGTCCATCGACTCCACGAATGATCGCGCCCGCATACTGGCGCAGCGTGGAACCCCTCGCGGGTGGCTCGTCCTTGCCGGAGAGCAGCGAGCCGGACGGGGCCGCAGAGGGTCCGTCTGGAGATCGTCCGCCGGCGAAGGGGTCTGGATGTCGCTCGTACTCGGACTGTCGGATGGGATTCCTCAGCTGCCGATTCTGATCGGCATCGCATGCGCGGAGACCCTGCGAGCGCGGACCGGCGCGGACGTGCGTATCAAATGGCCGAACGATCTCTTGATCGAACGCAGGAAACTCGGTGGCATTCTGGTGGAGAGTGGTGCCGGGTGGGTCGTTGCAGGGATCGGAATCAACGTCCGCGCAGCTCCGTCGTGCGATGACCTCGATGGCGAGAATGGCCCTGTGGAACCGACGTCCCTCGCGGCGTACACGTCGACTCGTCCGGACCCGCGGGATCTGGCGGGCGAGCTCGCATCGAGCGTTCTCCGCATTCTGGATTCGGAGGACCGCCTTCATTCAGGCCTTCGACGCTTTGCGTTGCTTGATGCGCTTCGCGATCGTCCAGTGGAGACGGACGTCGCAGGAGCTGGGGTCGCACGCGGTATCGACGAGGAGGGTCGCCTAGTGCTCGAGTCACCGCCCGGTTCGAGGCTGTCCGTGGGTACGGGAAGCGTCCGCTTCGCTACGACTTCCGAATTGGAGGACGAGACGTGCAGCTCGTGGTAGACGTGGGAAACACGGAGACCGTTGTGGGTCTGGCCCCCTCATCCGGGGAGATCGCTTCGCACTGGAGGGTCAGCTCCAACGTGCAGCGCACCGGCGACGAGATGACCGCCCTGATCCGGGCGTTCCTGGCCGGGGACGGCGTAGACGAGGGATCGATCGCGAGGGGTGTAGTTGGGTCAGTCGTTCCTTCGGTCAACTACATCTGGAAGAAGACACTCGAGACGATCACCGGCGCTCCCGCTCTGGCTGTCGGCCCACAATCCGAACTTCCGATCGTCCTGGACGTGGAAGATCCGTTGTCCGTGGGTGCCGACCGTGTGGTGAATACCCTGGCAGCCAAAGAGCTCTACGGCCGGGACACAATCGTTGTCGATCTCGGCACCGCAACCACATTCGATTGCATCACGACCGAGGGAGCATTCATCGGCGGGGTGATCTCACCTGGCCTGAGGGCCGGTATGGAATGGCTTTCAGCTCGGACAGCGAAGCTGCCCCGAGTCGAGCTGCGACCGCCAGAGGTGGTGATTGGGCGCCGGACGGAAACCTGCATTCAGAGTGGTGTCTTCTACCAGGCGGTCGATGCTGTCGACGGCCTTGTCGGAAGGATCCGGGAAGAATGGTCGCGTCCCGATGCGCTGGTCATTGCCACGGGGGGCTTCGCCAGCACCATGGGACCCTACCTGCGGACTGTGGACGCGATCGAGCCTCACCTTACGCTGATCGGACTCGCCATGGCGGGAGAGTATCTCGCCGGCTGAAGGTCGCCAGACGCGGGCCTGCGGAGACACCTCCCGCGAAGTGAAGCCGACGCACTAGATTCATCTGATGCCCGCGAGATTTGTCGCGGTCCGCGCTCACCGTTGAACGCCATGACGCTATCTCCTGTTTTTCGTTCGCAGAAGTCGGTCCAGCTCCTGGCGGAGCAGGGTGTATGGACTCGCCTCGCCCCCGATATCGAAGCGCAGGCAAGGGCAGTACGTGCGGTCTACGCGGACCTCGAGGGGGTCATCGGGGAGCAGTTTCGCACGGGTAGCCCCCATGTCCCGACGCAGGAGGAAGCGGGCACCCCTGAGGGTCTGCACTTTCTTCAGGAGTACTTTTTTCTGGTCCTTTTTCGGTCGATTTTTGGGTCCCTCGGTGTGGACGCCGATCGCCTGCAGGCCTACACCGAGCTGAATTTCTGCATCAAGGGCACGATCACCGCGGCCGACAATCTCTTTGACGATCAGGCGAAGTCGCTCCTCCCTCTGGCGCCGAATTCGGGAGCGCGCTTCATGTCGATTCTGCAGTTGATGTCGTTCGAGCGTCTCCTGCGTGGCGTGCTGGACCGGGCGGCTGCGCGAGGAGTCCTCGTGGAGGCCCAGATTGCGGAAATTCAGCGGCGCCTCATGGACAGGATGGCCGAGATCGGTGCGCTCGAGGGCTCGGAGGAAGGAGGGGTCGACGCGATACCGACGCCGGACGAAATGGTCGAAATGGTGCACCGCGTCCGAGGGGGATCCTTGTTCGCGCTGGCCTTCGCTGCGCCCTCCGTGCTCGAGGAAGGTGACCTTGCTCGGCGCATGACTTCTGCAGAGCATGCCATCGCCCGGCTTGGAACCGCCTTCCAGATCGTTGACGATCTCACTGACTTCGAGTTCGACGTGGGTCGCCGCTCACACAACCTCCTCGTGTCGGAGATCCACCATCGAGGCACCCCTGACGAGCGAAGGGCCTTTTCTGCCATGTGGAACGGTGGTGCCGTCCCGTCGGGCGCGGTCGAGAGCCTATTTGCGCGGTCCGCAAGGGCGGTCCTGGCGCGGGCTTATGAGGAGGCCCGCGCGTCCTTCGCGAGCCTGAGAGAGCTTGGGCACTGGCTCGAACCGGACCTCGCCGACGACGTCGTGCACGCAATCGTCGGGCTCGAGGGCGTGGCACGCATGGAGG
Organism: Gemmatimonadales bacterium; assembly: GCA_038120095.1. GTDB lineage: Bacteria > Gemmatimonadota > Gemmatimonadetes > Longimicrobiales > Gaopeijiaceae > UBA2589. The sequence continues at coordinate 36,559 of JAYOKZ010000017.1, forward strand.
CTCTCACCGCCGAGGGCTGAGCGTGCTAGGACCGGAGTCGATCGTCGTCTGGGGTGCTGGTGCCATGGGCGGATCCGTGGGTGGGTGGCTCGCCCGACAGGGACACGATGTGGTGTTCGTCGACAGCGATGCGGACCACGTCGAAGCGATTCGGTCTCGCGGTCTGCGCATCACGGGTCCGGTCGATGAGTTCGCCGTTCACGGCCCGTGTCTCCTCCCGGAGGAGGTGGACGGTGTGCTCCGAACCGTTCTTCTGTGCGTGAAGGCTCATCACACTGCGGGTGCCCTGGATGACCTGGCTCCTCTGCTGCATCCGCAGGGCTTCGTGGTATCCGTGCAGAATGGTCTGAACGAGCGGATCATCGCTGATCGGATCGGCGCGGAGCGCACTGTCGGCTGTTTTGTGAATTTCGGAGCGGACGTCGTGGCGGCGGGGTGCGTCATGCGAGGAAACCGCGGTGCTTGTGTAGTAGGCGAGTTGAACGGCACGGTCACACCTCGGCTTCGGCGGCTTCACTCGCTCCTCCGGATCTTCGAGCCGGATGCAGTGATCACCGAGAACATCTGGGGTTTTCTGTGGGGAAAGCTCGCCTACGGGTCGATGCTCTTCGGGACCGCACTGGCGGATGCGTCCATCGCTTCCGTTTTGGGTTCGGCTCGCCACCGTGCAGTCCTGATCGGGCTCGCGAGAGAGGCCGTGGCCGTCGCCCGGGCCTACCAGGTGAGGGTGGAAGGCTTCGACGGCTTCGATCCGCGCGCCTTTGGAAGCGATGCAACGGATGAGGACGCGCACGCGAGCCTCGATCGTCTGGTCGCGTTCAATTCCAGGTCTGCGAAATCGCACAGCGGCGTCTGGAGAGATCTGGCGGTTCGCAGGCGCCGGACCGAGGTAGGCGCACAGATCGGGCCGAGCGCAGAGTTGGGCGCAAACGTGGGTGTGTCGACGCCCCTGACTGTGCGCCTGGTGAGCTTGATCCACGATGTGGAGGAGGGTCGTCGGCAACAGAGCTGGGAGACCCTGGACGCCCTGGGGTAGGATTCTCGCAGGAAGGGAAAAGGGGTGTGGGGTCTTCGAGAGGTCGCGAGGTTGACACGCAATGGGACGTGACGAGATTTCCCCCCTGTTAGCACTCACCAGCTTCGAGTGCCAGCAACTCTACGAGTTCCACTTACGACTGACCGAAGCACTCAGGAGGAATTCCGAATGGCAAAGGCAGCTGAGGTGAAGCCCCTCGCGGATCGCGTGGTGGTGAAGCCGCTGGAGGAGGCCGAGCAGATGCGCGGTGGCCTCTACATCCCCGACACGGCCAAGGAAAAGCCGTCTCAGGGTGAAGTGGTGGCCGTTGGCCCCGGGAAGATGTCGGACGAGGGTGCACGGCTCGAGATGGACGTCTCGGTCGGCGACAAGGTCCTCTACGGCAAGTATAGTGGCACGGATGTGACCATGGACGGTGAGGAATATCTCATCCTCCGGGAGTCGGACATCCTGGCCATCGTCTCGTAACGCAAATCGACAGGAGATAACGAATCATGGCAGCGAAAGAGCTCGGATTCGACGTCGAGGCGCGTGCGCGCCTCAAGGTCGGCGTCGACAAGCTGGCCTCTGCGGTCAAGGTGACCCTTGGCCCGAAGGGCCGGAACGTGGTTCTGGACCGCAAGTTTGGCTCCCCCACCGTGACCAAGGACGGCGTGTCCGTGGCCAAGGAAGTGGAGCTCGAGGATCCCGTGGAGAACATGGGTGCCCAGATGGTGAAGGAAGTGGCCACGAAGACGTCGGACGTGGCGGGTGATGGAACGACGACGGCGACGGTGTTGGCCCAGGCCATCTTCTCCGAAGGCCTGAAGAACGTGACGGCGGGAACGAACCCGATGGGGATCCGCCGTGGTATCGACAAGGGTGTCGAGGTCGTGGTTGCCGAACTTCAGGCGCTCTCGACGGAGACGAAGGACAAGAAGCACATCGCTCAGGTGGGTGCTATTTCGGCGAATAACAACGCGGAAATCGGCGAATTGATCTCCGATGCGATGGAGAAGGTCGGCAAGGACGGTGTCATCACGGTCGAGGAGGCTCGTGGCCTCGAAACCACCCTGGACACGGTCGACGGTATGCAGTTCGACCGCGGCTACCTGTCACCGTACTTCGTGACCGACCCCGAGCGGATGGAAGCCGTGCTCGAGGATCCGATGATCCTCATTCACGACAAGAAGATCGGCTCGATGAAGGACCTTCTGCCGATCCTCGAGAAGGTCGCCCAGACCGGGCGTCCGCTTCTGATCGTCGCAGAAGACGTCGAGGGTGAGGCGCTCGCGACCCTCGTCGTGAACAAGCTCCGTGGCACGTTGAAAGTCGCCGCCGTGAAGGCGCCGGGCTTCGGTGATCGCCGGAAGGCCATGCTGCAGGACATCGCGATCCTGACAGGCGGCCAGGTGATCTCCGAGGAAGTCGGTTTCAAGCTCGAGAACACGGTGGCAAGCGATCTCGGCTCCGCCAAGCGGGTCGTGATCGACAAGGACAACACGACCGTCATCGACGGTGCGGGTGATGCAGACAACATCAAGGGCCGGATCGAGGAGATCCGTGTCGCGATCGACAAGAGCTCGTCGGACTACGATCGCGAGAAGCTGCAGGAGCGCCTCGCGAAGCTCGCCGGCGGTGTTGCGGTCATCAACGTCGGAGCGGCGACCGAGACCGAGATGAAGGAGAAGAAGGCCCTGGTCGAGGACGCCCTCCATGCCACGCGCGCTGCGGTGGAAGAGGGGATCGTTCCGGGTGGTGGCGTTGCACTCCTTCGCGCTCAGGCCAAGCTGAACGACCTGTCACTCGACCGCGAGGACGAGCAGATCGGGGTTCAGATTCTGTACCGTGCTCTCGAGCACCCCATTCGTCAGATCGCGGCCAACGCGGGCGTCGAAGGCAGCATCGTCGTCGCCAAGGTTCGTGACGGCGAGGGTGGCTTCGGCTACAACGCCCAGACCGACGAGTACGAAGACCTCGTCAAGGCGGGCGTGATCGATCCGACGAAGGTGGTGCGCTCCGCCCTGCAGAACGCGTCGTCCATCGCCGGTCTCCTCCTCACGACCGAGGCAGTCGTCGTTGAGAAGCCGGAACCGGAAGCCGCAATGCCCGGTGGCGGTATGCCGGACATGGGTGGGATGATGTAAGACTGATCCGATCTCGGATCCGGATCGGTTCGCCGGTCCACCCAGCGGCCCGGTCATCCTGGAGGATGGCCGGGCCGTCTGGTTTTGCGTGCTGGCCTCCCGCGCTGCATGTGTGGAGACCCGGTCGAGTCTCGCTCAGCGACGCCCGGGGGTGTACGTCTCCTCGGCGTGAGCCTCGATGTCTTCCGGGTAGTAGTACACGGGCCGCAGGTCGCCGGTGGCGTATCGCTCTGCCTGGTCATTGAAGTGGGGTGATTCTGGGTCCCCGCTCTCCCCACCCGCCGTCACGGCGAGGGCAGTCACTCGCTCACCGAACTCGACGACGGCCACGAACGAGTTTCCACTGGTACCGTACCGGCGGGCCGTTCCCGGATAGCGGCGGGCACCAAAGGATGCGAGAGACCCCCAGCGGCCCGAGTGGAAGCCCACGGGAATGCTGGGGGCATCGTCGGAGAATGGCTGCTCGATGTCGCCGTTGATCCTCTGAAAGCGGTTGATGTCACCCCACGGTGTCCGCCACTCACCGAACTCGGACTGGAGGAGGTCGGAGGCTGCGACGAGCGACTGGAGGTGCTCGTCCATCGTGGCTCGTTCAGCGATGTAGTCGTTCGTGCTCATACCGGATGCTCGAGCGGCCCCGGCGGTCCGCTCCATCATGTCCTCTGCCCAGTACGTGGCCAGCGACGTGGCAACCGACTCGACACTCCAGCGGTAATCCCAATCCCGAAGGACGGATATCTGTTCGGATAGCGTGGTTTTCAGAGGGTGTGACGCAGGCGCGCGGTCGTACGCTGCGAGCAGGGCCGGCACGAGTGGCTCGAAGCCGGGCATCTGGCTGCTGTAGGCGGCGTCGAGGAGACCTTCCAGCGTGAAATCAGAGCGGTTTTCGAGTACTCGGATTGCATGAATGCCCCGGGCGTTCTCGCCGCTACGCTGGAAATAACGTGGATAATCGGACTCGACCGGGCTGTCCGGCCCGGCGGAGCTGTAGGGCCAGTTGTTCGTATTCTGCACCCAGCCGACCGACGGGTTGAAGACGTTCGGTGTCTCGTCGATCGAGTGCGGCTCACCCCAGTCGTTGGCAGAAAGGCTCCCGTCCACCGGACGGGTCCAATCCAGATCGGCCCGCCGTTGAGGCACGAAGTTGGAGTGCCAATACGCGATGTTGCCTTCAGAATCCGCGAAGATCGTATTGTTCGACGAATTCGTGTGCATCGACATGTTCTCTCGATACCCGTCGAGGTTCGTGCGCTTCGTCCGATCCCACGACTGGATGAGTGCGGAGAGGGGCTCTTCCATGAGGGCGGTGGTGACCCACTTGCCATCCTGAGCTCGGACCACGGGACCGTGGTGTGTACGGAATGTCGTGAAGGTGCGCTGCTCCATTCCGGACTCGGTCCGATAGGGTACGGTGATCTCCCTGACATCCATGGGACGCTCCTCGCCATCTACGACATAGGCGTACCGGCCGTCGCGCTCCACCACGGTTTCCAGATATTCGTCGATGTTGTCGACACCACTGGAGGTATGCATCCAGCCCGCATTCTCATTGAAACCCTGATAGATGAAGAACTGGCCCCACGTCGACGCCCCATAGGCGTTGAGCCCCTCATCACTGCGCATGTGGAGCTCCGAGCGAAAGAAAAACGACGTATGCGGGTTGATGAGCAGCAGCGCATTTCCGTTCACGGTGTTCTGCGGCGACACGGCGATGCCGTTGGACCCACGGGGTTCTTCCCAATCGATCAGCGGAGCCTCGATGTCGAGTTGCGCCATCGCCACACCGGTTGGGCCGTCATCGTAGAACGCCTGCAGCTGCGCGGTGTTCACCCGCTCGATATCCCCGCCTATGGAGCCCTCACTGAAGGTGAGGGCCATCCACGGCTCGAATCGATCAAGGACCATGGGCTCGACCTCGGGATGCGTATGCAGGTAATAGTTCAGGCCGGCAGCCCAGGCATCCATCAGCTCGGCGAGCCACGGTGGACTCTCCGCGTACATTGCCTGAATCTCGACCGGATCGATGAAGAGCTTCATTCGAAGGTCACCCCACAGCTCGGCCTCTCCATAGGCCTCGGCCAGACGGCCCTGCGAGAACAGGTAATTGCGCTCGATCCGATGGAAGTCGTCCTCAGCCTGTGCGAAGACGGCACCGAAGACGGCATGCGCGTCGGTCGGTCCGTAGACGTGTGCGATCCCCCAGTCATCCCGGGTGATCGTGATCTCGTCGGCCATCGCCTCCCATGCGGCGACTTCAGGGTCGGTCGGCGCGCATGCTACGAGGGTAAAGGCGAGCAGTTAGAGGATCGGCTTATTCATGTTGATTCGAGCAGGGGTGGGCAGCGTGAACGGAGGACGTCATTCTAGGTCGGAGTCCGGCGACGGACCATTCCCGAACACCTTTGGGTCAGCTTCTGGGTAATCGATACGGAAGGAGGGGGAATGCGAACGGTGGTTTCAGGGGTCGAGGCGGAGTTTCGGCGTTATCGGAAACTTGGAGAGGGGACATTCGATCAGGTCTCTGACGCGGAGATCGGACGGCGGCCCACGCCGGAGAGCAACTCGATCGCCACGATCGCCTGGCATATCGCGTGAAATCTTGAGTCGCGTTTCACCGATTTTCTCACGTCGGACGGTGAAAAGCCCTGGAGAGAGCGCGAGAAGGAGTTTGCGCACCGTCCGGTGTCCGTAGCAGAGGTGCGGGTCCGATGGGCCGAAGGCTGGAGCGTGCTTACCGCGGCGCTGTCGGAAATTCGAGACGAGGATCTTTCCCGAACGGTTACGATTCGGGGGGTGCCATTTTCCGTGGGCGAGGCCGTGCATCGCTCTCTGGCCCACACTGCGTCCCATGTCGGGCAGATCACCTGCCTGGGTAAGATGCTGAGGGGCCCGGGCTGGCGTTATCTGAGCATCGAGCCCGGTGGGACGGAGGCCTACACCACCAACCCGACCCGGGAGAAGCCCTGAGGTGGGTGGGTGACTCGGAGGACGATCGCTGCTCCCCCGTGCGACACGATCACCGAGGGTCTAACATGCCGGGATCCACCTGACCTCCGTCCGAGTCCGAGGGCTCTTCCCATGCGTCCTTCTCTAACTCTCCGCTTCCTGGGCGTGGCTGCCGTCCTTGGCCCCACGACCTCTGCCGCCCAAACACCGGAACAGCTTGCTGCGGTCGCCAACGGACTCGAATGGCGGCAGATCGGACCGACGATCATGGGTGGGCGTATTTCTGACCTTGCCGTGGTCGAGAGCGACCCGTCGGTCTTTTACGTGGGGACGGCCACCGGTGGTATCTGGAAGACGGAGAACTCCGGCGTCACGTTCGAGCCGATCTTCGACCATGAGGTGACTGCCTCCATCGGAGACGTCACAGTGGCCCCTTCCAACGCGAACGTGATCTGGGTCGGCACGGGTGAACCCCAGAACCGACAGAGTTCGCCCTGGGGCAACGGCGTGTATCGGTCGACCGATGCGGGACGGACGTGGACCCACCTCGGCCTCGAGAACACGCACCACATTTCGCGGATCCAGGTGCACCCGCGAGATCCGGACGTCGCCTACGTTGCCGCCATGGGTCATTTGTGGGGTGACAATGCAGAACGCGGGGTGTACCGCACAACGGATGGAGGCCGTTCGTGGGAGCAAGTGCTCTATATCGGAGCGAACACCGGGGCCATCGATCTCGTCATGGACCCGAACGATCCGCAGACCCTCTTCGCAGCGATGTACCAGAGGCAGCGAAAGGCCTGGGGCTTCAACGGTGGCGGACCCGGAAGCGGAATCCATCGGACGACGGACGGTGGGGCCTCGTGGTCCGAGTTGACGACGGGGCTCCCGCCAGGCGACAAGGGACGGATTGGCCTCGATATCTACCGGCGCGACGGAAACTTCATCTGCGCGCTGGTCGAAGCCGACCCGAGGGGGCCCGGCCAGGGATTCCAGCAGCGGGAAAGTGACGACGTCCAGAACGGCGTGTACTGCTCGACGGATCGCGGGGATACGTGGGAGCACCGATCCACGACCAATAATCGGCCGATGTACTACTCGCAGATAAGGATCGACCCGAACGATCCGGAGAGAATGTATCTCGGGGGTGCAAGCATGTACCGGACCTCGGACGGGGGACGCACCTTCACGGCCGACGCGGCAGCCGACGTCCACATGGATCATCATGCTCTCTGGATCAACCCGGAGAACTCGGACCACATGATCCTGGGAAGCGACGGCGGGGTGTCCATCAGCTGGGACCGGTCCGACAACTGGTATCAGTTCCGCAACCTGCCGCTGGGGCAGTTCTACGAGATCGGGGTCGACATGCGTGACCCGTACCACGTCTGCGGTGGGCTCCAGGACAACGGGTCGTGGTGCGCCCCGAGTGATACGTGGTCTAACCAGGGGATCCGTACCCGAGACTGGTACAACGTGGGGAGTGGTGACGGTTTCTTCACGGTCATGCACCCCACGAACACCGGGCTCATGTTCGCCGAGTCTCAGGGTGGAAACCTGACTCGCGTCAATCTCGAGACAATGGAACGCACCCGGATGCGGCCGATGGGACGACCCGGGCCGGACGGGCAGCTGCCCGATCTTCGCTGGAACTGGAACACACCCGTGGTTCTGTCGAGCCACGACGAGAACACGCTCTATGTCGGGGCCAATGTACTGTTCCGATCAACCGATCTGGGCCAGAGCTTCGAGGCGATCAGTGGGGACCTCACGTGGGCGATCGACCGCGACACCCTGACCATCATGGGCGTTCCGGGAGGGGACGCTCAAATGTCCCGCAACGACGGGCAGTCGAGCTACGGGAATCTGACCGCCATCACGGAGTCTCCACGTGACGCGAACGTGCTGTACACCGGCGCCGACGATGGCCGCCTCCAAGTCACCCGGGACGGGGGCGCGACATGGTCGGACATCACGAACCGAGTACCGAATCTCCCGGCGCACTCGTACGTCACTCGCCTGGTCGCGTCTCATGGGGCGCCCGGCACGGTCTTCGCAGCGTTCGACAACCATCGCAACGATGACTTCAGCGCCTACGTATACCGCAGCGAGAACTTCGGGCAGGATTGGGTCCCGATCAGCCGCGGGCTTCCAGGGAGTTCCATGAATGCGCTGGCACAGCACCCGGACAATGCAGACCTGCTCTTCGCGGGCAATGAGGTTGGAGTGTTCGTTTCGGCTGATGCGGGAGACAATTGGGTCAGAATGACGAACGGCCTGCCGACAGTGCCCGTCGACGATATCAAGATCCACCCGAGAGAGAATGATCTGGTGATCGGGACCCACGGGCGTGGCATCTGGATCCTCGATGATATCGCTCCACTCGAGCACCTGAACTCGAACGTCGTCGCATCGGACGCGTACGTGTTTCCGGTTCGGCGGGCAACCTCCTACAACGTCTACACGCCGCAGGGTTGGACCCCCGGGATCTATGCCGCGCCGAATCCACCCAGCGGCGCACGCATCCGGTATCGCCTGGCCTCGGACACGGACAATCTGTCGCTCCGAGTCACCGATGCCGCAGGTGCCCTGGTGCGTGAACTTGACGGCCCTGCAGGGGCGGGGATGCATGAGGTCATCTGGGACTTGCAGATCGAGGAAAGGAATGAGGCGGGTGAATCGCGTGGGATGGGTCCTCGGGTACTACCGGGAACCTACATCGTCGAACTGACCGCCGGATCCGATGTCGTACAGACCGAGGTGGTGGTGCGTATGGACCCGAGGGTGCAGATGGGGCGCCGGGAACTCATGGTGCGTCATCAGAGCATGATGGAGTCCTATCGGCTCGCGCATGTCGTGGACCTCGCGGAGGGCGCGCTCGACGAGATGACGGACCACGTGGATGCGGCAGAGGGGCTGCTTGGAGATGGTGCGCCCGAATCACTCAGGACGGAGCTCCACACCCTGCGTGAGGCCCTGGGCGATCTGAATGATGAGCTGGACGACGCGTCCGATGGCGCTGGCGTGTGGCGTGGCATTCAGAGTTCTGGCTCCATGCCCACCGCAGACGCGCTCTACCAGCTGGAGCGGTCGTGGGAATCGGTCCCAGGCGTGATCGAGCGGATCAACGGTGCAATGGCCGAGTTTTCCGCCCTGATGGCGCAGGTGTTTGCACCAGCAGCGAGGCCGCAGGTTCCGGATCGCCTGCCGGCGCCCCTGCGTGAAGGTTGATGGATGCCGAAGAGTCGGTTCATCGACGCGGGGCGGCCCGAGGCGGTCATCGCCTGGGCATGAATCCCATGGATGGACGTCGGCTTCTGCGTCTTCTGACGCTCATGGCGGCCCTCGCGTGTGCGGTCGCCGAGCCTGGCGCGGGACAGTGGCCTTCCGACGACGCTACCGCGACGGAGTTCAGCCTTGCGATGAACGCCAAGATCCTGTGTTCCGGAATCTGGGTCCAGGGACGTGATGCGGAGCTCCACGTAGCGGCGGACCTCCGGCGTTTTGCGCACTTCGGGTGGGGAGACGATTTCACATACGAGATCGATCACGAGGAGCGCCGGGTGACGCTGTCCTCTCCACAATCCCCTCACGATCGGGTGGCGCAGTACAACGGAGATCAGGGGTGTGCGGTGCTGCCTCGAGGCATGGAGGACATCCAATTCACGCCATCGGAGGTCGGTCGCGAGTGGCCCGACCGTGACTGGCAGCGGTGGCCCATGGGTGAGCGAAGGTCGGACGGTGCGTTACCGCCGGAAGTGGACGCCCAGGCCCTTGAGCGGGCCCTCGATTGGGCCATCGCCAACCACGAGCACGGGCAGAATACGCGTGCGTTCATCGTGGTATACAAGGGTCGGATACTCGGAGAGCGGTATGCACCGGGGGTGCCGCGTGACATGCCGCATCTTTCGTGGTCTCAGGGCAAAGCCATCACCGCTGCGCTCATCGGGGTACTGGTTCAGCAGGGCGAACTGACCCTGGATCAGCCAGCGCCGGTCGCTGAATGGGCGGGGGATGCCCGAAGAAATATCACGATCGCCAACCTGCTCCACATGAGTTCAGGTCTCGACTTCGAGAACCTGGGGCTCGGTAACGAGAACTCGCTCTCGACCGACAATCACCATTTCCGGATCTACTTCGACGGCATCAACGTCTTCGATCACGCCGTCAGCTTTCCGCTGGCGGTTGAACCGAACACGCGGTGGCGATATCTGAACTCGGATCCTCTCACTCTGGGTCGAATCGTGCGACAGACGGTAGAGCGAAGAGGGGATCGCTACCACGAGTTTCCATGGACCGCGCTTTTCGATCGCATCGGGATCAAGAACGCGGTGCTCGAAACGGACGCGTGGGGAAACTTCATCCTCACCGGCTACGACTATATGTCTGCACGGGACTGGGCCCGTTTCGGACTTCTCCATCTGCAGGATGGGGTGTGGGAGGGGGAACGAATCCTGCCTGAGGGCTGGGTGGATTTTGTCAGCACCCCAGCCCCTGCG
>JAYOKZ010000017.1:47175-67195 GCA_038120095.1 Gemmatimonadales bacterium
CCCGAGATTACGGCGGACAATTCTGGTTGAATGCGGGTGGGCAGCACCCTCGCATTCCTGAAGATGCCTTCTGGCCCTCTGGTTTCATGGGCCAGAGCACGTTGATCATCCCGTCCCGCGAATTGGTGATCGTGCGCCTAGGGCCCAGTGCAGGGGGCAATGGTGCCTACATGAACGAGTACGTAGGCCGGGTCCTGGACGCGATCGAAGTGGGCCGTTTGCCCTGACCCTCGCAGGCTGTTGACCCCGTGGTAGCCTCCCGCCATCCTTCGGCATTCACAGTCGGAGTTCTACGATGCTCCCACGCATCATCGCCTCGACGGTCATCATTACCGGTCACTTTCGCGGCCGCTCGTCTGCGTTCGTCGGTTAGGCCCGGCAGGACCTGATGCGAGGCGCGGCCCCCGAAGCACGGGCGCCGCGTTTTTTCATGTTCGAGGGTGCCGATGACACTCAAGCATACAGACGACACCATGGCTAGCGACCAGATCAAGATCACCCTGCCGAACGGCGACGTACTCGAGTTACCATACGGATCCACGAGCGGTGAGGTAGCAGCGGGTATCGGCCCGGGCCTCGCGAAGGCCGCGATCGCTGCGGTGGTGAATGGTCAGACTGTCGGCCTGATGGAGCCAATCGTCGAGGACGCAGAGATCCAGATTCTCACGGAGCGGGATGACGAATCCCTGGCCGTTCTCCGGCATTCGGCGGCCCATGTTCTCGCGACGGCAGTCCGGGAGGTACGGCCTGGAGCAGGTATCGGCTTCGGACCTGCCATCGACGACGGCTTCTATTACGACTTCGAGGTCGATGAACCGTTCACTCCGGAAGACCTGGCGATCTTCGAGGAGAAGATGGCAGAGGTCGTGAGGGATGATCAGCCGTTCGAGCGCAGGCATGTGTCGAAGGAGGAGGCGCGCGAGCTTTTCCGCGACGACCCGCTGAAGCTGGAGCGTCTCGAGGAATTCCAGGACGACGAAGTCATCACCGTCTACCTGAACGGGCCGTTTTTGGATCTGTGCAAAGGGCCGCATGTCCCAAGCACAGGGGGTCTGAAGCACTTCAAACTTCTTTCGGCTGCTGGCGCGTACTGGAGAGGCGACGAAAAGCGTCAAATGCTCCAGAGAATTTACGGGACGGCATTCCACAAGAAGGCCGACCTCGAGCAGCACCTGCATCGTCTGGAGGAGGCCCGCCGCCGCGATCACCGCCGACTGGGGCGCGAGCTGGGGCTGTTCCAGTTCCACCCCGTATCACCGGGAGCAGCATTCTGGACGCCGCGGGGAACCGAGTTGTACAACACGCTCGAGCGCTTCGTGCGGGATCGACAGCGCAAGGACTTTCAGGAGGTGAAGACACCCCTCTTGTATACGAAGGAACTCTGGGAGCGGTCCGGTCACTGGGGGAAGTACAAGGACAACATGTTCCTTGTTCTCGACACCGAGTCTGGCGAGCACGACATGTCGCTGAAGCCGATGAACTGCCCGTCGCACTACCTCTACTATGCGTCGGAAACCCACTCATACCGGGAGCTTCCGCTCCGGTATTCCACTCTGGACGTCCTGCACCGAAACGAACTGTCCGGTGCGTTGTCCGGTCTGACCAGAGTTCGACAATTCGCCCAGGATGACTGCCACGTATTCCTGCGCGAGGACCAGATCGCCGAGGAGGTCCACTTTCTGACGGATTTCATCCTCGGTCATTATGAAGCATTCGGGCTCGAGTCGCGCTTGAAATTTGCGACCCGGCCCGATCAACGGATTGGTAGCGACGAGCAGTGGGATTACGCCGAGGCCGCCCTGAAGCAGGCACTCGACGCGACGGGGCGGAAATACGACATCGAGGAAGGAGACGGAGCGTTCTACGGCCCGAAGATCGATTTCCATGTCACGGATTCGATTGGCCGAAGCTGGCAGCTCGGGACCATCCAGCTGGACTACAACGCGCCGGAGCGCTTCGACCTCGAATACATTGGAAGCGACAACGCACCCCACCGGCCGGTCGTCATCCATCGGGCGGTGTGCGGCTCGTTCGAGCGGTTCATCGCGATCCTCATCGAGCACTACGCCGGGGCTTTCCCGACGTGGTTGGCTCCGGAGCAGGTTCGGGTCCTCTCTGTCGGCCAGGACTGGGACGACAGCGCGCGGGAGCTCGTGGATGCTCTCACGGCTCGAGGTGTGCGCGCAACGCTTCAGTCTCGTGAGACGCTCGGCTACCGGATCAGGGAGGCCGAGTTGCACAAGATCCCCTACATGGGCGTGGTGGGAGAGCGCGAGGCGGCTGATGGCACCGTCGCAGTAAGAAGACGGGGTGCGGGGAAGAAGCAGGAGATCATGAACCGTGCCGACTTCATCGAACTCGTCGAGGGTGAGATCCGGGCACGGACTCAGGATTGACGGATGCGTCCACTGGTATCTTCGAGGTAGAGCCAGAGGGCTGAGTCCATCGACCGGGGGAGACCATCCGGCACCGGGACCTCATCGCGCGGGCCGAGGACTCTCTATCCCTGGCATTGAGGGCGGAATGCGGGGTGCCGCCCGCTTGACCGGAGCGAGCCGCAGGGTCAACTTTCCTCACGCTCGCTCAGGCGGGCAACAAGAGTGAAGTGAGCCGCCCCAGCAGTGGCTCCACCTTCAGGACTCCACGTGGGTCGTCTTGAGGGTCGCGCAGATCAGTTCGCCGGGGTTTTCCTCGGCGGGCGAGTCATGGTTGCGGCCCGGGAGCATTCCCGGGCTTTTTTCGTAGGAGACAGGACCGAAGGACGGGGCCCGAAGGGGTCGTGTATCGAGACTTGCTCGGAGGGATAAGACATCAGTAAAGATCGAGTTCGTGTGAACGACCAGATCAGGATCAGCCCGATTCGGCTGATTCAGGATGACGGTGAGCAGATCGGCATCGTCTCCATCGATGAAGCCCGGGAACGTGCGGAAGCGCGGGGGATGGATCTGGTCGAGGTGGCGCCGGACGCGCGGCCCCCAGTGGTCAAGATGATGGACTACGGGAAATACAAGTACGAGGCAGACCGGCAGCGACGCGAAGCACGAAAGAAGCAGCACACGATCAAGGTCAAGGAAGTGAAGTTCCGCCCGGGCATTGAAGATCACGATTACAACTTCAAGGTCGGGCACGCTCGACGCTTCCTCGAAGACGGCAACAAGGTCAAGCTGACGATGATGTTTCGGGGTCGTCAGGTGACTCACCCCGAGATCGGAAAGGAAGTGCTCGCGAGAGTGATGGAGGATCTGCAGGAAGTGGGTCAGCCGGAGTCGTTCCCGAACATGGAGGGCCGGATCATGTCGATGGTCCTGGCCCCATTGAAAGACTGATAGACTGAGCCCTGTCTGGGACAGGGCGATTGGAGTTGTGAAGCCATGCCAAAAATGAAGACGCACCGGGGGGCCGCGAAGCGGATGAAGGTCACCGGTACCGGGAAGCTCAAGAGGATGCGCTCCAACAAGAGCCACATCCTCAACAAGAAGACCACGAAGCGGAAGCGCAGGCTTCGTCAGGCGGATCTCGTCAGCAAGGCGGACGAGAAGAAGATGCACAAGATCCTTCCCTACGGCTCCTGAGGAGGCAGAACGATGCCCAGAGCAACCTCCGCAGTCCCGCGCAACAAGCGGAAGAAAAAGATCTTCAAGGCCGCCAAGGGGTACTTTGGCGGACGTAAGAACCTCTACAAGACCGCGAAGGATGCGGTTGAGAAGGGGTGGGAACACGCATACCGGGATCGGAAGAAGAAGAAGCGCAATTTTCGTCGGTTGTGGATCGCACGGATCAACGCCGCGGCCCGTCAGCACGACATGTCGTATTCGCGGTTCATGAATGGCCTGAAGGCCGCCGGGATCGATCTTGATCGCAAGGCCTTGGCGGATCTTGCCGTGCGCAATCCCGAGGCATTTGGTGCGGTTGTTGAACAGGCGAAAGAAGGCCTGTCCGTAAAAGCCGGCTGATTACGCCGCTCGAATCGGTTCCTCAGGGACTCTGCGGCCCGGCCGCGGGGTCCCTGTTGTATATGGAGATAGGGTGACCAAGGCCCGAAAAGAGCATTGGAGAGCACTCGAGGTGATGTATCTCGCGTCTCCCATCAACCGCATCTACGAGCCAAGCATCGACGTGGGCCTTGAGACGGCGGAAATCGGAATCGAGGTAGGTGAGCACTTCTTCCACGCCGGCGGGGCGACCCATGGTTCCGTAACGTGGAAGATGCTCGATGACGCGGCGTTCTTTGCGGCGGCCAGCGTCGTGGAGGATGTCTTCATCCTGACCACGTCCTTTACGAGCTATCTGACGAGGCCGGTGTCGAAGGGTTCGTTACGCTCCGTGGGCACGGTGGTGACCCGAAACCGTAGCCAGATCATCGCGGAAGCGGTGGCATTCGACCACGCCGGTCGGGAGGTCGCTCGGGGGAGTGGCATGTTCGTTAAGAGCCGTATGAAACTCGCGGAACTTCCGCTGTATGCGGGAGCCAAAGTGTGATATTATGTCGAGCCCCGCTGTCGCAACGGGCTCAACGACTTATGGTGGTCGACCTCAATGAGTGAATCAAATCCCATCGAGGCGCTTGCGGTGCTGGAGGCCGAAGCGCTGGGAGCTGCGGAGTCGGCTCCGGATGCCACGGCCCTGGAAGCTGTTCGAGTTGCGTATCTCGGTCGCAGCGAGGGCCGTATCTCCGCGATCCTGCGTGGGCTCGGGGCGCTTCCGCCAGAGGAACGGCCGGCGGTCGGCCAGCGGGCGAACGAGGTGAAAGCTTCGGTATCTGCGGCCCTCGAGGCACGGAGCGCGATCCTCACCGGCCCTGCCGTTGCGAGGGGAGTGGATCTCTCTATGCCGGGTAGACCGCGTTGGCCAGGGGGCTTGCACCCTATCACTCAGGCGATCGATGAGATCTGGCACATCTTTCGAGACCTGGGCTTTTCTCGAGCCCGAGGCCCGGAGGCGGACACTGAGTGGTACAACTTTGAGGCTTTGAATACGCCATTGGATCACCCCGCTGCGGACGAGCAGGACACGCTGTACCTGGTGGACTCAGTGCTCCTGCGCAGCCACACATCACCCGTGCAGATGCGTACGATGGAGGCCAACGCGCCTCCGATTCGGATTATTGCCCCGGGTTGGGTCTACCGACGCGACACGTACGACGCGACGCACACGCCCGCCTTCATGCAGATCGAAGGGCTCGTCGTGGACGAGGATGTCACCTTCATCGACTTCAAGGCGACCCTTGCCGAGTTCGCGCGTCGCTACTGGGGTCCTGACACGCAGATCCGCTTCCGCCCGTCGTTCTTCCCATTCACCGAGCCGAGTGCCGAGGTCGATGTGAAGCGGACCATCACGCGCCCGGACGGGACAAAGTATGAGACGGACTGGTTGGAAATCATGGGGTCCGGCATGGTGGATCCGAATGTGATCGCAAACGCAGGCTACGATCCCGAACGCTATACCGGCTGGGCCTTTGGAATGGGTCCGGGTCGTATCGCGATGCTGAAGCACGGGGTGGATGATCTGCGAACCTTCTTCGAAAACGACGTGCGCTTCCTCGCACAGTTTGCCCAATGAACGTCTCCGTCCGCTGGCTCAGGGATCTCGTGCCGGGTCTCGAGGGGACGCCGGAGGAGCTGTCGGAGCACCTCGCCCTGCGCGGTGCCCCGGTCGATTCCGTGACCTCGCCCGGGGAGGACCTGCGCGACATCATCATCGGCCGGGTGATCCGGGCGCAGCAGCACCCAAACGCCGACCGCCTTCGTGTCTGTGAAGTGGACAATGGGTCGGAGGTCGTTCAGATCGTGTGCGGTGCTCCGGTCGTGAAAGAGGGGGCGTTCTACCCGCTCGCACCCGTCGGTGCCGTTCTGCCAGGAGACTTCCGGATCAAGAAGTCCAAGATCCGCGGCGAGGTGTCGGAAGGGATGCTGTGCTCCGCTCGCGAGTTGGGATTGGGGGATGATCACTCGGGGATCATGGAGCTGGAAGGCGATTTGAAACCGGGTGCGTCGTTTGTCGTGTCGGTGGGGCTCGACGACGCGACCCTCGACGTGGAGGTCACAGCCAATCGAGGGGACCTTCTGTCTCATGTCGGGGTGGCTCGGGAGCTTGCGTCTCAGGCTGAGGGGCGGGTCGAACTGCCGGCACTGCCGGGCGCGGCTGCGGTGGACCCCGCGTACATCGTCGCTGCGCCAGCGGTGGCCCACGATGATGTGTCCGTTCAGATCGACGACCCGGACCTCTGCAGCCGATATCTGGGTGCCGTGATCCGTGGAGTGGAGATCGGACCGTCACCGTCGTGGCTTCAGGAGCGCCTGCGGGGGGCTGGGGCGCGTCCGATCAACAATGTGGTCGACGCCACGAATTATGTCCTGCTCGAGCTCGGCCAGCCCATGCACGCCTTCGATCTGAATCGATTGAACGGGCGTTCCATCATCGTCCGGCGTGCGTCAGAGGCCGAGGGGGAGTTCATCACCCTGGATGGCGAGAAGCGCGCGATCACGCCGGAGATGCTGATGATTTGCGACGGGAGTGGCCCCGTCGCGCTCGCCGGGGTGATGGGTGGGCAGAACTCCGAGGTCGACGTCCAGACCGTCGACGTGCTGCTGGAGTGCGCGCTCTTCGAACCGAAATCCATCAGGGCCACGCGCCGCGCGCTCGTCATGTCTACGGACGCCTCGTATCGGTACGAGCGGGGTGTCGACCCCGAGGGAATGCGGATGGCCATGGAGCGCTGTATCCAGGTGATTCTCGCGACTGCGGGGGGACAGCTCGACGGCCCGATTCTGGATTGTTGTCCCTCTCCGTTCGCGAGCTCGGTAGTGGAGTTACGGCTGGCGAGGATCGAGCGTCTGCTGGGAGTAGGCTTTAGCGGCGAGTACGTCGAGTCCCTCCTGCGGCCGCTGGGTTTTCAGGTGGAGGGTGAGGCCGAGGGGGTGATGCGCGTCCGAGTGCCCGGATTTCGCTCCTACGATGTGACACGCGAGGTGGACCTGATCGAGGAAGTTGCCCGGTCGCACGGGTTCGACAACTTCCCGGATTCGCTGGGACCCCAGCGCCCGTCGTCCATACCCGACCACCCGCTTTTTCAGTTGGAAGACCGTCTTCGCAAGGCGTTGGTCGCCTGCGGGCTCTTCGAGACGCAGACGCCCGCGTTCTGTCCCGAGGGGGAAGGGGAGGTCGAGGTCGCGAACCCGCTCACGACCACGGAGCCCTTCCTGCGCAGTGCCCTGATCCCAGCACTTGTTCGCCGCGCCGAATACAACCTGGCCAGAGGCAATCGGGACGTCCGGCTCTTCGAGCTGGGGACATCCTTTCGCAAGGCCGGTCCGGGCGAACCGCCTCTGGAAGAGCCCCACCTTGGAGTCGTTCTCACGGGTCGTCGCGAGCCCCCGCACTGGTCGCGAAAAGAGGAGTTCGTCGACATTTGGGACCTCAAGGCGCTGGTGGAGGATGTCGTGCGCCGAGTCTACGCGACGAGCGCGTTCGTCGAGCAGGGACGACCTCCCGTGGCCACGCTGGACGATCCGGACTGCCTGGTCGTCCGCCACCGCTCGGGAAGAGTCGTAGGCCATGCGGGGCGTGTGGCGGATGAGGCGTGTGACGTACCGGTGTGGGCGTCGGAGCTCTGGGCCTTCGAGCTGACGCTCCCCTCGACACCGTCTGCCGCCCCCTCGGTGACAGTCAACCCACTTCCGCACTTCCCGGCCAGCGAGCGGGACCTGGCCCTCCTTGTGCCGGGTGAGGTACGGGCGGGCGCTGTATCTGAGGCGATACGCCAGCACGGGGGCGAGGAACTCGAGAGTATCGAAATCTTCGACCTCTATGCGGGGGACGGAGTCCCCGAGGGTTACCGGTCACTGGGGTTTCGCTTGCGCTTCCGGTCGCCGACCCGAACCCTGAAGGACAAGCAGGTGGACAGGAGTGTGAGGGCCGTTCTTACCCGACTCGAGGAGGGTCTCGGTGTCACAGCCCGGGGATAGCGAGGAGCGAGAGGTAGCCGTACTCGAACGACTGGAGAGGGCTGTGGCGGGACTCGTCGCGGCGCTCGAAGAAGCGTACGAGCGGGTCGCGGAGGCTGAGGTCCGCGTGGAGGAGGTCGAGGCCAGGAATTCCGAGATGACGCAGATGGTTGAGCGCTTCACGGAGCGCCCCGCTGACGCTCACGACCTCGTTGCGCGCTTGAAGTCCATCGAAGCCGAGAATGCGGACCTCAAGACCCGCTTGGAGCGGGGAAAAGAGGGAGTTGACCGTATGATCGCGAGGATTCACTTCCTGGAGAATCAGGGATGAGCGAGTCAACCTCCGTGACGGTCCGGATTGCGGGAGAGGAGCATACCATCCGGTCGAGCGCCGAGCCCGAACACACCCGGGCATGCGCGCGCCTTGTAGACGACCGTATTCATGAAATCCGTCTCGCGGTCGGCGGCATCGAGGTTCACAAGGCCGCCATTCTCGCAGCTCTCTCCATCGCGGACGACCTCCTTCACGCTCGGCAGGAGGTGGTGGGATCCAGGGCGGTTCTTGCCGACAAGGTTGAGGCACTCGCGGTCCGACTCGAGGGTCTCGTGCCTCCGAGCTAGGATGATGCTGGTCGCCGGGTGATCGGCTTGCCAACGCGGACATTGGCACCCTATCGTGCGGCGGTTTCACGAGACGAAGGGTCATCCGACCGGGGCGACCCCTCTTCCATTGCTCACCTGCGGCCTTTTGGCCGATTCGGAGTGAATACATGATCACCCCGCCTTTGTTGTTGGCGGCGGGGGTCGGACTCGTTCTGGGATTGTTCTCCGGGTTCGTGCTTGCGAGGAACCGCGCACGGGCTCAGCTGGAAGTTGAAAAGCAGAAGGGACAGGACGAGGCCTCCCGCATCCTACAGCGGGCCGAACGTGAGGCGGACAACGCACGGAAGGCCGGAGAACTCGCAGGCCGCGAAGAGGGATTTCGTCTCCGTGCGGCCTGGGAGAGAGAAGAGGATCGGCGCCGCGAGGAGATCGAGCGCGCCGAGCGGCGCGCTGAGGAACGTTCTGACGCGCTGGACCGCCAGTTCGAGCGATTGAATGTTCGGGACAACGAACTCGACGCACGCGCCGACGCCCTCGCCACACAGGAATCGGCGATCGAGCGCCGGGCCGAGGGCATCGCGAGCCGCGAACTCGAGGCGAGCAGGCGACTCGAGCAGTTGGCCGGGATGAACGAGGCCGAGGCGCGGGCCGAGATCATCGCCGATCTTCAGGATGCAGCGCGAGCCGAGGCTGCCAATACGTTGCGCGAGATCAAGGAGCAGGCCCACAAGGAGGCGGACCGTGAGGCGCGGAAGATCGTCGCCCTGTCGATCCAGCGCATGGCAGCGGACCTGACAGCCGAGACCACGGTCTCGGTGGTGCAACTCCCTTCCGAGGAGATGAAAGGCCGAATCATCGGACGCGAGGGTCGCAACATTCGATCCTTCGAGCAGGTCACCGGTGTGGATGTGATCATCGACGATACACCGGAGGCCGTCGTGCTCTCCTCCTTTGACCCGGTACGTCGCGAAACCGCGCGAATCGCGCTGGAGAGACTGGTCGAGGACGGGCGTATCCATCCGGGGCGCATCGAGGAGGTCGTCGAAAAAGCCGCCGTGGAGGTCGAGCAGGGCATGGTGGAGGCCGCGGAGGAAGTTCTGTACGAACTCGGCCTGCACAACGTGCACCCCGAGATCGTCAAGACGCTCGGGCGCCTCCGGTTCCGGACTTCATACGGCCAGAATCAGCTGCAGCACGCCCGGGAGGTTGCCCTTCTTGCCGCAAACATGGCGGCCGAGATGGGACTCGACGTTCAGGGCACCAAACGAGCAGCGATCCTGCACGACGTCGGCAAGGGTATGACGCACGAGCACGAGGGTACCCACGTGGAGCTCGGGTATCGCCTGTGCAAGAAGCACAACGAGACGCCTCTGGTCCTCAATTCGATCAGGGCGCATCACGACGAGGAGCCACATTTCTCTGCCGAGAGCTTTCTTGTCACGGCGGCCGATGCCATCAGCGGTTCTCGGCCCGGGGCCCGCCGAGAGATGTTCGACGGGTATGTAAAGCGTCTGGAAAAGCTCGAAGAACTGGCCATGGAGCAGGATGGCGTCTCGCGCTGTTTTGCCATTCAGGCTGGCCGGGAATTACGTGTAATGGTGGAACCCGAGGCGGTCGATGATGGCCAGATCGCTCAAATTTCGGAGTCGGTCGCGCGACGGATCGAAAGCGAGTTGCAGTACCCCGGGCAGATCAAGGTGGTGGTCGTGCGGGAGACTCGTGCGGTCGACTTTGCGCGTTAGATTCTGACGCGTTGTTGCTACCGTCAGCGTCTGTCCGCAGGAGCGGGACGGACCCTTCCCTTATCATCGACGATTCATGACTCAGATCATATCCGGGCGCGATATCTCAGAAGAGATTCGGGCTGAATTGAAGGAGCAGGTCGCGGCGCTTCACCGGACGCACGGCGTTACGCCGGGGCTTGCGACGGTGCTGGTGGGTGCAGACCCCGCGTCTCAGATGTATGTGGGCATGAAGAACAGAGCCGCGCATGCCATGGGGATCCATTCCGAGCAGATCACCCTCGATGCGGACACCTCGGAGGACGAGCTTCTGGGCGTCGTCGAGGGGTTGAACTCGAACCCGGAGATCCATGGGATTCTCGTGCAGCTTCCTCTGCCGGGACACATCGACGAGGCGAGGGTCATCGAGGCGATCGATCCACTGAAGGACGTAGACGGATTTCACCCAGTCAGTGTCGGCCGCCTTCAGACGGGGTCGGGGGAGTACTTCGCGCCATGCACGCCGGCAGGTGTGGTCGAGATGCTCCTGCGGTCAGGCCACGACCCGTCCGGGAAACATGTCGTAGTCGTGGGGCGGTCGAATATCGTAGGCAAGCCGGCTGCCGCTCTCCTCATGCGCAAAGGCGCGGGAGGCAACGCGACCGTGACGATCGCCCACTCCCGGACCCCGGATCTCGGCGCGGTGACACGCTCGGCGGATATCCTGGTGGTCGCGATGGGACGACCCGAGATGATCACGGGGGACATGGTGTCCGAGGGGACCGTCGTGATTGACGTCGGGACCAACCGTGTCGAGGACCCCTCCCGCGAGAAAGGCTACAGGGTGTGCGGGGATGTGCTCTTCGACGAAGTGAAGGTGAAGGCGTCTGCGATCTCACCGGTTCCCGGAGGGGTCGGACCCATGACCATCACCATGCTGCTGTCCAACACTGTGAAGTCGGCGGCGTTGAGCGTCGGAGCGTCGGTCTGACCCTTGTCGGATGACCTGAGTCTCGGCCTCTTCGAAGAAGAGCAGGACGAGTCGACGAAGCCGGCACAGCCGCCGGTACCTGAGGTTCGGGTCTGGTCGGTCTCCCAGGTCAATCGTGCGGTCAAAGGTCTCCTGGACGCGAATGTCGAGTCGCTGTGGATCGGCGGAGAAATCGGCCAGTGGACGCGGTCTCGGGCGGGGCACTGTTACTTCACCCTGAAGGATGAGCGTGCGCAGCTGAGGTCGGTGATGTTCGCTCGGGAGGCGTCGTTCCTTCCCACGGATCCTGATGAAGGAATGAAGGTGCGTTGCTACGGCGACCTGACGCTCTACGAAGCCAGGGGTGACTACCAGATGGTGGTCCGCCGTGTCGAGGCCGATGGAGCGGAGGGGCTCTGGCGAAAGGCCTTCGAAGAGCTGCGAGTGTTACTCGAACGGGAGGGCTTGCTGGCGGCCGAGCGGAAACGGGCGCTGCCCCGGTACCCGAAGACGATCGGGGTGGTCACGTCCCCTACGGGAGCCGCCTTGCGGGACATTCTCGCGGTGCTGGGGCGCAGAGCCCCGTGGGTGAGGGTGCTCGTAAGCGGGGCCCGGGTGCAGGGGCAGGGTGCTTCGACCGAAGTTGCCCAGGCAATCGAACGCCTCGTAACCCATGCCGCTCCCGACGTCATCATCGTGGGGAGAGGCGGGGGGTCGCTGGAGGATCTGTGGGCGTTCAACGAAGAGGTTCTGGCCCGAGCGATCACCGAGTGTCCGATCCCTGTCGTGTCCGCGGTGGGACATGAGGTCGATGTCACCATCTCGGATCTCGTCGCGGACGCGCGGGCTCCCACACCCTCGGCAGCGGCCGAGTTGGTCGTTCCGGACGGGGTTCGGCTGCTGGCCCGCGTGCGTGAGGGCCCTCAGCGACTGGGGCGCGGACTGCGCCGGGCTTCGGAGAGGCGACGCCGGGAAGTGTCCCAGCAGCTCGCGCGCCTCGCTCGGGCGATGGAACTAAGGGTCCGACCGGCCCGCCAGACGCTGGACATGGGTGCGCGGTCGCTGGAGACGGAGCTGCGTCAGCGGATCGAGCGGCAGCAGGCTGCGCTCGCGGGGTTCGCGGGCAGACTGGAGGCGCTGTCTCCCCTGGCGACACTGGCCCGAGGGTATTCCGTGGCGCGAACACCGGAAGGAGAGGTGCTGCGACGTCGAAGAGACTTTCATGCAGGTCGGCGCTTTCATCTGCGACTGATGGACGGTTCCGTTGTCGCGGAGGCGATCGAGCAGATCGAAGACAAGGTGGAAGAGAGATGACGGACGACCAGAAGGAAGACATCACGCTGGAGGCGAGGCTCGAACGGCTCGAGTCCATCCTTGCGCGTATGGAATCGGACGGCGTCGACCTCGACGAGGCGCTGCGGCTCTTCGAGGAGGGGGTGACGCACGTGCGGGAAGCGGAGCAGGTCCTCACGGCCACGGAGCTTCGAGTGGAGGAACTTCTGAGCGACGGAGTCGTCCGCATGCTCGATGGTGACGAGGCGTGAACGACGTGGAGGGGGTCGATGTCAGCGCGTTGCTGGCTCGTGAGCTTCCGCGGGTCGACGCCGCGCTGGAGCGGGCCGTGCTCGCCATCGAGGGTCGCTCCGATGTAACGCCCGATGTTGCTCAGGCCATCCGCCACGGGGTCATGACCGGAGGCAAGCGCCTGAGGCCCACTCTGTGCGCCACAGCCTACACCGCGTCGGGTGGTGTCCCTTCGGATGAGGTCTATGACCTTGCATGTTCACTTGAGATGATCCATGCCTACTCCCTGATGCATGACGACTTGCCGTGCATGGACAACGCGGAGCTCAGGCGGGGACGGGCCACCACACACATCGTTCATGGAGAGGCCGTCACGACCCGCGCCGCAGCTGCGCTGATTCCCCTCTCGGCGATTCAGGCTCTCGTGGCGGCCCGCGCTCTCGGCTGTACGGAACGCAGGGCGCGCGACGTCGTACGCCTCCTCATGCAGGCTGCCGGCGCCGGCGGGATGGTAGGTGGCCAGTGGGCAGACCTCCTGGGCGAGGGACGTGCCCTCGGTTTCGAGGACTTGAGCGCGCTGCATCGGATGAAGACAGGGGCGCTGCTTGCCGCCTCCCTGGAGATCGGCGCGGTCGCGGCAGGGGCGGCCGAGCGCCTGAGAGCCGGCCTCCTGGAGTTTGGACGGGCGATCGGACTCGCGTTTCAGATAGCCGACGACATCCTCGATGCGACCGCCAGCGTCGAGGAGCTGGGCAAGAACCCAAGTGATGTCGAACTGGACAAATCGACCTATGTGGCTCTGTTCGGCAT
The DNA here is from genome assembly GCA_038120095.1 of Gemmatimonadales bacterium. Taxonomy (GTDB): domain Bacteria; phylum Gemmatimonadota; class Gemmatimonadetes; order Longimicrobiales; family Gaopeijiaceae; genus UBA2589. The sequence goes on from JAYOKZ010000017.1 coordinate 60,747, forward strand.
CGATGAGGCTCGAGCGCGGGCCGGATCGGAGATTGAGCGGGGGCTAGCTGCGCTCTCCTCGACGGGGGTCGGGCCATCCGATTTGGCTGCGCTCGCACGTTTTATGGTGGAGCGGGGTAGGTGAGTAAGGACCGGGCTGACCGGCACGGTCCATGCACCTATCTTTCGCTGTTGGAACGGATTCGACCCAAGGAGTGATCCGGGTGTCCATTCTGGATCAAATCAGATATCCCGCCGACCTGCGGGCGCTCGACAAGAAACGGCTGCCCGAGGTCGTCAAGGCGGTCCGGGACAGGCACATCGACGTGGTCGCCGAGAAGGGTGGCCATTTCGGTGCCAGCCTCGGGGTGGCGGAACTGACCGTAGCTCTTCACTACGTGTACGACACGCCTCGCGACCAATTGGTCTGGGACACCGGGCACCAGGCATACATCCACAAGATCCTGACCGGGCGCAACGATGCGTTGCCGTCGATCCGTACGCGGCACGGTCTGGCTCCCTTCTGTCGCCGGGATGAGTCAGAGTACGATGCGTTCGGGGCAGGGCACGCCTCCACCTCGATCTCGGCCGCCTGGGGAATGGCAGTCGGTCGGGACCTCAATGAGGAGGACTTCGACGTCCGCGCCATCATCGGCGACGGGGCCATGGGCTGTGGCCTCGCGTACGAAGCGCTGAACAACGCGGGTCACACGGGGCGGGATTTCGTCGTCGTACTGAACGACAACGACATGTCCATCGCCCCGGCTGTGGGCGCGATGAACAAATATCTGACGGGAATGATCACGAACCCTGCGTATAACAAGGTTCGTCAGGTCGTGAAGGAGGTGCTCCACCGAACGCCGGGTGCAGTCGGAGACGTCATGGAAGAGGTGGCGGGCCGGATGGAGGAGTCGTTCAAGCACCTGATCACGCCCGGTCTGATCTTCGAAGAGCTCGGATTCAAGTACGTGGGCCCCGTCGATGGCCACGATGTGGTCAAGCTGGTGGACACCTTCCGGCGCGTGAAGAAGATGAAGGGAACGGTCCTCGTGCATGCGCTCACCCAGAAGGGAAAAGGGTTCAGTCGAGCCGAGGACGACCCCTGGTGGGGGCATGCTCCCGGGACCTTCGACAAGATGACCGGCGAGGTTCCCAAGAAATCCGCAGGCTTGCCCCGATACCAGAAGGTGTTCGGGACGGGCCTGATCGAACTTGCCGATGCCGATCCGAAGGTCGTCACAATCACGGCCGCAATGCCGGATGGGACCTCGACGGACATCTTCGCCAAGGCCCATCCCGAGCGATATTTCGACGTGGGTATCGCCGAAGGCCACGGCGTGACCTTTGCGGCTGGCCTCGCGACTCAGGGCGTGAAGCCGATCGTCGCGATCTACTCCACGTTTCTTCAGCGGGCCTATGACAACATCGTCCACGATGTTGCCCTGCAGGGGCTTCCCGTCGTTTTCGGGATGGATCGGGCCGGGATCGCGGGGGAAGACGGCCCGACGCACCACGGCGTCCTGGATATTCCCTACATGCTCTCCATTCCTGGAATGACGGTGACCGCCCCGAAGGACGGAGCGGAGATGCTCGCACTGCTTCGGCTGGGGACTCAGCAGTCCGAAGGCCCGTGGAGCGTCCGATGGCCGCGTGCCTCCGTTCCCGAGGAGGTGCCGCACCTCAGTGAGATAGAGCATCTCGAACCGTACTCCTGGGAAGTGCTCCGAAACGGCGGGGACGTGGTGTTGTTGGCGACCGGGACCATGGTCCTGAGTTCGCTCGAAGCCGCGGAGGAACTGGGTAGCAGCGGGATCGCCGCGACGGTGGTCAACTGTCGTTTTCTAAAGCCGTACGATCGCGCCACCTTCGAGAAAATGGTCCGTTCGCATCCGTTGGTGGTGACGTTGGAGGAGGGGCAGGTCTCGAATGGTTTCGGCGCCTTCATGGCGAGGGAGATCCTCGAGATGGATCTGGAGCGTCAGCCGCGGGTCGCCACCGTGGGTATTCCGGACGACTACATCGATCACGGTAGCCGGGACGGCCTTTTGGAAGAACTGGACCTTCATCCGGCCGGGATCGCCCGTCGCGTGACCACACTGGTCCGTCGCGGAGCCCGGTTGGAAACCGCCTGACGTGGCCCCCCTTCCTCCCCTGGAAGGCCCATTTCGTCGGTTTGCGGCCGTCTATCGCGAAGACACTCCTGACGTCCGCGCCATCGCCGATCGACTGCGTACCTGGTGTGGCGGGAGGGGCATCGATCTGGTCGAAGAGGAGGCTGCGGGTCGGGACCCGGCCCGTCAGATCGACCTCGTTTCGGATCCTGTCGATCTGGTCGTGGCGCTCGGAGGGGATGGCACGTTCCTTCGGGCGAGCCGCCTCGTGGTCGGCACTCGGACCCCGGTCCTGGGAGTGAATCTTGGGCGTCTCGGGTTCCTTACGGCGATTCCCGAGAGCAGCCTGGAGGATGGCCTCTCAGAGGTGGTGGCCGGTCGCAGCGTCGTGGAGCATCGGTTTCGCCTCAGAGCTGTGATCGAGTCCCTCGGGGGGAGCAACTCGGACGAGTTCTTCGCCCTGAACGACATCGTCGTGCACTCGACGGGTGCGGCACGGGTCACGCCGATCACCCTCGAGGTGGGAACGTCCGGTCGGCTGGAAGAGGTCGGGTCATTTGGTGCGGATGGTGTGATCGTCGCGACGCCGACGGGGTCGACGGCCTACTCCATGTCCGCAGGTGGACCCATCATCGGACCGGATGTCGAGGCTGTGGTGGTCACCCCGATCTGCCCCCATTCACTTGCCGTGCGGCCGCTCGTGTTGCCGGCCACCGAGACCATAAACGTGGGATCGCTCGACCCCGAGGGTGAGCATCAGGTCACGGTGGACGGGCAGGTTGTGCACCAGCTCGGCCCGGGAGATCGGGTGCTCATTCAGCGTGAAACTGATCCTCTCTCACGAGTTCGTCTGCCCGGCCAGACCTTCTTCCACACACTTCGGCGCAAGCTCAACTGGGCGGTTCGCCCGCCGGAGCGGGCCTGATCGGCCATTGAGGGGTCCCCGCTGGCGGGCGTACCTTGGACTCCATGCTCGTTGAACTTCGAATTCGGGACTACGCCGTAGTCGATGACCTCACGCTCGCGCTCGGGCCGGGTCTCAACGCCCTGACGGGGGAGACCGGGGCAGGGAAGTCGATCATCGTCGGTGCGCTCTCACTGTTGCTTGGCGAACGTGCTTCATCGGAGGTCGTGCGGGTCGGGAGAGAACGGGCTTCAGTCGAGGCCGCGTTCGACGTCGAGGGTCTCCCAGGGCTCCGCAACCGGGTCGAGGAGCTCGGTTTCCGTCTGGATGACGGCCTTCTCATCCTGCGGCGCGAAGTGGCGGCAGCGGGGGGTCGCAATCGCGCGTGGGTTGGGGGGTCTCCGGCCACAGCGAGCATCGTGGGAGAACTCGGTGCGGCCCTCGTCGACCTGCATGGACAGCATCAACACCAGACTCTCCTGCGCTCACGTGATCAACGGGGGATCCTGGATGCCTACGGGGGCTCTCTGACGCTCGCTCGAGAAGTCGCGGACCGGTACCGACAGCTTGAGTCGCTTCGGCAGGAACTCGAGGTGCGTGAGGAGCGTCGGCGCGATGTGGAGAGTCGCGCCGATTTCCTCCGGTTTCAGCTCGGTGAGATCGACGAAGCACGACTCGAAGCGGGTGAGGATCAGGCCCTCGAGGCCGAGGCGGGGCGCCATACCCATGCGGAAGAACTCGCTCGGGGTGCGGAAGCCCTTCACCAACTGCTCTACGACGAAGAGAACTCCGTCAGCGATCGGTTGACGGAGGCTCGTCGGGCCCTTGGGCGGCTCGCGGACTTCGATCCCTCGTTGCGGCCCGAGGTGACCCGGCTGGATGAGGCGTTTCACATGGTCTCCGATGCAGGCCGGGCGCTGGGTGACTACGCAAGCGCCGTCGACTTCGATCCGGAGCGGCTCGAGGCCGTTCGAAGCCGTCTCGACCTGATCGTGCGGCTCAAGCGCAAGTACGGTCCAGAACTCGCCGACGTCCTGGCCACGGCCCAGCGGGTCAGGGCAGATCTCGCCGACCACGATGAGGCGGATCACGACCTCACTCGCATTCGTAGTGAGATCGACGCGCTGGGTCGGGCGCTCGCCAGTGATGCCGTCGCGTTGAGTCGCGCGCGGCAGGCGGCATCGGAAAAATTGGGCCGGGCTGTGAGCGAGGTCCTCCCTGACCTGGGGCTGGAAGGAGGCAAATTCGAAGTCCGGTTGACCTCCAGTGAGACCATCTCCGCCGCCGGGGCTGAAAGCGTGGAATTCGTCGTCTCCCCGAACACCGGGTTTGCTCCGATGCCGCTGGCGAGGATTGCGAGCGGCGGCGAGCTGAGCCGGATCATGCTGGCCCTGAAATCGATCCTCGCTGCTGTCGACCGAGTCCCCGTCCTCGTATTCGACGAAATTGATTCCGGAGTCGGTGGGGTCGTTGCGACGGCGGTCGCCGGCAAGCTGTGCGAGGTGGCACAGCGCCATCAGGTCTTCGTTGTGACGCACCTGCCCCAGGTGGCCTCCCGTGCGGACGCTCATCTCCTGGTCGAGAAGGAAGGGGGAGGCGCGCTCACGACCACGAGGGTCCGCACCCTCGAAAAGGACGCGCGGGTAGCCGAAATCGCACGAATGCTCGGGGGAGATGCGGAATCCCGAGCCTCCCGGGACCACGCCCGCGAGATGCTGGCTAGCGGGCGCCCCCCCAGAGGCGCCGAAAGAGTCTGAGACCCGCTTCGACTCGGGTCCATTTGGGTGCCTGGCCCCCGCCTCCGGCGATCGCATGAAGGAAGCGCATGTGCACCTCCATCGGTCTCTGGTGGTCGCCTCCGAGCCACGAACCGACTCCGTCGTAGCGAAGTCCGCCACCCACCTGGTGCAGCGTGAGGCCACTGCCGAGCTGGAGGACCAACGGGTCCAGGGTTGGATCAGGGACTGCCAACTCGACCTCGTCACTCCTCTTGTGAACGAAACGATATTCGGCGTGCAGAGAGACCGTGGAGGACAGTCGCAGGTAGGGGGCAGCCTCGGCGCCCCACAACGCGCCCGGCAACCAATACACCTCTCGGCGCGTGGTAGCTGGAGCCATGAGTTCACCGGGGGCAGCCACACGGCGTGACACCGTGGTTGCCGTTTGATGAGTGTAGAAGCCGGCAGCCGCGAGCCCGAAGCGACCGGCCAGTCGGATGTCCGCCGAGACGCCGCCCTCGAGATCGAGTTGAGCGTCTCCCGTTCCGATATCCAGAAGAACGTCGGGATCTTCCGGGGTCCCGGTGGGAAACCTCACTGAAAACCGGGTCGTCACCCGATATCCCAGCACATGCGCGGCGGCACCCTCCGCGGCGGTGAGATTGTCGAGCAGTCGCAGACGTACGGAAGCCGCAATATCCCCGACGCCCCACAACCCCTGACGAGTCTGAAGGGGCATGGCAGCCCCAATTCCGGACCCATTGATCGCCGGAAGAAGCGCAAGGCCCTCCTGTGTCAGGGTCTCACTGGCCAGGATGAGTGGTTGGAAGGTGGACAGGTTGGCGGCCGAAAGTTCGCTGTTGAGCGCGGACAACGCCTCGCTCAGGGCCTGTCCGCCGGTGGCGCCCGCCAGGGGAAAGAAGGGCGTGGCACCGTACGCCGAGGCGAGGCCTGCTTCGAACGCGGCAGTCCGTGCTGCGAGGTCCAGGGCATTCGTGCACGTGAGACCCGGATCGCTGGCACACACAGCGTCGGCGTGGGCCCGTGCCGCGGCGCCCACGTCGGAGGCGGACGCCAGAAAAGACGTCACGGAGGCCGGATTACTCAGCGTCGGGTTGAGCCCGAGATCGGCCGCACTTGGGGAGTGAAGCACATCCACGACTGTGCGGGTCTGCGTCCAAGGTACCTGGATCCCTACCGTGAGCCACTCGAACAGACCGACTTCTGCCCCGAAATCGATCGAGGTCATTTCCTGCTGCACTCGGCTGGAGGTTGGTCCCAGCGTCGGGACGTAATCCGCGATTCCGGTCAGGTCTCGTACAGCTGCGCGAAGATCCTCGAAGCCCGGAAAGAGCTCTGCCGTGTTCCCCGCGGTCAGATCCTGGCCAAGTTCTTCGATGGCTCCTGAGCTCCCCTCAGCGCCGCCGAACCTTCGGTCCCATGACGTGAAAACGGGGTGGGCCTGGAGACGAAGTTGTCCGCGCGGAACCATCGTTCGGTCCATCGCCTGTCCCTCCCCCGAGGAGGTGCTCAGGCAGGTCAAGAACAGTGACACGAGGAGCGTACGCGAGTGGCTCAGCCGCATGAGGACAAGGGTTGAAAAGCCGTGTGTGACGGGGGCGGGCGGGTGATGCCGTTAGCCCCGAACATCCGCACAACATAAGAGGTTCCGGGGACCCGAGGAACACAGACCAGCGGCCGGAAACGGCCATTGACCCCCCCCGGGGATGTGTCTAG
>JAYOKZ010000018.1:0-30746 GCA_038120095.1 Gemmatimonadales bacterium
CGTAGTAGAAGCCGTCGTACTCGGAGACGATCTCTGCGAGCGCGATGATCTCCTCCGTCGTGGCAAAACGCCCCGGACGATACTCCGGCCCGGCGCCCAGCCCCCACGCTCCCTCCTCCATCCCCTGACGGACGAGGACGCGCATGCGCTCGACCTCGGCGTCGGTGGCATGACGCTCGTAGTCGTCACCCATCACGGCTCCCCGCACCGTTCCGTGACCCACCATGGGGATGATGTTCATCCCTACCCCGAGGCTCTCGTAGCCGGCGATCTCCGCTGACAGCGGCCACGCCGGGTTTCGTCCATCCGGACCGACGACAATGGTCGTGATCCCCTGCGCCACCAGGTTCGCAGCAGCGCGCGCATCGGTATCTCCCTCGTACAGGGTACGGTCGGCATGGGAGTGCATGTCGATGAAACCCGGCACGACGTGCAGACCAGTGGCGTCGATCATCTCGCTGGCCGTCGCACCCTCCAGATCACCGACCGCGGCGATCACACCATCACGGACGCCCACATCGGCACGAACCTCCGGATTCCCGGTCCCATCCAGGACAAGCCCACCCCGGATGAGAAGATCGAAGGACTGGGCCGCAGCCGGCGTCGCAAGAAACAGCCCCAGAACAGCGAACGCGGCGATGGGTCGAACGGCAGCAAAGCGCATGGGAACCTCCAGTGGTCTGAAGCGGTCACGATGCGCCCCCGCTCGCCGCCGTGCCACCCCACGGCGTCGGGCTACCAGATGCGAAGCACGATCAGGAGCGGGACGTGGTCGGAGGCCACGGGTTCGTCGATGACGCGATGATCGACGATCTCGAACGACTCGGCCGGGCGCAGCATCATGAAATCGATCTCCCGCTCGGGGTCGTCGGCCGGAAACGTCTCCGATGGTCCATCCTTGTCGACGACGAACCAGTCCCGTGCCCGCAGGCTCCTCAGGACCCGGTCGCCCCGTTGGGAGTTGAAGTCGCCCGCGAGAATGACGGGGTGATGTCGTGCATCGAGGATCGTCGATAGCGAGTCTGCCTGGGCCAGCCGCTCTTCCGGAGTGCGATAGAGATGAATCCCGACGATCGACACGGGGCGCCCTTCAGGCCCCACCCGAACCTCGACCTCGAGTCCCGTCCGAGGCTCTTCTCCTTCGGGAAGCCGATGATTCAGCACTCGGGACACCGGAAGGCGCGACAGAACCGCCATCCCGTACTCCCCTCCCTGATACGGCATGAAGTCCCCGAAAAACGCCTGCATTCCGAGCAGTTCTCCGAGCCGAGCCGCCTGATCCACACGATCGGTGCGTTCGGTGCCGACATCGATCTCCTGAAGCGTGATCACGTCGGCATCGAGAGGACGGAGGACGCCGGCAATCCGCTCCAGGTCCACCACGCCGTCGAGTCCGAGGCCGTGCTTCACATTGTAGGCCGCGACCCGAAGGGTTCCCTGGGCATGCAGCGAAGCCGACAGGGTGACCGTCAGAAGAGCGACGATGAGCGACTGAATCCAGAGCCCCGGTGACAGGCAGCGCGCTCTGCGTTCCTCCAACTTGCCCTCCTGTTCCGCGTTTGGGCATCTTCGCCACTTGAACCTGCCGATCGACCCCCGGCTGCGCGAGGCTCTGTCCGCCATGACCATGCTTGCTTCCTACAACCCCGCCAACGGCAACGTGGTCGGGGAAGTCCCCGTCACGCCCGCGGATCAGATCCAGGAGGCCGTGAACCGTGCCCGCGCCGCGCAGCCGGACTGGGCTGCCCTCGGCCTGCAAGGTCGGGCGGAAACGCTGAAGCGGGCCGCGGACCTCTTCCAGGCACGCGTGGATTCGCACGCCGAACTCATGACGCGGGAACAGGGCAAGCCCCTGAAGGAAGCTCGCGCCGAAGCGCGAGGCCTGGGATCGGGTCTCGCCCACGAGGTCGACGAGATGGTCGAAGCGCTCCAGCCGGACGTGCTCGAGAATGCAGGGCATCGTTCGACCATCTACCACGACCCACTGGGCGTGGTCGGCGCCATCACCCCGTGGAACTTCCCGATGTCGATGCCGAACTGGATGGTGCTTCCGTCGCTGATGGCCGGGAATACCGTCGTCCTCAAGCCGTCCGAGGAGACGCCGCTGTGCGGACAGGCCTATGCCGACGTTCTCCATGAAGTGCTGCCCCGGGACGTGCTGATTGTCACGCACGGAGCGGATGAACAGGGCAAGGCGCTCGTCCACTCCGATGTCGACATGATCGCCTTCACGGGATCACGCGAGGTGGGCAAGCACATCATGCGTGAGGCCAGCGGTACGCTGAAGCGGGTCGTACTCGAACTCGGTGGAAAAGACCCGATGATCGTGCTGGAGGACGCCGACCTCGAGAAGGCCGCGAAGTTCGCGGCGTTCAACTCGTTCAGGAATTGCGGCCAGGTCTGCGTGTCCACGGAACGGATTTTCGTCATGGACTCGGTCGCGAACGACTTCGAGGCCGCACTAGCGGAACTCGCGGCGGCGATGCGAGTCGGAGACGGGATGGACGAGTCCGACGTCGGTCCGATGGTCAACGCACAGCAGCGCGACCATGTGCTCGCTCAGATCGCGGCAGCGGTCGGCGCCGGAGCCACCGTGCTGACGGGAGGCGAGGGGCATCACGACAACTTCGTCACGCCCACCGTACTGACAGGCGTGACGGAGGAGATGGATATCGGAACGGTGGAGACGTTCGGGCCCGTCGCGTGTGTCACACGCGTATCGTCGGTGGACGAGGCCGTCGAACGCGCGAACGATACACATTTCGGCCTCGGGGCGGTCGTCTTCGGTGGAGATACGGAGCGGACGGAAGCGGTCGCTCGGCGCCTGACAGCCGGAATGATCGGCGTGAACCGCGCGGCGGGTGGCGTGCCGGGAACGCCATGGGTCGGCGCCCGGGAGAGTGGCTTCGGGTTCCACAAGTCCCGAGATGGGCATCGTCAATTCACCCAGACACGCGTACTCACGAGGCCAGTCTGATGAGAGCCTGTACTTCCGGACACGCGCGCATGATCGCACTCGGGGCCCTGGCTGCGCTTCTCGCCGCCTGCGATCAGGGGCCGACCCATTCGATCGTGCCCGTGCCACAGCAGATCGTCATGGGGGACGGCAGCTTCACGTTGGATCCCGACGTAACGGTGCATTTCGACGACCCGTCCGACGACGGAGCGAGATCCGTCTTCGACGTGTGGGCGGCGCCGTACCGGGAGAGCGGTGCACTGACGCTCGATGCGGCGGCGGATGGCGCATTCCGGGTCGGCGTCGACGGCGAGGGTGTCCCTGAGAGCTACCGCCTCGTCGTCACCCGAGACGGGATCGATCTCGCGGCCGCGGACCATGCGGGCCTGCTGTACGGGCTTCAGACGCTGAGCCAGCTCATGCCCCCGGACTCCGAGACCGGCGGAACGGCGCCGCTCATACTGCCCGCGACGGAGATCGAGGATGCCCCCCGTTTCGCCTATCGGGGCATGCACCTCGACGTCGCGCGCCACTTCTTTCCACCCGAGTTCATCAAGCACTACATCGATCTGCTGGCCCGCTACAAGATCAACCGGTTCCACTGGCATCTGACGGAGGACCAGGGCTGGAGGATCGAGATCGACCGTTACCCCCTACTCACGGAGATCTCGGCCTACCGTGACCAGACGCAGATCGGCCACGGGCGGGACGAGTTCAATGGCGACGGGATCCGTTACGGGGGCTTCTACACCAAGGAAGAGATCCGGGACATCGTGGCGTATGCGGAGGCGCGCCACGTCACGATCATCCCCGAAATCGAGATGCCCGGTCACGCCCAGGCTGCACTCGCCGCCTATCCTGAGCTCGCGTGTACGGAGGGCCCGTTCGAAGTCGCGATGACATGGGGCGTCTTCGAAGACATCTACTGTCCGTACGAAGAGACCTTCGAGTTCCTCGAGAACGTCCTCGCCGAAGTGATCGAACTCTTCCCGGGTGAGTACATCCACATCGGAGGAGACGAGGCACCGAAAGCGCGATGGGAAGAGAGCCCGTACGTCCGGGACCTGATGGTACGTGAAGGCTTCAATGATGTGGAGCAGGTCCAGGGTTTCTTCATTCGCCGCATCGAGAGCTTCCTCAACGAGAACGGAAAGCGACTGATCGGCTGGGACGAGATCCTCGAGGGAGGTCTGCCGCCGAATGCCACGGTGATGTCGTGGCGGGGAACCATCGGTGGCATCGAGGCGTCACGCCGGGGCCACGATGTGGTCATGACGCCGTACAGCCACCTCTACTTCGACTACTACCAGTCAGAGGATCAGGATGCGGAGCCATTCGCCATCGGCGGATTCCTGCCGCTCGACACAGTCTATTCGTATGAGCCCGTCCCCTCGCAACTGCGGGATCGGGACAAGGAACGAATCATCGGCGCTCAGGCGAACGTCTGGACGGAGTACATGAAGACGCCCGAACACGTCGAGTACATGCTCATGCCGCGCATGCTCGCACTCGCCGAGATCGTCTGGTCACCGGCCGAGGCCAAGGACTTCGAGAACTTCCTGAAACGCATCGAATGGCACCTCGCTCGCCTCGATGCTCTGGGCGTCAACTACCGACCCCTCGGCGACTGATCCCCGGCTCGGCTGCTCTGACGGAACGTCACGACCGTTTCAGCGGGCGGGTCAGGCACGTCGGGCCGCCACAGCCCTTGAGGCTGATCTCCCGCCCTCGGAAGCAGTGGACTTCAACGCCAGCCGACTCCATGCGCCGTCGCGTCTCTGGATTCCCCTCGAGCGCGACCGCGACACGAGGTGCAACGGCGAGAACATTGCACCCCTGAGAATCGTATTCCGCTTCAGGAACCTCGACGAGGCCGAAGCCACGCTCCAGCAGCATCTCCCGAAAGGGTACGGGCATCAGCGGTGAGTACACCAGGAGCAGATCCTCCGCGAGCGGCGACAGGATCGACATGAGATGGAAGACGTCCGCGGGCCCCCGGAAGTGGGGAAGCGGTGCCCGAACAACGTCCACATCGGGCAGGAAACGCTCGAGTTGAGCGATTCCGTCGTCGTTCGTCCTGTAGCCTCTTCCGACCGCAAGCGTGCGCTCGTCGAGCCACGCCACGTCGCCGCCCTCGATGGTTCCAGGCGTGTCGATCTTTCCGAGCACAGGTGTACCCAGCGCCTCGAACATACTCCCCTGGGCCCCCGGCTCCGGCACCCGGGCGCCCTTCCCCATCGAACAGAGGATTGCACCGCCATCGGCGACGATCGAGGCATCGCGCACATACATGGAGTCCAGACCGGGGCCCACTCCATCCAGCCACTCGATCGAGGCACCGAGTTCCTCCAGAAGGCCGGCGAACGCATCATACTCTCGGCACGCCTCGTCGAAGTCCGGCTCAGCGAGGTAATTCAAAGCTCTCCACTGAGCGCCGACCGCCTCCCTGGACTCAAAGGCGTCCCGGGCGTGCCTCAGCAGCACTCGCTCGAGATGTCCAACTTCACTCTGCACCGCCCCTCCCCGGGCTTTGGGTCCTGAGCACTTCGAAGGGTATCCTGACCCTCGGTCTGGATCTATTGTTGCCTTTGTCAACGATCTCCTTGCTGCCGTCTTTCAATGCGCAACGATCGCGATCGGCTCGAGACAGTTCTTCGCTTCGGTCGGATGTGCACCCGTCACGTTCACATGGGGAAGGATGGCAGCCATCCCTGGTCACTGAACGAGGGGCGCCTCATCCGGGAACTCTTCGAGGCAGGCACCGACGGCACGACCGGTTCACAGCTGGCAGAAGCGCTGGCACTTGATCCGGGATACGTGAGTCGGCTTCTCCGCCGCTTGAGGAAGAAGGGACTCACGAGCACCACTCCGTCGAGCACCGACGGTCGACGAGTGATGGTCCGCCTGACACCCGACGGCATGAGAGCGCATGAACAGCTGAGGGAGGCGGCACGCGCCGATGCCTCAGCGCTGCTTGCACGCGTCGACCCAACGATGCGTGAGGACGTCATCACGTCCATCACGACGTTGGAGCGGGCGCTCGGTGGCAGGGCCACGCCATCCCGGATCCGGTATCGCGCCCACCGGCCCGGGGACATGGGGTGGATCGTGCAACGTCACGCCGAGATCTATCAGGAATCGCACGGGTGGGATGCCACGTTCGAGGCGATGGTCGCCGACATCTGCGTTCGTTTTCTCACCCGATACGATCCCGCTCGAGAGCGGAGCTGGATCGCCGAGGCGGACGGGCGTCGAGCCGGAGCCATTGCGCTCATGCGTCGCTCCCGGCGTGTCGCCCAGCTTCGACTTCTTTTCGTCGAACCATGGGCCCGCGGACTCGGCATAGGGGGGAGGCTGGTCTCGGAATGTGTCGGCCAGGCCCGTCACTTCGGATACCATCGAATGATCCTGTTCACCGTAGCCGGCCTCGACTCGGCACGGCGCCTCTATGAAGCGGAGGGGTTCCGACTCACGTCCGAAGAGCCCGGCCATGCCTGGGGAAAAGACCACCGCGCACAGACCTGGGAGTTGACCTTATGAGTGGAGAAGACACGCACTACCTCCTGGGTCACACGGACCGGGAACTCCGGCGTCTGGACCTTCAGGGCGAGCTATACCGCACCACGACGATCCGTGCCTTTCGAGACGCCGGTATTGGCGAAGGGATGCGCGTGCTCGATATCGGTTGCGGCAGCGGCGATGTATCGATCACTGCGGGTAGAGTGGTGGGCGAAACCGGGTTCGTCCTGGGAATCGACCGCGGTGCAGCCGCGATTCGAGATGCACGCGAGAAGGCCGGTGCAGCAAACCTCGAACATGTTCGCTTCGAGCAGCACGAAATCGATCAGTTCGAGTCTTCAGAGCCGTTTGACGCCCTCGTGGGTCGATTCGTCCTGATGCACCAACCCGACCCGGGGGCCACCCTTCGCTCCGCCGCCCGACACATCCGACCCGGTGGCGTGATCGTGATGATCGAATCCCACATGGAACTCCTCAGGTCGGGTGGTCACTCCGAACCGCACTCACCGCTGTACGAGACCATCGTGGACTTCAAATCGCGAGTGGTTCAGGGCGCTGGTGCGGACCTCCATGCTGGCGGACGCCTCCGAGCCACCTTCCTGACCGCTGGACTTCCCGGCCCCGTCTGTCATCTCGAGGCCCGAGTCGAAGGTGGACCGGACAGCCTCTACTACGAGTACGTCGAGCAGAGCGTCCTCAGCATGCTTCCGGAAGCCGAGCGAACCGGCATCGGCGTGTTCGACGAGAATCGTGCGCTCGGGCTCGCCGATCGCCTTCGGGCGGAAGTCCTCGCCAACGGCGGATCGCTCATCGCGTGGCCGGTGGTGTGCGCGGTCGCGCGCCTACCGCGATGAGCGATCTGCGAGGGTCGCCCGGCGAGCGTGGTGATCCGAGCCGTACGTGGCTTCGATCCGTTCATACCCCTCGAGCTCGAGGGTCCGATACGCCCGTCGACGAAAGAAAATGTGGTCCGCCGGAGACGAGCCATACGTGTCGAGCCCGTCCCACGGCGGGGACTGTGGGAAGGCCTGACGAAGGTGCTGCAGCGCCGACTCGTTCCCAGCCCACGCCTTGAAGTCACCACCTACCACGACGACCTGAGTCAGCGGTCCGTCCTCCTCGGCCTCCGCAATCCCATCGATCAGACCGAGAGCCTCCCGGGCTCGGGTCTGGTTCCCGGTCACCAGTGTCCGAAACAGGGAGGAAACGGCGTTCAACTGGGTCGCGACGAAGCGGACGCGTGCCCCGCCCGGCGCGTTGGAGGTCACGGCGACGGAAACCTTGCGACCTCCCTCGTGGGGCAACTCGAACGCGATCGGGGCGCTGAAGGGGAGCGTGGTGAGAATCGCGTTGCCGTGATCGTCACGCCCGAGCCGGTCGCTGTCCGACCCGTTCCGGGACGACGGAACATAGAGATACGCCAGCCCGCATTGCTCGGCGACGCCCACGACATCGAGCGAGTCGAGGGGTAGCTGCGCCCCACGCGACCCCGGAAGGACACTGTCCTCTTCGGCACTCGGCAGGTCGTCGGAACGCCGCCATGCGTCCTGGAGAAGCAGCACGAACGGCCGGGCATCGGGACGAAGTCGGGGTCGACGCTCGGTACAGTCGAGACCGAGCTCCTGAGCCAGGAACCCGATGATGTCACCGCTTCCCGCGCGAGCGTTCCATGACACGACATCCACCCCGGTTCCACTTTGCCACGCTGGAAACGGTGCCGCAGGCCGGACTCGAATCGCGGGTGGGCCGACCGCCGAGCACGACGACGCCGCGAGCCGCGCGTCCCGGTCCTCCTCGGCCCGGTACCATCGAAGCCTCGCAGTATCAGCCGGCGACACCTGGTCCCTCCGAAGGCGCTCATCGGGACAGAAGGACCCCGCGACCGGTCGTGCGCGCTCCATCGCCGGAGAGATCGTGCACGCCGACCCGAACAGCGCGAGACCGGTCAGGGCCGCAATGCCACATGCGACGCGCATTACAGCCCCGAGGGAATGGAGAACATGAGTGGAATCCTGGGACCGCTGCCCCGGCGCTTTGCGTTGGCGGCCCCGTCGGCCCAATCGACCATTCCTCCTACGGCTGCTCCGGCCAGGCTGAACAGCAGGAAGTCCGGTAGCCCTGCCCGCGGGAACGTCAGCCAAACAAGCCCGCCTACGAACGATCCCGCTCCAAGACCGATTCCGCTTCCGACCGGGGTCGCCCCGAAGGCGCTACCGATCATCGCGACCGTCACCACGTCTTCCCAGCCCGACTGCCGAACGGTCCGTCGCAGAATCAACCCGACGCCCGACCCGAGCACGGCCCCTATCCCCGCTCCGCGAAGACGAACGATCGTCTCATCCTGATTCTGCGCTCCGATCAGGCCACCCATCGCGACACCGAGCGCGCCCCCGACGCTCGCCCCGGTCGCGGCACACTTCGAGCCATAGATGGTGCGATTACAGGGCAGCACGCTGCCCACGAGCCCCATCACGGATCCGGAGTAGGCCCCGAGTGCCACGCCCCCCAGGGTACTGGCGGTGCTTCCACGGAACGCCTGAGCCTCCAGGGCATGGGGTGCCGTCGCGCACAGAGCGAAGGAGACGGCCAGGGAAGCCAACAGGTTCGGCCGTTCGCAAAGAAGAGCCGCCAGAGTTGACCTTCTGCGCACGCGCGAGCCCGCCACGGGGTATCCCCCGACCCTCACTTCCGCACGACACCCCGGTCTCATATGGCCGCCGCCGAATCAGGACGGGTCGATGGGAACCGTCATCACCGGACACGGTGCATCGGCGAGAATGCGTTCGGTGACCCCCCCCTCGATCCGACCAAAGCCGGCCTTGGTCCAGCTCGTCGCCATGTAGATCGCGTCGGCCTCCAGCTCTTCGGCCGTCTCGAGAATTCTGGGAACCGTGTCCCCAACGAGCTGCATGGCGTTCCATCGGCAGAACGGAAGATCCGGCAGGGAGGTCATCCCGAGCTCACTGTCTTCTCCGATATGCAGAAGGGTGATCTCCAGATCGGCATCCTCGAGAAGCTGAGCCGCCTGAACGGCGCGAATCATCGCAGGTCTGGGATCCGTTGCCGGATCGACCGGGATGAGAATCCGCTTCAACGTCACCTCGCCCGTAGCCCCGTTCACGAACACTCGGCCGCCGTCAGGCACGAAGAGCGTCAGCAGTCTCGACTGCCGTGCGAGCATCTCGGCCCGGGAGGCGCGAACGAGACGTGCCAACCCTTTTCGCCCTGTCGTACCGAGCACGATCATGTCCACCGCGTTGCGCTCGATGTACTGCAGAGACGCAGCGACCGGATCCCGAATGTCGACCTCGATCTTGCTGATGCTCGCCCGGCGCGACCGTCCAGCGAGCCCCTCCAGCGTTCCCGCAGCCTTCCACCTGGCCAATTTGGCTCGGACCGAGGGGAAGCCTGGCCAATTGTCGGTCGCGCGACGCCCGCGGGCGTGGAGAAGCGTGAACTGCGCTCCAAGGCGGAACGCGATGGCCAGCGCATGGTGAAATGCCCGCTCGGATGCCTCCGAAAGGTCGGTCGGATGCAGGACGAAATCGGGGGGGCGAAGGCTGGAGTCGAAGATGACGCTCATAGGCCAACCTATCGCCCGAACGTCGCGGACCCAACGGTCTGCGTTTCGGAGGCGTCACCCGCCCTCCGGCGGCGGTCGACAGCCCCCATGGTTCCACCGCGACTACACATGAGCGAGCGGGAGAATCGCGACACGACAGCGGGAAAAAAAAGGATAGGCAGCAGGACGCCGAAAACATAATTTTGCTCCGTTCTACGCCTCGCAGTCTTCCTGCAATTCCTCCCGGCCGCCTCCGGCGGATCCCTCCTCCATGACGCGTTCGATGGGCTCTCATGCTGATCGGTGCTCCGGAACGGTACGGCTGCTTCGCACATCGCTCCCCTTCCTCGTCGCCCTGTTCACCGCGGGTACGAAGACAGCGGCGGCCCAATCGGTCAGGGCCCTGACAACCTCGGAGCAAGAACGCACCGAGCGGCTTCTCGAGAATCGGATCGCGTGTCGAGGCTGCCACATCATCGCGGGAGAGGGGGGTGCGATCGGCCCCATGCTCGACGGGATATCCCAGAGAGCAGAACTGGACCACGTCCGATCGATCATTGCTGATCCGGGCGTCATTCCGGGATCGATCATGCCCCACCAGCCACTCTCCTCCGGCGACCTGGATCGGCTCACCCGCTATGTGATGACGCGGCCCGTTCCCCGATCGAGCCTGGCCATCCCCGCCCAGGCTCCACCGGTGATCGCTCCCGGGCAGGAGAACAACGGACCCGCACTGTACGCCCGACACTGCGCCGCCTGCCATGGCGACACCGGCGAGGCCGACGGTTGGAATGCCCCCAACCTTCCCGTCCGCCCGACACGTCACGCGGACCCCGCACTGATGGCGCGTCGATCGGACGACACGCTGTACGATGCGATTGCGGCTGGTGGATACGTCCTCGACCGAAGTGCCCGAATGCCCGGCTTCGGGAACCTCCTGTCGAACACTCAGATCCGCGCGCTGGTTACCCACATCCGCACCCTCTGCACATGCACCCAGCCCACGTGGGCCGGCGGATCATGAGATTCGCACAGGGGAGCCGCGGACAGCGTATGCACCCCGGGGCTCGAGCGTGCCTCTGGGTCGGCATACTGACTCTCCTGATCAGTGCATGCTCGGACGATGTCGACCCGCGTATCTCGAGGTCGGGGCTCCTCGACTTTCCTCCCCCCACACCCAGCGCGGGCAGGACGGTTGACCGGGATGACTTCGCAGGAGCCGAGGCGTGCCGAAGCTGCCACGTCGAGCAATACGAGGCGTGGGCAGGGTCCACGCACGGGCGCGCTGGTGGACCTCCCAGCTCGGAGGTGGTCATCGCCGCCTTCGACAGCCGGCCGATCCGCTTCGCCGATGCAACCGTCACACCCCGCCTCCGTGCAGGTTCATACGAGTTCGTCGTAGATCAGGATGGTTTCGACGAGACGATCTTCACCGTGGCAGGTGTCATCGGTGGAGCGCACATGATCGGCGGGGGAACGCAGGGATTCATCAGCCGGCTTCCCGACGGCACGGAACGCTTCCTCCCATGGGACTGGTCGGGGACGTCCAACGAGTGGTTTTGCAACACGGGCTCTCGAACCAACCGGGGCTGGATTCCCGTCACCCCAGACATGCGCCTCGCAGACTGCGGCGACTGGCCTCCACTTCGACCGATCGGTACGGTCGACCGATTCGCCAACTGTCAGGAGTGCCACGGAAGTCAGATCACCACGTCCCTCGACCCGGGCACCGGCTACCGCACGGAGTACACGACACTGCAGGTCAACTGCGAGTCGTGCCATGGTCCCGGCGCCCGACACGTCCAACTCGCTGAAGCGGGGTTTCCCGAATCGGACCCGGGCATCAAAAGCCTTGCGAACCTCAAGAAGGACGAGGCGCTCGCGGTGTGCTTTCAGTGCCACGCCCTGAAGGACGTGCTTCGCGAGGGCTATCTGCCCGGAGCTTCGCTCGAATCCTACTACGCCCTCAAATATCCGGTGCTCGGCGACCAACCGTTTTTCGCCGATGGCCGAGTGCGGACCTTCGCCTACCAGGAAAATCATCTCGCAAGCGCCTGCTACCTGCAGGGTCCCATGGACTGCGCCAGTTGTCATGAGCCACACGGGCAGGGCTACTGGGACATCGACCACCGTCCACTGGATGACCCGTTCGACGACCGACAGTGCACCTCCTGCCACCTCAGCAAGGCAGGTGATGTCAGCGCTCACACCTTCCACCCGGCGGGAACAGACGGATCGAAGTGTGTGTCGTGCCACATGCCCTACCTCCAACACCCGGAGGTCGGAGAGGGCGTGGCATTCGCGCGATCGGATCATACGATCCAGATCCCGAGACCGGTCTTCGATTCGGACCTCGGTCTGGAGACCGCGTGCACCCGGTGTCATCGGGACCTGTCACCGAGGCAGCTGGAATCCCAGGTCCGCGCCTGGTGGGGAGAACCCAAGCCGCACCGTCCGGCGATCCAGGGGATCAACACGGAATTTCGCGCACGGAATCTGGTGGAGGCCGCAAACCTTCTCCTGCATCCCGAGGAAACGGACCCTCTGGTTCAATTCCAGGCGTTGAGTCGCCTGCTCACCGGCTATCTGAAGCCGGACCTCGAGGATCTGCCGGCCGAGGTCGAGGCCGACCTTCTTGCGCTTCTCGACAACCCGGATCTGGACGTTCGCTCACTCGCGGCAGCAGCGCTGCACTGGAGTCGGGGAGACCAGCCCGACGTGCGACGCAGGCTCGTTCAGCTCCTCGAGACGGCGCCTTCCGACGAGGCTCTTCGGGGCCGGTGGCTTCTCGCGCTCGGATTCCTGGGAGATGAGGCCCGGGATGCGGGCGATTTCACATCGAGCGCAATCGCGTACGAGAAAGCCCTCGATCTCAGTCCGGGTGATCCCCGTGTGCTGCACGCCCTCGGGCAGATGCACAATCGGGCGGGATCGTTCGATGATGCGATCACTGCCATCCGTGGAAGCCTCGCGATCGATCCTGTTCAACCCCTCGCGTGGGTGAATCTGGGTGTCGCATTGTCCGGTATCGGCAATCAGGATGCGGCGCGTGATGCGTACGGCGAAGCCCTTCGGCTGAACCCCCGAGAGTCTCTTGCTCACTTCAACATGGGCAACTCGTTTCGGCTTGCTCAACGCTACGAGGAAGCCGCACGTTCGTATCGCCTCGCGGTCGAGGCAGACCCGGGACTCGGGCGAGGACACTTCGAACTCGCTCGAACCCTGATCAATCTCGAGCGATTCGATGAGGCCCTTCCCCACGCTCGGCGAGCAGTTGAATTCATGCCCGATCACGCGAACTCGCGTCAAATGCTTGCGGATCTCGAGCGTTTCGCCGGAGGGCGACCATGAGCCTGAACCACGAAGAATATCTGGCTCGGGATGCACTGGGACTTGCGGAGCTGGTCCAACGAGGAGACGTCTCTGCGGTCGAGGTGCTCCGCGTGGCCCTGACGAGGATGGAGGCGCTGAACCCACGTATCAATGCCGTGGTTCACCTGATGGAGGAGGATGCACGTCGGGCGGCCGCCGAACCGGTGGCCGGCTCCTTCTCCGGCGTCCCGTTCCTGGCCAAGGACCTCGCATCCATGTACGCAGGGCACCCGACTTCTGCCGGAAGTCGCTTCCTTCGCGATGTCGTCGTGACGTGGGACTCCGAGCTGGCCAGACGCGTGAAAGCGACCGGTGTGACCGTGTTCGGCAAGACCAACACTCCGGAGTGGGGACTGCAGCCCGTGACCGAGCCGGAGCTCTGGGGGCCCACCCGAAATCCGTGGAATCCGGAGCGAAGTCCCGGCGGGTCGAGTGGTGGGACGGGTGCCGCGATCTCGGCCGGGATCGTTCCGATGGGAGGAGGAGGCGACGGAGGCGGATCCATCCGAATCCCGGCCTCCTGCTGCGGGCTGTTCGGGCTGAAGCCCACTCGGGGCCGCACCCCGACCGGCCCACGGCGCGGCCAATTCTGGCGGGGTGCATCGGTGGAGCATGTTCTGTCTCGAAGTGTCCGGGACAGCGCCGCCATGCTCGATGCAACGCACGGGCCGGATCCCGGTGCGGCATTCGAGATTCCGGGGCCTGCGGGCCCGTGGCTTTCCGAAGTCCAACGCGAGCCGGGCAAGCTTCGAATCGCATTCACCACGATTCCCTGCGTCGATACGGACGTCCACCAGGATTGCATCGATGCCGTCACGGATGCGGCTACCCTCCTCGAGTCACTCGGGCACGACGTCATCGAGGACCACGTTCCGATCGACGGGGACTCGTTCGCGAGGAACTTCCTGACCGTAGTCGCGGGAGAGCTCGGAGCCGACATCGACGAGGCGGCTTTCGCCGTGGGGCGCCGCCCCCGCAGACACGAACTGGAGCCGGCTACCTGGGCCCTCGGTCTGATCGCAAAGGCCCTGTCGGCAAAGGATTATGCGGCCTCGCTTCGGCGGATGGAGGTCATGGCCCGAGATGTCGGAGAATTTTTCGAGCGCTATGACGTCATTCTCACGCCGACGGTTTCGACTCCTCCGCCACCACTCGGTACGGTTGGGCCGACTCCGGCCGAGCGAGCACAACTGAAGTTCGTCGGCATGTTCGGTTCGGGTCGACTGGTGAAGGCAGCCGGTCTCATCGATGAGGCAGCGAAATCCGCCCTCGACTTCATCCCCTGGACCCCGGTCTACAACATGACGGGACACCCAGCGATGTCGGTTCCGCTCTACTGGAACGCGGAAGAACTGCCCATCGGCGTCCATTTCGTCAGCCGCTTCGCTCGAGAGGACGTCCTCTTCCGACTTGCGGGGCAGCTCGAGCGAGCGCGCCCCTGGTTCGAACGACTCCCTGCGATGGCGCGAACGCTCTGATTCAGCCGAGTGACAGCCAGGTCGGCGGATGATCGACCTCGTGAAGAAAACGCAGCATGTCCGCGGCCAGGATGGTGGTCGTCATCGAGTTGACGAGGGGGTGGAAGTTCCAGACGTCGAAGTCTCTGAGACCCTCGTCGAGCGCCACGCGTACATGTCCCCCGTGGTCGTTGAACACTCCGAACGGAGACACGGAGCCGGGGATCACGCCCAGATAGTTCATCAAGCGCTGGGGGCTCCCGAACGAGAAACGCTTGTGCCCCAGCTTCTCGGCAACGGCGCGCAGATTCACCGTCTGCGACTCGATCGCGACGATCAGCCACATCCGCTCCTTCTTGTCTCTCACGAAGAGATTTTTCGTGAATGCGCCGGACAACCCCTCGCGACGCTTCCGTGCTTCCTCGACGGTGAAGACCGGATCGTGAGAGATCGTGGTGACCTCGATCCCGAGATCAGCGAGCCTCTGCAGCAGCATCTCGGGGGTCGCCGGCGCCGAACCATCGAGTAGACGCGGGATGACGTCAGTCATCAGCCCCACCGTCCGGGAACGACACTCCCCCGCCGAGCTGCTCACGAAGAAAGTCGGCCATGAGGCTCCGGGCCTCATCGACGGACTCCGGCGACACGATGCTACCCGCCAGCACATGGGACGATGGGTCCGTCGTCGACGGAATATCACTCGTCTGAATGGGGGCCGACGTCATGGTGGCAAGGCGCGCACGGATCTCATCCACATCGACCACGTCGTCGTCGGGGGAGTACAGCACCAGCGTCGGCGCGACGATGGATGACAGGTCCATGGTTCGAACCCGTTCGACGAGGGCCATCATGGGGGTCACCGCCGCCATGGGGTAGCATGTGGTCCAGTGCCGACCCTGTTCTTCGTTGAGGGGCTCCCAGCATCGCTCGGGGCCGGCCACCACCCGGGCAATCTGCTCACCCCACGGCTGGAGGAAGACGCGGGAGCTCCGATCCTTGGGCTGAAGGTTCGGCGATACGAGGATCATCGCCGCCACGCGATCGCGCACCTCCGGCCGGGCCGCCGTCCAGAGGGCCAGAGTCGCACCCGTGCTCGTGCCGGTGAGCACGATTCGATCCCCGATCCGTGATGCGACAGCGATGGCTTCGGCTGCGTCGGCCAGCCAGGCTTCGACGGTCGCTTCCGCCATGGCTGGGCCATCACGTCCATGTCCCGCGAGGCGGGTGAAGAAGACATTCGCCCCGAGTTCCCTGCCGAGGTCGGAAATGACCGGTTCGACTTCGTGCCGGTCTGCAGAAAAGCCATGCAGGTAGACGAGGCTCACATCCGTGCGCGACCGGGTTGCAGGATCGACCCAGACGATCTCTCGTCCGTCCCCTGCACGAAGCCCGGGCACGCCGGCCTCGCGGTCGGACGCCCACCGATCCAGGTCCTCGGGGAGCTCCGGTTCCTCCCACCTCTCCACGAACGACGGCCTCGGCCCAAGGGCCCAAAGAGCGATGAGCGTCGTCAGAAGCGTGAAGACCCACGCCGCGACTCGTCCCGACCGAATGGGATCTGAGTTCATGTGCAATTCCAGGTGGGTTGAGACAGAATCAGGCGGCTGTACCTGAATCTGGCGGCATGGACTGCGGCAGACCACGTTGTCCGGGTTCGATCCCCGAGACCCCCGAGCGAGCATGCGCGACATCAGTCCTGCCTTTCTCACCGTGATCCTGGCCGCGGTCATGGCCCTGCCGGTCGATGCTCAGACAGGCGTAGTCGATGGGAACTGGCCGGTCTATGGGGGCGATCCGGGCCACACGCGCTACTCGGCGCTGGACCAGATCGATGCGAGCAACGCCGATGACCTCGAGATCGCATGGCGTTGGAGCGCTCGGAACTACGGCCCGAATGCCCTGATTCGCTCGGCGACCACCCCGCTCATGGTCAACGGAGTCCTCTACGCCACGGCCGGTCAGCGGCGTGCCGTGGTCGCCATCGATGCAGGAACCGGTGAAACGCGGTGGATGTGGACCATGGACGAGGGCGAGCGGCTGTCCGGAGCGCCACGCCCGAACCCCGGGCGGGGCGTCGGGTTCTGGTCGGACGGAGCCGGTGACGAGCGCGTCATCGTGGTCACCCCCGGGTATCACATGGTCGCCCTCGATGCAGAGACGGGACACCCGGTCGACGGATTCGGCGACTCGGGGACGGTGGACCTCAACGAGGGGCACCGTACACGCGACGGAATCCCACTCGTCGGCACGATCGGTGCCAGCTCGCCCCCGACGGTCGTAGGAGATGTCATCGTGGTCGGATCCGCCCATCACGTCGGGCTGCGCCCGCCATCGATGACCAACACTCCGGGCGACATCCGCGGCTTCGATGCGCGCACCGGAGAGCTGCTCTGGACGTTCAAGACGATTCCAGAGCCCGGCGAAGAGGGCAACGAGACGTGGATGTACGAGTCGTGGGCGTACACGGGTAACGCCGCCGCCTGGGCACCGATCTCGTTCGACGCCGAGACAGGGTACGTCTACGTGCCGACAGAGGCAGCGACCGGTGACTACTACGGAGGGCATCGTCACGGCAACAACCTTTTTTCGACAAGCCTCGTGTGCATCGACTCCCGGACCGGAGAGAAGGTCTGGCACTTTCAGATCATTCACCACGACATCTGGGACTGGGACAACCCGACCTTCCCCATCCTCGCGGACATCGAAGTCGACGGCGCACCTCGCAAAATCGTCGCACAGATCACGAAGCAGGGTTTCACCTACGTCTTCGATCGACTGACGGGGGACCCGATCTGGCCCATTGAAGAACGCCCGGTGCCCCAGACCGACGTCCCCGGGGAGTGGACCTCGCCGACTCAGCCGTTCCCGACCAAGCCACCGGCATTCGAACGGCAGGGCTTCAGCGAGGACGATCTGATCGACTTCACACCGGAGATCAGGCAGCGGGCCCTCGAGGCAGTGGCCCAGTATCGAATGGGACCGATCTTCACACCGCCGTCCCTGCGCGATGCGCCGGACGGGACGCAAGGGACGCTTTCCCTGCCGAGCACGATCGGTGGTGCGAACTGGGAGGGGGGTGCACTCGACCCGGAGACCGGCATGCTGTACGTCGGCTCACAGACGAACGCGTCGGTCCTCCAGCTCATCCCCGGAGGTGACCAGTCCGATATGGACTACATCTTCGGGTTCGCCCGGGCTCAGATCGCGCGCGGTGTCCCCATCGTGAAGCCCCCGTGGGGTCGAGTCACTGCGCTCGATCTCTCCAGCGGCGATCACGCCTGGACCGTTCCCAATGGCGACACGCCTGACGGAGTCGCCGAAGCCCTCGGAATCGACCCTGACCTGGTGCCGAGAACCGGCAAGGTCTCTCGAGCCAGTGTGCTGGTGACACGGACGCTGCTCTTCACGGGTGAGGGTGCCTCAGGCGCGCCCGTGTTTCGAGCTCTGAACAAGGCGACCGGGGAGACGATCGCCGAGATCGAACTCCCGAATGCACAGGTTGGTCTCCCGATGACGTACATGCACGATGGGCGACAATTCATCGTGATGGCGATCGGCGGAGGTGGGGAGCCAGCCGAGCTGATCGCACTGGCACTGCCAACCGATTGATGAGCGACGAGCATTGGATTACGGTCGAGGTGCCTTCGTGCACCTGTTACGATGCTCGATTCCCGGGGCGTAACGAACTGGAGACCGTCGCATGACCGAACTGTCGGGGCCTGTAGCCGGAGGAGGCGAACCTGCCATGGAGGCTCGCACGCACCCCGCGCTTATGGATCCCGAGGTCGGGCTGCCGAATCGGCTGCACTTCGATCTGGTCCACGGATATCTGTTCTACGCGGGCGAGCGCGGCCTGCCCTTCACGGTGATGATGGTCTCAACAGGGCTCGGTGAGGGGGCACCCGTCGAAGAGGTCCGAAGAATCGGTCAGCACGTTCAGGAGGTGGCCCGAACGGCCGATGTCGTGACGCACCTCGACAACGGGCGATACCTCCTGCTCCTGAGCGGGACGAATTCGTCCGGAGCACGCGTGGCCGCCGACCGAGTCGAAGGTGCGATCGGCGACGTCGTACCCGGGCCGATCTCCTTCGGACTCGCAACCTACGACCGCGCTGTCAAAGATCCGCAGACACTGGTTGACTCCGCGGGTGGCGCCCTGGACGCAGCGGAGGCTGCGGGCGGTGGGGTGCAGTTCGCCTGACGGCTCAGCAGTCGATCAGTGAGATCTCGTCCGGCTGATTCGGGACCACGCACAGGAACTCGAAGCCATCGACGCCCGCTGAATAATTGTGCTGAACCCCGCCGGGGATGTACACGACGTCTCCTGCCTTCACCTCGTGCACGTCGTCGCCGATCTGCACCCGTGCGCTTCCACGGAGAATGTACTGCTCGTGTTCGACCGTGTTCGTGTGCAGTGGCATGCCCCCACCGGGCTCCATGATAAAGCGGCGGAGCGCGAAGTTCGGGCCCTGATCCGGCCCGATCAACACCTGAATCTTCGTGTCCTTTCCGGCCTTCACTTCTTCCGCCTGGAACGTGTCGACATGTTTGACCGACATTCGTGAACCTCCGAGGAATCACCCGATGAAGAGGAACTGGAACAGGAGCAGAAGTCGCCGGATTTGGCAACCGATCGGTGTCTCGCTGCTCATTGCGTCGGTGACCGGATGTGAGCGCGGCCGCGAAGACGAACCCCCGGTGATACCGCTCGAGGAGCGCACGCCCAAGGTGCTCGTCATCGGGATCGACGGAGTTCGCCCCGACGTGCTTGCCGAGGTCTCGACACCGAATCTCGATGCGCTGACGCTCGGAGGCTCCTTCACTGCACGCACGCGCACGACGACACCGTCGGTGTCCGGGCCCAGCTGGTCCTCGATGCTGACCGGTGTGTGGCCGGAGAAACACGGCGTCTACGACAACGAATTCGGGGGTCGCGACTACGCTCGGTTCCCGGATTTCCTCACGCGTATCGAAGCAGTCCGGCCCGAACTGGGCACCTTCGCCGCAGTCGACTGGCTTCCGCTCATGGAGCTCGACGGGGGCGGCCCCGCGATCTCCGACGCAGTCGACGTCCGTGTACCCCTCGACGGCTACGAGATCGGATGGGCGGAGGGCGACGTCGCGGTGACGTCCGCTGCCGTCGCACACCTGAGTGAGGGGGATGTCGACGCACTCTTCGTCTACCTCGGAAATCCCGATGAGACCAGCCATCAACATGGTTCGATCGGGCAGGAGTACCGAGAGGCAATCAGGATGTCGGATCAGCATGTGGGCCGCCTGATCGACGCGATTCGAGCGCGTCCTGGCTTCGCGACGGAGAACTGGCTCGTCGTCGTCAGCACCGACCACGGCCGTCGGGAGGATGGTGGTCACGGAGGAGACTCACCGATGGAGATGACGACGTTTCTCCTCGTGAGCGGCCCGTCGGCTTCGATCGGAACCCCGGCCGAGGCCACGTTCAT
This sequence comes from Gemmatimonadales bacterium, assembly GCA_038120095.1. Classification (GTDB taxonomy): domain Bacteria; phylum Gemmatimonadota; class Gemmatimonadetes; order Longimicrobiales; family Gaopeijiaceae; genus UBA2589. The sequence continues at coordinate 20,329 of JAYOKZ010000018.1, forward strand.
CGTGGATGTCGCGGCTACGGCCCTCACTCACCTCGGTATCGCACTGGATCCGGCATGGGAGCTCGACGGCAAACCGGTCGGCCTTCGCTGAACTCCCGTGAGTCCGTCCGGGGCAGCCGTTACATCGGGACTTCAGCTCGTCCCGTCAGCAGTCATCTCGGGCCGCACGGCGTTCGGGAGTGTCGCGGCGGCGGGCCGGACGCCCTCGACCCTCAATCCTTCGATCGATAAAGGTCGAGACGAAGGGGAGGTTCGACATGGTACGTGAAATGAAGGCGGTTCTCTCCCTCCACCACCACGTTGCCGATCGTTTGTCGGGGTTTGGGCTGATCGCGCCCTCCCCGCTCATTGGCGACGATCGCGATCCCCCCCACCGGCAGTGATTCCACCGCAGCTTCGGCCTGTTCCCTGAGCCGATCCAGCAGCAGCTGCTCGGTTTCGGATTGAACGTTCCCTTCTGCCTCGGCCGTAATCTCAAGCGTCTCGATCCGCTCATACTCCGCTTCGAGACTCTCCACGGGAAACGCCGACTCCCGGTCACGGCGAAAGCCCACCTCGTTGAGGGCCTTGGCCGCAAACTCGAACGACACGCTCTGATAGTTGTTGCCGTACCGCAGGTAGACTCGACTCACCCGTGACCTCCGTCAGGAACCAGGACTCAAAAGTTTGGCCAACTCCTCGGGCGTCAGATCCGCAGCGGACTTCGATCCCATCCCCCCACCACCCCGCGACGACTTCCTGGCGCGACCACCGATCGAGCGCCCTTCCTGAGGTGGCGCTCCCGCGTAATCGAACTCGGGCAGATGGATTTTCTCGACTGTCCGCCCGAGTCGGTGCTCGAGACTCTTGATCGCACCGAGGTCCCCGGCCGTCACGAAGGTGATGGCCGTGCCCGTAGCACCGGCTCGCCCGGTGCGCCCGATGCGATGGACGTAATCCTCCGGATCCAGTGGGACGTCGTAGTTCACGACGTGAGAGATCCCATCCACGTCCAGTCCGCGCTGCGCGACGTCGGTAGCAACCAGAACGCGAATGTCACCGCTGGCGAAACGCTCGAGCGCGCGGGTGCGGTACTTCATCTGCTTGTTCGAGTGCATGGCATCCACCTTGATGCCTTCTCGCTTCAGCAGACCCTCGAGCACGTCGGCACCGGCCTTCGTCCTCGTGAAGATGAGGACCTGCTCCCAGCCCGGCTCATTGATCAAGCTCATGAGGAGGTCGTTGCGCTTGTCGGGTTTGACCGAATAGAAACGCTCGTCGATTCCGTCGGCCGTGGTTCCCGGCGGTGTAGCTTCGATCCAGAGCGCCTCGTTGGTCATACGAAGTGCCAGGTCGTGCACCCCGTTCGGCATGGTGGCACTGAACAACATGGTCTGCCGCTTTCGGGGCATTCCCCTGAAGACTTCCTCGATCTGAGGTCGAAAGCCCATGTCGAGCATGCGATCCGCTTCGTCGAGAACGAGGTACGACACCTTGCTTAGATCCACCCGCCGCGAATTCATGTGGTCGATGAAGCGACCCGGGGTCGCAACGATCACCTCGAATCCCTGCTCGAGCGCCTTGATCTGAGGGTTGTAGCTGACACCCCCGAAAATGGCTTCGGACCGGATGCTCGTGCCCTTGGAGAGTGCGACGGTGTCATCGGATACCTGTTGTGCAAGCTCCCTGGTCGGACAGAGAACCAGTACCTGAAGACCTTCACCCACGTTCACCCGCTCCAGGGCCGGGATCATGAATGCTCCGGTCTTCCCGGTGCCGGTCTGCGCGATCCCGACCACGTCGGTACCCGTCATACCGGCAGGGATGGCTTGTCGCTGAATCGGTGTCGGGGTGCTCCAGCCCAGCGCCTCGATGGCAGCCAGCCGCTCGGGCGACAGCCCAAGATCGGAAAACTTCTTTTCGTCAGACAAATCCAGTCCTCACCTGCGGGCGCTCCGACCGTGATTTCGTTTCACCCGAGGTCGGAACCATTACGAGCGTAAGGTAACGGACCGATTCAAGTGCACGAACCGAGAAGGCGAACCCGGCTCTCTCGTGTTCTTGAATTCCCGCATGCCGCTCGGCACTTTGCTTGCCGGGAGGACGTTGGCGCACGCCACGTCCCGCGACTCCCTTCCCACCGTGGCATGTCCGTGGAAACCACGACTTCTGAGTCCGATCGTACCGCGGTTCTCTTTGTGTGCCTGGGCAACATCTGCCGCTCCCCACTGGCCGAAGGAATTTTCCTTCACCTCGTTCACGAGGCCGGCCTGACCGACCGCTTCGAGGTCGACTCCGCTGGCACCGGAGCGTGGCATGTGGGAGAACGGCCCGATGCTCGAGCCGCAATGGTCGCCAGCCAGCACGGTGTCCACCTCGACAGCCGTGCACGCCAGATCACGAGCGACGATCTCCAACGCTTCGACTACGTCATCGCGATGGATCATGAAAATCTCCGCAACATCGAGCGTCTGGCCGACGCCACCGCACCCCATGCCGAAGTCCACCTGCTCCGGGAGTACGACAAGTCCGGAGAGGGGGACGAGGTGCCCGATCCGTATTACGGCGGAGCGAGTGGTTTCGAAACCGTCTACGAGATGGTGCACCGCTCCTGCCAGAACCTGCTGAATCGCCTCTCAGCCGCCTGATCGTTCTGGCTCGCCGCAGCGTGAGCGTCGAGTTCTTCGTGGGCCTCGAACCCGTATGAGCGACGTTTCGTGACGCCCTCGGACGCAGTGCGGCGAGACGCCTCTACAGCACTGACGGAGCTCGGCGCAGGGGAGCTGCTGGCTGTCTCATCGGTCTCCGGAGGTTGTATCAACCACGGATGTCGTATGGAGACCGCGTCCGGACGCGTGTTTTTTCTCAAATGGAGAACTGACCCGCCCGCGGGCATGTACGAGGCCGAAGCGGATGGCCTGATCGCACTCGCCACGGCAGCGACCGACGGCCGCAGAATCGTTGGAATGCTCGGGTCTGACAGCGGCGTTCGTGTGCCCTCGGTCGCGCACCTGTCAGCAGACGGCCAATGGCTCCTGCTCGAATTCATCGCATCAGGTCGAGAAACGGCCCGAACCCACGAAGCATTGGGCCGGGGACTCGCAGCCATCCATTCGGCGCCGACAATCCGATCGACGTTCGGATGGCGTCGTGACAATTGGATCGGGACGCTACCTCAGCCCAATCCTCCGACAGGGCGGTGGTCCGATTTCTGGTCTCATGCCCGACTGGAGCCCCAGCTGGCCCGAGCGCGTCTGGACGGCCACTTCTCCTCTCGGTCTGACGGCGCAGTTCTGATGGACAACGTGCTGAACGTGGTTCCAGACGCGCTCGCCGGGGTGACGATCCCGACACTTGTCCACGGGGACCTGTGGTCCGGGAACGCCTATGCGGACAACGCCGGACGACCCGTCCTGATCGACCCGGCGGTCTACCTGGGTGACGCGGAGGTGGACCTCGCGATGACCGAACTCTTCGGGCCATTCGGTGCGCACTTCTACGACGCCTACCACGAAGTTCGGCCGATGACTGACGCCTACCGCGAGTACCGGAGAGACCTCTACCAGCTGTACTACCTGCTGGTCCACGTGAATCTCTTCGGGGGCCGTTATGTCCAGGCGTGCATCCGTGCGGCCGAACGCGTGCTCGTGGCGTGGAGCTGAACTACCCCGCCGATGCCGCCCCGACCGCTGAGGCAATGCGCCCGAGTGCCTCTTCGATCACGGCATCCGACGTCGCGAAACTCATGCGCACCCACCGGTCATCGCCGAAGGCTGCACCAGGAACCAGCGCCACGCCAAAGTCCTGAAGAAGCCGACTGCACCACTCCGTCGCCGAAGAAACCCCCTCATCGAAGAAGCCATCGACACGGAAGAAGAGGTAGAAGGCTCCCGCAGGCTCCACGAACGGCACCCCGGGAAGAAGCTCGCCCATGAGGCGGCACACGAGGTCACGGCGGCGAGAGAAGGCAGCTCCCATCTCTCTCAACGACGCATCCGCCTGCTCCGTGTCGGAAAAGGCAGCCAGGGCGGCAACCTGAGACGGCGTCGCGGAATTGGACGTGATCTGACTCTGAAGGGCGGAAAATTTACGGGTCACGTCCGCATCGGCGTATGTGAAGCCGATGCGCCATCCGGTCATCGCAAAGCTCTTCGACGCGCCGTCGATCAACACGAAGGGTCCGAGGCTCTCCGCTGGCACGCTGAGGATGCCCGGAGCCGCCCCGTCACCGGCATGATGGATGTTGCGGTAAATCTCGTCACTCAGGAGCCATATCTCCCGATCCCTGCACCACGTTGCCAGCGCGGCGAGCTCGGACGAGGAGTAGACGGCACCCGTCGGGTTACATGGCGTGTTGATGATCAGACCGCGCGACGAATCCGTCACACACCGTTCGAGATCCTCGGGCGTGATCTTGAAGTCGTTGACCTCCTCACCGAAGACCTCGACGGGCTCCGCCCGAGCAATCGTGACCAGGTCCGGATACGTCGTCCAGTACGGGGCGGCGATCATCACCTCGTCGCCCGGGCCGAAGAGAGTGAAGATCGCGTTGAACAGCGCCTGCTTCGCCCCGGCCGTGACGACAACTCCCTCCGAATCCATCACCCGGCCGGCACGCTCGCTCAGGCGATCCGCGATGGCAGAACGCAGTTCGGGGATTCCGGCGGGCGGGGTGTAGCGCGTCCTCCCCCCTTGAATGCCCGCGATCGCCGCCTCGGAAATGAAGGCCGGGGTATCGAAATCGGGCTCCCCCGCACTGAGATTGATGATGTCCCGGCCTTCTGCAGCGAGCTTCTTGGCCAGAGTGCTGACCGCGATCGTTGCGGACGGCTTGAGCTTCTCGACATTCGCACTGAACTGCATGGAAACCTCGCTTTTGGACCGGGCGGGGACGGAATATGGTGGCAGCTACCATGGTGAGAAACCCGATCGACATCTGGTTCGACTTCATCGACCCGGCCTCTGTGCTCCTGCTGCTGGACATCCACGCTGGCGGGGATGAAGGACCGGAGTGGGTGAGGGAATCGGAGTTCCGATGGCGCCCATGCGAGCTCCGGCCACCACCGACCCCTCTGATCGGAATCGATCACGCGGACATTGCGCCTGCATGGGCGGCGGCCCGCCCGACAGCGGCCGAGTCGGGCCTCGACCTGTCACCCCCGAAGCTCGTTCCGTGGTCGCGCAAGGCACACGAGCTCGTCGAGCATGCCAAGGGGCATGCCGTGGAGACAGGAAGTCTGGTTCGCGTCGCAATCGCGCGCGCATATGCTCTGGAAGCGAAGGACATCGGGCGCGTCGACGTTCTGGTGGACATCGCGATCAGGCATGGACTCGACCGCACCGAGACCAAAGCCGTGCTCGACGTCGATCGCTACGACGCACAGGTCGCGGCGTCGACACGTGAAGCTGCCGGCGTGGGGATCACCGCGACGCCAACGATCATCTGCGGTGAACGACGCGTCCAGGGCTTCCACAACTGCACCGTGCTCGGCACCTTACTCGGCATCTGACGATCTGCGAAACGAAGGGGAATCAACGGATCATGGCCGGTTACAGACGAAAGACCGCGAGTTCTCCCGGAGAAGTACTCGAGCAGGCTGAGGCGTTTCTTCCCGGCATGCTGGGACTGACTCGATCCAAGGACTCGTCTCACAGCGCAACGTGGACCGGTAGCGAGGGGTCCGTCACCATCTCCGCGCACCGCCACGGACCCTACACCGATGTGGTGGCGAGTACCGACCAGCTTCGGACCTCGAGGCTCGATTACGAAGTGCAGCGTCTCCTCAACCATCTGCCCTACGAACCCGGCGACGCAGGTGGCCCGGGTTCCGGCGAGCGGTCCTGACCGAGCCATCAACGTGAAATCTTTCGAGGACCTCGGCGTCTCTCCGGAACTCACCGAGGCACTCGCCGCGGAGGGGATAGAGGCCCCGACCCCACTCCAGGAAGCAGCCATCCCGGTCGTCGCGAAAGGCAACAACATCGTCCTGACTGCCGGGCCCGGCAGTGGCGTCTTCGTGGCGTGGATGGCAGGTGTGATGGGCCGCGTCGAACCGGACCAGGGCGTACTTCGCGTCGTCGTGCTCTGCTCGACCACGGAGGTGGCGGACAGGCTTGCCGAATCGGCCGCGCGGATGGCGACGGGGACAGGCCATGCGGTGGCGGCCCTGGGCTCTGACTGGGTTCTTCCCGAGCGGGCCGATTTGCTCTTTTCGACCCCTGATCACCTCCTGACGGCGGTGGGCAACGGCGCGATCGACATCTCGTCTGTCGAGATCCTCGTAGTGGACCAGGCTCACCTGATCGAAAGCCTTGTCCACTTCGAGACGATCGAGCGCATCATCGAGCATCTGCCGTCAGGGACACAGCGGATCCTCACGAGCCTGCCCCTCACTGCCGGCGTTCAGGAGTTCATCGACCGACACTTCAAACGAACGGTCACGCTCCCGACCCCGGAAGCAGACATCACCAAGAGGGGCCAGGTTCGCTTCCGCATTGCTCCCGAACCGACCGAGGCTGCCACCCTCTCGATCGTGAATGAACTCATCGCGGACGGTGCGCGCCACGTCCTGGTCTTCTGCCGCTCGGAGGACCGGGCGGCCGACGTGGGTGACTACCTGACCCTGCACGGGTTCGTCGCGGGGGCCCCAGGGGACCCTTCAGTGCCGGTCTGGCTCGGCGTCGACGCATTGGAGGCTCGCGCCGCAGTCCAGGGTACGGAAGGCGTGGTCGTCGTCAGCTGTGACGCGCCCGCCGATCCGGACACTCTGGACCGACGCCACTCCATCTCGAGCGGCGGAGTCGTGATCGTCCTCCCTCGCGAAGCGGCGCACATTCGGGCGCTCGGCAAACGAACTGGATACGATACCGTGCCCTTCCCGCCCCCAAACCGCCCGCGCGACGCGACAGCCGAGATCCGACTGATGCTGGAAGCGGCTCTGGAGGACGAGGACACGGCAGCCTATCTGACCGTACTGGAGCCGATCTTCCGAGACCACGACCCTGCGGACGTTGCGGCCGCAGCCGTCGCACTCCTGCGTCGGAAGTCGGGTGTCACCCGCCCTGACAACGATCATTCGAGCGCGGCCGCTCGGGCTGCCGCAACACCGGCCTGGTCCAAGCTCTTCGTCGGAGTCGGTGAGCGGGATGGTCTGACCAAGGGAGACGTGGTGGGCGCGATCACCGGTGAAGCAGGTGTGGGCGGTGACGCCATCGGCCGAATCGAGATCCGCGAGAGCCATTCCCTCGTCGAAGTTCACGAGACCGCCGCAAGAACCATCATTCAATCACTCAACGGCACCAGCATCCGAGGCCGTGCCGCTCGAGTTGACTTCGATCGCCCCCGAACCAAAGCACCGCCCCGACGGGGGAGGCCCACCCGGTAACAGGGTGCATGCCACGCCGCCGGACTCGCTCATCCCGGGACAGGCAGGACAACCGTGAAAAAGAGGCCGCGTCGCAGCTGCGACGCGGCCTCTCTCGTGTGGTTCGGCGCGAGATCCCGAGTCCCGAACTTCAGGACTGGTTCAGACGCCGACCTGCTCGCGATCCTACCTAGTTGATCGCGTCCTTCAGACCCTTACCCGCACGGAAACCCGGGGTGTTGCTCGCAGCGATCTGAATCGTCTGCCCGGTGCGCGGGTTGCGGCCCTGGCGAGCCTTGCGGTGCTTGGCCTCGAACGTCCCGAAACCCGTGATCTGAACGCGCTTACCACCCTTCAGGGCACCGGCAATGATGCCACCATCTGGCGAGAACATCGCGTCGACAGCACGTGCAGCATCGGCTTTCGTCATTCCAGCGGCTTCGGCGAGGGCGTCCACGAGGTCGGACTTGTTCATCTGGCTGCTCCTGATTTGGAACGAAAAAGTTGAAAAATTGGCGGCCGGGGCCGCCCGGGGTGCAAGCCGAAAACATTCCGAACATCAGGCCAGGTGAAGCACTCGAAAAGCCGCATAGAATCAAGTGTTTCCGGGCTTGCCGGTCATCCTTAGCCGTAGGGTACACACCCTATTTCGGGGCGTCAAGGGAGTGACCTGCGAAAACCCGCATGATTACTCGGGATTCTCGGCATCGCGTCTTATCCGCACACCAATACGGAGAAAAGCAGCACCGGCGCACATTTTCTCAGAAAAAGCTCACCCCTTCGACAGGGGGGCTGTGGCCCCGGCGACGCCCTACTCGAACTCGACCCCTGCGCCCTCGGACCGGAACGTCGAGCCATCCGACCCCCCGGTCTTCTTGAGCCACTCCATGACGAAGTATGCGACCGACACCACGACCGCCACCTTGACCACGAGCGCAGCCAGCCCAAAGGCGAGACCGAGAACGGGGGCAACGAGCGCCACCGCGATCTTGAGGAGCAGGAGACCCGACACCCCCGCGAGCGCCAACTTGGTCAGAGATTTCATGGGCACCTCCAATCGATTCAGCCGGTCCGGTGCACCCTACGGAACACACGCAGAGTGAGTTTCGGCACGAGCTACTTGTAGCGGTATGTGACCCGGCCCTTGGAGAGATCGTACGGGGACATCTCGACCTTCACGCGGTCGCCTTCCAGCACGCGGATGTAATTCTGCCTCATCTTGCCGGAAAGGTACGCATGCACCTCATGGTCATTCTCGAGAAGCACCCGGAACGTCGCGTTCGGGAGCACCTCCGTGACGGTCCCTTCAATTTCGATTGCGTCTTTGCCCACGCTTTCCTTCCATTGGAGTCATGGCCCGAGCCCCCGGAGACCGGTCGGCGCAGCCCTGTTGAGCCGAGAACCTTAACCCTGCCGGGCGACGGTGGCTACATGCGGAAGCGGTAGCTCACCTTGACGAAGAGACCGTCTGCGGTGGGGCGCACATTCTCGAAGCCGAAGGCCCGCGCATCGACCATCTGACGCGTGTAGCCGAAGAAGAAAACCGTACCGGGTGAAGGCTCGTATCCGAGGAGGCCTTCGATACGGAAGTCATTGTTTACGCCACCGGACCTCGCGAAGCAGGTCGAGGCCCCGCAACTGACCAGAGGAAGTCCGGTCGCACCGTCCTGCAAGGCAAGCGCTTCCTGGCTCCCGTACTCGAAAATGCCCCGCAAGAACAACGCCCTCGAAAACTGATAACGCACCCGCGCACGTGGGATGATCGCGCTCGAGTGCTCGACGCCATCACTGCGGCGGGTGAGGCGGCTCCAGTTGGCCCCGACCTCAGCGGCCAGTGAGCTCGTAGGGTACAGGTTCAAACGGACCTCGCCCGAGAGCGAATTCGCCGGCTCCACGGCCACGCCGTACAGCCGGTCGAAGATCGGCGTCTGGCTCCGGGTGACTCGAACGTTTCCACGAATCTTTTCCCACTTGTTCACCCACACCCCTACTGTCGTGCTGGGGAGGAGATCGAAAAGATCCTGGTCAGGCTGGAACGGCTGGACGGATCCAGCAGCGCTCTCCACGAAGAGTCCCTCGTACTGGTCCGGCTGAAACGAGAACCGGCTCAATTTCTGGTTCGCCCAGATCGTGATGTTGTTCTTGAAACCGAAGCGGGTGTTGAACTGGACCTCACCCTCCTCGAACGCCTGACCGGCCCAGAACCGGTCATGATCCCAGAATGCCTTGGCTTCCAGCGACGGCCCCACGGACTCCAGGAGAGCACCCCGAGGACCGAACCATGTGTACGAGGCCCGCGAATTCACCTGAGCGGTTCCAAGGCGCTGAAAGAAGCCGCTTCCGGGTGTGAACCCTTCCTGGGTGTCCTCGAATTCCGCATTGAACTGGAAGGTCCGACCCGCGCGCTCGAAACGTACGGACCCCATCGTCCCGTCGATGCGGTCGGAAAAGGCCGGCTCGCTCGTGAAACTGCGGGCGCCCATCAGGGTGAGCGTGTACCGACCGCCCAGCTGGACTCGAGCGTCCATCCCCGCAACGCGGTTGAAGTCGGAGGCACCGGTCGTACGATCCGTGTAGACGGCCCCAATGGTCGAAGACGCACCGACGTCGGCTCGGGCCCGCAGAAGATTCACGTATACGTGGTCGGCATCGGCCGCCAGCGTCTCGTCGATCGCCCCGAGGTAGCCGACGTTCAGCCCTCCGATCTTCCCCGTCAGCTTACCGCCGGTGATCGGGTTCTGAATCGTTCGCGTATACACGAGCTGCTTGGGCATCCCGAAGATCTCGGTACCCTCGAGGAAGAAGGGCCGCGCCTCGGGGAAGAACAGTGCGAACCGCTCGTTGACCTGTACCTGACCCGCATCGGCCTCGACCTGACTGAAATCCGGGTTGAACGTGCCGTCCAGGGTCAGATTCGACGTGATGCCATAGGTGGCGTTGAAACCGAATTCACCCACGGGATCCGCATGCACGAAGGCGTCGTTCTCGTCGAGTGCTCCGTTTCGTGACCCCGTCACGACCGGATTCACCTCCATGAACAGGCCCATGTCGAGTCCGCGCAGCCCGTTGAGCTTA
>JAYOKZ010000018.1:30756-58949 GCA_038120095.1 Gemmatimonadales bacterium
TGGGTCAGACGGTTCGCCACGGCCGCCGAGATGGGGGCCCACGAGCTCTCATAGCCGTTCCGCTGGATCTTCCGTTCTACCTGAAGCCCCCAGGACTGCTCCTCGAGATCCGGGAAACGAAGGCTCTTGAAGGGAATCCGGACCTCGGCCTGATACCCCCAGTCGGTCATCTCGGCGTCGGACTCCCAGAGGAAGTCGGGATTGTCATCAATGGGCGAGAACATGCCACGCCCTCGGCGTCCCGTGCTGCCACCCGTCTCGTTCCAGAGCCCGTCGTGCTGAACGCCGAACGGATTCACCGTGAACACGTACGCACGACGCTGATCGTCGAAGGTGTCGAGGACGAAGCGGATGTAATCGTCGGTGAAGGTGAAGCCATCGCGCTCGGAGAGCGTCGCACGTATTCCCGACGGCTCATTGTCGAACGCCTTCACCGCGAAAAAGATCGCGTCGTCGTCCACGAGCACGAGCACTTCGGTCCGCTGAGTCGCCTCCGACCCCTCGATAGGATTGAACTGGGTAAACCCGTCCAGGAGCGCCGCATCATCCCAGCCGAGGTCATCCAGACGACCGTCGATCTCGATCTCTGCCGATGCCACGACGGGGGTCTCGATTTCCAGCTCGGCAAGGGTTCCCCGGTAACGGGCGACCTCCACCAGACGCTCACCAAGATCGACGAGACCAGACTCTGGTCCGGCTACGGTCGTAACTCCGGGGGCCGAGACCGCTGCGCCGGTCACCACAGCGAGCTGGAGGAAAACAGAGAGCATGATATCCATGACGGGGCCGATCGAGCACCCCGGAGCAAGTATGTTTGAACTGCCGATAAGACACGTAGACCGACCGCGCTGCTGAGGCACGGAACTCCGATGAACCATGACCACTTCACCGACTCAGAGACACGCGCCCTGTCCCGGTCCTTTCGGGAGGGAGAGCCCCTCGTCTGCCCGCGATGCGCGATTCAGCTCGACCGGCGTCCCGTACCACCGAGATCAGACGTCTCGTACGTCCGCGACCGCATGTGGGTGACGTGCGCGCGGTGCCACGGTTCGGCGATTCTCGACCGCAGGCAGCCCCAGTGAATCGGATCGTATTCGTGGGCCGTCGCGTCGTCCTCGAGACCGCGACAGCCGCCGCTGTCGCTCAGGGGACGCGCATCGAGCACGCACTCGGCCCGGACCGCCTCGAGGAATCGATGATCGATGTGCCACTCCGCGGAGCGGACGGTGAGCCGATCGCCGTCCACATCCTGGACGACCGTGATCTCGACACGCTGGATCGAAATGGCTTGCACACCGTGTCGCTCCGCACCGCATGGCGTACCCTGGACCCGGAGGCCTTTCGCATCGTCGGGACCGCCCGCCAGACGGCAGACTGGATCCTGACCCACAGGTTCTGCGGCAGGTGTGCGGCACCGACCTCTCTGGACGAGGGCTCAGGCGCACTTCTCTGCACGGCGTGTGAGCAGGCCCACTACCCGCGAATCGCACCCGCCGTGATCGTGCTCGTCGAGCGCGGCCGAGAGGCCCTTCTCGGGCGATCGCCGCGATTCCCCGAGGGCGTGTATTCCACCCTCGCGGGTTTTGTCGAACCAGGCGAAACCCTCGAGGCATGCGTTCATCGAGAGATCGAGGAGGAAGCGGGTGTGCTCGTTCACAACCTCCGGTATTTCGGGAGCCAATCACACCCGTTTCCTCATTCGCTCATGGTCGGGTTCATCGCCGAGTGGCGTGCGGGAGACCTTCGCATCGACACCGACGAGCTCGTGGATGCCCGGTGGTTCGACGTCGACGATCTTCCGCTCAGACCCCATCCGAGATCGATCGCCTTCCGGCTCATCGAGGACTTCGAGCGTCGGGTACGCAGTCAGCCGATACCGCGTTGACGCACCCGGAACCGGCCCCGAGGTTGGGACGGCCAGCCAAGACTTGAACGGATTCGTCATGCGCTTCTCCCCCTCGCACGTTGCGCTCGCCGCCCTGCTCCTGCCCGCAACCCTGATGGCGCAGTCCCGGAGCTTTCTGCCCCGGACGACCACGTTTCCGTCATCGACTCGGGCCATGGCGCTCGGCGACTCGTACGTCCTGACTGCAGGACACTCGGACGTGATCTTCTATCATCCGGCTCGGGTCACGGACGCCAGCGGGTTCGGGGCGGACCTCCAGAGCTGGGGGACGGACGGGGCGTCTGCCGCATCCGCGGCGGCGTTCTCCGGGAGCTTTGAGGGGTTCGGGGGCGCATGGGGTATTGGCATTCGCGTGCTCCAATTCGGTGTCCCGAGCGACGGCGGTGCGGGTGGAGGAGTCCCGCAGGCACCCATTGGCCAGGATCATCACTTCGTGTCGGGTGGGGATCCCGTATCCGAACGGACCGCCACCATCGCCTTCGGGCGTGAGCTGTTCGGAGGTATTTCCCTGGGCGTAGCCATGGATCTCGTCGATGCTCGCTTCGGTGCATCCCAGGACAACGCCATGCTCTTCGACGCCGGGCTGTCGACGGATGTCGGTCCGGTCGGAGTGGCGCTCACGGCTCATGACATGGGCTCCAAACCGTTCGGTGACTTTGGCACGGGTCCATCCCGGGTCGTGCTGGGTGCAGGTGCGTACGGTGAACAGGTCGGAATTCTCGATGTGGGGTTTGCCGCCAACGCAGGCATCGATGCCGAGGATCAATTCACCTTCGGAGCGGGCGTCGAGATCGGGTATTACCCGATTCAGGGCCGGACCTTCGTGGCACGGCTGGGCATGCAGGACGTCCCCGACGGCAGCAGCGTGTCCCCCGTGACTGCAGGATTCGCGTTCTGGGCCGACAATCTGAGCCTCGAATGGGCTTTTCGTCCCCTCGGTGATTCCCTCGGCACGGGTACGCACCGATTCGGGGTGAGGTGGCGCTGACCGACCGACCGCGATCCCCGCGCCCGATTCAGTTTCCTGTCGGGCCGTCGGCTCGGGCTCCGAGAAAGGCCGGATCCAGCTCGCTGAACCCGATCTGATCGATCGATACTTCCCCGCCGTGAACCTGGTCGAACACGAACGCGATGGACGTCAGCCGTCGCAGATCGATGGCGGAGTTGACCGCCACGAAGTCGCCGAGCGGGATCGAGTACGTCTGCAGGATGAGCTCCCAGTGGGTCTCGAAGCGCCGTGCCTCGATGTCGCCCCTGCGAAGGACATACGTCTCGAGTGGACGTCGAATCGCCCCGTAGTCACTCAGAGTGACCCGAGCTGATCGGCCCGCCGCATCGGAGATCTGCACACTCAGATCGACCGGGGGGTGCTCCGGTTCCTCATCACGACGACCCGGCCGTCGGGAGGGCTCTTCGCCTCCTGATGGCTCAGTGTCCGCGCCCTCGGCGGTCGGGGCTTTCCTCGCGCTCGGAACACGCGGTGTCGGGCCCAGCATGAAGTCCAGTGTCGTGGATTCCGAAAGGCTCCAGTTGGCGGCGAGGTAGGTAGGCAGCTCGAGCGTGAAACGCGCAGGAGGGCCGTGGCGCGTCGTATCCGCTCCTGCGATCCGGTTGTTCCACGCCACGGTCACGGCCTGATTCTCCTGAGACGCCGAGGTGTTCGCTCGATTGCTCGACCGAAGCTGCAGGGTCTCTTCCTTCCAGGTGGAGAGTGAGTCTCCTCGCAGTACGACTCCCCGCTCCGTACCCGAAGTCACGTCGATGTCCTCCTCGAAGGAGGCGAGCGCTCGGAAGTCACTCGTCTCGAAGCGCGTGATGTACATCGTCTCGGGCAGCCATTCCCCAATGACGCGATGGTCTCGGAAGATCGGCAGGTACCGCTTGTCTCCCTTCGTGACGATATCGAGAAATGCGGAAACGTACACTTCGCCGAAGCGCCGCTGATCCTCCTCCGGAATCAGGCCACGGAGGTCCAGCGAGCGCGCGGAGCGCGGACCACCGTCGAACGAACCCCAGACGGAATTCCACTGACCGTGATTGGCACGGTACACGTACACGGCAGACTTGAAATTGAAGACATCCGGATCCGTGAAGCGCAGCCGATCGTAGATGCGAAGACCGTGGAAACTCGTGACGTCACCGTCGTGAGAGCCGTGAAAGGTGAGATAGCTGACATCATCGACCACGACTTTCCGGCCAGTCGGGAGGTACTGACCGTCGACCGGCGCGATGGAGATGAGGCCCTTGATCCCCAGGTTGAAATCAAAGGTCAGCGATGCATCGTCCGGGTAGTGAGAGAGGCGGTTGAACGCGGCGGCGTTGGCGACCGCCTCTCCTCCCCGAGAGTGTCCGATCAGGACGACGTTGTCCATGTCGACCCTGCCTTCGAACGGATTGCCCGACTCCTCATTGAACGCTTCGAAGAGCTTGGCGTGGCGCAGGAGAAACCAGCCGCGAGCATCGTTTTCCCCACGGATGCCGCCATTGATGAAATTCTCGTCCACGCTCGCGAGAATGTACCCGCGACTGGCCATCAACTCGCCGAGGTAGTCGTACCCAGGGTCGGAGAAGTCCCTCATGTTGTGATTGCCATGGACCACGAGAACGAGGGGGAAGGGCCCGTCCCCGTCCGGGTACCAGACCCTCGCGTTCAGTGGCATCTCTTCGGGCGTGAATCCCCAGTACTCGTTGCGCTCGTCCGCCGAGCTGCCCAGGTCCACCATCTTTGATACATCGACCGTTGGCGTCGTGATGGCCACGGAATCGCGGTACTCGGGCCGATTCTTGTCCGTACCCGAACCGTAGTAGAGGGTCAGGATGTCGTAGGGACCGGGCTGGCCCGGGTCGGGTGCGTCGAGCGTCTGGCGGGATAGCACCACGTCAGCGTCGCTCGGGGTCAGCTGCAGGGCCGGCGTACACGAGACCGTGGCGAGGAGTATAGCGGGGAGGAAGCGCGTTTTCATTCTCATGCGCCCATTCTGGGGGTGCCCCGACGGGCTGGCAATCACCGCACCGCTTGGCTAGCCTTGGCCGCCCGAGCGACCCACCCAGACGGAGAAACGATGGCCAACCCGACGGTCACGATCGAAACGAACCACGGTACGATCACCGCCGAGATGTACACGGACCAGGCTCCCAAGACGGCAGGCAACTTCATTGATCTCGCGAAAAAGGGGTACTACGACGACCTCATTTTCCATCGAGTCATCGACGGTTTCATGATCCAGGGCGGCTGCCCTGACGGTACCGGCCGAGGCGGCCCGGGCTACACGATCCCGGACGAATTCGCGGCTGGCCTTGCCCACACCGGCAAGGGAATCTTCTCGATGGCGAACGCGGGCCCCAACACCGGCGGCTCACAGTTCTTCATCACGCTGGCTGCGACGCCCTGGCTGGACGGCAAGCACGCGATCTTTGGACATGTGACCGACGGCATGGATGTCGTCGAAGCCATCGGAAAGATCGAGACCGGGTTCGGAGATCAGCCGACGGAGCCGGTGGTCATGGTGAAGGTGACGGTGTCCGAGGACGCCTGACCCCGGGATCCAGACTCGACCACAGGCCGACGATCGAGCGCGGTGAAGGTGAATCGGGGTCGGTCGCTTCGCGTCCGACCCCGATCTCCGTTTCTGTAGGGTGATCGACCGCCACGACGCCGATCTATCGGCTCCATGACCGCGCGTGGTTCAGCCTATGGGCCGCTCGATCTTTCCGATTTCGTATCCTGACGGCGGCTCTGCGCCAAGCAGGTGCCGAACGAAATAATCCCAGCGCCGCCTCATCATGTACGGTTCGTTCCCGAAGCCATGGCCGCGATTCGGCAGCATGAGCAGATCGAAATCCTTGTTCGCAGCGATGAGCGCATCCACGACGAGCATCGTGTTGGACGGCGGCACGTTGGTGTCGAGCGTTCCGTGGGCGATCAGCAGCTTACCCTCGAGATTTGCCGCCAGAAGCTGGTTGGCCTGGTTGTCGTAATTCGTCGTCCCGTCGGGATAGACTTCGAGCAGCCCCTGCCACTTCTCTCCCCAATCGTCTTCGTAGTTGCGGTTGTCATGGTTTCCCGCCTGAGACACCGCGACGGAATAGAAGTCCGGGTACCGCATGATGGCATCCGCTGCGGCGAATCCGCCCCCCGAGTGCCCATAGATGCCCACCCTCGTGGCATCGATCCACGGGTGACGCTCAGCCAGCTGCTCGATCCCGCCCATCTGATCGGGCAGGCCATTGTCGCCCATGTTGCCGTAGTATGCCTCGTGGAACGCCTTTGAACGCATCGGTGTGCCCATGGCATCGAGCTCGATGACCACGAAACCGAGCTCCGCGATGGACTGCAGGTCCCGGTGCGAGGCTCGGAAACTCCGAGAACCGACTGAACCGCTCTGGGGGCCCGGGTAGAGGTAGTTCACCACCGGGTAGGACGCCTCGGGATCGAAGTCCAGAGGGCGAAAGAGAAGTCCGTGCAGATCCGTCTCTCCGTCGCGGGCCTTTACGGTGAATGGCATGGGCGGCTCCCAACCCGACGCCTCGAGACGCGAAATGTCGGCCGTCTCCAGCGTCATGACACGACGCCCGTCGTGATCCCGAAGGACGTGGACCGGTGGAACGACCGGCGTGGAGTACGAATCCACGAAGTAGGAGCCATCCGGCGCGATCGAGACGGAGTGGTCGGCGCTGTCCGGCGTGAGCAGATCGACATTTCCACCGTCGAGGCCTACCCGGTACAGGTACTGGAAGTAGGGGTCGCCAGGCTCACGCTCATTCCCGATGAAGGTCACCGTGCGCTCATCCTCATCGACCGACCGGATGTCCAGCACGTTCCACTCGCCGTCGGTGACCTTTCGCTTCAAGCGACCGGTATTCGCGTCGTAAAGGAAGAGATTCCCCCAGTTGTCCCGCTGAGAGAACCACAGGATCTCCTCGGAATCCGAGAGGTACCGCCAGCCACTCTGCGACTCGTAGAACGTCTCCTCGACCTCGGTGAAGATGTCGCGAACCTCACCACTCGCCGCATCCGCCATCCGGACCTGGGCGACCTTGTGATCCCGAGAACTCGACACGAAGACGAAGTGATCCGAGTCAGCACTCCACTCCAGGTCGCCCAGTTCCCCGCCGCACTCGATGTGGTCGGAGCAGGTGGAACGGTGCTGGTCCGGGGCCATGTCCAGTCGAACCATGTAGTCCCCGTCCGACCGGTCGAGATCGAGTACGATGCGGTGAACCCGGAAGATGACCGTGTCTTCCGGGAGCGGGTACGGCCACGTGTCCACCTCCGGGTGGCCAACCTTCGTCGACGCCAGCGTCATCGTCCCAACGCCACGGGCATCGTGCCGGAACGTGGCGATCTTCCGGGAGTCGGGGGCCCACTTCACCACGGGCCGGTCGCGACGAACCCACCCTGCGTTATTGGTTCCGTACCCGAACAGCTCCTCCCCGTCCGTAGTGAGCTGAGTCTCCTCACCCGAGCGACGCTCTCGTACCCAGAGGTTGTGATCACGGATGAAGACGACCCGCTCCCCGTCCGGGGAGGCGACCTCATTCCGCTGAACGGGTTCGTCTCCGGCCTCTGGAGTACACCTGTACTCCTCGAGATGGCAACGCGCGACGCCGAGGCCACGCAGTGTCAGGATGACGTCATGACCCTCGAACACCATGTTGGACAACGGAATGTCGAGCGCCTCGAAGCTCGTCCCGACGGCTGCACCGAGGGCCTCCCCGATGCGGACATGATCGAATGCCCGACCTTTCGAGGCGGATGCCGGGTCGACCACGAGATACTCGGTACCACCCCGAACGGTGTTCGCGTACCAGAATCTTCCGTCGTCCATCCAGCGCGGCTGGACCGAGTTTCCGTAGACCAGCGGTGACGTGTTTCCACCCAGGAACCGTTCGGCGCGTGCATAGTCGTCGGCCGTCAGCTGGACCGCCTGCGCATGCAGCGGCACCCCGGCAATCACGCATCCGATCACCACGCCGAGAGTGGCGAAAAAATGTCCTGCGGTGGCTCGCATCGATGGGCTCCTGATGGTTCGATCATCTGACCGGAACAGGGTACTCCGGCGTCTGCACGGCTCGAGCCGGAGGGAGAGCAGCGCCCACCACGGCCCGGAAGCGGAATGTGAATCGGACCCGGGCAAAGAGCCACCCGGTCGCACGTTCAGTTCGATCGAGCGCCTGAGAACGGGACCTCACCTCGGGGGCCCGTGATGGTGCCGCTCATCTCGTCGGCGTCAACCGAGCCCTCGAACTCCTGCGTGATCGAATTGCCTCGCATGGACAACGTCACCGTGAAGCGAAACGAGGTGCCGTCGACGGATCCTTCACGGAGGACCACTTCCGGCGGGCGGCCCCCGACGCGCCGGCCGCCCCTCGGTGCCATGGAGAGGGTGCCCTCCACCTCGTCACCCTGAACCTCGAGTACAAGCGTCATGGTCTGAGGCCCTCTCGGACCCTCGGCTGACAGCACCCACGTGCCGGCGACTTGCGCGACCGACGACGTGGGTGCAACCACAGTGAGCAATGCCGCCACGATGGCAGGAACCAGCAACCTCGTCTTCATCTTTTCCTCCCGGGTGATCGTTGATGTACCTGATGCACCCTACGCACCGACCGTTAGGTTCCCGGCTGTACCACCACCGGAGATCGACCATGCATCGTATCGTTTCCGCTCGCCCTCGCATCCTTCCCCTTCTCGCAGGGGTCGCCCTCGCTCTTCCGTCCCTCGCGAATTCTGCGGCGGGGCAGTCCGTCGACAAACGCCCCCTCGAAATCGCGGACTACCGCCTGTGGCGCCAGATCGAGGGAGAGCAGATCTCGGATGACGGCCGCTGGGTCGCATGGTCTTATGCGAAGGTCCGGATGGACGACACCCTCGTCGTCTCCAATATCGAGACCGGGCAGAGGCATGAAATTCCCCGAGCCTCGGATCCGGTGATTTCCGCGGACGGCCGGTGGGTCGGCTACTCGATATCACCACCCTTCCTGGACATCGAGCAATTGGAACGAAACGGTGAGGATGTCGCCTATCAGGCGGGCCTCATCAACCTGGAGTCCGGTCAGTCGTGGGCGTGGGACGACGCCTTCGACTACGGCTTCTCTCCGTCGTCGAGCCACTTCTGGGTTGAGAAGACGCAGACCGACGATGACGCCGACTACGACGGGACCGGGCTGATCCTGCGTAATCTCGACGAGGGGTACGAAGAACTGATCGGCAGTGTCTGGCAGCTGGCGATGAACGACAGCGGGACCCATCTCGCCTACACGGTCGATGCCGAAGGCGGCGACGGGAACGGCCTCTACCTGATCGATCTCTCCACCGGCGCGCGCCGGGGTCTCGACAACAGCAAGGCCCGATACTCGAATCTGACCTGGGCGGACGACGGCCGTTCGATCGCGGTTCTGCGAGGCGATGTCCCCGATGGATCGACCGAGCGGGTCAATGACGTTCTCGTCTTCTCCGGCATCGGCGAAGGGCGGCCTCAGCGTCAGGAATTCGGAGCGGCGACCGACGGACTCCGAAGCGGGTCGGTGATGAGCGAGAGAGGCCGCCTCGTCTTCAACGACGACGCCTCGATCCTGTTCGTGGCAACGAAAGAGCAGGAAGAAGAAGTGGAAGAGTGGGGAGACGAGGGACTCCCCCTCGCGAATGTCAACATCTGGCACTGGCAGGACGACCGGATTCAGTCGGAGCAGCAACGTCAGTTGTCGAGGGACCGAGGCCGGACCTACGTGGCCGCACTGCACCTTCGTGATGCGCGCCTGGTGCACCTCGCAGACGACCGGATGAGAGAGGTACAGATCACTCCGGATGGGCGGTGGGGCATCGGGCGGGACGACCGGGCCTATGTCTCGGACTGGAAGCCCGAGTACGCCGACTACTTCCGCATCGACACCCGGACCGGTGAGCGGACACCGATCCTCGTCGGCCACCTCCGAACCCTCGGCCTGTCACCCGACAGTGACCATTTCCTCTACTGGAAGGATGGGCACGTCTGGGACTATCGGATCGACGAAGACCGCCACGTGAACCTCACCGAGCGGGCTCCGGTCGACTTCACGAACCAGCAATTCGATCGCTTCGGTGAGAAGCCTCCCCACGGCATCGGCGGATACACAGACGACTCTGAGGGCATCCTCCTCTACGACCGCTATGACGTGTGGTATCAGTCGTACGATGCTGACCCTGCCGAGAATCTCACCGGGGGGTTCGGTGCGGACGGAGAGATCCGGCTCAGAATCGTCGAAACCGATCCCGACGCGGAAACCGTCGACCTGAGTCGACCGCTTCTGCTGGAGGGCTATGGAGAGTGGACCAAGCAGGAGGGCTTTTTCCAGCTCGACGGTGGCGACCTCGAGCAACTCGCGTGGGAGGACCGCCGGTTCTCGACTCCGATCAAGGCTGTCGAGGCCGACCGCTATCTCTTCACGGTCCAGACGTGGCAGGATTTTCCCGACCTCTGGGTCAGCGATGGACGCTTTTCCAACCGGGACCGTGTCTCCACCGCGAATCCCCAGCAGAACGACTTCTTCTGGGGCTCGCGGATCCTGTTCGACTACACGCTATCGGACGGCACCCCGCTTCAGGGGACACTGGCCATTCCCGAGACGTACGAAGCCGGTGATCGACTCCCCATGGTGGTGCGCTTCTATGAGAAGTACTCACAGGATCTGCACCTCTATCCGACCCCCATCTACCGACACCAGCCGAATTTCGCCGGCCTCGTGAGCGGCGGATATCTGCTCATGCAGCCCGACGTTCACTTCCGGATCGGAAGTTCTCACTCGGACATGCTCGAAGCGGTCGAAGCCGCCACCCAGAGGGTGATTGACATGGGGTACGCGGACCCGGCCGCCGTCGGGCTCAGCGGTCATTCCTACTCGGGTGGCGGCAGCGCCTACATAGCGACCCGCTCGACCATGTTCTCGGCGATCGCCCACGGCGCGGCCCCGATCAATCTGGTGAGCGAATTCAACCAGCTCTTCGTGGGGAGCGGCCAGAACAACCACAGCTATGACATCTACGGGCAGGGGCGCTACGCGACGAACCCCTACGACGACTTCGACCTGTATTGGCGCGAATCACCGATTTCCGGGGTCGAGACGATGGACACGCCGGTCCTCTACCTGCACGGGGAGGCCGACCCGACCGTGAACTGGGAACAGGGACTCGAGTGGTACAATGCCCTGCGCTTCCTGGAGAAGCCGGTGATCTGGCTGTCGTACCCGGACGAGGGCCACGGGCTCGCGAAGCTGCAGAACCGGATCGACTTCCAGTACAGGTTGCAGGATTTCTTCGGCCATCACCTGCGCGGCGAGCCCGCGCCGGGCTGGATGACCGACGGTGTCCCTCAAGTCGACAAGGAGCGTCACCTGCGCGAATACGCCCCCCGAATCTTCAGACCTCGCCTGGTGGGGTAGCAGAACCGGACGAGGTCGATGCCCGAAGGCTCGCGTCTCCCCTTGTCTGAACGGGGAGACGCCCTTCCCCGGCCTCGTCCTCGTTCAGGCGTCGTGTTCTGCGCCGAACATCTGCCAGACCGATAGAAACATGCCGGCGATGATCGGGCCCATGACGAAGCCCGAGATACCGAACGTCGTGAGGCCGCCCAGCGTGGATACGAGGATCAGCCAGTCGGGCATCGCCGTGTCTCGGCCGACGAGCAGCGGGCGAAGGATATTGTCCGCAAGGCCGATCACGATCAGGCCGTACAGGGTCAGAAACAGCCCCTTCATGACGGCCCCCTCCATCAAGAGAAAGAGCGCAGCCGGGAGCCATACGAGCGTCGCACCGACCGCGGGCAGGACGGAAAGGAAGATCATCACGACGCCCCAGAAGACCGCGCCCTGAATCCCGAGGATCGCGAATCCTATGCCACCGAGCGTCCCCTGCACGCCACCCACCACGAGCGTGCCCTTGATCGTGGCACGACCCACCTCGGCAAACCTGCGAAAGAGATCGCGCTCGCGGTCGTCCCCCAGAGGGAGCGCCCACATGGCTTTCTGCAGCATGTCGGGGCCATCGCGCAGCACGAAGAAGAGGAGGTACAGCATGATGAGAAACATGGCTGCAAAGCGGCCGACATTCTGTCCGACGTTGACGGCCAGCCCGGCAATGAATCCACTGGCGTCCAGAGCCGCCTGCGAGGCACGGGCCTGAAGCGTCTGCGGATCAATCCCCGCACGGGCGAGCATCTCCACGACGTCATCGGGAAGAGCGCGCTCCAGGCTCTCGAGCATCGCACCGGGCTGAATGTCTCCATTCTGCACGCTCGCGTAGAGCTGAAGACCCTGATCCGCGACTGCTCCCGCGACGAGCATGGTCGGGACGAGGACCGTGACGAGGATGACCACGAGTGTCAGAACGGCCGCAAGAGAAACGCGTCCGCGCAGCTTCGACTCGAACCAGTCCTGAACCGGCTGGAACAGGACGCCCATGATCGCGGCCCAGAAGATCGGCTGAAAGAAGCCCGACAGCACGAGAAGCATCAGGACGGTGAGGACCACGAGCAGGCCGAAAAAGAATCCGGTCTCGACCGAGCCTGTGCGCTCCTCGACGGGCGGCGTGTCAGATTTGCTCACCAGTGACTCACGGCTATGAGTTCGAATTGGTTTCGGCGTCTCTGCCGCGCAGAGCGTCCGTGCCTGCCTTCAACCGACGTATCACCTCGTCTCTGGACAACGTCTGACTCCCGATGAGTCGCTCGATTTCGGTCACGATGGAATCGTCATCGACCTCGGTGACAGACGGGTCCGGCACCCCATCGCCTTCGTTGCGACGAACAGCGCCGTGGAGATTCAGCCAGCGGTCGAAACGCTCACTCGCCCGAACGACCGAGTAGAAGAGGCGCGGTCGCTGGCCCCGCCCCGAAAGAAAGTCGAGAAGAATGGCGCCGATCGAGAGGTTGAAGGCCACGAGGTCCTTGAAGCCATCGAGCGCGAGCTTGACCTGAAAGATCAAGAAGTCGCGGATCGTCGCGTTTCGAGATGTCACGGTCATGGGCGTGTTGGGCATATGTCCAATCTAAGGTCTAGGCGGTACTGTCGCTCATCGATGCCTCCGACATTCAGGTCGGGGGCATCGTCGTCCGACCCCTTCTCCCGACGATGGTCAGTGTCTTCGGGTTTCCGCAGGAATTGGAGTGGGTGCAGGCGTCAGGTACCGAGCAGCCATCAACCGTGTGTCCGTGATTCGGAATCAATGTCCGGGAGTGCCTGTAGAAAGGGATGTTCCGACCAAGACTCCATAGGAGCCCCGTGAGGCGATTCTCCCACGCAAGAGCGGTATCGATCTGCATCGCGCTCTCCGCCTTCGGAGCGTGTAACGCGGGTCCCGGGCAAGCGCGCGCAGGCACCCCGGGTGGAGACGTCACGGACACACTTGGGCACACCAGTTCATGGGTGAGCGCCGGCAGCACGTTGCCCCCACTCCCGCATGTGCCCCGTCGGGGCTCGGAGTTCTTCGCGCAGGAGGCTCCCCCTGCGGTCGGCCGGCCTTCGGCCGGTGCCATGGGCCCGCGCATGGTGGAGGGGGAGTTGCCCGGTCGATATCCCTTTTACTGGACACGGGCCGTGTACTCCGGCTACGGACGGGGCTGGTGGGGGGGACGGGGCGGCGGCTCGTGGGCCACAGACTATCCCAAGGGCGACCGGCAGTTTCTCGTCGTCCTCAAGAGACTGGTCCGCCTCAATGCCTACGACTGGGAGAATGCCGTTTCGCTGGCGGACCCCGGGATTCGTCGCTTTCCGGTGATCTACGCGGTCGAGGTCGGTCGGATGGAGCTCACCGACGAAGAAATCGAAGGACTTCGGAGCTACCTCGATGCAGGAGGGTTCCTCATCGTGGACGACTTCTGGGGCTCACGCGAATGGAGCGTATTCGAATGGAACATGTCTCGGGTCTTCCCGGAGCGTTCGATCGAAGACATCCCCTCTGACCATCCGATCTTCAGCGCCTATTACGACATCGAAGAGATCCTTCAGGTCCCGAACATCAACAACGGAGCAGGCGGCTACCAGACCCATGAACGGGACGGCTACGTGCCGTACGTCAGAGGGATCTTCGACGACGAGCGCCGACTGATGGTCGTGGTCAACTGGAATACCGATCTCGGCGACGCGTGGGAGTGGGCAGAGAGCCCCTACTACCCGCTCGAGTACTCGACCTTCGCGTACGAGATGGGTGCGAACATGATCGTGTACGGCATGAGCCACTGAGGAACGATGATGGACGCTCTCTTCGAATTCCTCTTCAAGTACCGCGGCATCGCATTCGAGCAGGGAGACTTCGCGTTCGGAGCGCCGGGTTCGTTCCGAATCTGGCTCGGTGTCGCGGGACTCGCCGCAGCGGGCGCGGTCGCCACGTACACGATGGCCCGAGGGAAGAGTTCGGTGCTCGACCGGGGTGTCATGGCAGGCCTCCGGGTGGGCCTGCTCGGACTCATCGTCTTCTGCCTGATGCAGCCGACCCTTCGCATCTCCACGGTCGTCCCGCAACAGAATTTCGTCGGAGTCCTGATCGACGACTCTCGCAGCATGGGGCTCGACAACGAAGACGGAACCCGACGCAGCGACTTCGTACGGGAAGCCTTCACACCCGGAACCGGCACCCTGTTCGACGGCCTGGCCGAGCGCTTCGTTCTTCGTTTCTTCCGTTTCTCGGACATGGCAGATCGGATCGACGGGCTCAACGAACTCGGCTATGACGGCACGCGCACGAACCTCGCACGTGCTCTCGACGCCGCCCGGGAGGACCTCGCCGGCGTTCCGCTCGCCGGTCTTGTGATGGTCTCGGACGGCGCGGACAACGACGAGCGACCCCTCACGGAAGCCCTCGTCCCCCTGCAGGCCGCCGGCGTGCCCGTCTTCACCGTCGGCGTCGGCGACGAGCTCGTCACGCCCGACATCGAGCTTGGTCGCGTCGAGCTCCCTCGCGCCGTGCTCGAGGGCTCGACGCTCATGGTCGACGTGGTCGTCACGCAGCACGGATTCGGTCAGCTGACGGTCCCGATCATCGTCTCGGACGACACCCGAATTCTCGCCGAGGAACGCGTCGATCTCGGGCCTGACGGCGAACCGGTCGTCGCACGGATCGGCTTCGAGCTCGAACAGGGCGGATCGCGACGCATCGAATTCCAGATTCCCACCCAGGCCGGAGAACGAGTCGAGGAGAACAACCACCGTACGGCGTGGGTCGATGTTCGGGGCGAGAGGGAAAAAATCCTTTATTACGAGGGTGAGCCTCGCTTCGAGGTGAAGTTCATGCGGAGGGCTGTGGAAGACGACGAAAATCTGCAGCTGGTTGTCCTCCAGCGTACGGCGGAAAGCAAATTCCTGAGGCTCTCCGTGTCAGACAGCACGGAGCTGGCCTTCGGCTTTCCCGGCACGCGTGAAGAACTGTATCGATATCGGGCCCTGGTTCTCGGCTCGGTCGAGGCATCCTTCTTCACCTTCGACCAGCTCCAGATGATCGCCGACTTCGTGTCGGTCCGGGGTGGTGGGCTCCTCTTCATCGGTGGCCACAGTGCCTTCGCGGAAGGGGGCTGGATCGGAACACCCGTCGAAGAGGTTCTTCCTGTCGTCCTTCGCGAACCCCAAGGCACAGGGCCGCAGGGATACTTCGCCGAGATCAAGGTCGAGCCGACTCCGGCTGGCCTCGCGCATCCCGCCGTCCAGCTCGATGCCGAGCCGACGGCGGTCTCGTCGAGATGGGACGCTCTGCCCGCACTCACGGTCGTGAATCCGATCACACGGATCCGACCGGGTGCTACGACGTTGCTCGAGGGAATCAACACGGACGGAATCACGGCAGACCGGCAGGTCGTCCTCGCCTTCCAGCGGTACGGAAGAGGCACCTCGATCGCGCTGACTCCTCAGGACACCTGGCTGTGGCAGATGCATGCCGACGTACCGCTGGAGGACCAGAGCCACGAGTCGTTCTGGCAGCAGATGCTCCGGTGGCTGGTGGACGGCGTGCCCGATGCGGTCTCGGTCGTCACGGACCAGGAACGCGTCGAGCCTGGTGAAACCGTGCGGCTGATCGCGACCATCTCGGACTCCACCTATCTGGAGGTGAACGACGCCAGCGTGACGGCCACCATCACCAGTCCGTCCGGCGTCGTCGACGAAGTGCCCGTCGAATGGACCGTGGAGGAGGACGGCGAATACGTCGTCGAATTCCGTCCCGGCGAGATGGGTGACTATGAGATCACCCTCGAGGCAAGCCGTGACGGCTCCGAGCTGGGTCGCGACGCCTCCGTTCTCCACGTCGCTCGAAGCGACGACGAGTACTTCGCATCGGCCCGTCGAACATCACTCCTGGAGCGAGTGGCGGACGAGACCGGAGGCCGATTCTACACCGCCGATGATGTGACCACCCTCCCGGAGGACATCTCGATCAGCGGCGCCGGCGTCACGCTGACCGAGGAGCATGACCTGTGGGACATGCCTGTGATCTTCCTCGTCATGATGCTCCTGATGGGTGGAGAGTGGGGCTTCCGTCGCGTACGGGGCCTCGTGTGAGGATCTCGGCAATTCTTCTGGTCACGGCGTTGCTCACCACGCCGCCCGAACTGGTCGCCCAGGGTCGCACTCACACCGTGATCGTCGTCGGATTGGGTGGGGAGGAGCGCTACCGTCAGAGCTTCCATGAGGAGGCTTCGCAGATGTACACCGCTCTGATCGAGCGTCATGGGCTTCCCGTCGACAACATCACGTATCTCGGAGAGCGGGTCGACCTCGCACCGGACATGATCTCCATGCGGTCGACACGGGCGAATGTCCTCGAGGTCCTGGGACAGATCGCCGGGACAGCCGATCCACTCGACCGGCTCTTCGTCGTACTCATCGGTCATGGGACCATCGGTCGTGAGGAGCCTCAGTTCAATCTGCCCGGGCCCGATCTCCTGCCGTCCGACATCCAGCAGGCTCTCACCGCCTTTCCGACCCAGACGCTCGCGCTTGTGCACACGGGTTCGGCAAGCGGCGGGTTCATCGCACCGTTGTCAGGACCGAATCGCATCCTGGTTGCCGCCACTCGAAATGAGCGTCAACTCAACGCAACGGAGTTCGGGCAATTCTTCGCGGCCGCGATTGCGGGTGAGGACGCCGACCTCGACAAGGACGAGCGAGTATCCCTCCTCGAAGCGTTTCTGTTTACACGCCGAGAAGTCGAGCGACTCTACGAGAACCAGAACGAACTCCTCACGGAGAACGCTGTTCTCGACGACAATGGGGACGGATCCCCGAGCCACGATGCCGGCCTCACCGGGGCGGACGGCCCTCTCGCAGCCACCTTCCAGCTGGGCGGCATCTCCGGCACCGCCGGACAGGTACCGGACGACCCCGAACTCGCGCGACTCTACCGGGAACGCAACGAGATTCAGGCTCTGATCGACGGCGTTCGAGCACGAAGATCCACGATGACGGAGGACGAGTATCTCGATGCCGTCGAACCCTTCCTCATCGAACTGGCACTGAAGAACCGCGAGATCCGGGCGCTCGAGGGAGCTCCTCTATGATGCGCCCTCGCAGGAGAGGTCTCGCCCGACCCCGACCAGCCGGACCGGCTGTCGAACTCAGGGCCCTTCTTACGTGCCTCGTCACATTCAGCATCGTGGGACCCAGCCCGGTCCGAGCGCAGCAGGAGTCGACCGGCCGACAGGCCGAAGCCCGGGAGCATCTGCAGTCGGGCCGATACGACGATGCCATCCGGGCCTACGAGGCCATGGTTCGCGCTGAGCCGGCCGCGTCCGTTGCGCGTGCCTCACTCATGGAGGCACTGATCTCCACGGGCGAGTACGAAGAAGCCGTCGAGGTCGGACTGGCCGCGCCGCGGCCGGAGCTCGTTGCGCACCTGACCGGGGACGCGCTTCAAGCCCTCGGCCGTCTCGACGAGGCGGAGCAAGCATACGGCGAGGGCGCGAGGTCAGGGACACGCTGGGCCCTGACCGCGGAAGGTCGGCGTGCCGAGCTGGCCTTCGCCCGGGGTGACGTTGACGATGCCATGAGGCGATTCGACTCCTTCATCGACACCTACAACGACGCCCGAGGAAACCTGTCGGCATCGGATCTGGTCGCGGTCGGCCGTGCCGTCCGTTACCTGGGCCGGACGGATCCGGCGTACTTCCAGGATGCGCTGAAGGCGTTCGATGAAGCCTCGACGGTCGATCCGACGTGGGCAGAGCCCTATGTCCTCATCGGCAATCTCTTCCTCGCGAAGTACGACAGCCCGGCAGCCAAGGCGGAGTTCGAGAAAGTTCTGGTCGGAAACCCCTACCATCCGGGAGCCCTCCTCGGTATGGCCGAGTCGCTGACCTTCGACGGGTCGCCCGAGGCAAACGATTATTTCGAGCGCCTGCTCGCTGTGAATCCGGGTCATGAGCGTGCGCATGCCCTGATCGCGATGCGCCACCTTCGCGGCGAGAACCATGACCGTGCGGGCGAGGAAGCTCAGAAGGCACTGGACGTCAACCCGACGTCTCTGCCGGCTCTGACCGCCATCGCCGGATCACACCTCCTTCGCGACGATCTGACCTCATTTCGGCGCGTGCGGTCTCAGGTGCTCGAGCTCAATCCCCGGTACGCCGCATTCGACACGGAGCTCGCGGAATTGATGGTCATGACCCGCCGCTATCGGCACGCTGTCGAGCGGGCTTCGGAGGCCGTCGCACTGGACTCGGCGGCGTGGGAGGCGTGGGGTCTGATGGGCATGAATCAGATGCGCCTGGGCGATATCGATCGCGGGCGGGCCAACCTCGAACGAGCCTTTGCGGGGGACCCGTACAACCCCTGGTTCAAGAACAATCTGGACCTCGCCGACACCTTCGAACGTTACCGCGTCCACGAAACCGAGCACTTCGAGCTCTTCCTCCACTCGAGCGAGGACGAACTCCTGGCGACCTATCTCGCGCCGGTCGCCGAGGAAGCATACGCCGCACTGCGGGACCGCTACCGTCACGAGCCTGAGCTGCCCGTACGCGCAGAGCTGTACCCCAGCAGTGCCGACTTCTCGGTTCGCACGCTGGGCGAGGCTGGACTCGGTGCACTTGGGGTCAGCTTCGGTCGAGTGCTGGTGATGGATGCACCATCCGCACGCGAACTCGGTGACTACAACTGGGCGTCCGTTTTCTGGCACGAGCTCGCGCACACCTTCCACCTCGCACTGTCCGACAATCGCGTCCCCAGGTGGTTCTCCGAGGGTCTGGCGGTCCACGAACAGCGAAAAGCACGGGAGGGGTGGGGACACCAGCCGAACCTCTCCTTCCTGATGTCGCTGCGGGACGATCGCCTGAAGAAGGTCTCTTCCCTCAACGACGGGTTCATGAACCCGGATTACCCCCAACAGGTCATCCACTCGTACTATCAGGCATCCCTGGTCTTTCAGGTCATCGAGGACCGCTACGGATTCGGTGTAATTCGAGCCATGCTCGCAGGTTATGCAGACGGTCGGAGCACCGAAGAGCTGTTCGAATCCCATGTGGGCATGCCACTCACGGCGTTCGACGACGAGTTCGACGACTACCTGCGGGACCGCTTCGCCGACCCCCTGGCCGGGCTCATCGAGATTGCAGAGGGCAGGCCCGGTCCGGACGACCTGGAGGGCATGCGCCGATTCGTCCTCACGCACCCCGGTGATCTGATCGGCCGGCTGCAACTGGCCGTCCAGCTGTACCGGAGTCGAGACTTCGATGAGGCGGAGCGTCATTTCCGCACGGTACTCGAGATCTTTCCGGATTTCGGAGGGGCCGACAGCCCGCTGTGGTTCATTGCGAGGATCCAGCAGGAGCGGGGCGACCTCGAGGCAGCGGCGCGCACGCTCGACCGGCTGAACGGCATCTCGGAGTCTCACTACGCCGCGCTGCTCACCCACTCCGAGATCCTTGCCGAGCTGGGGCGTCACGAGGAGAGCGCGGCCGCACTCGGTCGCGCCGTGCTCGTGTGGCCATACGACGTGGGACTGCACGAGCGGCTCGCCGAGCTCCACTCCCGGCTCGGTAACGCCCGGCGCGCAGCGACAGAGCGGGCGGCCGTCGTCGCCCTCGATCCTGTCGATCGAGCACAGGCTCTCTATCTGCTGGCCGTTGCTCAACGCGATGCGGGAGACATGCGAGGGGCACGAAGGTCCGTCATGGGTTCCCTCGAGATCGCGCCGAACTACGAGGAGGCTCTCGAGTTCCTGCTGGCGCTCAGGGGGGCCGGCGGGTGACATGGCTGAGCGGCGCGCGCGCCCGCAGCCGTTGGAGGCTGGCCGGTATGACCATGCTCATCGTGGGCGGGAGTGCCAGTGTGCTCACCCACGGCGGTTCCGGTGGCCGTCTCGCCTCGCTCGAACCGGGCGACGGTCGGCGAGACAAGGCCGATCACCGCCAGGACCTGGCAGGGCCCGCATACGACGGGGAGTATCATTTCGTACGACTCGCATTCCAGAGCGGACGGGGGAGCCGCGGAGGCTTCGGACGACGACGAGGCGGTGCGATGTGGGCGCACGACTACCCACGCGCCGACCAGAATTTTCTGGCGATCCTCGACGAAACCACGAACATCGTCACCCGTCGCAGTGCCTCGAACGTCTACACGTTCCTGGATGACGATCTGCTTCGAAACCCGATCGCCTACATCGTCGAACCCGGATTCTGGAATCCGGGTGACGAGGAGGTGGAGCGACTTGGAGAGTACCTCCGGAAGGGAGGGTTCCTGATGGTCGACGATTTCCGTGGCGGCCGGGAGTTGGCCAACCTCGAATTCCACCTCAAGAGAGCCCTTCCCGAGCTCGACATGCTGCAGGTCACCGAGGCTCACGAGATTTTCGATTCCTTCTTCCGAATCGTTCCTCAGGATGTGGTGCCGCCGTATGGCGGATATCCTCCGGCATGGTACGGGATCTACGAAGACAACGACGTCACGAAGCGGCTGATGGTCATCATCAACGCAAACAACGACATGGCCGAGTACTGGGAGTTCTCCGATTACGGATACTACCCCATCGACCTGGCCAATGAGGCGTACAAGCTCGGCGTGAATTACGTCGTGTACGCCATGACCCACTGACATTCACCGGGCCTTGCCCGAACCACTCTCCCAGGGAGAACGACTCTTGGCTGACGACGCGATCGGAACCGTCCAGTTGGACGATGCCAACGACGTAGCACTGGCGGACAAGCTGAAGCACGGCCGCGAGCAGATGATCAGCGAACTTCGCAAGCTGATCGTCGGACAGGAGGAGGTGATCGAGCAGGTCCTTCTGTCCCTCTTCGTCGGAGGGAACAGCCTGCTCATCGGTGTGCCGGGGCTCGCAAAGACGCTGCTGATTCACAGCATCGCTCAGGTCGTCGACTTGAAGTTCTCGAGGATCCAGTTCACGCCGGACCTCATGCCTTCGGACATCACCGGAACCGATATCATTCAGGAGGATCCCGAGACGGGACGCCGCTCGATGGTGTTCTCACCCGGACCGGTATTCTCGAACATCGTCCTCGCGGATGAAATCAACCGGACACCACCGAAAACCCAGGCAGCTCTTCTTGAAGCGATGCAGGAGCACCGCGTCACGGTGCAGGGTCGTACCTATACTCTGGAAGAGCCCTTCTACGTCTTCGCGACCCAGAACCCCATCGAGCTCGAGGGCACCTATCCCCTGCCGGAAGCACAGCTCGACCGCTTCATGTTCGAAATCGCGATCGAACACCTTCCGGAAGAGGAAGAACTCGAGGTCATCCGTTCAACCACCGGGAACCAGAAGCCCGAGTTCAGCCACGCGGTCACGGGACCGGATCTCATCGCATTCAAGGAGCTCGTCCGCCGGGTCCCGGTGTCCGACTCGGTGCTTCGCTACGCGGTCGGCCTCGTACGCATGACCCGCCCCGGAGCCGATGGCGACAGTCCGGACTTCATCAACAAGTGGGTCGCCTACGGCGCCTCGCCCCGTGCCGCGCAGTACCTCGTCCTCGGTGCGAAGGCACGCGCGCTCACCAAGGGACGCTACCACGTAACCTTCGAGGATATCCGGGCCCTGGCACAGCCGGTCCTCCGTCACAGAGTCCTCACCAACTTCCACGCGGAGTCGGAGGGGAAATCGGCCGCGACGCTCGTGGACATGCTGATCGAGCACGCACCCCAGCCGTCCTCGGGGATGTAGGGCGAACCGTTGGCTACCACACGTGCACGCCACTCTGCCGCCGGCGCCCAGTTCCTGGATCCGGCGGTCCTGGGCCGAATCAGCAACCTCGAACTGCTGGCCCGGACCGTCGTCGACGGCTTTCTGACGGGCCTCCATCGCTCGCCCTACCTCGGTTTCAGCATGGATTTCGCCGAGCATCGTCCGTACATGCCCGGCGATGACATCCGACGCATCGACTGGAAACTCTACGCCCGGACCGACCGCCACTACATCAAGCTCTTCGAAGCCGATACCAACGCGAACTTCTCGATCCTCCTCGACCTCTCGGCTTCGATGAGCTATAGCAGCCACTCGCTCACGAAGCTCGACTACGCCCGTTATCTCGCGGCCTGCCTCGCCTACTTCTCCAACAAGCAGCGTGATCGGGTGGGACTCGTGACGTTCGACCACGAGGTCGTGGACTATGTGCCCCCGTCCATGAAGCACCTGGACACGATCCTCCATACGCTGGACCAGGTGACGGCAGGAAGACCGGGATCCCTCGCGGAGCCCATGCTGCGGATCACCGAGATGCTCGGGCGCAAAGGGATTCTGGTCGTGATCTCGGACTTCTACGAAGAGCCCGATGAGGTTTTGCGCGCCCTCGCCCCTCTGCGTGCGCGGGGGCACGACGTGATCGTCTTCCACGTGATGGATCCGTTCGAGCTCGAGTTCCCATTCGAGGAGGCATCCGGCTTCGAGGATCTCGAAACCGGCGAACAGATCCCGGTGATCCCGGGAAAACTCCGCTCCGACTACCTGGCGATGGTGAAGGCTCACCTTGCATCGCTGGAGAAGTGCTTCGCGGACAACCAGATCGACTACCGGCTGCTCGACACCTCACAACCGCTCGACGAGGCGCTCTTCCAGTACCTCCTCTCCCGTGAACGCGCGAGCAAGGCACGATGAGTCTCGCGTTCCTCGTTCCGCTCTTCCTGCTGGGCATCGCAGGGGTCGTCGTTCCAATCATCGTCCACCTGACCCGCAGACAGAGACGGAACGTCGTCCATTTTCCCTCCCTGATGTTCCTCGAGAAGATCCCGTACCAGGAACAGCGTCGACGTCGTATCCAGCACTGGTTCCTTCTCTCGCTGCGCGCTCTTGCACTCGCTCTGGTCGTGGCCGCGTTCGCTCGACCCTTCTTCGATCAGGCCTCGGGCGCCGCACTCGGTTCCGGAGGGCCTCGCGAGATCGTCGTCCTGCTGGACCGTTCCTACAGCATGGAGATCGATGACCAGATCGAGCAGGCGCGCATGGAGGCCGAGCGAATTCTCACGGATCTCGGACCCCTGGACCGAGCATCTCTCGTCACCTTCTCACGCGGTGCCGATGTGATCGTTCGTTCCACCTCTGACCGCAGTCGCCTTCGTGGAGCACTCGATACCGTAACCGTCGGCTCAGGCGCGACCCGCTACGGACCGGCACTCAAGGTCGCGCAGACCATCCTGGAAGAGTCGACCCTGGCACTCGGCGAAGTCTACCTGCTCAGCGACTTCCAGCGAAACGGCTGGACCGGCGACGAGGGAGTGAATCTCCCGCCCGGGAGTTCCCTTCTGCCGATCGAGATCGGCTCGGAACATGAGCCCGACAACCTTATGGTGGCAGACGTCTCCCTGCCGAGGCAGATCGTCGCGGGGCGTGAGCGAATCACGCCGACGGCACGCATCGTTCGTCAGGGCGGTTCGGCGCCAACCACGGCGAGCGTCTCGCTGGAACTCGACGGTCGGGAGATCCAGACCCGAGAGGTCACGCTCACGCCGAACTCGGCCCAACCCGTCCAGTTTCAGCCCTTCACCCTCTCACAACCGCACACGACGGGGACTGTACGCCTCGACGACCAATCTCTGGGGGCCGATAACTCGCACCACTTCGTCGTGTCGCCCGGGTCCTCGCTGGGGGTGCTGGTCGTGAATGGAGTCAGGGGCTCGAATGACCCGAGCCTCTACCTGAGGGGCGCGCTCGAGATCTCGGACGATGGACGATTCGACGTCCGATCCCGCCGCTCCGCCACCGTCCGACCCGCGGACCTGGACGGGGCAGCGGCGGTCTTCGTCAACGACGTCCAGCTCGACGGCGGCTCGGCCGAACGACTCCGCACCTTCGTCGAGGATGGCGGTGGGCTACTCATCGCGGTCGGCCAGGAGGGCGGCTGGCCGGCATCCGCTGCGGACATGCTTCCCGGCACGATCGGCCCGATCGAAGACCGGCTTCAGGGTCGGGGAGGCACACTCGGGTATCTCGACTACGCGCACCCGGTGTTTGAAGTCTTCTCGGGACCCCGGAGCGGAGACTTCACCGGTGCCCGCTTCTATCGGGCCCGTGCATTCGTCCCGGCCGATTCAGCATCCGTCATCGCCCGCTTCGACGACGGATCCGTCGCGCTCGCCGAACTCCGAGTCGGGCGCGGCCGTGTCCTGCTGTGGACGACGTCGCTCGACGCCTTCTGGAACGACCTCGCCCTGCAGCCCGTCTATCTGCCCTTCGTGCATCGACTGGCAGAGTATCTGGGGGGGCGCACGGAAGCTCTGCCGTGGTTCGTGACCGGTCAGGTCGTGGACCTTGCCGATCCGGACGCGCTCGAGACCGCGGGGCTTGTATCCTCCGAAGCGGCAGGCATCGCCGAGGGACTGGACCAGATTGCCCTGTCTCCGACCGGGAACAACGTGACGCTTCCGGCCGGTGATGGCCCCCGGTACCTGCCCCTCGAGGAGCACGGCTTCTACACGGTGCGGCAGCCAGGGACGGACCCGGAGCGACCCTTCGTGATCGCAGTCAACGTCGATCTCGACGAGTCGAATCTCGGACGCGTGGAGCCGGATGAACTGGCGCTTCAGATCGAGGCGCCCACGGTCGTGGATGACGGCAGCCCCCGTCTGAGCCAGGCCGTAGAACTGCAGCGGGAGGACCAGGAACGACGACAATCCGTCTGGCGCTGGCTCCTCGTGGTGGCACTCGCTCTGTTCATCCTCGAGACGGCGATCTCGAACTGGGTCTCGAGGCGGGAGGCGGGAGCAGCGCGGGCAGTGGTGGGTTAGGAGAAATAGAGGGTTCGCAGGTAGGAGCCGAAGGTCACCGCCCGGAGTCAGCGGGAGAGATGGCGGCCGTCGTCTCAGCAGGCGTAGGTTGGCGAGGTTGCAACGGGAGATCGAGATGAGGGATTCGGAAAGGCGCGTGGCTCGCGATCGGATGAGCGACGTCGTTCGCGGAGTCCGATGGCGGTGGCGCATTCGTCTCGCGCTTCGTGGTATGGTCTGGGTCGTGGGGCTTACCGCCTCGGTGACCTTCCTCGCCGCGTTTGCGCTCGAACAGGCACGCTTCGCCGCGGATACCGTGGTCACCCTGCGCGCACTTACCTGGCTCACTCTGATTGCCTCGACGCTCTGGTTCCTCGTTCGGCCCCTCCTCCGCAAGGTGACCGACGCCCAGGTCGCTCTGTATCTCGAAGAGCACGAACCGACGCTCGACAACGCAGTCACCAGCGTCCTCGACGAGGGCTCAGGCTCGGCTTCGCCGGCACTCACCGATCGTGTCACCGAAATCGCCCTCGAGAAGGCGCGTCGGGTCAACTACGGCCGACGGATCGAGCGTGGAGGGCTGTACCGATTCGGTGGAGCTCTGACGGCGCTCGTCGTCCTCGCTCTCTTCACGACGCTTCTGGGACCTGCTCACCTGCGTCTCGGTCTCAGCGCCCTCCTCTTCCCCACCACTGCGGCCGACGCCGTCAATCCGTATTCGGTCGCAGTGACCCCGGGCGATGTCACGATCGCGCGGGGGTCGGATCAGATGGTATCCGCCACGTTGGGAGGGTTCGACGCCGCGGAAGCCTCCATCTTCACACGGGGGCAATCCGACCAGTCTTTCCAACGCTTGAGCATGCTCACCGACCTCGGCGGAGGATTCGAGGTCCTGCTGCTCGGCGTGAATGAGCGGACGGAGTACTTCGTGGAGTCCACGGGGGTGCGATCCGGAACGTTCACGATCGACGTCGCAGACCTTCCTTACGTCGATCAACTCGACCTGACGTACTACTTCCCCAGCTACACCGGGCTGCAGCCTCGTATCATCGAGGCGGGTGGTGACGTCGCGGCCCTTCCCGGAACCGTGGTCGAACTCCGCATTCAGCCGACCATGCTGACCGAGGCCGGTCAGCTTCTGCTCGATGGCGCCGCGGCCAGTGACCTGACGGTGGAAGCGGATGGAACGCTGATCGGTCGCTTCACGGTCGGGGACGGCAGCTTCTACTCCGTGGAGCTCGCCCGTACGGACAACGGCGAGATGGTCGCAGCCTCGCCCGAATATCGGATCGACGTACTGTCCGACATGGACCCGTCCATCCGCTTTTCAACCCCGGGTCGGGACATGCCAGCCTCGTCCATCGAGGAGGTCTACCTCGAGATGGTGGCCGACGACGATTACGGCATCGGCTCGATCGACCTCGTTTACTCGATCAACGGGCTTCAAGAGGACACGGTCTCGGTCTTCCGCGGCGGGGGCGCGCCCCTTCCGGAGGTCTCGACCGGGCACACGCTCTTTCTGGAGGAATGGGAGCTCGAGGTCGGAGACCTCGTGT
This sequence comes from Gemmatimonadales bacterium, assembly GCA_038120095.1. Lineage (GTDB taxonomy): Bacteria > Gemmatimonadota > Gemmatimonadetes > Longimicrobiales > Gaopeijiaceae > UBA2589. The sequence continues at coordinate 57,385 of JAYOKZ010000018.1, forward strand.
CGTACTACGCGATGGTCCGTGACAACCGCGGTCGGTCCAGCCGGACGATCGCGAGTGACATCTACTTCCTGAACATTCGCCCATTCGAGCGGGCCTACCGCCAGGCCGAGCAGCAAGGAGGAGGAGGCGGCGGCGGTGGGGGTGCAGAGACGGCCCTCAGCGACACACAGCGTCAGATCATCGCGGCCACCTTCAACCTGATCCGCCAGCGGGACACGTATTCGGACGAGGAATTCAGCGAAAACGTCGTCTCCGTCAGCCTCTCTCAGGCGCGGCTGCAGGACCAGGTCACCACGCTGCTCCAACGGATGCAGAACCGCGGACTCACCCAGACCGATGAGGGTTTCCGAGATGTCTCGGCGATCCTGCCCCAGGCGTTCGACGCGATGTCACGAGCGATCGAAGACCTCGAGGCCGAGGAACTGCAGGAAGCGATGCCCGATGAGCAGGAGGCCCTGCGCTTCCTGCAGCAGGCCGAGGAGACCTACGAGCGATACGTCCAGCAGGAGCAGCAGCAGGGCGGTGGGGGCGGTGGGGGCGGTCAACAGGCGGCCGATGACCTCGCCGATCTGTTCGAACTCGAGCTCGACAAGCTCAAGAATCAGTACGAGACGGTGCAGCGAGGCCAGCAGCAGCAGGCCGACAACCAGGTCGACGAACTGCTCGAGCAACTCCAGGAGCTGGCCCGCCGGCAGGAGCAGATGGCCGAACGGCAGCGTCGAGCGTCCGCCAACCAGAATGCTCAGGGCGGCGGCGGTGATGCACAGAGGGACCTGGCAGAGCAAACCGAGGAGGCTGCGCGACAGCTTCAGCGGCTCGCCCGTGAGATGAATGATTCGGGGTTGGAGCAGACGGCGCGGGATCTGCAGCAGGCGGCGGAAAATATGCGACAGGCCGCAGGCACCGGTGGGTCTCAGGCCATGTCCGAAGCGAATTCCGCTCTCCGCCGTCTCGAAGACGCCCGGCGCCAACTGCAGGACGCCCGCTCCGAGCGCGCCCGACGCGATGCGGAGGATGCCATCGCCGACGTGGAGGAGTTGCAGCGTCAGCAACGGGAGGTTCAGCGAGACGTCCGGGAACTTCCGCGCGAACGTGGGCCCGAGCGACAGGCTGAGATTGACCGTCTCAGAGAGCGGAAAGATCAGATGCACGAGGCTGTGCAGAATCTCGAGCGTCGACTCGACGAAGCCTCGCAGAGCGCGGGACGCGACAACGCGGAGGCGGCACGGGGGCTGGGTGAGGCCGCGGACGAGATCCGGGAGTCGAAGCTGAAGGAAAAACTCCAATACACCCGGGGGACGATCGAGCAGTGGGATCCCGAGTCGGCCGTCACCATGGAATTGCAGATCGAGGGCGATCTTCAACTCCTGAGGGACCGTCTGGAGGCCGCCCGAAACGCGACTGGCGAGACCGCACGCGACCCACTCGAGGACGCACTCGGCGAGACCCGTGATCTCGTTCGAGGCATGGAGGCCATGGACCGACGGCTCAACGAGTCAGCGGGCCAGCAGGGCCAGCAGGGCCAGCAGGGCCAGCAGGGCCAGCAGGGCCAGCAGGGCCAGCAG
>JAYOKZ010000019.1:0-55352 GCA_038120095.1 Gemmatimonadales bacterium
TCGAGCTCGAGAAGTTCATACACGCGGATGGGTTCCTCCTTTCCCTTCACCGCGATGTTGTCGAGCTCGCGGACCCGGTAGGAGCCCTCTCCCGCCTCGAGCGTCACCTCGGAGACCATGTTGAGCGTGTCGTATGTCTTGTTCGCAGGCTCCAGACGCGCTGCAAGGTTCACGGCGTCGCCGATCGCGGAGTAGTCGAAGCGGTCCTCTCCGCCCACGTTGCCGACCACGACCTCACCCGTGTGCACCCCGATTCGAACCTTCAAGGGCTCATGGTCCTCGGTTCTCTCAGCCCATCGGTCATTCAGCGCGCTCATTCGCCGTTGCATGAAAATAGCGGTGCGCATCGCCCGATCGGCATGGTCGGGAACGTCTTTCGGGGCGTTCCAGAAGGCCATGATCGCGTCCCCGATGTACTTGTCGAGATAGCCGTTTTCGTCGAAGACGACCTGCGTCATGTCGTTCAGATATTCGTTCAGGAGCGCGATCAGATCCTGTGCGTCCATCTCCTCGGAGATGGTCGTGAACCCGGAAAGATCGGAAAAGAGGAGCGAAAGGGGACGCTTCTCGCCACCCAGGGTGAGAGAGGAGGGATCCTTGAAGATTTCGGTTACGACGTCCGGTGAGAGGTATTTGCCGAATGCCCCCCTGATGAAGCGTTTCTCCTTGCCCTCCACGACGGCGACATACGCGACACAACCCACATATGAGAGAGCCGCGGCAAGGCTTGGGGTGGCGATTGGAACCCAGAGTCCCACCGCACCGAGATTCAGGTATTCACCACCGGGGCCGTAGATGGAGCCCCCCCACGCCCAGAAAGCGACGACCCAGATACCCAGGATCATACCCGCTGTCAGGGCTGCTCCCCATGCGGCCCCCTGGCGAAATACGAGACCGCCGGATGTCGCGGCGACGACCAGCATCAGAAGAAATCGGGCCGTGGGTCCAAGTTGCCGAATGTACGAGCCGTCGACGATGTTCTGGAGCGCGTTCGCGTGAATCTCGATGCCGTACATCCAGGTGTACGTTTCGCCTTCATCGAAGCCTTCGCCCGGCGGGACCCGGTACTCGTAGAACGGCGTCCGAAATCGATCCTCGGGGTGAAAGCCGGTCCCGAGCAGAACGATCTTGTCCTCGAAGAATTCGGGAAAGAAGAGGGCGGTCGCGACTGCGGCGGAAGATCCGATCGACTGAAAGGTTCCGGGTGGGTCCTCGGCCAACGTGCTGGACGGCGGGCCATAGAAGCGGATCGGGAACGGAATGATGGTGCCGGGACTGTCGTCGCTCTGGTCTCGCCATGCCGCGGGTACGACCCCGAGCTCGCCGGGCAGCCCCGGCAGGGCCAGGCGTCCCGAGGACCATGCTGCACGCAGGATCGAGTCTGCATCGAGCCCCCGCGCGTGCGCCCACATCGACAGAGCAAAAGACGGGGCGAGGCCATCGCCGGATCGGACTGCGAGCGTCCCGTTTCGGAAGGTGGAAAAGGAAGATGGGAGCTCCGCCGTTCCGATCTCATGGGCGACGTCGGCGAAGAATGGATGGGGCGGGATGACGAATGACCCGGAGTCCGTCCGCTCCACCGGGGAGACGAGGATGACGTTTCCCGCCCGCTCGATGGCATCACGGAGGAGTTCGTTGCCTCCGTCGATCGCATTCAGGTTTTCGTTCAGGTCCGCGAGGAAGACGTCGATCCCGATCGTGCGGGCACCTGCCTGTGCCACGGCATCGACGAGGGATGCGAGGTGAGCGCGCGGGAACGGTGTGATCCATGGGGCACTCTCGTCCTCCAGAGAGAACTCGTCGAAGAGCACCATGACGACGTCACTCGCTCTCTCTCCGCGTCCGCTCTGGAAGGACTCCTGAGTCGTGTGCTGACGGCGGTCGAGGGTGAATTCCTCGAACGCGCGGAGTCCCGTCACCCCCCCCTGGACGTCTCCCAGCAGCACGGCGAGGCCGATCGAGGCAAGGACGATGATCGCGGTGGCGATATACCGCTGCGAACGCTTCACGGGTTACCGGCCCCGAGCGGACCGAGGACCCGCGCCCGATGCATCAGTTGGTGATTTCGTAGACGACCGAGGCCGTACCCCACGAGTTCAGGCGGACTGCGTCGCCATCGAGCCCCGCCGCGCGCTTGAGCGCTGCAGTGATTTCTCCAGCGAAGTCCGCGCCACCCGCACGATACACGTCCTGAGACGAAGCCAGTTCGATATCGAGTGGCTCCTCGGTCAGGAAGGCGCGCACGAGGCCACCTCCCGCGGGCTCGAGTGCCTGGAAGACGAGGTCGCTGCCCGGGTATTCCAGTCTCTGACCCGCGCGAATCCGCATCGACGGATCGTCCGCGTTCGGCAACAGCATCGCGACCGTCCCGTCGGTTCCGAGATCCACCAGAGTGACGTAGCCATCCCGATCGGACTCGATGAAAAAGCGGATTTCTTCACCGATTCCGAAGGACGTCTTCTCCCCCAGCAACTTCACATCGAAGCCGAACGTCTGGGCCGGATTGTCCATATCGCCGAGCGTCTTGGCTGCGGATTCCTTCAGGAGAATTTCCGCAAGTTCGCTCATGGCGGCATCGGTTGCGGCGATTCCTTCGTGGCGGGCGAAACCGTCCGAGCCGATCACTCGCAACTCGTCGCCACGCCGGCGGACGATCAGATGACTGAAGGACTGGTCGTCCTCGATCAGACGAATCGCGGACGATGTGCCGAGGGACGCCGCCAGTGATTCGGCCAGTCGGGTTTCGACTGCGGCGACGTTCACCAGCAGGGGGCTCTCCACATATACGTACGAGGTGAGGCGTGCTTGGTCACCCTCCGCTACCGAGCCCGAGACGACGTCGACGCTGGTCGCGCGCTGGCTGACCGAGGAGACGACCATTCGGGCGCCCGTCTCCGACTCGAACACGGAGCCGGGGGTGATGCCGAGTGCCAGTCCCGCGCCGAGTTCGGCGGTACCGCTTCCGGCCGACGTCACCGGAAGCGCCATGTCGCCACGACCTTCGGTGTCGCCTTCCAGGAAAAAGAGGGGCAGATCCTTGAGAGACACGTCTTCGGAAATATACGGATCCTGCTGGAAGCGATTCCGCTTCAGAGCCTCATAGGCGTTCTCGAAGACTTCGTCGTAGCTCGCATCTTCGGGTGCCTTCCACATCTGCTGGACGAGGAACGTCGTGAACGCACCCCCATGAAATGCTTCCCGACCTTCAACAGCGGGAAAGAACGCGTCCACGGCCACCTGAAACGGCTGAGCCGCGGCCAACTCCAACACCCGCGTTTCTCCGGAGTCGAAGCCGGTGTCGTCTTCCGTCTGGCCGGGGAGAGCTCGTCGCTGAGCTCCTTCCGGGCGGTCGATGTCATTGATGTCACGGGCGAGGAGACGGCCTTTCGAGAACGGGGTCACGTCCCGGGTGCCGGTCCCCGAATTACAGTTGTCGAGAACGACCAAGACGTTGTTCGTCGGCAGCATGCCGAGCCAGTCATTGAACTGGTCATCGGAGATATCGAACTCGGTGCTGGAGGCGACGACGTCCGCGGGCGCGATGGTCTCGTCCAGCCCGTCGTCCTCGTCCCCATCCTCGTCCCACATCTGCGATCCGTGCCCGGCGTAGAAGATCACGACATTGTCCCCGGGTCGCGCGTTGCCGACGAGCCAATCGGTAATCCCCTCTTCGATCGCGTCGCGCGTGGCTTCCTGGTTCAGAAGCATTCGCACGTTGCTCTCGGGAAACCCGCCCCGCATGACGAGCACGTCCCGGATCCGACGCGCATCGTGCTCCGCACCCGGCAGGTCGCCACCTTCGACATCGTCGAAGTTGATGTAGTCACTGATGCCGACCACGAGGGCCCAGTGGGTCAGGTCGGTCCGTTCCTGAGGGCCGAAGGCAAGGAGTGGGAGGGTGAGAGCCATGGTAGCCATCGTGGCCACCCGCCCTCGAAGCAGATTCTTCATGTGCCGCCATCCAGTCGGTAGTCCACGCCCTCTCTTGCGGCGTTGATGGTCATCCCGCTGCCTGACCGTGCCGCATCTTCACGCATCTTCGCCACGATTGCCGAGAGTTCGTAATCAGTGCGGGTGGGATCGTGGTGGCAGAAGAGCAATTCTTTCACCCCCGCGTCCTGAGCGAGCTGCAACGTCTGTTCGAAGGTCGAGTGCCCCCATCCGAGACGTTGCGGATATTCCTCTGCTGTATACATGGAGTCATGCAGCAAAAGATCCGCGTCGCCGCAGAACTCGACGAGACGCTCGCGGAAGTTCGGCCCCACATCCGGGTACATGTCTCCCTCGAGCTCGTTGTCCGGAATGAAGCAGATCACCCGTCCGTCGACCTTGATCTTGTAGCCGTTCACAAAGGACGCGTGGCGGACCCGCATGGCCTCGATTTCGAAAGGGCCGACTTCGTAGCTGCCCGCGTTGAGATGCTCGAACTCCATTTCTGCAGCCACGAAGCTGAATGGGATCGGGAAGTAGATCGGTCCCATCTGACCCGCGAACAGATTCTGAACGTCGATGTCCTTCTGCTTCGGCCCGATGACCCTGATGATGTCCTCGGGGTCGTAGAGCGGCGCGAAGAACGGGAAGCCCTGGATGTGGTCCCAGTGGAAGTGGGTGAGAAAGATGTGCACCGCATTGCGGCCGCGCTCCACCAGATCCTGCCCGAGGGGGCGAATGCCTGAACCTGCATCGAAGATGATACGAAGGTCTTCGGAGCAGACTTCGAGACAGGTCGTGTTTCCCCCGAATTCGACCGTTTTCGGGCCGGGTGAGGGGATCGAGCCTCGAGTGCCCCAGCATCGGACCGCGAGCCCTTCACTGGAGGTTTTCCTTGTCGTGTCGCCAGTGGGTTCCAAGAGAATGCGCTCGGGATATAGGCGGGTGGCGCGACGCACCGTTGTTCAGATCGCACTGCAATGTATGAAGCTACTCGGCGCTGCCGCGAGCATTTTTATAAGGTATCAGGCCCGCACCATTCGGCGGGCTGCGTGTACTACCCGCGGCACTCACGGTCTCATGGCATGGTGATCATACCACATGGCTGTAACTGAAAAAGACATCCGAACCGCCCTCAAGGGGGTCAAGGACCCGGAACTCGGGCTTGATCTCGTGGTTCTCGGCCTCATTTACGATATCGAGATCGACGGCGACCACGTCGACACCGTGATGTCCCTGACCTCGCCCATGTGCCCCGTAGCTGGTCAGATCGTCGAGGACGTGAAGGCTGCGATCGAGGGTGTGGAGGGGGTCGCATCCGCTGAGGTGGAACTGACCTTCGACCCTCCGTGGACGCCCGAGCGTATCAGCCCGCTGATTCGGGCGTCGCTCGGTCTCTGAGTTCGGGCCGGCGCAGATCTTGAGCGCCGGATCCTCGATGTTAGTTTTCTTACACTCTTTCGTCGATCGTGACGAAAGTGTCATAAAAGAGAGAGAATGATGAGCCAGTTCACTGATGAAGAGCTGATGCAGAAAGTTCAGGCCGGGTACATGGTCGAGGGCCCGGAGGACATGACCGAAGGGTACCGCAAAGCGCTCCGAGTGCAGTTGACCGTGCAGGCCGACACCGAACTGATGAGCGCTCCATCGTATTGGATGGCGGCGCGCCACGCTCCGTCGACCAACACGCAGGTGAGTGCCCACGCCATCATTCAGGACGAGCTGGCTCACGCGAACATCGCCTATCGTCTGCTCGAAGACATCGGCGAATCCAAGGAGCATCTCGTCTACGGGCGCCAGCCCCATGAGTTCAAGCACCCCTACGGCTTCGATCAGCCTCTCGACAACTGGGCCGAGCTCGTGGTCGCGACGGGCTTCTTTGACCGAGCGGGAATTACGCTGCTCACGGACGTTCACGAGAACACTTCGTACGCTCCGCTCAAGCGGGCCCTGGTGAAGATCGGTATGGAGGAGACCTTCCACCTGCGCCACGGTGAGGTGTGGATGCGCCGTCTCGCCAAAGCCGGCGGCGAGGCGCGTGAGCTCGTGCAACGGGCTGTGGACTGGATGTTCCCGATGACCATTGAATGGTTCGGTCTCCCCGACTCCATGAAACGCCACTCCGGCCAGCTCGATTTCCGGCTGAAGGGGCTCACGAACGACCAGCTCCGCCAGGTCTGGATGTCGTCCACGGTACCTCTCTGTGAGGAACTCGGGCTGGATGCCCCCGCGCACTGGGACGACGAAAAGGGAGAGTATGTGCTCGACTACCCATTCCCCTGCCAGTACGACGCGGTCGACAAGCACTGGGCGTTCGATGAGGGCGAGATCTCCTGGGACGCGGTCTTCGAGCGGTGGAAGGGGCGGGGACCCATGAATGAGATCTACGTCGAGTCGGTGCAGCGGTCCCGCATGGATGTCCAACGTTGGCTGGCGGCCTGACGTGACGATCCTGGCGCTTCCCGTGGTCGAGCGGTGTCGCAAGGCGGGGCTGCCGCTCCCGGTCACGTCACACATGAGCGGGGGTCGGGACCAGTGGTCTGCGCCGTTGGACAAAGCTCCGGAAGACGTTGTCCAGGGCACGTGGCAGCTGCTTCAGGAAGTCCTTGATCCGGAAATTCCGATCAGCCTTCCCGAGCTCGGACTGATCTACGATGTCACGGTCGAGGATCGGGTTGCTCGCATCGAGCTCACCTTCACGGCGACCGCGTGCCCGTGCATGGAGTTCATTCGGGAGGACATATCGGATCGGCTCGAGTCGGAGTCGTGGATCGATCGGGTCGACCTGGTGGAGGTTTGGGATCCTCCGTGGACGAGCGACCGGATCACGCCGGAGGGACGGCAAAAACTGAAGAAACTCGGTGTGAGCGCCTGAGCGAGAGAGCCATGAACGAGTTCGTGTACGACGTCTTTACGCGCAAAGAGCGAGGCGACCGGTTGCAGCACGTTGGCTACGTCGACGCGCTGGATGACGAGACCGCCAAGGTGTACGCGTGGACCGCCTACGACGAAGAGAAGTGGTTCGAGATGTGCGTCGTGAGGCGCACGAACGTCCTGCCCGTGAACCGGACGGAAGGTCTGTTCGTGGAGGCGCAGAGGTCGAACCATGTCTGACACCCTGAACCTCGATACGCTCGACCCCCCTCTGCGGAACGCCCTGATCCGTCTGATCATCAGCCTTGCAGACTCCAAGCGTCTCCTCGGGATTCGCTATTCCGACTGGACGCTCGGTGCTCCCTCGATCGAGACCGGGATCTCCACGGCGTCGATGACTCAGGACGAGTGGGGGCATGCCCGGCTGCTCTATGCCATGCTCAAGCAGCTCGGAATGGATCCGTCACCTGTGGAGCACGATCGAGCCGGTGAGGAGTTCGCGTGTGTTTCCGCACTTGACCACGAGCGGGCCGACTGGGCCGGCACCGTCGCCCTCATGACGCTTGTCGATGAAGCGGTGACGACGGTGCTTCGCTCATTCGGTCAGGGGTCGTTCGAGGTCGCTCGTACGCGGGTGCCCAAGATGCTCGCGGAAGAGGAGTACCACGCGAGCCTTGCCGCGGCCTGGTACCGGAGGCTGGCCGAGTCGGACGGTGACGCCGCGGATCTTCTGACGTCGGCGACGGAGGGGATGTTGCCGGGGCTGCTGGCATGGGTCGGTGCTGACGATGACACTGCACGGACCCTCGCAGAGGCCGGTGTGATTGCAACCGCAGAGGATCGGCTGGCCGGGTTTCGGGACGCGGTCCGGGACCTGGTGTCGCTGGTCGGGGTGGATGTCGATTCGGTCGAACTTGCGGCCGATTGGGATGAAGCACGGGGCCGCACATCGGGTCGCCCCGATGAGGAGGCGTGCGAGCGGGCTCGCGGAGACCGGAACCGCGCACTGCTCGTCGAATAGCGCCGTGGCTGCCGAACCTCCCTTCCGCGGTAAGCTCAGCGCCGAAGTACGCTCGTCTTCCTACAGCGCTGACGAGCGGCGTGAGGAATCACCGGACATTCTGCCCTCCGATCCCCCCTGCCCGTTCTGCGACGGGAGCGAGACCGAGATCATGAATGCCTTCGGGTCTCACGCCTCGGTCAGCACGTACTGGTGCCGAGCGTGCGGAAGCCCGTTTGAGATGATGCGGTGGAGGAGCGGGCCCTGAACGCGGAGCGCTGACCGGCCAGCAACCCCCTTGTTCGTCAGGCTTCGACGAGTTCGACGTCCTCGAGGAAGTCTCGCAGTGGGTTGGCCACGGCGATGGCGCGCTCCTGAATGGCCGCGGAAGTGGAGTCTCTCACGATTCCGCCGAGAATGTGCCGCGACACTGCTTCACCCAGCTTCGAGTCGGACTGCGCAGCGGCCTGGTGATACTCGGCATAACGAGCGCTGACACGTTGCTCGAAGAGGGGCAACTGAGACTTCGGGGTCCCATTGTCCACCATGTCATCGAACACTGCGCTGTGGAGGGCATCCAGACCGGCCCGAATCCGCTCATCCGGGGTGCGGCCGAGAAATGCCAGCTGGGCCCCCCGTGTGTGCGCCCACATGAAAAAAATCAGAGCCTCCTCAGCTGTGTGCCCGCTGGTACCATCGTCGTCATACAGGGCACTGACATCGGCGAGAGGGGTCTCCACATCCTCCTGCGAGATGAAATCGGAGAAGCTTTCCCACACGAGACGGGCGAGACTGTCACCCAACTCGTGAGGAGTCATCGTCTGAGGTGCGCGAAACTGGCGCAGATCTTCGGTGATTGTGGTGTCCACCGTAATAACCCTTCGTAGCTTTCGTTTGCGATACCCCCAATTCGGACTTCGGAACGCACAGTGTCAAGGTTGATTTTCTTCTGCCCCCGTCTTGGGCGACCGGTGAGTGAGCGTTCGGGCGTTCGCCTACCCCCCCGTGTCCTTGCCCGGTTGGGCATCCTTGCCCTCGTCGCCGCTGCCGCGGGGTGCGCGGCGTCTCCTCCAGCGCTGCCCCAGCCTCGACCCATCGTGAACTATCAGGGTGCTCGCATTCGGGCAGACTACGAGGAGATGCAGGAGGTGAACGAGTGGGTCACTCGCGAGCAGTCGAACATCGTGAATGATCCCTCATTCTGGGTGGTGTCCAACAGCACGCTGTCAGAGACGTTCCCGTGGGACGGTATGCGCCTCGCTCCGGACAGTGTCATTCTGGACCTTCCGGTAGGCGGTCGTGACGGTCAACTGGTGTACCAGATCTACGGGCATCTGCACCTGATGGTGGAGATGGGCCGGCAGGAAGAGTGGCTTCCGGAGGCCCCTGACGCGACGGGTTTTGAACTGGAACGTGCGATCGTCGACCGGGTGGCAGACGCCTGGATCCTGGGCCGGACCGTGTTCGATACCCAGCCCTTCGCCCCTCTGGACGAGCTCGCGTACGCCAAGCACTTCGGCTTTCTGGACGCCTTTATTTTCACCGCCAGACCGGGTGAGTTCGGCTCCGCGAGGATGGAGTGGGCGCGCAACAATCCCGGAAGGACCGACGAGTACCGAGAGTGGTTTCTCGAGACGTTCAACCGCGAGCCGCCGGGGATTCGGGCGAACGAGTGACAGCAGTCGTCGTGGGTCGCCGGCCCGGGCAGAACCGAGTCGGGAAGATGGCACGCCGGGGAAAACGGGTTTCAGTCCGGGATCACATCCCATTGGAGACCAATCGGTCCGTTCGCATCGAGCTCTTCGACCTGGAGGTCGACGCGACCGGTTCGCGCGAAGCGATCGTTGCTCGGCTTCCCGCCGAATACCGCGAACCCGAGAACACGGAAGCGGCACTGGATGCCGTCGGGCGATGTCGCGCACATCTCCACACCCTTGAGGGACTTCACGGCGGGCGCTTCACCGGACTGCAGGCGGAGACGTAGAATACGGCCCGAATGAGGGGCATCCATCGCGTCGAGGACGCGGTACGAGACTGCGCTCCGAGTACTGGATTCAGCTGACATGGCAGGAAGATTACCGGTATGACGCCGATGACGGAAGACGCTCGTGAAGGTGAGATGACGCTCTCCTCTGAGCGAATGATGGAGCTTGCCGAAGTCGCGTCCCGGCTGATTGTGGACCGGCTCGAGCGTCTGCCCTCAGAGCCGGCCTGGCGTGGTGGTACGAGGACGGAGTTGGAGGCCATCATGCGGGAAGATCCGCCCGAGGAGGGTCGTCCCGCAGAGCAGGTGCTGGAGCGAGCCGCTCGGGAGATTCTGCCGGTAGCAGGGCGTGTGGACCATCCGCGCTTCTTCGCGTTCGTGCCATCCTCGCCGACGTGGCCCAGCGTGCTCGCCGACTATATGGCAGCGGGCCACAACATTTTTCAGGGCACCTGGTTGGGAGCCTCGGGGCCAAGTCAGCTCGAGGTGGTCGTGATCGACTGGTTTCGTGACTGGATTGGCTACCCCGAGACAGGGGGTGGTCTCTTCACGAGTGGCGGCTCTGCTGCGAGCCTGGACGCCTTCGTGGCCGCTCGGGAGGCTGCTGGCGCCCCGGATCGTGCATCCGTCTACATGTCCGACCAGAGCCACACGGCGCTGAGCCGGGCGGCGACCATCGTCGGCGTCCGGCCGGAACGGGTGAGGAAAGTACCGACTGACGACCGATACCGCATGGATCTCCGTGCGCTGCGCCGCATGGTTTCGGAGGATCGTGCCGCAGGCCTCGCTCCCATTGCCGTGTGTGCGAACGCAGGAGCGACAAACACGGGTGCCGTCGACCCGATCGAAGCCATGGCGGACTTCTGCCAGGACGAGGATCTCTGGCTCCATGTGGACGGCGCGTACGGCGGATTCGCGATTCTGTCGGAGCAGGGTCGGCGCCTGTTTGCGGGCATCGATCGCGCGGACTCGATCGCGATGGATGCGCACAAGTGGCTCTTTCAGCCCTTCGAAACCGGTTGCCTGATGGTGAAGGATATTCGTCGACTCGAGGCGGCCTTCTCGGTCAGACCCGAATATCTTCAGGATACCGAGTGGGGCATGGAGCATCCGAATTTCGGGGATCGTGGTCTGCAGCTGAGTCGTTCGTTCCGGGCCCTGAAGGTTTGGATGTCGATTCAGACCTTCGGCATGAGGGCGTTCCGGGCAGCGGTCTCACGCGGCATCGAACTGGCGAGTGAGGCAGAACGCTGGATTGCCGTATCGGAGGATCTCGAGTTGGCGAATCCGGCCTCTCTCAGCGTGGTGTGCTTTCGTTTCAATCCCGGAGACCTTGAACTGTCAGCCGAAGAACTGGAGGTGCTCAACGACCGTATTCAGGCTCGAGTCATCGACAGTGGCACGGCGATGATGTCGTCGACCCGCTTGCGGGGCGTGTACTGGTTGAGGCTGTGCATCGTGAATCACTCGACGACGTGGGACGACGTTCGAGCGACGCTCGAGGCCATCGAGGAATTCGGACAGGACGAGTGTGGCCGTGCGTGAAGCCGCCGGGACGGAGCAACGCGCAAGACGTCTGGCGCGCGCGTATGCTGCGATCAGCATCGTCGGATTCTGGGCGGTCGTTCTATGGCTTTCGTTCGGTGAAGAGGTGCCTGTGCTCGACGCGGTCCTGCTCGCCGTCCTGTTGGCCGCGGTTCCGGGGCTTTCAGCGGCGCAAGTGCCGCTGATCGCCGGGATGACGGTGGACCGGCTTCCCGCGTACTGGAGTTCGATCATCACTCTCTGGCTGATCGGAACGGGCTGCTGGCTGGTCGGGACACGGGCAGGCGGCGCCTCCGCGATCGGGATGGTGCTCCTTCCCATCGGACCGTTGGTCGGATGGACGTTGACGCTCACTGCAGCGGGCATGGCCATCATTCTCATCTTCCGATGGATCGCAGCCCGGGCGGGAGCCACGGAAACGCGACTGCTCCGGAGTCTCCTCCCGCGGACCGGAGAGGAGCGTCGGGTCTTTGCTCTGCTGTCGGTGGCTGCGGGAACGGGTGAGGAGATCGCCTATCGGGGATATGCGATCCCGATGCTGACGCCCATTCTCGGCGTAGCAGGAGCGGTGACTGTCAGCAGCGCCGTGTTCGGGAGTATGCACGGCTATCAGGGCCGCCTGGGGATCGTGCGAACGACGCTCATGGGAGCCGTGCTGGCGGGGGGGTTCGTCATGTCGGGGAGTCTCGTCCCTGCGATCCTTGCTCACACGGCGATCGATCTGATTGCCGGGATCGCAATCGGTGAGTGGCTTCTGTCACCCGAGCCGGCCTCAGGTGTACGATCCGTTGATTCTTCCTCTACCTGACCGACCTTCGATGGAAATCGACCTCGCACTGCTTGCCGACGCTGCCACGATCGATGGCTCCGGCAAACTCAACATCCTCGGCATTTTCGATCGTCTGGGGACCCATGCCTTTCCGACCCGTCACCCGCGGCTGGCGCTCGTGCTGCGCTTCTCAGCCGGTGTTCATGAGGTCGGAAGGCACGACATCGGCATCGCACTCAAGGCGCCGGATGGTGGCGAGGTCGTGCGTATCGACGGAGAAATGAATCTGGCCGCGGGGCCAGGTCAGGTTTCGAGCGGTGTGCTGGTGCCTCACGTTCTGAATCTCGACGGACTCGTCTTCGCAGGACCGGGCCGGTACGCCTTCGACGTGATGGTCGACGGGGAACATCACGTGTCGATCCCGCTCACGGTGGACGGGCCGACCCGGTCGGCTCAAGCCTGAGGAGCAGGCACTTCGTTCACGCCGGCGCGTCGGCGTCCCGGGGATCGGAAGCGTTGCTTGCCGAAACCTTAAACGCGTCCGATTAGTAACACGGGGTAGAGACGGTCCAGGAGCTTCAGGTGATTCTGTATTTCAACTACGAAGAGCTCACGGCCTTGCGGACGGGGGCTGAGGCCCTCCTCGAGAGTGAGGAGGACATGGGCGGTGGTGTGCTCGCTCCCCCCGAACACCGATCGCGTGTCGAGGCTTTGCTCCCGAAGCTGAATGGAGACATGACGCTCGAGACGCTCGCGGACGTTCGAGCGGCCCGGACCGCCGTGGATGCGATCGTGGCATCGCTTCGGGCCGACATGGAGTCGCTGGTGGTCACCATGCACGCTGCCCACGAGGACACCGTCGCTGCGTACTTCGACTTCGCCCACAGCCTGACTGTCGCTCATCGCCTCGGTGAGATGGCTCTCGAGATGGAGGCTTTGATCGAGCTTGTGACGGGTGCGCCGGTCACGGACGAGGCGGCACGAACGTTCCAGTTCCCGGACTGATCGCATGGGATCCAGCGATCGTGCGCAGGCGCTCGAGCGAATGCTTGCCGCGCGACCTGAGGACTCCCGTCTCCGCTTCGGACTTGCGCTCGAGTACCTTGCGTCGGGACGTACGGATGACGGCGTTCGCGAGCTTCAGCTCTATCTCGACGCGGCGGATGACGAGGGCAACGGATGGGGACGGCTCGGTGCGGCATTGCTCGAGCTGGGGAGGGAGGAGGAGGCTCGCGAGGCCTACGAGACGGGTGTGGCCGCTGCCATGCGTCATGGTCACCCCACCATGGCCGCAGAGTTCAGGGATCTGATCGCCGGCTTTCAGTGATCCGCCGGCGTCGGGCCCTCGCGGAACCGGATACGAAAAGCAGGCGTCGCGCGAAGATCCGGAGCCACGGCCAAACGGATTGACAGGGTGTTTTGTCGGGCCCTTGGTCCGACGCGGGGCCGGGCTCTCCGGGGGACTGTCAAAGCCGTACCGGAGTCGTCGATCCGGGTCGAGCCCGGGTTCGACTTCAGTCGCAGCGGGGTCGTCCAACGTTGGGTTGCGGGCCTTTCTGATTTCATAGAACCTACGGCCGCGGCGCGGCTTTATCGTCTGAAAAGGCCCGTGCGCACCCCTGGCGCGGTGTCGGCCGCGCTCCTTCTCGACTCGGTTTGGAGCTGGAATGGCCACGGCCTCCACACGGGAGCGGATCCTCCCGCGCACCCTCGAAGAGGAGATGCGCGAATCGTTCCTCGACTACTCGATGTCCGTCATTGTGCAGCGAGCGTTGCCGGACGTCCGGGACGGACTCAAGCCCGTGCATCGGCGAATCCTGTATGCCATGCACGAGATGGGTCTCAATCCCGATCGCCCGTACAAGAAGAGCGCGACCGTGGTGGGAGACGTGCTGGGTAAATTCCACCCGCACGGCGACAGCGCCGTCTACGACGCACTGGTGCGGATGGTACAGGAGTTTTCGCTCCGGAATCCGCTGGTCGACGGGCAGGGTAACTTCGGATCGATCGATGGCGATCCGGCGGCTGCGTACCGTTACACCGAGGCGAGGTTGTCGGCGATCTCGCTCGAGCTGCTCGATGAGATCGAGAAGGAAACCGTCGATTTCCACCCGAACTTCGATGACCAGCGGCTGGAGCCTTCGGTTCTGCCCAGTCGCTTTCCGAACCTCCTCGTCAACGGCTCATCCGGCATCGCGGTGGGAATGAGCACCAACGTCCCACCGCACAACCTGGCGGAGATCGCGGCGGGAGTACGACAGCTCGTGGTTGATCCCGACTGCACGGTGGACGACCTGATGCGTCACATCCCCGGGCCGGATTTCCCGACCGCCGGTTTCGTGGTCGGTCGCGAGGGCATCGAGCAGATGTATCGCGAGGGACGGGGCAGGATCATCATGCGAGCGAGGGTCGTGAAGGAGTCGCTGCGCGGCGGGAAGGAACAGCTGGTCGTCACGGAACTCCCCTACGCCGTGAACAAGGCCAAGGTCATCCAGCAGATCGCGGGCCTGGCCAAGAAGGGAAAGGTGGAGGACGTCTCCGATATCCGGGACGAGACCGACCGCGACGGGATTCGACTGGTCATCGAGCTCAAGCGGGGAGCGAACGCGGGCTCTACGCTTCAAAAGATTCTCAGGGGCACCTCGCTGCAGATGACCTTCGGGGCGCATCTGCTCGCGCTGGATCGGGGTGTGCCGAAGGAGTTCGACCTCAAGCAGATCCTCGAACGCTTCCGCGATCACCGTCTGGACGTGATCCGTCGGCGCAGCCGGCACGATCTGGAGAAAGCCGAGGCCGAGCGGCACATCGTTCAGGGGCTGCTGGCTGCCCTCGATCACATCGACGAAGTCATCAAGATCATCCGAGCTTCCCGGGATCGGTCGGAAGCTTCGGAACGGTTACAGGATCGATTCGGCCTCAGCGAGGTTCAGGCGGACGCGATTCTCAACATGCGGCTCGCCCGGCTCACGGCTCTCGAGCGCACCCAACTCGAACATCGGCTCGCCGAACTCGAAGCGAGGATCACCGAGCTGCGTGCGATTCTGGAGTCGGAAGAGCGTCAGCTCGAGATCATGCTCGAGGAACTCGGCGAAGTCGTTCAGAAGTATGGCGACGAGCGGCGCACCGTTCTGCTCGACGATGACGAGGCCGAGGTAGAGACGCCCGAACTCGAGAGGCAGATCGCCGACGAGGATGTCGTCATCACGCTCTCGCACGAAGGCTTCGTCAAACGGATCCCGATGCACCTGTATCGACGCCGCGTCGGCGCCGGGAAGGCCCTCGCGGGCATGGAGCGCTACGAGGACGACTATCTCGAGCAACTATTCGTCGCCCGTACGCAGGGTTGGATCCTGGCGTTCACGGAGCAGGGGCACTGCCACTTCCTGCCCGTACTCGACGTGCCCGAGAGTGCTCGGGCGTCTCGCGGACAGTCCGTGTACGCGCTCCTCGACGGGGCGGATCGGAAGGACAGGATCATGTCGATGATCGCGGTGGAGGATCTGGACGTGGAAGATCGCTACCTGGTGTTCCTGTCCCGGAAGGGCGTGATGAAGAGGACCCCTCTCGCCGAGTTCTCGAATCCGCGGTCGGGCGGTGTCAAGGCGGCAGGTGTGAAGGCGGGGGACGGCGTCATGGACGTGACGCTTTCCGATGGCACCGCGGAGATCATGCTGCTCTCGCGCAGTGGGCGGGCAATCCGGTTCCCCGAGGATCAGGTCAGTGTCGTAGGCCGCACCGCCCAGGGGGTGAAGGGCATGTCGCTCAAGGGGGAGGACGAGGTCGCCGGCATGCTGATGATCCGGCGGGAAGCAACGGTGCTCACGGTCAGCGAGGACGGGCTTGGCAAGCGGACTCCGATCTCGGACTTCCCGCTTCAGAACCGGGGCGGCATGGGGAACCTCGCCGTACCCGGCGGAGACAGGAACGCCCCCATCGTGGCTGCCCTCGAAGTCGTGGAGGCGGACGAGGTCATGATCGTGACGGCCGGCGGTTCGGTGACGCGGGCCGCCGCAGACTCGGTGCCGGTCCAGGGGCGCAGGACGGCCGGGAGGCGAATGGCCGATGTGCCGGCGGGTGATCGGGTGGTCGAGGTGACCCGGGCACAGGGGCGCGGAGGGGCACCCGCGCAGTCACTGGCTTCGGACGACGGTCAGCTGGATCTGCTGTAGCGCGTCGATCCGGCGGATGTCATCGGGGCGAGGAGGTCCTCGCCCCGACTCATCCGTCTACTCGTTGCCCCATTCCGCGATGAACACGTTGGTGTCCGACGTGCCACCATTGTTTCGGTTCGATCCGAAGACGAGGTACTGGCCGTCCGGGCTGAAG
This sequence comes from Gemmatimonadales bacterium, assembly GCA_038120095.1. Lineage (GTDB taxonomy): Bacteria > Gemmatimonadota > Gemmatimonadetes > Longimicrobiales > Gaopeijiaceae > UBA2589. The sequence continues at coordinate 16,429 of JAYOKZ010000019.1, forward strand.
ACCGGGAAGCCGTCGAAGCCCTCGGAGTGCGTGATCCGCTCCATGCCGGTGCCATCGAGGTTGATCATGTAGATCTCGAAATCACGACCGGCGGGATCGTGGTGGTTCGAGCTCCACAGAATCTTGTCTCCGTCGGGATGCCAGTACGGGGCGAAGTTGGCTCCACCGACGTCCGTGACCTGTCGGATGTTCGAACCGTCCGCGTCCATGACGTAGACCTCGAGCTCTCCGGGGCGGAGCAGGCCCTGCTCGAGCAGCCGCACGTAATCCTCGGCTTCGGCACTTCCCTCCTCGGGGTAGTGCGCGCGCCAGATGATTTTCGATCCGTCCGGGGAGTAGAACGCGCCACCGTCGTATCCGAGCCGATCGGTGAGCTGGACGACATCGGACCCGTCGGGGTTCATCGAGTAGAGGTCGAGGTCTCCGTTCCGATCACTCGTGAAGACGATACGATCGCCCTGGGGAGAGAAGGTCGCCTCGGCGTCATATCCATCCTCCGTCGTCAACTGACGAAGGTTCGACCCGTCCGTGTTCGCGACGAACACGTCGTACGTCTTGTAGATGGGCCAGACGTATCCCATCGACATGTCGGGATTCGGTGGGCACGAGGCATCGTGGTGGTGGGTGGACGAGTAGAGGATCTCATCTCCCGACGGATAGAAGTACGAGCACGTGGTACGGCCCTCGCCCGTGCTCACCATGTGCGTCTCCGCCGTGTGGGGGTCCAGCACGAAGATCTGATCACACTCCGACCCCGGCTTCTTCGCCTGGTAGATGAGTTGAGAGCCGTCGAACGCCCAGTACGCCTCGGCATTTTCTCCACCGGCCGTGAGCTGGCGCACGTTGCGAAGTCGGGATTCTCCTTCGTTCGTCAGGGCGACGCCTTCTCCGGCGAGATTCGCGGCGGGACCCGCCGCGTCATGCGGTGTATCATCCCCGCTTTCCGACATACAGCCGGCGACAGCGACGACCGCCAGGGTCAAACCAGCAAGCATCCGATGAGTCACAGCTTTTCTTCCTCTGTTCCGACGTTCGTTCTCACAATGACGTTGTCACTGACCTCGGTCAGTGCCGTTGCCGGGCAATCCTGCCCGGACCCTACCTCGATCATCCGGGGGATGGACGGGGCGATGGCTCATGTCCGGTACCTTGCAGACGATCGTCTCGAGGGACGAGCCGTCGGTACCGCGGGCGCACACTGTGCAGCCGAATATATCGAAGCGCAATTTGACGCCATGGGCCTCATTCCGGCAGGGGATGAAGGTAGCTACTTCCACACCTTCGACATCCGTAAAGGTGCGGAGATGGGTCCCGACAACCGGCTGACCGTGGGCGGCGTGGCCCTGAGCGTCGGAACCGACTGGGTGCCCCTCGGATTTTCGGGGAGCACCGAAGTCGACGGACAGCTGGTGTTCGGCAGCTATGGCCTCAGCAACCCCGCCAACCCGGACGAGGATCAGTACTTCCGGACGGACATCTCGGGTCGTGTGGTCGTGCTCGAGTGGGGGGATCCGGATGCCCCGCACGGAGGCGGAATGCGGGGGGACCCGCACTTCAAGGCGACGGTGTCGGCAGGCCGTGACGTGCTGGGTGTCATCATCCTCGCGCCGAGCGGAATGAGACTGCCGGGAATGGAGAGCGAGATCCGTGGGGCACTTGGCGTGCCGGCGATCGTCGTGGCAGGGGCGCACGCGGACGCCGTGAGGGCCGCCGCGCAGGCGGAGGCTTCGGTCTCGCTGGTCACGGATGTCCGGCCCACGGTTGCCGAGGCACGCAACGTCGCGGCGATGCTTCGCGGTACGGATCCGATGATGTGGGACGACTACGTCATCATCGGCGCGCACTTCGATCATCTCGGCTTCGGTGGCGAGGGTTCACTCGCCCCCGATTCGCGGGACATCCACAACGGCGCGGACGACAATGCGAGCGGAACGGCTGCGATCATCGAAGTGGCGCGGGGCATGGCGGTCGATCCACCGGAGCGGAGCGTTCTGTTTCTCGCCTTCACCGGGGAAGAGCGCGGGCTGTGGGGATCGGCGTTCTGGGTCGAGGAACCGGCGGTTCCCATGGCCGATGCGATCGCCATGCTCAACCTCGACATGGTGGGCCGCGTCGTCGACGACGCCGTCACGATCTTCGGGTTCGGCACGGCCGCCGAGTGGGATGACATCGTCGACGGGGCGAATGCGGCGCTGTCCGCCCCCCTCCGCATTGCGAAGGCTCCGGACGGTTACGGTCCCTCCGACCATTCCTCGTTTCACGCCGCGGGGCTTCCGGTCCTTCATCTCTTCTCGAACACGCATGTCGACTACCACCGCCCGTCCGACGACTGGGACAAGATCAATGAGGATGGCCTGAACCGGATTGTCGATGTGACCGAGGGCGTGGCGCGGCGACTCGCTGCCGGTGGCTCCGACGCGGTCGAATTGACTCCGATTCAGATGGAGCAACCGTCCCCGAGCGCGGGCGGCTCATCGTCGAGTGGGGGATACGGGCCCTATCTGGGCTCGATCCCCGACATGACACCGCGTGACTTCGGTCTACGGATCAACGGTGTTCGTGAAGGGAGTCCGGCGGATGTCGGTGGCCTCCGAGGTGGTGACGTCGTCGTCGAGTTTGATGGGACCGAGATCACGGACATCTATGCGTACACGTACGCACTCCGCGAGAAGAAGCCGGGGGACGAGGTCGTGATCGTCGTGGAGCGGGATGGCGAGCGCGTGACTCTGAATGTCATCCTCGGGCGTCGCTGACATGCTCTCCGGAAGAACTGCCGCCCTCCTCGAACCCAACCCATGATGCACGGGTCGACACCGGAGCATCACTGCACCTGGGCGTAGGCGTCGAGAAATCCCGTGAGAATCCTGTGGGTCAGGCCCCAGACATGTTCCCCGACGACGTGGTAGCTGGGAAAGCTTTTCGAAAAGCCTGAGAAGTGGATGCGGGTCGTGGTTGCGGTCTCCGGGTCGGTCAGGACGTCGATCGGCACCCAGTGCACGCTGTCGAGCTCGTCACTCGCGACGACGGCTTCGACGGACGGCGAAACCGCGAAGGCGAAGGGGGCGATCCGTTCGATCGGCAGCCCACGGTTGGCTGGCTGGACGATGTCCAGGATCCCGAGTTCGATGCCGTCGGTACGGAGATCGACTCCCGTCTCCTCCCGTGTTTCCCGGGTGGCCGTGTCTTGAAGTCCGAGGTCGCCGGGCTCCCAGCGGCCGCCCGGGAGAGCCATGTGACCCGACCACGGATCACGCTCGTGGACGGCGCGTTTGATGAGCAGGACGTCCAGGGTCTCTCGCGGTCGGATGATCAGGGCCACCGCTGCCTCCATTCGGTCGGGGGCCGGAGGCGGCTCCCGGTCATGGCGGTACCCGATGACGCTGACGGCCTGGCGCAGGAGTGTCAGGCGCGGATCCTGTATCCAGGACTGCATCACACGCCCGTGGCTTCCGCGCCCCATATGAGCTTGTGAACCTGGACCTGGAAGCGGACAGGCAGGCCATCCGCCAGAATCCATCCCGCGAGGTCCGTGAGCGGGATTTCACCCCAGACCGGAGACATGAGAAGCGCGCGAAGGGACCCGTCCAGGATCCGCTGATCGAGCCCGTGGGAGCGGATCGCCGATCGTGCCCACTCGTAATCGGCGCGGTCCTTCACGACGAACTTCACTTCGTCCCGGCCGGTCAAGTAGTTCAGGTTCTCGTAGAGATTCTTCTCGCACTCACCCGAGCCTGGGCATTTGAGATCCATGATCCTGTGGACCTGGTCATCCAGACCGCGAACGTCGAAGGCGCCGGAGGTCTCGAGGAGGACGGTGTAGCCGGCCTCGATGAGCCGCCGGGTCAAGGGTACGACTCCGGGATGAGCCAGTGGCTCACCGCCCGTCACTTCGACCACGCTGGCGGGGTGGGTTGCGACCTCAGCAAGGATCTCGTCGAAGGTCATCCGCGTTCCGCCGTGGAACGCGTATTCAGTGTCGCACCAGGTGCAGCGTAACGGACAACCTGTAACGCGCACGAACGTACACGGGACGCCGGCCCAGGTGGATTCGCCCTGAATGGAGTGAAAGATCTCGGTGATTCGCAGGAACGGCTCAGTCATCGCGGCCCTCTCCCGTGACGCGAATCGCCGCCTCGAGCAGGTGCTTGACTTCGTGAAGATCGAGTCGAGCAAGAGCCTCGAGCGCTGCCTCCTGCGTGCGGTCTCGGCAGATCGTGGGCGTTTCGACATGCCCCACGACACCGACGCCGTTTTGCGCCCACCTGGGAAACACGAGAAATCCCTCCCAGGGTGCGCTCAGATCCCCCGTTTTCTCGGTTTCGAGTGAAACCGTGTACGGGTGTCCATCACTCCCTTCCCATGCCGGGGGCCGGTCGTGGACGCTGAAGTAGCCGCCGAGTGTCGTGTCGTCCTGGGTCATGTCGGAAGCTAGAGGAAGGCGAAAAGTCGATCCACTGATCCGCGCCGCATCGTTGTGATGTTCGTTTCGACGACGGTAGTTTCGAGCGTCGCTCTTCTGGACGCCACGAGGGCAGAGAAATGCCGAGGATGATGCGCGCCGCCGTGTTCGAGGACTTCGGGGGGCCGGAGGTCGTGAGGATCCAGAAGGTGCCGATTCCGGAGCCGGGCCCGGGAGAGGTCAGAATCAGGGTCGAGGCTGCCGCGATGAACCACCTCGACCTTTGGGTGAGGCGCGGGCTCCCGATCGAAACGCCGATGCCGCACATCGGGGGTTCGGATATGGCGGGTGTCATCGATGCCGTCGGCCCGGGCGCGGAAGACGCACCCATCGGGACCCGGGTCGTGGTCGATCCCTCGCTCCGTTACGACTGGTACGAAGCCCAGGATCGAGGAGAATCGTTTGACGAACTGCCCTTCCGGATCATCGGTGAGCACACCCAGGGCGGATTTGCGGAATACGCCGTCGTTCCTGCGGAGAATCTGCTGCAGATCCCCGATGGCGTTCCGGCCGCCGATGCGGCTGCGGCGGGACTGGTATTCGTGACCGCGTGGCGCGCCATGGTCACCCGTGGCCGCATCCGGTCAGGCGAGAGCGTTCTGATCACGGGTGCCTCCGGGGGGGTCGGGACGGCCGCGGTGCAAATCGCGCGACGGGCGGGGGCGAAGGTCTTCGCAGTTACGGGGGGAGCTGAGAATGTCGCTCGAACACGGGCTTTGGGAGCCGATGTGGTCTACGACCGCTTCGAGGTGGATTTCTCTCGTGAGGTCTGGAGGGATACTCAGAAACGTGGCGTTGACGTGGTCTTCGATACCGTCGGGGAGGAGATCTGGCCGAAGTGCCTTCGCGCGCTGGCGAGGGGTGGTCGTCTGGTGACATCCGGGGCCACGACGGGCTCTCGTGGGGTCACTGAAATCAGACTCGTTTTCTGGAAGCAGCTCGAAATCCTGGGAAGCACGATGGGAACGCGCTCCGAATTTCGGGAGGTGATGCGGCTGGTATTCGACGGAGTGTTCGATCCTGTCATTCAGGAGATCATGCCCCTGGAGGATGCGCGTCGTGCGCATGAGATCCTCGAAGGGGGCCAGATCTTCGGCAAGCTCGTCCTCACACCGTGACCCGTGACGCAGAGACCGGTCCAGGCGAAGAACTCACGCTGCGGGCAGCTCAGGAGCGCGTCGACGCCTGGATCTCTCAGTTCGAGGAGGGCTATTGGCCTCCCCTGAGCAACCTCGCCCGGCTCATCGAGGAGGTCGGAGAGCTCGCGCGCGAGATGAACCATCGATTCGGTCACAAGCCGAAGAAGCCCGACGAACCCGATCAGGACCTGGCGATCGAGTTGGCGGACATCCTCTTCGTGCTGCTCGTCATTGCCAACGAGCAGGGCATCGACCTCGACGATGCGCTCGGCCGTGTGCTCGAGAAATATCGGGCCCGCGACTCGGACCGTTGGACGCCGAAGGCGATCTAGCCGCCGTACGCCGCCAGCACTTCGATGCAGCGATCCAGCTCTTCCGTCGTGTTGTAGAAGTGCGGGCTGACCCGGACGTGTCCGGGTCGATAGTCGACGATGATCCCCTGCTGGGCGAGGTGCTTCACCGCGCCGGAAGGATCGTCGTGCTGAATCATCAGGATGAAGGTCCGGTGGTCGGGATCTGCCAGGGTGAGTGACATCCCGGCGCCCTCGGCCGCGTCGATGAGGTGATCCGTGAGTTCCCGATTGCGTCGGAGGATCTCCGGCAGACCGATCTCGTCGATGATTTCCTGACCTCCGAGGGCCGTGTGAACGGTCGGGAGGGCCGGGGTGCCGAGTTCGAATCGGCGTGCGTCGTCCCGGTACTCGAAGCCTTCCAGATCGAAGTCGAACTGCCGCTTGGTCGCGAACCACGAGGTCAGTCGGGGTTCGAGCTCCTCCACCAGGGCGTCTCGAACGTACAGATACGAGAGCCCCGGGCCTCCGAGGAGCCACTTCAAGGGCCCTGTCGTATAGAAGTCGACGCCGGTTTCCGGAAGTGACAGATCGGTCTGACCCGCCCCCTGATAGCCGTCGATGAGCGAATACGCACCGGATTCACGCGCAATGTCGGCCAGCGCCCGGAGGTTCTGCTCGAATCCTGTCGCGAAGAAGACGTGGCTGGTCGCGAGGAAAAGCGTACGGTCATCCACGGCTTCGGCGAACTGCTCCGGGTCGATTCGGATTCCGTCCGGACTTTTTAGAACGACCATTTCGATTTCAGGCTTGACCGCCCACTGGTAGGCCAGTGTGGGGAAGTCCAGCTCCGTGCACACAACCCGAGTGCGCCCCTCGTTCCGGATCGATTCGGTGACTGCCGCGAGCGCCGTCGACGTCGACGGCAGAAGCGCCAGTTCGCGTGGGGTCGCCCCCAGGAATGCCGATACCCGTCCTCGAAGGTCCTCCACCCGACCGAGCCAGTGGCGATACCAGGCCGATGCCCCCATGTCGTGCCATCGTTCCACGAACTCGCCCAGGTATGCTTCGGAACGCCGTGACAAGGCACCCAGCGAGCACGAGTTCAGGTAGGTCTTGCGGGCGAGGATCGGGAACTCGTCGCGAAGTGATTCGAAATCGGGCAAGGTAGATCTCCTCCGGGGTAGCACGCACGACGGTATGTTGCGACTGCGCCACCTCGCTACTCCCCGCACCCCTCAGCGTTTCATTCGAAGATGACCCCACTGCTGCTGGCGCTACCGTGGATCGTGCTACCGGTCCTCTTTCAACTCGTAGTGCGATTCCCCCGGGAGGTGCCGGAGGGGCGGTCGTCGCCGGCGCCCCGGGTCTCCGTCGTCGTGCCAGCCCGAAATGAGGCCTTGAACATCGTCACGTGTCTGGAGTCGATTACCGCCTCGACCTACCCGGATTTCGAAGTTCTCGTCGTGGACGACCGCAGCGAGGACCTGACCGGGTCCCTCGCTCGCTCCGTCGATGTCGGGAACGCTCGGCGTCTACTTGTGATCGATGGGGAGGAGCTGCCGGAGGGGTGGCTCGGTAAGCCATGGGCATGTCTCCAGGGGAGACGCCAGGCCACGGGCGACCTGCTCCTGTTCACGGATGCCGACACGACCCATAGCGAAGACCTGCTCCGCAAGGCGGTGGCCGGGCTTGTCGAGGACGAAGCCGACCTGCTGACGCTCACGGGGCGGCAGCTGATGGAGAGCTTCTGGGAGCGACTCGTGCAGCCGCATATTTTTCTCATGATGCTCCTGCGGTTCCCGAACTTCGAGAAGACGGCGCGGAACCGACGCTGGCGCGATGCGATCGCCAATGGGCAATTCCTGCTGTTCACGTCGCAGGCGTACGATCGTATTGGTGGGCACGAGTCGGTCCGGGACGAAGTCGTCGAGGATCTGGCGCTGGCTCAGCAGGTGAAACGCGCCGGGCTGGCTCTCAGGATTCGGGGTGCGGAGCACGATCTGGCTACGCGCATGTACCGTTCCCTCCCCGAATTGGTCGCAGGCTGGTCGAAGAACATTGCGACAGGAGGGCTACAGAGTTTCCCTCGTTGGAGTCGGCCCGTGGTTGCGCCGGTTTCGTTCGTCGGCGGCGTGGGCCTGTGGCTCGTTGCTCCTGCCGTTCTGCTGGTGGCGGGGTGTCAGGCGCTGGCAGGCTGGGTTGGGCCGTTCGGCGAGGCTTGGGTGCTCTGGGCCGCATCGGTGTACGCCTCCAGCGTCCTCCTCTGGGCTCGCTTCTCCCACCGAATGGGCGTCGCCCCCTGGTATGGCTTCCTGTATCCTCTGGCTGGCCTCGTCGGCTCGTGGATCTTTCTGCGCTCGTGGGTTCGCGGTTCCCGCGTCGAGTGGAAGGGTCGTGCCTACCGCCTTCCACCGATATCCGAGCGAGCGTGACGTCCCAAGGCCGTGGGCCGGGGCTGGTCGAGCAGCTCAGGGTAGAAGCACGGCGGCTCGGCTTTACTCTGTTCGGTGTCGCGCCACCGGACTCATCGGAGCATGCGACGTTCTACGAGTCGTGGCTGGACGCGGGTCACCACGGCGACATGGCCTACCTCGCGCGGGAGGATGCTCGGGCCCGTCGTGCCGAGCCTGCCTCCTCGTACGATGGGGTTCGGTCTGTCATCGTGGTCGGGCACGAGTACGGGTCAGGTGGGCAAAGGCCCCATTCGGATGGTTCGGATTCGACCTCGGCGTTGATCGCGAGGTACGCACGGGGTTCTGACTACCACAGTGTGATCCCTGCCCGCCTCCGGGAGTTGCTGGCCTGGCTTGACCGGCGCGTGGCGGGCGGGGTTCGTGGTCGGGTGCTCGTGGATACCGCCCCGGTCCTGGAGCGGGAGCTGGCGCAACGTGCGGGGCTGGGATGGTTCGGAAAGAACACCATGCTCATCCACCCGCGAAGGGGGTCGTACTTCTTACTCGGCCTCCTCATGGTGGATCTCGAACTCGAGAACACGGGAGCCTTGCCAGTGGACCGGTGCGGGACATGCTCAGCATGCATCGACGCGTGTCCTACGGGTGCACTGCTCGGGCGGGATGACTCGGGCGCTCCGGTCATCGATGCCCGCCGGTGCATTTCCTATCTGACCATCGAGCTCAAGGGCGAGATCCCACGGACCCTGCGTCCTCAGATCGGAAATCGGGTGTTCGGGTGTGATATCTGTCAGGAGGTCTGCCCGTGGAACGAGCGCTTTGCAGCGTCCCGTGGAGACCAGGCGTATGACCGGCAGGCGAATGAGGCATCCCTCGTAGATTTCGCCGAAACGCTCCTCCCGCTGTCTGCGAAGGCGTACCAACGTCAGTACGTCGACTCTCCCCTCGCCCGGCCCGGCAGGCGGGGCATGCTTCGCAATGTGATGGTGGGTATCGGCAACGCCCTCGGCGCAGGAGCGTACTCGGTGAGGGAGGAGGCTCGCGTCCTCCAGTTGCTCGAGCGGGCCCTGAATGACCATCAGTGGATCGTACGATCACATGCGGCGTGGGCCCTCGGTCGGGCCGTCGAGTGGAACCGCAGCCGATCGCGCTCGAGATCAGCTGCCGTGGGCCCGCCGGACATGGATCATCCGGTCGACAGCGGAGGGACGATACTCCGTGACCGGGCGATTCGGGTACTGTCGGAGCGAGCAGCCATCGAATCGGACGTCGTTGTCCAGAAAGAGATCAAATCCGCACTCGAAGGTGCGTGACCGCGAGAGCTTCCGATCTCCGAAGGCTGACCTCTTCTGGGCATTACGGATATAAAGAAAAATATGCCAGATATATGTTTATCACAGAAATAGAACCAAGCTTCTTTTATGCTTTTCAGAGATCGAGACCGTTACACTCAAGGTCGTCAGTCAGGCGCCCAGAAACCACCGGAAGGTCTGTTCGATGATCCCTTCGGTCAGTTCATGCGACCCCTCGAATTCGAGATAGGTAACGTCGTAACCATCCATCTCGAACATGGGCACCAGCCCGGACCGAGTGAGACGTACTGGGAGAACTCGATCCTCGGACCCGTGTGAAATCAGTACCCTTGGCTGCCCCACGATCGGGTCTTCCGGATTTGAGAACCCGGGCGACCAGGCGATCAGGTGGGTAAACAGGTCACCGTTCGACGGTCCAAGTGACAGGGCGTAGGAGGCTCCGTCGGAGAATCCGCTCAGGGCAATGCGTGACGGGTCAATTGCGCAGCGCTCGAAGGTGAAGCGTAGTAGCGCGTCGATGAATCCGACGTCCGCACCGAAGCTGCCCGAGACTCGATCCCACGTGCGGGCGCGCGACTCCGGCGCAGCAAGGATCACCCCGTGGGCCTCGCACCACTGATGAAGGGTCGACCAGCGCCCTGTATCCCCTCCTCCTCCATGCAGCGTAACGATGAGTGGTGCGGGATCGTCCGCCCGATACGACTCGGGGACGAAGATGTATCCTCCTCGCTCGAGTTCCTCCCCGACCCTGGTCGTACCCCTCGGCACGGGCCTGAAGGGTCGCCCCGGTCGCGCCGTGAGGCGTGGGTCCCGCACGCGGAGACCCTCCAGCCTGCGGAGCGCGTGGAGACCGGGTGTTACAGGAAGACCGATGAGGCTGGCAAAGAACGCGCGACGGGACCACGACGCCGCTTGCTCTGCAGCATCCAACTCCCGGACGGCATGGCTCACCGCATCAATCTCCGTCGACGCATCGTTTTAACGTCACCCCGCACCGGCATGGCTTCCTGCCGCACGCCCGGTCGCCCACGCCCAGAGGAAATTGTGCCCTCCGATGGGACCGAAGGCATCGAGGATCTCCCCACAAAGGTGAAGGCCCGGACGTCGGCGCGACTCCATCGTGACCGGATCGATCTCGGACAGGGATACGCCGCCACCGGTGACTTCCGCCTTTTTGTAACCGGCATCGCCGGTCCACGGAAGGGGGTAGCGGGTGAGTACGTCCACGACCGCCTGCCGGTCGGACTTCCTGAGTTGGGCGAGTGACGTCGTTCCTTCCACGCCGGCCTCAAGCAGGAGTTGGTCGGTCAGCCGGCGGGGCAGGTCGCTGCCGAGTGTGGAGCGAACCGTACCGCGCGACACTGTCAGTCGTCGTTCCCACTCGTGTGCATCGCCGTCGGTCCACTGGACGAAAAGGTCCTGCCGGCGATCATCCGGGCCGCCGCGGATGGCGAGGTGCGACGCGTCGAGGATCGATGGGCCGCTCCACCCGTCGTGCGTGATCAGGAATCCATCGGTCGTCGCGAAGCCCGATTTGGCCCCGGTGGCCCGGAGAGTTACGGCCCGAGAGATGCCGGCCAGGTGGGCGTGCGGGTGCGGGGAGGCCGTCAGCGGCGTGAGCGCCGGATACGTGGCATGCACTGTGTGGCCCAGAGCCTCTGCCATACGAAGTCCGGTGCCGTCACTCCCTGTCTTTGGGACGGACAGGCCTCCGGTCGCAAGAATGACTTTCTGCACGATCAGAGGAGGGGCGCCCTCCAGTGAGACTTCCCACGTCCCGTCGAGGGCTCGCAGATCGGTTACCGTCGCCTCGAACCACAGTCGAGCGCCAGCCTCCTGAACCCGTCGGACGAGCATATCTCTTACGTCTCGGGCGCGATGACTGGCGGGAAAGAGCTTTCCGGTCTCATGCTCCAGTTCGAGCGCCATCCCCAGTTCCCGCTCGAAAAATGCTCGCTGCTCGGTCAGTGGCCAGGAGCGCAGAATCTTTCGAAGAGTGTTCGGTGAGGAGTCCGTGACATACCGGTCCGGTTGAGCGACGCTGGGCAGAATGTTGCACCGCCCTCCACCGCTGATGAGGATCTTCCTCCCCCCATCTCGCGTGCGTTCGATCAGTGTCACGGTCGCACCGGCACGGGCAGCGCTCAGCGCTGCGAGAAGGCCGGCAGCGCCGGCACCGATCACTGCGACCGTCGTGTCGGAGGAATGGGGGAGCATACGCAAAGCTGGCGTGCTCGCACCCCCGGTGCCAACCTCCCGGCATGAGGGCGAATACGATTCTGGAAGTGTGCTGTGCGTCGGCCGACTTCGCTGTGGCTGCAGCTCAGGCCGGAGCCGATCGGGTCGAGCTGTGCGACAATCTCGTGGAGGGTGGCACGACTCCGAGCGTCGGTGCGGTCGCCCTCGCTGTCGCACGGTCCGGCGTTCCCGTGATGGCCATGGTGCGCCCCCGTGGGGGAGATTTTCTCTATTCGTCCCTCGAGTTCGAGGTCATGCTCCGCGACATCGATGCCCTCGCCTCAGCCGGAGCGGCCGGCGTGGTATTGGGAGCCCTCGATTCCGAGGGGCGGGTCGATCGGACAGCAGTTCGCTCCCTCGTGCAGGCTGCTCGTCCGCTCCCCGTCACGTTTCATCGGGCGTTCGATCTGTCCCGCGATCTCGAGGAAAGTCTCGACACGCTGATCGAACTGGGTGTCGATCGTGTTCTGACCTCGGTAGCACAGGCTTCCGTAGTCGATGACCTGGACCGACTCGCTGCGCTGGTGGAGCGATCGAACGGATCCATCGTGGTCATGCCGGGCGGAGGGATTCGGTCGGACAATGTCGTGTCTGTCGCGAGCGTTCCCGGCGTAACAGAGATTCACATTGGCGCGACCCGACGGCGAGCCAGCGGGATGGTTTACCGCCGTGAGGGCGTCCCGATGGGTGCCGCGTACGAGCCCGATGAATATCTGGTAGAGGTGGCCGACGTGGACCGAGTCGCTGCCACGAAGTCGCAATTGGCCGGGCATGCACGCGAACGGAACGAAGGACAGGGTGCGGATGGCTGAACACAGGGTCGTCTCCCGCCGCGGCTTCCTGCGTGCAGCCGGTAGAGGTGCCGTCGGCGGGCTTGCGGCCGCGGGGGTCGGGTCATGCACCGGGAGTGACGGGGCATCCACAGGTGATGTCCCGCTCGTGACGGATCGTCCGATCGTGACCCGGTGGTCCAGTGGGATTGTCCAGGTGGAGGCTCCCGTCCGGGAGTTACCTGTCGCCTACGTGTCGATGCTGCACCGCCAGGTCTTCGTGGATCCTGAGTTCCGGGACCGAGCCAGTTGGCTGCTGCGCGCACACATTTCTGTCAGCACGTGGCACTGGAGAATACCGCTGCACGGGGATCCCATCGGCACACCGATCGCTCCGGGCGATGAGGACCGGGAGTTTGAAGAACTCTCGATTCGCGAGTGGGACCCATCGATGTCTCCTCACATGGACGACATTCGGATTCGACGTGGACGAGCCGTCAACCGACGGATCGCTCTGGACTGTTCCGAGCTGTCCGGTGTCAGGACCGTCGCCCCGGGCGCTCAGGCCTCCTCCGGTTCCCGGCCGCTCGAAGCGTGGTTGAGTGGGGGACCATACACGGTTCTCGTGTCGGACGACTCTGGCACCGATACCGTCCGGGAAGACTTCCAGATTCTAGGCACCGCGCTTCGGTTCGGTCGGCGGTCCTGTACCGAAGGAGGGGAGGCCGTGCAGGTCGTCGGGTGGGCTGTTCGACCCGCAAGCTCGGAAGGATGACCTCAGGCTACCAGCGACGGGCCCCGCGCGAAGGTCTGCGTCCGAAACGGGAGCGACTCTCCAGGGCGAGGAGCTTCGTGAGCATCAGGGTAGGGTCGAGGTGTGAGCGTCCGAGAATTTCGGCTGCCTGTTCCGGAGAAAGTGGTGTCTCGTCCCCGAGGACCACGGCCGTCTCACTCTCCCCTTGAGACGGGGGATCTTCCGCGCGCTCGTCCTCCTCTGCGTCGGGGACGTTGACAGAGCGTGTGACGACGTCGGCTTCGACCGCACCCTCCGTGATTTCGCGACCACTCCGGCGCTCCTGGGCACTGACGGAGTCGAGGAGGCGTAACGCCATCGCGAGATTCCACTTCGCGTCGATGTCGTCGGGTCGCATCCGGAGCGCGACGCGATTGGCGGCGACGGACGCAGCTGCGTGGATGCGAACGGAGTCTGCAACCTCTGCGTACAGTGCGCGATCGAGGCGAATGACCCCGGTATTGTAGTGTGCTCGCCCGCGAACCTCCGGATCTGCAGTAAGTGTTGCTCGGGCGAGTTCTTCCTCCGCGCCGGGATCATCGCCCAACGCGAGGGCCGTACCGAGGTTGTAGCGGAGTTCGGCGTTTACAGCATCGTTCCGTGTCCGCTCGGCGTAGATGTCTGCGGCCGCACGGTAGTCACCTGCGCGCTGCAGGCGGTTACCCCGCTCGAGGCTTTCGCGCTCGATGGACCATGCTGCCAGGAACCCGACTCCCGCCACCAGGCCCACCGAAAGCCGGATCCACCAACCGCGGTTCAACGCTGTCTCCGAAGAGCGAGACCGGTATCCAGCACCGTGTCGAGGACGAGAAGAATCAGGCCCGCGAGGATCAGCCAGATCGTTGGATCCTGCCTTGGCTCCACGACGCTCTCCGTACGTCCGGAGAGCGTACGCAGATCTGAGACGAGGGATGCAATCCCGTCGGTACCGCGGACTTCGTAGAAGGCACCACGGCCGGCGTCTGCGACCTGCCGAAGCAGACCCTCGTCGTAACCGGCGACCACCGGGGAACCGGAGCCATCGAGAAGAGGTGCGGTAGAGCCGCGGAGGGTGAGTGCTGCCCCGGTCGCCGTGCCCAGCCCCGCGGTCCAGACGGTAGCGCCGGCGTCCACCGCCGCCCGGGTCGACGCGATGACTGCCTCGGAGCCGTCGTGCGCTTCCCCATCCGAGACAACCAGTACGATTCGGATCGCATCAGGCTGCGCCCCCTCGTCCCAGGACGTGACGGCGTCATCGATCAGGAGACTGAGTGATGTTCCCTGGTCGCGGGCGTTCACGAGATCCGGAGCGATCCACGGTGAAAAGAAGCGCACGACCTCCGCATCATCGGTCAGCGGCACGAGTCGATAGGACCAGTCCGCGAAGATGCTTAGTGCGACGCGATCCGCCACGCCTGACTCGACGACCTGTTCCACCAGGTCCTGGGCCCGGGATATCCGGGTCGGTTCGACGTCCGTTGCCGTCATCGAGTGCGAGACGTCGACCGCGATCATCAGGTCGACGGGCGTGGCTGGCGGGACTTCGGGGATCTCCGGGGCCACCCCGGCGGCGACACCGACGAGACATGGGATTGCGGCCAGACCGGCTGCGAGACGTACAGCCGGGAAGGACTCCAGCCGTCGTCCGATGAGTCGCAGTGCCGCGTCAGCCCCTCCGTACGCCTGCACGAGTCGGAGACCCCGGCGCCACTGGCTGACCAGTGCGAGGACCACTGCGAGGCCGAGCAGCGGTGCAAGGCCGAGCAGGTCGGGGCGCTCGAACGTCATGGCAGCACTCCGAGGGGCGAACCGCGCAGGACGATGGCGGCCACGGCGAGGGTGAGACCGATCAACACGAGGAGCCATCGGTACGAGGTCGATTCGACTCGTTGGATCGTGGCCTCAGACGGCTGCACACGTCGGTCGATCTCCTCGTAGATCTCGCTGAGTGCGTTGACGTCGGTCGCCTGGAAGTACTCGCCGTCGGTGATGCGCGCCGCCTGCGTCAGAACCGTCTCCATCGCATTCTGGTCGCGACCACGCTCCTGGCCGATCGCGACGGGATAAATCGTGACCCCGACCGAGGCAGCTGCTCGAGCCGCCAGATCGGGCATGACGCCTGCCTTGTTGTGTGCTCCGTCCGTAACGAGGATCAGAATCTTCGATTCGTGAGGTGTGTCTTCCAGGAGCCCGGCCCCTGCCGCGATGGCGCCGGCGATATCCGTGCCGTCGGTGAGCAGGCCCACTTCCAACTGGTCGACTGCGTCGAGGACCACATACCCGTCGTGCGTGAGCGGGAGTCGGGTCAGTGCCTCCCCTGCAAAAGCGACCAGACCGATGTCGTCGTCCCGAGCCTCGATGAACTCCATGGCGGTCGTCTTGGCTACGTCGAGCCGGCTCACCCGGGCGCCCATGTCTTCTGCCCACATCGAAGTGGACAGATCGAGTGCGAGCGCAATTCCGACCCCCTGTTCCTGGGGTTCGTCGAAGACGCGGATGATCTGCGGGCCGGCGAGGGCGATGGTCAGGGCTGCGAACGACGTGAGGCGGAACAACAGCGGACACCATTGGAGCCAGCTTCGGCGTGCGGATCGCCCGAAACCTCCATCCGAAGCCGCCATCGTAAGCGCGGCCGAGGGACCCGGCCGAAGCAGGAGCGCTGCTGGAAGGAGAGCTGCGAGCAGGAGGAGCCATGTCGGCTGCGCGAAGTTCAGCGTCATGGCGCGTCGGCTCCCTCCACCCACCCGCGGACCGCGCTCAACTCGCGCTCGGCATCCTCGGCGTTCGGTCGCTCTCCGCCGAACTTGACCTCTTCGGCGTGCTCCATCACATCGGTCAGAGGGGCCACATCCGGAATCGGTATGAAGTCGGGTCGTTGAACGGCTGACTCCAGGTCGCTCATCAACTCGGTGCTGGTTCGCGCCGGGCCCCAGCGCTGGTCGAATGCCTCCACAAAGCGACGCGTGATGTCGCTGGCGCGGGTGTAGAAGCTTCGTATGTCGTCACCACGATGCAGACCTTCCTCGAGGAGTGCGTCGAGTGCGGTCAGCGCGGCGGTGCGTGGGTCGGGTGGCGGCAGGGGACGATCCCGGATCGCAATCCAGGCGGTGTGCACCGAGGTGAAGAGAACGCCCAGAAACACGAGTCCGAACAGGGTAGCCAGAATGGTCGCGGGCCATTGACGCCGGCCACCGACCACGTCGGCTGGGGGCCGTGGCTGAACGCCGTTCGAGGCATCTTCGATCTCCAGGACGGACGCGACCCATAACGGCTGGGCGGGGATCATCAACATGCGTGCGGAGGGCGTTCGGCCCGGCTCCGCTCGGAACGCAGACCAGCTGCCGACGAAATCACCCTCGTTCGCAAACCCCACCCCTTGAGCCTCACTGGCTCGCGCGGCAAAAATCGGAAACTCCGGTACGGCGATGCCCCCGACCTGAAAAGCCATCAAGGGATATGTGACGGTCAGGCGAACGGTCTCGCCCGGCCCGGGCTCCGAGATCCAGCGCACCGGCTCGAAGGATTCGAAGTCTGAGGAGTCGAGTGAGTCCGGCATGAACATGATGGTGCCGGGAGCCATGTCGACTACGAACGATAGATCGACCAGGTCCCCGATTCCGACCGTATCTCCGGACAGTGTGATCCCGGATACGGAGACGGTGCTCCCTCCCTCCTGAGCCAGAACGGAGCCGGGGGATGGCAGCAGGAGGACAGCGAAGATCAAGCTCGCTTGTGCTGCTTCGCCGATTCGCCGGAGCTCCCTCACCGTTGAACCCTCGCCCGGCGGCGGAAGAAGCCTATGAGCGGCTTCAGGTAGTCCTCGTGTGTATTGACGTCGACCACGTCCAGCTTGAGATCACGAAAAAGATGATCCATGCGCCGGTGGGTTTCGCGGGCGTGAGCGGCCCACTCCTCACGAACGCGGCGTCGGCTCGTGTTCACGACTCGACGCTGGCCGGTCTCGGGATCGTCCACTGCCAGCATGCCGACCCGGGGTAGCTGGCCTGCGGCCGGGTCCATCAGACGGATTGGGACAACGTCATGGTACCACGCCAGCTTGCGTGCTGATCGGGTCAGTTCGGAATCCGCCGTCGTGCTCGTCAGGAAGTCACTGATCAGGAAGACGGTTGTACGCTGCCGCAGTACCCTGTCCGCATACCGCAAGCCAACAGAGAGTGTCGTGCCGCGTCCATTCGGCTGGTACGTCAGCAGTTCGAGTACGAGCCGCATCGCGTGTCGTCGCCCGGTGTCCGGGGGGATGAAGTACTCCACTCGATCCGTTATCAGGAGGAGTCCGACACGGTCGTTGTTGGTGGTTGCGGCCAAAGCCAGGATCGCCGCGATCTCCGAAGCGATTCGTGCGTTCTGCTTCGCTCCCGTCCCGAAGGCTTTCGACGCGGAGAGATCGACGATGACGAGAGTATTCAACTGCCGCTCTTCGACGAATTCTTTCACGAACAGCCGGCCGCGACGGGCTGTGACGTTCCAGTCGATTGAACGGACATCGTCGCCGGGCTGGTATTCGCGGACGTCCGAGAATTCGAGGCCACGTCCTTTGAAGATGGAGTGATACTCTCCAGAGAAGAGTGACTCCACGAGTCCGGCCGTCGTCAGCTCGATCCTCTTGAGCTGAGCCGTGACCTCGGGAGTGAAGACGTGGTGCGTGTCGGCCGACATCAGGGGGCGGGGACGGCCTCTAGAACGCGCGTGATGATCTGGTCCGAGTCGATCCCGCGTGCGTCGGCCTCATAGGTGGTCCGCAGTCGATGGCGCATCACTTTCGGGGCCATCGCCTTCACGTCATCGGGCAGCACGTAGTCTCGCCCAAGCAGGAACGCTCGGGCGCGTGCCGTTCGGGTAAGGAAGATCGTGGCGCGTGGGGACGCCCCGTACTCGATGAGGGAGTCGAAATCGCTCAGTCCGTATTCTCCAGGCTCTCGCGTGGCGAAGGTCAGTTCAACGATGTAGTCGAGGATCTCGTCTTCCAGCCGAACCTCGGAGACGGCCTCCCTGGCCGCTGCGATCTGCTCGACGGTGATCACGGTATCCACGGGAATCGTCGTGCCCTTGGCAACGCGATGGACGATCTCCTTCTCCTCAGCTCGATCCGGGTAACCGATCTCGAGCTTCATGGCGAAGCGATCCAGCTGGGCTTCGGCCAGAGGGTACGTGCCGTGGAGCTCCACCGGGTTCTGAGTGGCGAGCACCATGAACGGATCTTCCAGGCGGAATGTGTCTCCAGCGATCGTCACCTGACGCTCCTCCATCGCCTCGAGGAGGGCGGCCTGAACCTTCGGCGGTGCGCGGTTGATTTCGTCCGCGAGGATGATGTTCGCAAAGATCGGTCCTTTCTGGACCTTGAAGTCACCCGCCGCCTGATCGAACACCGGGGTTCCGATGATGTCCGTGGGGAGCAGATCCGGCGTGAACTGAATTCGCCGAAAGCTCGTGTGAATCGCTTCGGCCAGCGTTCGAACCATGAGGGTCTTGGCGAGCCCGGGCAGACCCTCCAGAAGGATGTGGCCGCCCGTCAGGAGCGCCACGAGGAGCCCCTCTACAGCTTCATTCTGGCCCACGACCCGTTCATGGACCGCGTCGGATACGCCGTTGAGAATGTCCGTGCCGGATGCAGTGGTCGGTTGCTCCAAACCTTACTCCAGGGTCGGGGTCCCGGCCGGTCGTCAACGAGTTCGCAACCGGTCTCGAGGGCGCCCGGATGCGCAGGATGACATCCCCGGCAACTGGGCGAGGCTCGACAATGTCCCGTTGTTGGCGGAACCACGCCAGAGGGTCAGTCTCCGGCGGGAACGAGCGCTTCGATCGGCCTTGTGACGCCCAATCGGGCTTGGCTACGCCCCCTGAACCAGCGGACCAGGCGATCTTCCTGCACCGCGAGGGCTGGGACCACGATCATGATCAGGAGCGTGGCGAACAGGATTCCGAACCCGAGGCTCACGGCGGTAGGAGCGAGGAACTGGGCCTGGATGCTGCGCTCGAAGATCAGGGGAGAGATCCCGAGAAAGGTCGTGAGAGACGTCAGGAAGATCGGACGGAAGCGCTGGCGTGCAGCATTGACGAGCGCGTCCTCGAGGGTCCGGCCATCAGCCCTCTCCGAGTTCACGAAGTCCATGAAGACGAGGCTGTCGTTCACCACCACCCCGGTCAATCCAATAATCCCGAAGAGACTGAACAATCCCACGGGCACGCCGACCAGGGCGTGGCCTATGAGGGCGCCGATGATCCCGAAAGGAATCGCGGCCATGATCACCAGAGGCTGCACGTAGGAGTTCAACGGAATCGCGAGCAGGGCAAAGATGCCGATGAGTGCCATCATGAAGCCCCGTCCCAGCGATGCGAAGGTGTCGTCCTGCTCTGCGCGTTCGCCGCTGAGGCTGAATGACACTGTCGGATGACGCTCACTCAGTGATGGCAGGAGGGCACGCGCCAGCTGCCGGTTGACCTCGTCCGTGGTCACGACCGTTTCATCTGCATCGGCCGTCACGGACACAATCCGCTCTCCGTCTCGACGAGAGATGCTGGTCGGCGTGCTGCCCAGTGATACCGTGGCGACCTGATCAAGAGGGACACGGGTGCCTTGCGGTGTCGCGATCCGAAACGACAGGAGATCGGCAATCGCGTCACGTTCCGACTTCGGCAGCCGTACGTAAACCGGAACTTCCTCGCCGTCGCGCTGAAGGCGCTGCACCTCGGAGCCGAAGAAGGCACTTCGAACCTGATTCGCGAGGTCATCAAGGGTGATGTCGAGAGAACGAGCATCCGGTCGCAGGTCCAGCTGGAACTCCTGTTCACCCAGGTCATCGGCCGTCAGGATGTCGAAGACGCCGGCGAACTGTGCCAGCTCCATCGCGACGTCCTCCGACGCGGCTTCGAGTGCATCGATGTCGTCCGATGCGAGCTGGACTGCGATCGCCTCGGCGACTCGGAAGAAATCCGATGTGATCGAGAAAGATCGGACACCCGTGAGCTCGGGCAGTTCTGCACGCCACGCCGCCTCGAACTGTGCGGGGGTGAAGGCACTGATCTCAGGGTTCGGGAGCTCGACAATGAGGGACGCCCGGTTCGATGCCGAGCCTCGCGGAGTGTCGGTCTGTCCGGGTCCTCCCCCTCCGCCTCCACCGCCTACGACCGAGTACAGGTTCCGGATCGGGTCTGGATGATCTTCGGGTAGTTCAGCCGCGAGGCGTTCGCCGGCCCTGAGGACGGAGGCCTCGATGTCCTGAATGACGGCGAGCGTACGGTCCACCGGAGTACCCGGCGGCATCTGGAGATTCGCTGTGACGGTCTCGCCCTGAATGGAGGGCAGGAAGGAAAAGGGTAACCGACCACCACCGATGAGGCCGAAGCAAATGAAGATCGAGGATACGGCCCCTGACAGGATGACCCCCGGCTTTGCAATACTGTATTTCACGGCCCGAGTGAGGGGTCCTCCTACGAAGCGCTGAAGCCCGGCGTCCACCCGGACTCGTACTGCCTGTATGACTCGGACGATTCGGTTCGGTCGGCGCCCCTCTGCGCTGTCGTGCGACAGGTGCATCGGCAGGATGAAGAGCGCTTCCACGAGGGACAGGAGGAGCACCATGATGACCACGAGCGGCAAGTCGATCAGCAGTCTTCCCAGCGTTCCCTCGATGAAGAGCAGGGGTGCGAACGCGACGACGGTCGTCAGCACCGCGAAGACGACGGGGCGGGCGATCCGGATGGCGCCGATTTCAGCCGCGTCGAGGATCGGGCGACCCTTCTCCCTCTCGGCAAAAATATTCTCTCCCATCACGATTGCGTCGTCGACCACGATGCCGAGTGCGAGAATGAAACCGAACAGGGAGATCGTGTTCATCGTGACGCCAAGTGGGGCCAGCAGCGCGAACGCGCCGACGAAGGAGATCCCGATTCCGATCGCGGTCCACGCGGCGAGTTTCAGGTCCAGAAAGAGCGTCAGAGCGATCAGTACGAGAGTGAGGCCCAGAATGCCGTTCTTGATCAACAGCTTGAGCCGGCCATCGAGGACCACGGACTGATCCTGCCAGACCGCAGCGGTCACTCCCGCGGGTAGTCGGGCTTCGAGCTCCTCCACATAGCCATGCACGGCGTCCGCGACTTCGAGGACGCTCTCCTCGCCGACTCGGTACGCGGTGATGACGACGGCACGCTCACCGTTGAAGACCGCGGCGAGGTCGGAGTCGGCAAAGCCGTCGGTGACAGTCGCGATGTCGCTCAGGCGAACTTCGGTGCCATCAGCCTGTCCCAGCACGACGATGTCCTGGAAGTCCTCGGCGGTCTCGTTGCGCCCCTGAGTTCGCAGGAGAACTCGGCCGTCCCGGGTCTCGATCTCACCCCCGGACAGTTCCAGGCTCTCCCTGCGCACGATCGTGGCCAGCTGGCTGAGCGACAGACCGTAGGCGTCGAGTACGTCCGTCGATACCTCGATGGACATCTCGTAGTCCCTCGCTCCGGAGATCTGGATGTCGGAAATGGGACCGAGCGCGATCAGGTCGTCCCTGGCTTCCCGTGCGAGCGACTTGAGGGCACGCTCGCCGACGTCACCGGCGATGACGAGCTGAATGACCTGAGATCGGGGCGAGGCAAGATTGACGATGGGCCGCTCGATTTGAACCGGGAACGTGCGGATTCGGTCGACGGCGGACTTCACTTCGTCGAGGGCCTGCTGCCTGTCGACTCCACTGCGGAGTTCAGCGGTGACGACGGCAAGATTCTGAGACGCCGTCGCATTGACCTCGTCGATCTGGTCGATGGATTCGAGCGCGGCTTCGATCGGGATGACGATCGCCTCCTCGACCTCGACGGGGGACGCCCCGGGGTATGCGACCGAAATGTTGATCAGGTCGGGCGAGAATTCGGGAAACACCTGCTTCCGCAGAGAGAGGGCGCCGAACAGACCCGCGATCAGGACGAAGATCATCAGCAGGTTGGCGGTGACGCCATTGCGGATCATCCATCGTATTGCGCCGTTCACTGGGTTCCCCCGCCGGCTGCCATGGATCCGTTGCGATCCGAGTCGTTTCCGGTCTGGGCCGTGCGAATGGTCGGGTCGTCCAGGCCGTCGACGCGCACCTCCATGCCCTCGGTCATGACGGAGAGATCGCTCAGGACGATCCGGGGGGAAGACGCCATGTCAGCGCGGATGAAGACGGTGTCCTGAATTTCCTGAATGACGTGGACCGGGCGCGATACGACCGTTCCTTCGGGGGTCACGGCCCAGATGGTCGAGCCTTCGCGCAGTGCCGAGCGCGGGACCGCGTAGTGCGCTTCGGTAGCACGACCGAGGATGTCGGCTCGCACGTAGGATCCGATCAGAAGGGGCGGGCGCGTGTCCGAGGCGTCGAAAGGAGAAGGGACCCGAACGACGACCTCGACCGTGCGGGTCGTCTGGTCCAGAGCTCCGGATGCGTGTTCCACGAAGCCTTGCCATTCGTGCCAGTCTCCGCCGAACTCAGCCCGGACTGTAGCCGGAATCCGGACCTCGCTATCCCCGTTCCAGAGGTTGTCGATGAGAGCCGCCTGCCGGGTACTGAGGGAAATGTCGACCTCGACGGCGTCTGTCCCATACATCTCCGCGACTGCCTGACCCGGCGCGATGAATTGACCGACATCGACACTCTCCGACCGGACTCGTCCGGCGAACGGGGCAACGACAACTGTTCGGTTCAGACTCAGCTCGGCATCTGCGAGCTGAGCTTCAGCCCGGGCGAGCGAGGCCTGGGCCGCCTCGTACTGGGGCTGCTGTCGGGCCAGCTGTGCGGCGAGGCTGGTGTCTGCGGGGGCTGCCGACCCCAGCCGCTGACGTAGCAATTCGTATTCCCGCTGGGCGATCGCCTGGTTTTGAGCAGCCAGGGCAACGTCGACCCGTCGTTGCTCGACCTCGGCCCGGGCGATCGAGACGGCGTTCCGGTAGCTGCGGTCGTCAATCGTGAGGAGCGTATCCCCGGACGAAAAGGATCCGCCTCGCACGAGCTGCGGTGAGACCATGACGACACGTCCTCCGACCTCGGCCGACAGCGTGATCTCCGAGGTCGGTCGAACGGTTCCGGTGCCTTCGACGATGAGTGGAGCAACCCGGGGTGTCAGCATTCCCGTCGTGACGATCGGGGCCATCCGGGGCGTTGCCATCCGTTCCGGGACCGGTCGGCTGGCGACGAGGCCGACGGCGGCCAGGAGCCCGCCGCCGAGGATCATCACGGGGAGGATGAACGGGCGAAGCCAGCGGCGACGCGGCGGCTGATCGATATCTGCGGTCATGGGAGGTCTCCTTCCGGGTCCTGCTCGCCGGCTGTCTCGGAAATCCATGTTCCGCCGAGTGCTCGGTGCAGGTTGAGTCGGGCCGTGGCGAGCTCGCGCTCGGCCGAGGCCTGGGTGTCCTGTACGTTCAAGAGGGTCCGCAGTGCGTCGAGGTAGCCGACGTAGTCGCCGACGCCCTGTTCCACGCGGAGGAGTGCGGCGTCGGCGGTAGCCTCCGCTACGGTGCGCTGCTCGTCGAGGACCAGCGTTCGTTCACGCTGTGCGTTGAAGCCCGCGATCGCGGCCTCGACCTCCTGAAAGGCCGTGAGGACCGACCGGGCGTATCGGGCAGCTTCCTGCTCGTAACGTGCTTCCGCGGCTTTCTGATCGGCCGCGAGTCGTCCGCCCGCGAAGATCGGCGCGGTGAGCGAGGCGACAAAGTTGGTGAACCACTGGTCGGCCCGGACGATGTTCGACAGATCGGCACTCTGCGTGCCTGTGGATCCGGTGAGGTTGATGGCGGGGAGTCGGGCGGCTCGGCGCTCCCCGACCCGTTGGCGCGAGGCCTCGAGCCTCAAGGCGGCGGCGACCAGATCTGGACGCGCGCCGAGGAGGTTTGCCGGGAGGCCTGCGGGGATGGCGTCTGCGTTCACCGTGGGCATGCGGCCCCCGTCGACGAGCGACTCGACCTCGATAGGATACCGACCGAGAAGCACGGCAAGGCGCCCGCGTGATGCTGCGATCTGCCCACCGAGCAGCGGCAGGCCCGAGCGTGTGGCGTTGAAGTCCTGCTGGACCTGGTAGAGCTCGATTGAAGAGACCACGCCGCGCTGGTATCGATCTTCGGTCAGTTCCAGCCGCTCGGAGAGGAGGGCGACGACCTCGGTGAGGATTTCTTCCCTCGCCACCAGCTCCCGGAGTTCGAAGTATCCTGCGATCGTCTCCGCAGCGACGGAGATCTGGATGGTTCTGGCGTCAGCACCGGACGCCATGTAATCCGCATACGCTGCCCGACGGCCACTGCTGAGTCGTCCCCAGAAGTCGAGCTCGTATGCCGCGCCGAGGCTGGCTCCGAACGTGGAGAAGGTGAATCGACTGGGCCGGTCCGGGAGGTTCGGATCAGCGGACCCGTCGTCTCCGCCGAAAATCGCCCCCAGCTGACCCGTGTTGGCCGGCTGGCTGAAGCGGGACGCGTCCGTTCCGGCGCTGACCGACGGCAAAAGAGAAGATCGTGCGATTCGATACTGGGCACGGACTTCTTCGACCCGTGCGACCGCCTCCTTGAGGTCGAGGTTCGACTCCAGTGCTTCCCGCACGAGTTGGTCGAGTGTGGGGTCGTCGAAGCTGCTCCACCAGTTGATATGGCCGAGGGAGTCGCCCTGGGTGGAGGTGGGGGCTCCCGCGTAGGAGCCCGGCATCGCATCGGCCGTCGGGATCTCGGCTACGGTCGGCGCGAGGGCGCAGGCGGTGGACGCCAGTGCTGCCAGCGCCACGCCCAGATGTCGCTGGAAGCGCACACGATGCTGGAGCACGTCCACCATGAGGATCCACGTCCGGTCGTCTCGTTAGTTCTGCCACTGTAAGACTAAAACTTGGACAAAATCTGAACAAGCGTTTTGTCCGTACGATTCCGGATGGTGAGGTCTCCCCTCTTGCTACGATGCGGAGCGCGCGGGTCAGCCGTCGATGCGCGGCCTGCCGATCCAGCCGCTCTGCAGCGGCTCAGGTCAGCCGTTTCGAGCGTGCCATGCAGCGAGGACTTCGACTTCCCGCTCTGCTGCCAGACCCGCACGGAAGTTCCGCTGCCGCTCCATCGGTCGCGAGTAGTGGTACTCGAGGGTCGCAGCGGCCGTATCGGCAAGGGTGCGGAAGGTCAGCCCGGCCTCGACCTCGGGCGTGAGGTCGAATCGGGCGAAGCCCTCGTTTCCGTCGACCGGCGGCCTCCACACCGGCATTTCCACGTACGGTCGTATGCCGTACTCCGCGAGGAACTCGCGCGGGACCCAGGTGAAGGAGGCTTCCTGGCCGGTCACGGCCCGGATGCCGTACAGCAGCTCCGCCATCGGACGCGGGGTTCGCGGTCCGACACAGTTGAACTCACCCATCGTGGCGTTTTCGGCCAGCCGCACGGTGAAGTCCGTGAAGTCACGGACGTCGATGATCTGGACCGGATCTGTTCCATCCCCGGGGGCGAGGATCTCGCCGCCGCGGTCGATCCGCACCGGCCAGTACGTGAAGCGATCCGTTTCATCGCCCGGACCAATGATCAGCCCCGGCCGGAGAATGGTGGTCCGCCCCGGCATGATCCGCTGAGCGATCCTCTCCATTTCGGCCTTCCCCAGACCGTAGGGCAACTGCTCCTGGTCGCTCGGAACTCCCGCAGTTTCGAAGGTCCAGGTTGGCGCGTCGGATGTCATCGGTACCCGGCTGACATCCGCGTAGGCCGATCTGGATGATACGAACATGAACTGGTCGACCGAGTCCTTCAGAGCCTCGGCCGCCAACTCGATCCAGAGCCGGTTGTTCGTCGCGTTGTCGATGACAACGTCCCAGCGTCGGCCACGGAGCGACTCGTAGTCTCCGTTCCGGTCCCCGCGGAGCGTCTCGAGATAGGGGAACATGTTCCGACCCGAGCCCCGATTGAAGAGTGTCACGCTGTGCCCGCGGTCGAGGGCCGAGCGAACCTGGAACGGCCCAATGAAGCCGGTGCCACCCAGGATGAGGATGTTCAGGCTCCGCGGCGCCTCCTGAACCACTCGCGCCCCCCATCGGTCGGCTGCGCGAATGGGGTCGGGCCCGACCGGAGTCCCGGCCGCAAGGCCGGGGCTGATGGCGTTCGCCACCAGGGCACTGCCAGCGGAAATCTTCAGGAAGTCCTTTCGGGTCGGGCTCATGCAGATCCTTCATTCATGCGCCGTGAGAGCGACGCGTTTGGCAGGTTCACGGCAGCGGGCTGGCCGCACTCGGGACGGTCAGGGGCGGGCACCGGCCGACATGGTCGACATGATGTCCTCGAACGCATTCATGAAACGTCCCATCTCCTCCTCCGTTCCGATGGAGACCCGAAGGTGGTCGAGCATCGGGGGAAAGTCGCGCCCCACCGCCACACCGCGCTGGCGGAACGCCTGGCGGATCGGAGCCACGGGCTGACGCAGGTTCACCATGAAGAAGTTGGTCTGAGAGGGCACGCATTCGTAGCCAAGCCCCTCCACGTCGGCGATCGTTTGTTCGCGCCAACGCCGGTTATGAGCCAGCATGCGGTCGGCCGCCGGCTGATCTTCCATCGACGCGACCGCCCCCCAGCGGGCAAGCGCGTTCACGCTGCCCGTGCTGTACGGTCGCATCTCCTCGATCATGTCGGGCGGCGCGATCGCGAAGCCGATGCGCATGGCCGCCATCCCGTAGATCTTGGAGAACGTTCGGGCAATCACGACGCGACGCCCTTCACGCACGTATTTCAGGGACTCCTCGTAGGCCGGGTCCTCCACGAAATGGTGGTACGCCTCGTCGATCAGGACGGGAATGTCCTGCGGGATGTTGTCCAGCAGGTAGGCGATCTCGTCCGCGGTCACCGTCACGCCCGTCGGATTGTTCGGGTTGCAGAGGTAGACGAACCCGACGTCGCGTGCGTTGCGGTTCGTCACGTCCACCATTCGCTGAATGTTCTGCCGGTAGTCGGCCTCGAGCGGGAGCAGAATCGTCTCGGCATCGATCCCGGTAGCATGCGAATACACGGACCCATACGACGGCTCGACACCGATCACCTTCTTGTCGTGCGCCAGCCACGTCAGGCCCACGACATCGAGAATTTCCCCGGAACCCGCCCCCATCAGAACGTGATCCGGTGAGACATCGTGCGCTTGCGCAATGCGCTCGAGTACATCGTTGTCCGGGTATCCATAGCGCATCGAGTACTTGAACGCGTATGTCATCGCCTCGAGGGCTTTCTCGGACGGACCGAACGGATTTTCATTCGACGAGAGCTTGGCCAGAGCGTCGTACTCATCCACCTGCGACTGCGCCATCCGGTGCATCGGAGCACCGCCCGGCAGATAACGGATGCCACGCTCCGTCGCTCGCCGAACGCGTGCCTCGGCTGCTTGAGGATTGATTCCCATCGTGCTCAGCGCAGCGGCCGCAGTCGCTCCACCGATGAAGTGCCGACGTGAGACGTGATTGCTCATGGCGCCTGTCCTCCTCGTGGTACCGGGCCAGTCGGCTGGATCCGACCGGCCTCCTGTGGGTCAGAATCCGGGTTGGACAACGGATGCGCAACCAGAACGGGCAGGGACTCTCCTACCAGAGAATCACCTGGTATCCATCCTGCTGGAGAACGGTCAACGCCGTCATTGCACTCAGTGCGACCTGGACACCCGGCAGGAGCTGGTCCTGGGAGATCCCCAGCCTTCCCGCGGTCTGGCCGCACAGAATGAGCTGCCCACCCGCATCCAGGACTTGGGCGATCAATTCCTTATTTGGATTGTCCACCCCGTGGGCGGCGCGATAGTGCTCGTCCTGCAGCATTTCCAGCGCGGCACCTCCATGCACGACCCCTGCAACCCGCACGTGCTCCCGCGGCACCCCCGCTCGGGCGTGCATGTTCAGGTAGCGGGCCATGGTATTGAGGTTCTGGTTCAGTTGATCGGGGCTGCCGGCTGGGGAACGCAGCTCGAAGACCGCCCTGAAATTCCGATCCATCGGGGTCTCGAAGGTGGGATGGGGTACCGCGTAGGTGGCTCCACCCCCATCCACGATCGGGCCCGTCGAGGCCTGCCCGGAAGAGGCCCCCGCGAAAACCGTGAGCATGACGAGGGTGAGGGATGCCGTACGCATGTTCCTATCCGTGATCATGGTGATGGTGCCTTTCGTTGGAGTGATCGTGATCATGTCTTCCCTGATGGAAGACAACGTGAACGAGGGATCCGCTGACGAACGCCTGGTAGATTCCGGCGCCCGAGCCGTGGACGTTCGCGAGCAGCTCGTGGCCCAGCCCGTAACCCGCGATCGTGGCGAGAACGATCGACCCGACGCCGGCGGCGGCGGCTCCCGGCCCGAATCGAGGGCGGATCAGCCACCATACGACGAGGCTCACCGGGATTCGGTGAAGGATGACGGCGGCCGCGAAGGCGGCTTCGACCGGTGCCGTGCCCGGCATGAGGGCAGTGCCTTCGATCAGTGCGTGGAGCACCAGGCCGGACAGACCGATCACCATGGCCAAGTTGTCCGTCTGCGCTGCAAACGCGTGCGAAGCCTTCTCGATCACGGCGGGAAGGATGAATCCGAGACTCACCGCGACCAGAGGGTCGAGACTTCGATCTTCCCATGCGTGCGGCAGAATTTGCATCGCCACGAGCAGAGGAACCGCGACGTACACGAAGTTGTCCACCGCCTGAACCGCGAGGGGGCGATCGTGAAGAACTCGGTACAGTACAGGTCCGAAGAGGGGCGCGAGGGCCGCCGCGATCAGGTATCCCACGTGGGTTGCTCACGCATGTTGGCAGTGGAGCGATTCAAGGTCGGCCAGTGTGGCTCTGAGCCGGTGAGCCGTTGGTTCAGCGCACGCCTACGATACCGCGGATCGATTCGATCAGCTTCGGTGAATCCCACCCGACGCCATGTCGGAAGACGACCTCGGTCGCGTGGAGGTTCCCCACAACCTCCAGATCCGCGTCGATCACCACGAGGTCCGCAACCTTGCCCACCTCGACCGATCCTACCTCGTCATCGATACCGAGCACGCGGGCTCCGTTGAGGCTCATGATCTGAACCACCTCACTGGAGGAGAAGCCCGCTTCCAGAAGGAGTTCGTAGTTCCGCTGGTCGCCGAGTCCCGGGGGTGCGGCGCCATAGCCCGTGGGGTCGACTCCAGCGGCAAGAAGCCCGCCCGCGTCCACGAACGCGCGCTCGTATTCCATGGCCTTCGCAAAGACCGCAGGATCGATCGCACCCTGCCCCGCGCGCCGTGCCACCGCGATTGCCCGCACCTCCTCTGCGATCTCCGGAGCCAGCACGTCATAGACTCGTTCGTCGATCGGCGGCCGGTCTGCAACGGAGATCTCGTAGACGACCAGGGTCGACGTCATGGCGACATCGTTGTCGATCATGTCCCGGAAGGTCGCCTGCACTTCGGGCCCATGTACATCGAGGTCCTCATATCCGCTTCGAAATCCCGGCGGGCACTCGTCCGGCCGCTTGTCCGGATCGTATTCGGAGTTGGCGAAGAGCCCATGTTCGAGGTTGTCGATTCCGAGGGCTACGGCCTCCCGGTATCCGACGGAACAGAGGTGCGCCGTGACCTTCACGCCGTTCGCGTGCGCCTCCTCGATGGCCGCGCCGAGCTCGGCCCGGGAGATCCACGTATACGCCTTGAACCAGGAGATCCCTTCCTCGGCCCAGTAGCGAACGACCCGTCGCGCCTGGTCGGGGCCCTCGAGGCGCGTCATGGTCTGGGAGCCCTGCTCCCCCGTCAGATAGGGTCCCGTCGCGAACATCGTCGGACCGATGACGCGGCCCGCCTCGATTTCTCGCTGAAGGTTCAACTCGGCGTAGGGCTGCTGCGCCCCGGTGGTCCGTATCGTGGTCACCCCGGATGCGAGGTACAGGCGAGAGCCCGAGAAGGACAGCTGCGCTGCGCGCCCATTACCCCCGGTGTAGTACGAGTGATTGTGCAGGCCGACCAGTCCGGGGATCACGGTCTTGCCGGACACGTCGACGACGCGCGCTCCGGAGGGGATCTGCACCGACGCGGAGGGCCCGACCGCCGTGATCCGATCTCCCTCGATGACGATGGTCTGATCCGTCATCGCCGGAGCCCCGGTGCCGTCGATCACCTTCGCATGGGTCAGCGCCACCGTGCCCTGCGGGATCGCGATGAAGTCGTCGAAGTTCTGCGCGCTGAGCGGAGCTGCGACACTCGTCGTGACGAGGACGAGTGACGACACAGCCTGTAGGAGGGTCGATCTCATGGTCGGGTTCCTTCGACGTCGAAGACGAACTTCATGCCGGACTCGAGGTGCTCTGCGATATGGCAGTGCACCATCCATCGGCCGGGGTTGGTAAGTTCGAGCAGGATGTCAGTCGTGGAGCCGGCCGGCAACAGCACGGTGTCCTTCCACACCATGTTCGGGTTGACGACGCCGTTCTGCTCGAGGACGAGGAATCGCTGACCGTGGATGTGAAGCGGGTGCTGCATCGCGTGGAATGCGGCTCGATCGTTGGTCACGCGGATCTTCACGACGTCGCCTACCCGGAAGTGCCAATCGATCTGGTCGTTCTCGGCGCCCGTCGCGGGATCGCGGAGGATCCAGGAAATTTCGGCGCCGCTCGTCGCCCAGTTCATGACCGGCATGGTGCCGGTCCACTCCACAGGATTGAAGTACACCCAGTCGAGGTTCATCGACTGTTCGATCGCCATTGGAAGGTCGCGTGCTTCGAGTGTCATCACGAGTTGATGACTGGGAGGCGCAGTGAAGAGGTGTCGGAAGCGGTCGATGTCCTCGATCACCTCATCGTGCGTCCGAAGCGTGGTGAAGGCATGCCGGTGGCCCCCGGTCGAGCTTCCGCCTGGATGACCGCTCGACACGGCAACGCGGCCGAGGATCGAGGACTCGGCGAGGAAGATACCCTGCCGGTGATTGATGCCCTGGACATGATTCGTCAGGGCCCACGTGCCGCCGGTGGGAAATTCGACCTCGACCGTGTACCGCTCCGCGGGGGCGATCGCGACGCTCTCGGTGAGCGATTCCTTCTCGAATCTGCTCACGTCGGAGCCCACGACCTTGATGGGTAGAGGGGTTGATCCCGGATCGTCGACGGACCGGAACGAGAGATTGAACGTCCTCGTGTTCGACACGTTGGTGAAGTGGAACCGAACCACGTCGCCAGCTCGAACATCGAGCCCGTACTCGGGCTCTCCGTTGGTGAGGAAGGTGTTCCCGAAACGCCCCATCAACATGTAGTTGGCGGACTCGGCTCCGAACGGTACGACATCATCCTCACCGAGCAGCAGGTCGTCGAGCATCACGACTTCCTCACGATCGACCTCGTTGTAGTAGTCCGGCGCGAGCGGTTCGACGAGCATGTTGCCGGCGAGTCCGAGCTCCTGCTGGATGTCCTCACGGTGATGAGGGTGGTACCAATAGATGCCGGGGTCGGGAAAGTGAATCCGGTACCGGAACGACTCACCCGGCTGCACAGGGTCCTGCGTCACTCCGGGGACCCCGTCGTAGCGATTGTCGAGCCGAAGCCCGTGCCAGTGAACCGCCGTCGGCAGCGGGGTTTCGTTCCGGAAGTTCACGAAGATGGTGGTCGCCTCGGTCACCTCAAGGAGGGGCCCGGGAATCTGTCCGTTGAAGGCCATCATGACGATGTCCCGGCCTCCGACGGTCTTTCGGACAAAGCCGGCTTCCAGGTCGAGTGTCCCCCCGTCAGGTAGCTTGACCACCTCTCGTGGCAGAGCGTCAGGCAGGTCGTCGGAGACTGGAGCAGGGCGAAGCGGCGACACCACGGGTTTCGAGGACATGACCCCGGGCAGCATCGGCACACCGTCGTACATGGGGGGCAACTGCCAGGAGGGGGCCTGATCGTGTGTCCCGGCAGAGTCCGACAGGGTGGAGTGGCCCTGCATGGGCATCCCCTCCTCGGCGGATGGTGCGAGGGCGAGGAGGTCATGAGCCTCCATCCGACTGGACGGTGAGCGCCCGCGCACGACGAGAGGGCCGGCTCGCTCCGTGACGCTGGCTGACGCCTCTGCGGTAATCCACACGAGGTACTTGTTGAACGCGACTTCTCCGAGCTCGGTGCGCCCGTTCCCGACTTCCCCGAGCCGGACCACGGGATCCAGGGCGAGAGGAGTGGCCCACGCGACGTACGTGGAGTATGGACCGAGAGACGACGGATCGGGCAGTCCGGCGAGCCAGACGACGAGTTCGTGCCGATGAGATCCGTCGGGGGTGACGGTCACTCCGAATGGGGACCACGGCCGCCGCAGCTCGATCAGGCCGGCTGCGTCGCCACCCCGGGTCGTCGAGAAAAGGTCGATGCAGTTGAGATCGGAGGCTTGTCGGGACGAAGATGGGCCCGCGCGGCCTTCAGCTGATCCCTGATCGGAGAACGGCGAGATCCCTGTCGCGAAGGGCCGATCGGCACAGATGCCCGAGATGACGGGATCCTGCGCAAGCAAGCTCGAGGGGGGCTTGAGGATGAGCAGAGCTGCCACCCAGATCAGTCGACGAGGAACCATGAATCACGTTCGCCGCGACTCTGTCAGCAGGCAACGCCCGTGTATTCAGCTTTGTCGGGGAGGGGTGCGGATGCCCACGAGGACGTGCCGCGAATTTGACCGGGATCATGACCGTACCATAATTTAGGCTCGCCTAAATGTTATCAGGAGGTCCATCCCGTGGTCGATCCCGGTGTCGCGCTGACTGCCTTCGGGCTGCTCGTGATCGTGACTGCGGTCGTCGCTTGGCCCCGGTGGGGGGTCCTCGCGCGTCTGGCCCGGATGGCGCACTTGAGCGACGCCGTACTGCTCGAAGATGCGCTCAAGCATGTGTACACCTGCTCGAGCGTCGGGCGTCAATGCTCCCTGGAGAGCCTCGCCGGACAATTGGAGCTCTCGACCGGCAAAGCGGCGGAACTCCTGGCGACGCTTGCTGCTTCCGGGCTGGTCGCCAACACCCCCGAAGGTCCGAGGTTGACCGAATCCGGCGAGGCCTCGGCGCTGCGCCTCGTGCGGACGCACCGACTCTGGGAACGGTATCTCGCTGATCGGACCGGTGTTCCGGCGGGGGAATGGCACGAGGAGGCCGAGCGGAAGGAGCACAGGCTGTCGAACGAAGAGGTCGACGAGCTCTCAGCCCGGCTCGGACATCCTGCCTGGGACCCCCACGGTGACCCGATCCCGACGGCGAGCGGTGACCTGCCCAGCCTCGAGCGAAGCTCACTCTCCAACGCCGAAGTGGGGCGTACGTTCGAGATCGTCCACCTGGAGGATGAGCCTCGATCGATCTACGACGCCCTCCTCGATGACGGCCTCGATCTGGGTTCCCGCATCACGATCACCCGCAATGACGACTCGGGCGTCGAGATGCGATCTCGCGGAAGGGCATGGCGAATCGACCACGTCGTCGCCGGTAACGTCACGGTGACTCGCCTCCCGGAGTCGGAGCCGGCTGATGGGCCGGTCTCCACCCTCGTGGAACTCGCACCGGGCCATTCAGCGAGAGTCGTGGGGATCTCACCGTCCTGTCAGGGAGCTCAGCGTCGTCGACTGCTCGATCTCGGTATCGTGCGAGGTACCGAGATCTCTGCGGTCCTCCGCAGTGCTGCGGGTGATCCCATCGCATACAGCATTCGAGGCGCCCTGATCGCCCTTCGTCGCGAGCAGGCTGGGTGGATTCGTGTCGAAATGTCGACGGAGCACTCGAATGAGGGCGTGGCGTGATGCTGGTTGGCTCTGATCCGTGTGTCTCGTGTGCTCAACACCGGACTGAAAGCCTGGTTCGACTCGGTCTCAACCCTGATCGATGGGACTACCTCATCGCACTGGCCGGTAACCCCAACGTGGGGAAGAGCACGGTCTTCAATCAGTTGACCGGCCTCCGCCAGCACACTGGCAACTGGCCTGGCAAGACCGTCGCTCGGGCCGAGGGTGCGTTTGCCCACGACGGTCATCGGGTCAAGGTCGTGGACCTGCCGGGTACGTACTCGCTGCAGGCCGGGAGCGTGGACGAGGAGGTCGCGCGCGATTTCGTGCTCTTCGGTCGCCCGGATGTCACCATCGTCGTC
Organism: Gemmatimonadales bacterium; assembly: GCA_038120095.1. Classification (GTDB taxonomy): domain Bacteria; phylum Gemmatimonadota; class Gemmatimonadetes; order Longimicrobiales; family Gaopeijiaceae; genus UBA2589. Next base: position 50,866 of record JAYOKZ010000019.1, read on the forward strand.
GTGGACGCCACGCGCCTCGAGCGGAATCTGAACCTCGTCCTCCAGATCCTCGAGATCACGGACCGGGTCGTCGTCTTCCTCAACCTCATGGATGAGGCGCGTCGTCACGGCATCGCTGTTGATGCTGGAAAGCTGGAGGCGGAGCTCGGGGTCCCGGTCGTGCCGGGTCATGCGCGCGAGGGGGTGGGTATCGCCGAGGCTCTGGCCGCTGCCCACGCTGTTGCGACCGGCGTTCGATCGACGACTCCGTACCGACTCCAGCGTCACGCGCCCGGTATCGAGCGAGCGATCGCGCAGTTACTACCGGCCATCCGGGAGGCGTTCCCGGATCTACCCAACGCCCGGTGGGTTGCACTTCGACTCCTGAATGCAGACGAGGGCGTTCAGGAGGCCGTCAGATCCGGGGAGCTCGGGCAGTTGCTCCATGACGATTCGGGCCGCGAGGTGCGGGCCGCGCCGGAAGGAAGCCGGCTGGCCGTCCTGCAGACGGCGACTCGCCTTCGCTGGGAGCTTCCGCCGGACTTTGTGGACATCATGACCGAGCATGCCTTTCAGGCAGCTCAGGAGATGGCGTCGCGGGCCCAGAAGCACGGACTGGCGAGGGCGGGCTTCAACTTCGACCGAAAGCTCGACCAGTTGCTGACGAGCCGGGTTTTCGGGTTCCCACTCATGCTGCTCATCCTTTCGATCGTGTTCTGGCTGACGATCGAGGGTGCCAACGTCCCGTCGTCCATTCTGGCGATGGCGTTGATCGACACGGCCCATCCGTGGCTCAAGGGTGTCTCTTCGTCACTGGGCCTGGCGTGGTGGCTGGATGGGTTCTTGCTCGACGGCGTATACCTGTCTACCGCCTGGGTGGTCAGTGTCATGCTCCCGCCCATGGCGATCTTTTTTCCGCTGTTCACGCTGCTCGAGGATTTCGGCTACCTGCCCAGGGTGGCCTTCAATCTGGACGCGCTGTTCAAGAGGGCAGGGACGCATGGCAAGCAGGCGCTCACCATGTGCATGGGCTTCGGATGCAATGCGGCCGGGGTCGTGGCCACGCGGGTCATCGATTCACCTCGTGAGCGGCTGATCGCGATCATCACCAACAACTTCAGCCTGTGTAACGGTCGCTGGCCGACGCAGATTCTGGTCGCCACCATCTTCGTCGGGGCGCTCGCCCCTGCTCGATTGGGAGGCGTCGTCAGTGCCGCGGCGGTCGTGGGCATTGCGCTGCTGGGCGTCATCCTGATGTTCGTTGTCTCCTGGACGCTATCGCGCACCATTCTTCGTGGAGAAGCAACGAGTTTCAGCCTCGAGCTCCCGCCGTACCGTCCTCCCAGGGTCCTGCAGACGCTCTACACCTCGCTCATCGATCGTACTCTGATCGTGCTGTGGCGGGCGGTCGTCTTTGCGATCCCTGCCGGAGCGGTGATCTGGCTGATTTCCAACGTATCGGTCGGGGACATCAGCGTGGCCGAGCTCTCGATCGGCTGGCTTGATCCGATGGGACTGCTGCTGGGGATGAACGGTGTGATTCTCCTTGCGTATATCGTCGCGATCCCGGCCAACGAGATCGTCATTCCGACAGTCCTCATGCTTACGGTGCTGGTGACGCCTGAACTGGCCGACCAGGGTGCCGGAGCGGGCGTCATGTTCGAGGAGGAATCGATCGCAGCGACGGGTTCACTGCTTCGGGCAGGCGGCTGGACGCTGCTCACCGCCGTCAACCTGATGCTGTTCAGCCTGCTCCATAATCCGTGCTCTACGACGATCTACACGATCTTCAAAGAAACGCGAAGTTTGAAATGGACGGCTATTGCTACCATCCTTCCTGTAATGATGGGTGTCACACTGTGCTTCCTGGTGACGCAGGTCGCGCGACTGGTATCCGGCTGAACCCGCGCGCCGCGGGTGTTGGAAGCGGGGATGCCTGACGTTCGTGGCCGGACCGGGATAGGAGAGCTCACATGTCCGAGGGTTACCGGTTTGTCATTGTAGACGACGACCTCGGAAGTGCCTCTGCGGCAAAAGCCCTGCTCGAGGGTCGCGGCCATCAGGTCTCGATCATCACGGATCCTCGGGAGGCGCTCGAGGCCATTCCGGCGGATCCGCCCGACTGCGTGCTCCTGGATATTCTCATGCCCGGGCTCGACGGCCTCGAGGTCTGCGCCCGACTGAGAGCGATACCGGCACTATCGGACATGCGGGTCGTGATGTGCACCGCCAAGGCCTTCGACTCCGATCGTCGTCGCGCGACGGAGATCGGCGCGGATGCCTACATCGTGAAACCCATCCGCAAGGACTCCTTTCTTGAGACAGTCGACCGAGTGATGGCGAACCAGCTGGAGTTCACGTTCTGGGGTATCCGGGGCACCGCCCCTCGTCCGGGTCCGGAGACGGTCAGATACGGCGGCAACACGTCATGCGTCTCGATGGAATTCCCGAGGGGTCAGCTGTTCGTGTTCGATGCCGGCAGTGGTATCAGGAACCTCGGCGACTCTCTGATGAAGAGGGGGGAGCGACTCACCGGAAAGATCTTCCTCAGTCATCCTCATTGGGATCACATCAACACTCTCCCCTTTTTTGCTCCACTGTACGTTCAGGGCAACGAGTGGGAGATCCTGGGTTCCCCGCACGGGTCCATCACCGTCCGCGATCTGGTGAATGCCCAGATGGACGGGGTCTTTTTTCCCGTAACGACTCGTGAGTTCGGGGCGAGGCTGGAGTATCGTGATCTTCGGGAGGAGAGCTACGAGTTCGACGGGATCAGCGTGCAGACCATGATGCTCAGCCATCCGGGCAACTGCCTCGGGTACCGGGTCGGGAGCGGTGGCCGTTCGGTTTGTTACATAACGGACAACGAGCTCACCACGCCGACATCGGAGCACCACGCTTCGGAGTACGAGGAGCGGCTGCTGGAGTTCGTGCTCGGAGCGGATGCCCTTATCATCGACACCAATTATCTCGACGAGGAGTACGAGTCGAGAGTCGGGTGGGGGCACTCCGCGGTCAGTCAGGTCGCGAACTTCGCGAAGCGGGCCGGGGTGAAGACGCTGTATCCGTTCCACCACGACTTTGCGCACGACGATGAGATCATCGAGCGCAAGCTGGAACAGATTCAGGGGATCCTGATGGGATCAGAAACGGAGGTTGTGCAGCCAGCGGAAGGGGAGTCGTTCCGCATCTGACCCGCACGTCGTCCTCAGGTTCGCAGGTTCTGACCCATCCCGGGCTCGCCTCCCCCCCGAGCCGGGTCTCTCCGCAAAGAGTGGTCGAGGTGCACGTCCAGCTGCGGGAAAGCGATCACGATGCCCGCACGCTGGAAGTGGGTCCAGATCGCTTTGTTCAGGTCCGAGCGAGTCACGCGGGCCGCCCACGGATCATCGATCCATACCGATAGCTCCCAGACCACGGACGAATCTCCGAAGTCGAGAAGCAATGCAATCGGCTCTTTCTCCGGCGCCGTGTCAGCCAGATCACCCGCAGCTTCGAGCAAGGTCTGTTCGACCTCTGCCATGTCCGAACCGTACGACACCCCGACATGAGTCCGAATGCGGTGAAGGGTGTCCGCCAGTGTGAGATTGGTCACGGATGATTGTACGAGGACCGAGTTGGGCATGATGATCTGATTGTCGTCCCGCGTGCGGGCAACCGTCGCGCGGGCCCCCAGTCGCTCGACGATCACCTGTTCGCCCTGGACCTCCAGCACGTCACCCTCGGTGATGGAGCGTTCCGCGAGCAGGATCACGCCCGATACGAAGTTCTGCAGAACATTCTGTAGAGCGAATCCGACCGCGACCGCGACGACCGCTCCCGCCGCAAAGAGGGAAGCGAGGCTGATCCCGATGGTCTGAACGGCGATCCCGAGACCGACGAGAATCACTCCGTAGTGTTGCAGCCTGAGGACCGTCGAAACCGTGCCGGGTTCAATCCAACCCGTCTTGTGCAGAGCTCGGCGTACGACTCGCTGGAGGAGCGAGGACATGATCATCGAAAGCAGCACGACGACCGCGAAGATGACGAGCGACGAGACGGTGATCTGGGTCCCGCTCACTTCGAAGAGTTCGATTCGAAGCAGTTCGCTGAGTGTCATGTCGCTGTCCCCTCACTCGGCTCCATGTCTCGAGCCCGTTGCGCGGAGCCACCTTGTAAGCCGGGCAAGGTGACGTTTCCAACGTCTCGTCGAACGGCCGAATGTCACGACTGTTCTGATCGCAGAAAGCTCGTTGAGGCGTGGGCGGCAGGCTAGCTTTGATCGGCTTGGAGTCCACTTCGAATCGTGATGGTCAGATGACTCGATTTCTCACCAGCGGGTCGCTGATCCGGCTGGTGTGGCTCACATGCCTCCTTTGCGAGAAGTCCCAGAACGGGTCGAGGCGATCACCGGGCTCCTCCAACGACATGGAGTACGAATCGAAGGCCTCGAGGAGCGTCCTATTGCGACCCCGGGCGGGAGATGTACCAACCGCCTCGCGGGTTTCGCACCCCACCGGGGGCGAGTA
>JAYOKZ010000020.1:0-23693 GCA_038120095.1 Gemmatimonadales bacterium
GTCCCCATGCGTGCAACGGCTGCAGAGCAGGCGCTGGTTGGAATGGTCGTGAACGATGAATCGATCGAATCAGCTGGACAGGCTGCCGCTCAGGAGTCCGACCCCTCGGCAGACCTCAGGGGTTCAGTGGACTACAAGAGGGATGTCACGCGCGTGCTCGTGAAGCGCGCCATTCAAAAGGCTGTCAAGCGCGCCCAGGGAGGTGCATGATGAGCAAACATACGATCACGGTGAACGTGAATGGCGAGGACGTCACGCGGGAAGTGGACGGACGGACGCTCCTGGTTCACTTCATCAGGGAAGACCTCAGCCTGACCGGCACGCACATCGGATGTGACACGACCAGCTGCGGGGCGTGCACGGTGCACCTGGACGGACGGGCGGTGAAGAGCTGTACGATCTTCGCGGTTCAGGCGGACGGGCAATCCGTGGAGACGGTCGAGGGCCTCTCTTCGGGAGCTGAGCTCCACCCCCTGCAGGAAGGTTTCTGGGAGAAGCACGGCCTCCAGTGCGGTTACTGCACGCCGGGCATGCTCATGACCGCCAAGGAGTTGCTCGAGCACAATCCGGACCCCACGGAAGAGGAGATTCGGTGGGGCATCTCGGGCAACCTGTGCCGCTGCACCGGCTACAACAAAATCGTCGAAGCCATCCAGTACGCCGCCGAGAAAATGCGGGACAGCCATGAGGAGGCCGCGGTATGAGTCACGTAGAGGATCGCGTACAGGAGATGCATCCGGTCCCCGACGGCAGCTCCGCCGTCGTGGAGACGACCGAAGAAGTCCGCGTCACCACGCCCGAAAACATTTGCGGCATGGGTCACCGAATGAAGCGGAAAGAGGACTCCCGCTTCATTCGCGGCAAGGGCAACTATGTCGATGACGTGAAGCTGCCGGGCATGCTGTACATGGACATTGTTCGGAGTCCGTACGCGCACGCGAAAATTCTCGACATCGACCCGAGCGAAGCGCTTGCCACTCCCGGGGTCGTCGCCGTCATCACCGGAAAGGACCTGGAGGCCGCGGGCGGACTGCACTGGATGCCGACGCTCATGTCGGACACTCAGATGGTCCTCCCGATCGACAAGGTGGTCTACTTCGCCCAGGAGGTGTGCGCCGTCATCGCGACAGACCGATACATCGCGGCGGATGCCGTGGAGAAGGTCTTCGTCGACTATGAGCCTCTCCCGGCCGTCGTCGATCCGTTCAAGGCGATGGAAGACGAAGTGATCGTCCGGGACGACAAGGACGAGAAAACGAACCACATCTGGCACTGGGAGGCGGGCGACAAGGACGCCACCGACCAGATCTTCGCAGAGGCTGCCACGGTCGTCCGGGAGAAGATGCACATCCCGAGGATTCATGTCGCCTCGATCGAAACATGCGGCATGGTGGCGAATTACAACCCCGCCACGGAAAAGATGCAGCTGTACATGACGACGCAGGCGCCGCACGCGATCCGCACGGTGTTCGCGCTCGTGGCAGGACTTCCGGAGCAGAAGATCCAGGTCATCTCACCCGACATCGGCGGCGGCTTCGGGGGCAAGGTTCCCGTGTATCCGGGTTACGTGATCTGCGCGGTCGCGAGTCTCGTCACCGGGAAGCCCGTCAAGTGGATTGAGGACCGCAGCGAAAACCTCCAGGCAGACTCCTTCGCCCGCGATTACCACATCGATGCGGAGATGGCAGCCGACGCGAACGGCAAGATTACGGGGCTGCGGGTGAAGACGCTCGCGGATCACGGGGCAGCCGATGCCGCCGCCAATCCGTCGAAGTTCCCTGCGGGCCTGTACAGCATCTGCACGGGATCCTACGACATGAAGGCCGCTCACGTCGAAGTCGACGGCGTGTACACGACGAAGCCCCCGGGAGGCGTCGCCTATCGCTGCTCGTTCCGGGTGACCGAGGCAGTGCACATGATCGAGCGCATGGCCGACATCATGGCGCACGAGCTCGGAGAAGACCCGGCCGATTTTCGGATGAAAAACTTCATCCAGCCGGACCAGTTCCCGTACAAGTCGCCCACGGCCTGGGAGTATGACTCCGGCAACTACCCGGCCGCGCTCCAGAAGGCGATGGAGATGATCGATTACCGGGCCCTTCGCGAGGAGCAGAAGGAGAAGCGCGCCCGAGGCGAGTACATGGGTATCGGGATCTCGAGCTTCACCGAAGTGGTGGGAGCAGGCAACTCGCGAGACTTCGACATCCTCGGAATCAATATGTTCGATTCCGCAGAAATTCGAATTCATCCGACGGGCAAGGCGATCGCCAGATTCGGGACGAAGTCTCAGGGCCAGGGCCACGAGACGACGTACGCCCAGATCGTCGCAGAGGAACTCGGCATTCCGGCCTCGGACATCGAGGTCGAAGAGGGCGACACGGATACCGCACCGTACGGGCTCGGCACGTACGCCAGCCGGTCCACCCCGACCGCGGGTGCCGCAGCGGCCATGGCTGCCCGAAAGATCAAGGCCAAGGCCCGCAAGATCGCGGCACACCTGCTCGAGGTCGGTGAGGATGACCTGGAGTGGAACGTGGACCGTTGGCAGGTGCAGGGGTCACCGGATCAGCACAAGACGATCCAGGACATCGCGTTTGCGGCGTACACGAACCATCCCCACGGGATGGAGGCCGGGCTCGAGGCGACGGATTACTACGATCCGCCCAACATGACCTTCCCCTTCGGCAGCTACATCGCGGTTGTCGACATCGACAAGGGGACCGGCAACGTGACCGTTCGCCGCTTCGTGGCCATCGATGACTGCGGTCACATCATCAATCCGATGATCGTCGAGGGACAGGTGGAAGGTGGCCTGACGCAGGGTCTCGCCCCTGCGCTCTTCGAGGAGATCGTGTACGACGAGCACGGGCAGAACCTGTCCGGAACGTTCGCCGATTACCTGCTCCCGACGGCGGTCGAATCGCCGAAGTGGGAAACGGGCCACACGATCACCCCGTCTCCGCACCACCCTCTGGGTGCCAAGGGAGTGGGTGAATCGCCGACGGTCGGGGCTCCCCCGGCCATTGCCAACGCCGTTGTAGATGCCTTGTGGCATCTCGGCGTCCGGCATATCGACATCCCGATCACACCTGAGCGGGTATGGAAGGCGCTGCGCGATGCCGGCGTGAGTGACTGAGCCTTCTCTTCACGACATCGAGTGGGGTCGGGAGCCGTCGCTCCCGGCCCCACCGAGGCGAGCACATGTTTGACGAGTACTTCGCGAAGGCTCAGGAGCTCCGCTCGGCAGGGACGCCTTTTGCGACCGCCGTGGTCGTCCGGGCGGAGCGTCCGACCTCAGGCAAGCCCGGTGATCGTGCGATTGTCACCGTAGACGGCACGATGTTCGGTTGGATCGGGGGCAGTTGCGCCCAGCCGACGGTCATCCAGGAAGCGACCGCCGCACTGGCAGACGGAGCAACTCGACTCATTCGACTCTCACCCGACCCCGGGAGCCAACCTCTCCCGGACGGCGTCTCCGAAGTCGCCATGACGTGCTTCAGTGGAGGGACTCTGGACATCTTCATCGAACCCCATCACCCGACTCCGCAGATTCTGATCGCTGGAAGCCTTCCAGTCGCGAGGAGCCTGGCTCAGTTGAGTCAGGCGATGGGTTACCGCGTCATCGCCGTCGATCCGACCGAGGATGGCTCTGTTCCTCACGCGGACCTGGTCCTTCATGACCTCGCGGAGATCCCGGAGGTGGCAGGCCCGCTCACATTCGCCGTCGTGGCGACGCATGGGGACTTCGACGAACCGGCGCTGAAAGCGATTCTCGAGTCCGATGCAGCCTACGTGGGGCTCGTGGCCAGTCGTGTACGTGGGGAGACCGTGATGGCGCATCTGCGCGTGGAGGGCATGGACGATGCCACGCTGGACCGGGTGAGCTTCCCTGCCGGACTGGACATCCAGGCCCGGCGGGGTGACGAGATCGCGGTGTCCATCCTCGCCGAGATCATTCAGGTCCGCCGGTCGATGGACGACCTCGCATGGAAGGACGACGCGCCGAGTTCCTGCTGTGGGTCATCGACCACGACACCAGAACCAGCGGTCGAGGTCGCCATCGATCCGATATGCAAGATGGAAGTCCGGGTCGCAGGGGCACTCCACACGTTCGAACACGAGGGCGACACCTATTACTTCTGCTGCCCCGGATGCCGCGCTCGATTTGCTGAAGCGCCGCAGGAGTTCCTTGCGGCCGGGTAACGTGCCGGCGCCGAAGTCCGACCTCGACGATCTCGATTTCGTTCGGCTTCGAGATCTCGCTGACACGGCCGTACTGATCGCGGTTTCACTCGAGACCGGGCTGTTTTCTGCTCTTCATTCGCGACCCGGCACCGTTGAGCAGGTGGCCCGCTCGCTTGCGTTCGACGAACGTGCGCTTCGTCTTGTCCTGATCGCCCTCGCGGACACCGGATTGGTTATCGCGTCGGACGGGGTGTTCTCCCTTTCCGAGCGAGCCGCCCGCGAACTCGGCTCCCCGGATGCGCCTGACTTTGCAGGTGGCGGGTTTCCCCAATGGCTGCGTTCCCTGCGGGCAACCACCCGCCTGGGAGAGGTGCTGGAGCGCGGTGGCCCACTCGACCCGCGGCCGGCGGAACGGAGTCCCCAACGCGCGGCTCACTTCACCGCAGCCATGGCTGCTGCACCAAGAGCCCGACTCGAACGCCTCGTCGACCTCTGCCTGTCGCGGCATCCGAACGCCTCCAACGTGCTCGATATCGGCGGTGGGCCCGGGCATATCACTCGGCTCTTCATCGAGAGAGGCCTGCGCGGCACGCTCCTCGACACCGCAGACATTCTCGAGCATGCCGGACAGGCCTATGGACTCGACGCCGTGACGGGGTTGAACGTGGTAGCAGCGGACTTCAACAAAGACCCGCTGCCGAAGGGGCCGTTCGACATCGTGCTCCTGTCGAACGTGCTGCACATTTACGGGCCAGACACGGTACGGGCCCTGCTGCGCGCCGTAAGCGACGTTCTTTCGCCGCATGGGTTGGTGGCGATCCAGGAGTTCCTCCTGGGAAGATCTCCACACGCGGGGCGACTCGGTCTACGAATGCTCCTCAAATCCGAGGACGGCGAAGCCTACTCCTCCGAACAGCTGGGTGGCTGGCTGTCGGAGGCCGGCATCCACGACCTTCGCATCGACGAACTCGACCCGGAGCGCCAGCTGATGACCGGCATCCGACGGTGAGCGACAGATTCAGGCAGGCCGACAGAACGAGCCGACCAGCCGCAGATTCCGTGCCCAGACCCGAACGGGAACATCCCATGCAAACGACGATCCGCACCTCCATCGCCATCCTCGCCGCCGCTCTGCTCTGCGGGCACCCCCGCCCTGCAACCGCGCAGGCCGTCGACTTCGGCCGAGGGGCGTTGCCTGTTCACGCGCCGACCTCGTTCGAAGCTTCTGCTCCCCGGCCCCTCGTCATCCTGCTGCACGGCTACGGCTCAAACGGCGCGCGGCATGATCGGTACCTGAACTTCCGGACATGGGTCGACGAGTATGGCTTTTTCCTCGTCTCACCCGACGGGACGGAGGCCGAGACAGAGCGGAAGCCGCGCTTCTGGAACGCGTCGGCGGCTTGCTGCAACTTCGCCGGAAGCACGGTCGACGACTCAGGCTACATCCTCGGGATCATCGACGACATGAAAGCTCGCTATCCCGTCGATGCGGACCGGGTGTTTCTGATCGGGCACTCGAACGGAGGATTCATGTCGTTCCGCGTGGCTCGCGAGCATTCGGAAGAAATCGCAGCCATCGTCAGCCTGGCCGGCGCCGCAGCCTCGAGGGACCTGCCGGCTCCGAACAGTCCGGTGCACATCCTCCAGATCCATGGCACCCGTGATGAGACGATCCTCTTCGAGGGGGGGGAGCTCGGTGGGACAGCCTATCCCGGCGCCGTGGAGACGGTCGCACGGTGGGCGGCGTACAACGGCTGCCGGGCAGAGGGGACGGTGATGGACGAAGCCCTGGATCTCGATGATGCGGTCGATGGCGCGGAGACGGTCGTCACCCGATTCGACGGCGACTGTCGACCGGGCGGCTCCGCCGAGCTCTGGACCATTCAGGAAGGCGCCCACAGCCCGGACCTCTCCGAACGTTTCGCGCCGGAGGTCGTGGAATGGCTATTCGCCCACCCGAAGCGTTGAGGTCGCCCCAGCGCACATCGGAAGGCGAACGGCGTCCCAATCCCGCGTGACCTTCACGCCAGACGCGAGCGCACCCGGGCGGAGACCCACTCCGCAACGACAACCGTGGCCAGGATCACCCCGAGGATCACACTGACGCGGGACCACGCCAGCGCATCGATCGACGATTGCAGGGCCATACCGAGACCTCCGGCGCCGACGATCCCGAGGATCGTCGCCTCCCTGATATTGATCTCCCATCGGTAGACGCTGACACCCGCCATAACCGGTTGCACGTGGGGGATGAGACCGAACGCGAGGGCGTGAGCACGACCGGCACCAGTCGTGTGGAGTGCCGTCACTGGAAGCTCCGGAGCCTCTTCGATCGCTTCGTACACCAGCTTGCCGACGAAACCCACCGACCTGAGCGCGATCGCCATGATCCCGGCCAACAGCCCGGGTCCGATGAGTACAACCAGAATCAGGGCCCATATGATCGAGTTGACCGACCGCGAGGTCACGAGCACGAGTAGCGCAGCCGGGCGCAGCATCCGACGGGACGGGGTCGTCGTCCCGGCCGCCAGAAATGCCAGCGGGATCGCCATCAGGACCCCGAGCACGGTTCCCAGCGTAGCGATATGCAACGTGTCGATGACGGGCCGCGTGAGTTGGACCAGATAGGGAGAATCCGGCGGGAACATCCGAAGCCCCATGTCCTGAAGCTGCACCCCCGCATCGAGGACGAACGCCCAGTTTGTCGTGGCCGCGACACGACGCCACGCCCACGCGAGCACCAGGGCTGCCAACAGCATCCCCACGGCTCGCCCGCGGCGTTGTGCCGGCGTATGCCGAGCCCATTCCCGTTCGGCAGCGCGCGCGTGATCAACCATCAGAGCAACCTCCGACGAAGACGGCTCGAGAGCAGCTCCGCACCGAACAGCATCGAGATGATCAGAATCAGGATCGCGGACACCGACTCGAACTCGTAGCGCGCAAACGCCGTGATCAGCGTGGCGCCGATTCCACCGGCCCCCACCAGCCCTATGATCGCAGACTCTCTGAAGTTGATGTCCAGCCGATACAGCGTGAGGCCGAGGATACGCGGCATCACCTGCGGCAGGACGCCATACATGATCCGGCAGGCCCACGTCGCTCCGGCCGCCGTCAGCGCATCGAGCGGGCCCGGATCGATCTCCTCTACCGCCTCGGCAAGCAGCTTGCCGAGAAAACCCACCGTCGCGACACCCAGCGTCATGACGCCGGCAAAGCCCCCGAAGCCGAACATGGCCACGAAAAGGATTGCGACCAGGATCTCGTGAAAGGCTCGAAATACCGCCAGGGCTCCACGGCAAGCCGCGTAGATCGGCCCCGGAGCGAGATTCTTCGAAGCGCCGAGACCGAAGGGGACGGACAGCAGGAACCCCGCCGCTGTCGCAACCACGGTCATCGCCACGCTCTCCACGAGGCCTTCCCGTATGTCCGCCCAGCGAGTCATGAAGTCCGGCCGCAACCATCCACCGAAGAAATCGGCAGCCCTCGCCGCGCCCTCGGCGATGCGGGCACCATCCACATCGACGGTCCATGCGGCGACGACCCCGTAGAACGCCGCCAACAACCACACCGCCCTCCGTGCCGACAGGCTGGCGATGCTGCGAGGAGGCCTCCATGTCCTGGCCCCGTCAGTCACGGTGATCGTCCTTCGCGCCTCTGCCCGCGGCAACATGCGCCTCGACGGCCTCTTCTCCGTAGACTTCGGTCAATACCGCGTCCGTGAGTTCCGACGGGGGACCGTCGAACGCGATCCTCCCCTCGTGGAGCGCCAGGATCCTCGGGCAGAAGCGCCTCGCCAGCGGCACATCATGGAGGTTGATCAACGCCGAGAGCCCTCCCTCCACGCAGAGTTCGGAGATCAGGGTCATGATCCTCGCCGACGCAGCCGGATCCAGGCTGGCCGTCGGCTCGTCGACCAGCAGCAGCTTCGGATTCTGAAGCAGCGCGCGCGCAATCCCGACCCTCTGCCTCTGACCGCCGGACAATTCGTCACAGCGTCGATCCTCGAGGCCGGAGAGCCCCATGCGTTCGAGCAACTCGAACGCATGCGCCACGTCGACGGGATCGAACGTTCGACGCAGCGCCCGCCAGAAACTCGTCCGACCGAGCGCACCGCACAGCACGTTCTCCATCACCGTGAGACGGTCCACGAGCGCATGCTCCTGGAAGATCATCCCCATGTGTCGACGTGCATCCCGCAGCCGGCCGGCGCCCAGGGTGGTCAGCTCCGTCCCCGCGAGACGAACCGAACCCGCTGTCGGCTCGACCAGCCGCTGGACCGCTCGGAGGAGTGTACTCTTCCCTGCACCGGACGCACCGATCAGACCGACGATCTCCCGCGGCCCCATCGAAAACGAGAGATCATCGAGCACATCCGGGCCATCGCCGTACCGGACCACGAGGCCATCAACCTCGAGTACCAGATCCGGCGCACTCATCGGCACGCCCAACTCGTGCCCGAGGCGATATCGATCGTACGAATCACGTCCCAGTGCTCCACATAGGTGATATCGATGAACCCGTCCTCCTCCTGAAACTCCTCCGCGAGGGCACTCCCCTCCCACGGAAAGGTTCGGAACGCTTCGCCAACCGCCCTGGCGAGTACGGGATCGAGTCGATTCGACACTCCGTACGCGGTGGTCGGGAACGACAGGGACCGGTACAGGACCCGCAGTTCTTCGCGGCTACCGACGCCCCGCGCAAGCACCTGGTCGATCACCTGATTCGCCACGGCGGCGGCCTCGTAGTCACCCTGCAGCACGCCGAGGATCGAGTTGTCGTGACGACCCGAGAAGACGACATCGAAGTCCTCGTCCGCAACGAGCCCGAACTCCGCTTCGAGCAGAACCGAGGGTGCTTTGAACCCACTGTTGGATGTCGGGGAAGTGAACGCAAGAGAACGACCCCGCAGGTCCTCGACCGTCTGAATATCGCTGTCACGACGCGTCAGCAGTTCCATTTCATATCCAAACGTGCCGTCCGAACGGGCCATCATGGCGATCGGTCGAAAGCCGGCGCAGTTGACCGCCAGAGGCACGCTTCCGGTGTTGAAGCCGGCTATGTGCAGACGACCGGCACGCATCGCTTCGATCTGGGCGGCGTTGGACTGAACAGGAAAGAAGAGTACCTCACGGCCGACGCGAGACTCGAGATGCTCCAGAAACGGTGCCCACACGCCGCGGAACTGAGCGGGATCCTCCACGGGCGTGTAGGCGAAGACGAGAACATCCGGATTCAGTCGGAGCCGCGGCGGAGATGGGTCGGCCACCAGGTCACCGTCCCGATCACAATAGCGCTGGTCCAGGTCACCCCTGGAACAGTCCTCGACCAGCGGCCCGGAACACCCCGAAACCGCCCCCAGCAGGCCAAGAACCGCAACCCGAACGAAGAGGGTCACAGGTCAGGCACCACCGTCGGCCCGCAGGAATGGAAAAAGATCCGGATTGTCCGTGATGACCCCATCCACCCCGATCTCCTCGAGGAAGTGCCGCATCTCGGCCTCTACCGACGGGAAGCCCTCACCCGGGTTGCGTGCCCGGAATGTCCACGGCACGACCGTGAGGCCCTGTGCATGCGCACGACTCACAACCGAGGGATCAGCCATGATGAGGTCCTTGGCCGGTCCGATCCCGGAGACGAAGCCGGCTGCCCGCGCGAGCCCATCCGGTGACAACCACTCGGAGGCGGCGTCCGCCCCTCCGATGAGTAGCGCCAGAGGAAGACGTGTCCCGTGTTCCCGGCGCAGAATTTCGAGACTGGCCGCGCTGAACGACTGAATGATGACGGGCGTGGCCGGATTCGCGCCCGGCTCCGCCAGACCGGCCGCCTCGAGTTCCTCGAGGAGAAGGGCCTCCATGTCGAACCCGAACTCGCCGTACACCTCGGGAGATTTCGTTTCGATGAAGAGACCTGTCCGGCCCCGTGCGACCTCGACCACATCCCTGAAGGTCGGGACCCGCACACCCGCGAAGGAAGGGTCGAACCAGCTACCGGCGTCGAGGCTTCGGATCTCGTCAAAGGTGAAGTCACTGACCGGCCAGACACGGGTCGTCTCTCCCTGGACCTCGACCTCTCGATACCGGTCGGGAAAGCGTTCCTCGACGTCGGTGGTCCGCTCGAGCGTGAGGTCGTGAAACGCGATCAGGACTCCGTCCGCCGTGATGTGCAGATCAGGCTCGATGTAGTCCGCCCCCTGCTCGATGCCGAGTTCGTAGGAGGCGATCGTATGCTCGGGAGCGTATGCAGAGGCACCGCGGTGCGCTACGAGAATCGGAGACGTCGTTTCGTCGATCTCGGAGGAACACGCAGCGACCGCCAACCCGAGCACGGCCACCGGCAGGACTGTCCGCGACATGCATCTTCGTTCGTGGCGCGCCATGGGGAGCCTCTTGGGTGGCCGTCAGGGATCGTCGTCGAAGATGGGCGGGTCCGCGGCTGGGGGCCAATCGAACGAACGCATCTGACCCGTCGCGAGTTCCCCGACCTCTCGATGGCGACTCAACGGCGCTCCCCGCGATCCGCAGATCAGGGCAGACGCCACATCACCGTGAGTCACGAGAATCAGTGTGCCCGCCGCAGAACCCCGGTAGCGCTCGTGCATCAGACTCTGAACGCGAGACCATACGAGCTCGACGCTTTCCACCCCCCAGCGACGATGCGTCGGGTCCTGTCGATCGACCTCCCAGACGGAGTCGTACCGCTCGTCGGACAACATCTCCAGCTCACCGAAGGCGCGCTCGATGAGTCGATCGTCGACCTCGACGGTCGCTCCGACCAGGCCGGCGACGATCTCGGCCGTCTCGCGCGCGCGTAACAGAGGAGACGATACGACGGCCAACGGTTCGCTCAGGTCCTCGAGGGTCCCTCCAATCGTCTCCCGCACCTGCTGCCGACCCTCGGTGGTCAGCCCGTAGCGCTCACCTGCGTTCGCCATGGAGCTGGCAATCAGTCCCCGGTCATTCGCCCGGCTTCGGCCGTGGCGCAGTACGAAGAACTGTCGTGACATGGGTCGCGGTACCCCCTCGCTGCAGTGTGGTTGCGCCGCCGGCTATTGCGAAGCGCTGTTGGCCCAAGTCCTATGATGATCGGATGCGGCCCCGCTGAGACTCGTGGCTGCACGCATCATTTCTGGAAGGAGTTCCGCTCGGATGGATCGCGCCTCGACCTGCACCCTTTCCCTGGCTCTGGCTGCCTTCTGCACCGCCCCGATCTCGGCGCAGCAATTTGGTGGGCCGATCGCCATCAGCGGAGACCAGATTCTCGTCGGGGAAGCCGGGAATCAGACCCTCTCCGGAATCGTCCATGTCTTCGCGGATGACAACGGTTCGTGGCGCGAAACCAACCAGATTCGCGTGACGGACGTAGCGCGCTCGCCCGACGGCTTCGGTCGAGCCATTGCAGCGGACGGAACGACCCTCGTCGCAGGTGCTCCGATCGAAGGAGCCACCTATGTGTTCGAGCGCTCGCCCGGTGGTGAGTGGGGTGAGCCCGAGAGGGTGCCTGGACCTGCCGATTCGAACTTCGGCGCGGCCGTCGCCCTCACCGAACAGTTCATCGTCATCTCGGCGCCGGCGGAAGGTGCGGGTGCGGTGTACCTGTACGAGCGATCTTCCCTTCAGAGCCCGACGCGGCTGACGGCACCCGACGATGTCGAGGGTGCGTTTGGCGCCGTACTGGCAACCGACGGTACCCATCTCCTCATCGGTGCCCCGGGGCCACGAGCCGCTGCTGGTACGATTCATACCTACACCCTCGACGGCCTCGACGCTCTGGGGCCACTTATCACCACCGACCTTCCCGACCGCTCGGCGTACGGCACTGCACTCGCCGTCCATGACGGGGTCGCCTATGTCGGCTCGCCAGGGTTCGACGCCCGAGCCGGGGCCGTCTTCGTGTTCGAATTCGGCGAATCCGGGTGGACGGAGTCGGCTCCTCTCCGTCCCGTCATCGCCGCCCGGAATACCCAGTTTGGTGCTTCGCTCGCGGCGGAAGAGGACGGTTTGTGGATCGGTGCGCCCGGAGCGAACGAAGGTTCGGGTGTTCTGTACCACCTCGGTTACGCACAGGGCCTGCCGCAAATCGCCATGATGGCGAGCGAGACGGCTGGTGAGGGGGCAGGATTCGGAGGGTCGATCACCTCGGTCGGTGCGACCATGGCCGTCGGTGCGTTAGGGGTCGACGAGCGAGCCGGTGCGGCCGTGATCTTCAGGGGTTCGAGCGAGCAGGGAACAGTCATCAACGAAGCGCGGGGGTTCCCCTCGATCACCGGTGACGAGATCGAGTGCTCGGACGGCCAGGCGGACGTGTTCGAATGCGAGAGCGTCAACATCGTGTCGTTCGTGCCCATCAACGAAATCGGAGGCGCGAGAGGCACGCGTGTGAACGACATCTGGGGCTGGGCCGACCCGCAGAGCGGTATCGAGTACGCGATCGTCGGCCGCACGAACGGGACATCGTTCGTCGACCTCAGCAACCCGTCACGTCCGGTCTACGTCGGGGATCTCCCGAAGACCCCCGGTTCACGAAGCGCGATCTGGCGGGACATGAAGGTCTACCGCGATCACGTCTATATCGTGGCCGACGGGGCCGGCGCGCATGGGGTTCAGGTTTTCGACCTCAAGGAACTGCGACGGTTCGAGGGCGAACCCATCACCTTCGAGGAGACGTTCCACTACGATGGGATCCACAGTGCCCACAACATCGTGATCAACGAAGATACGGGCTTCGCGTACACCGTTGGAAACAGCGCCGGTGGTGAAACGTGCGGTGGTGGTTTCCACATGCTCGATCTCGAGAACCCATCTCGGCCGACCTTCGGAGGATGCTTTGCCGACACCAACACCGGGCGGCGCCTCACCGGTTACTCCCACGATGCTCAGTGTGTCGTGTATCACGGGCCCGACACCGAGCACACGGGCAAGGAGATCTGCCTCGGATCGAACGAAACCGCGCTCAGCATCTCGGATATGACCGACAAGTCCGCCCCCCGAGCGCTTTCGAGCGCGTCGTACCCGAATGTGGCCTACGCACACCAGGGTTGGCTCACCGACGATCACCGCTACTTCTACATGAACGATGAGGGTGACGAGCCCAGCGGGCTGGTCGAAGGCACCCGGACCCTCGTGTGGGACGTACAGGACCTCGACGATCCCATCCTGGTCTACGAGTACATCGCCGAGACGACCGCCACGGACCACAACCTCTACATCGTCGGCGACAGAATGTACCAGTCGAACTACGACGCGGGCTTCCGTGTTCTCGATATTTCCGAGCCGGAGCGCCCCGTCGAGATCGGGTATTTCGACACCTCCCCGTACCAGGGCGGCGCATCGTGGAGCAACTATCCGTACTTCGAAAGCGGGATCATCGCGGTGACCGGAACCGGCGATGGTCTCTTCATTCTGAAGGACGTGTCGCGACGACTCATCAGTTGACCAGTCGGGAGGTCCGGCCGATGAAGCGACCTCACCATCGTCCGATGGCCTGCTCCACGCCGGGATGGTCTGCGCGTCCGGGCGAGGGTCGCGCTCCGGGTGGATGCGTGATTGGAGAGGGCACTGCCTGCACCACAGCCGCAGAGCTTCCATGTCGCTAGTATCCACCGCCCCACGCCGGCTTGGATCAGTCTTCAGCGACCCGATCCTGATCGTCCTTACAGCTTTGGGCCTGCTTCGACTCGTGATCCCGGAAACGGTGATCGAAGGGATGCCGGGCGTCATCGGATGGAGCCTGTCGTACTGGGGCTGGGCCGCACTGTCCTCGGCAGCCGCGGCCGTCGCGCCGTGGCTGACTGCCGGGATCACGAAAGAGGGTCGCGCTGGGGTGTTCTGGGCTCTCTGGTCGGGTGCGCTGACCATTTGGACCCTCAACTGGATCATCTATTCCATCAGTTCAGGGATGGTTCGCGACGTCGTGACGGACATCGCGTGGGGCGCAGGCAGCGGCATGCTGCTCGTCGCGCTGAACCTGCGACCTCACGAAATCGACCAGAGCCCCGGTCGCGAGGCACGGGATCTGACGAACATGGTCGCGGCAGCCGCACTCACCTGTGGCATGCTCCTGTATTTCGTCGGTGTCAGTGCGGTCGTGGTCCCGTCGGAGTATCGGGGCGGAGTACCCTCATACTACCTCTATGCCCTCTTGGACACCGTCCTTCTGGCGGTCAGCTTGAAGTTCTGGGCGTCATCGCGTGGCAGCGATCAGGGTCGCTGGTCGCCGACATACGCCATTCTCGGAATCACCTTTGCATGGTCTCTGCTCACCGGCATCGTCGAATTGTGGGGAGTGGAGACGCCCCGAATCGCCGACGCATTCTGGTATCCCACCATCCTCGGATTCCTCGCGGCAGGTCGAGGTCGCCTCGTCGCGGCCACCGGAAACCCGAGCGACCAGTCCACGAGCCCACCGCGCCACCTCCAGAATCAGACCAGCCCAGGACTGTTGATCACGCTGGTCTTTCTCACCCCGGTCGCACACATCCTGCTGACCCTGGGTGGAAATCTCGATCCGGCAGGAGAGACCCTGAGAGGAACGGTCGCGGTCGGTCTCGGGATTGCCCTGTTCTGTCTCGCTGCAGTGCGCTATCGACTCGCAACGGAGATGTGGGGATTGACACCCTACGCGCTGCAGTGGCTACCTCGCGTGCCGGGAGTCCTCGAGGGACTGAACAGAATGGGGCTGGGAGTCCTTGTCACCAGTATGGACGGACGCCCACTCGTATCTGATGGCTCCTGGGGTCTTGCTTCAGGGGGGGCAGATCGAAGTCGCAGATTGGGTGATCGACTTCGGCCCCTGGTTCAGGCGGCAACCCGACCAGAAACGCGCGGGCAGCAGGTCGCTCTGGATGTCACGGTGGTTCTGGAGGACGGCGACGAGCCCACGCCCCTGACCATCGTGCGCCCAGGTCCCGACGCCGAGGTCGTTCTCGTGGTCCGTTGGGATGGTGAAGCCCGGGACCGATGGATGTCCTCCTCGGGAGAAATTCTGCTTCAGCGATGGGCCGAATTGCTGGAGGAGTTAGCGGCCGAACTGGTGGAACGTGTTCGCGCCGCCTCTGGGCCGGATGGCGGTCCTCTGGACCTCACGTCCGATACCGTTCACGGCATGCTCAGTCCCGTGGCACTGGGTCACCCACCGCAAGACATCACGACCGGCATCACCCTCGCAGATATCGTGCGGTCGTCCCGGCCGGACCTCGCAGTAATCGAGGAGGACTCCGTTCGGGTGGATGCGGACGCATTCCATCTGAAGGCGATTCTTGCCAGCGTACTGGACCCGGCCTTCGAGCCTGCCGGAATTGCCGTGCAGGAACTGTATCTGGATCGAGTCACCGCAAGTGAACTCGGCGCCCGAGCGCCCGGAACCTTCGGACGCGTCAGCGCACGGATGCCTGACCACCCGGCGCTCGAACACCTCGTCACGAGGTCATTCCCCGCTTCGGCGGACCTCACCACCATTCGACTCCTCCTGGCAGATCGCGCTCTCAGGCGTGTCGGAGGCTCCGTAACCGTGGAAAGTGTCGCCGGCGACTCCGAGAAGATCCTCACCGTCCTCGTTCCGGCCGGCGCGACGTCGGGTGCGGAACCGCATCCAAGTACGGGAATGCGCGACGACGATCAGAATCGGGCTGACGATGACGCGAACGGCTCCGGCCCCACCGTTCTGCTCGTCGACGACGACCCCGACCTGCGCGATACCCTCGAGATGTGTGTCCGCTCGTTCGGCTTCAATGCGAAGGTAGCCGACTCGGGCGAGCAGGCGCTCGAACTGCTCGAGGGCACTGATGACATTGCTGTCGTGCTCACGGATCAGGACATGACCGGCATGTCAGGCACCGCGCTGCTGTCTCACATTCGGCAGCTATCCGATGATCTGCCGGTCGTGCTGATGACCGGACACCTGAGCGACGGCACGGTCGACCCGAATACCCGACCGTTCGATGCGGTGCTTCCCAAGCCCTTCAAGCTGGACGAACTGGAGCGCTGTTTACGAGAGTTGACCGCCCGACCAGCCTCCTAGAAAACCGCTGAAATCTGTGCAATGAGCGCGTTCTGCGTCGGATCATCGCCCTGCGTGAACTCTGTACGCTGCCACCCGACTCGGAAGATCGACTCCCGAGTCATACGGTAGCCGATGGTCGTCTCCACCCGGCGAACATCGTCGTCCCAATCCCGAAGGCCCGACATACCGGGGACCGTGATGCCACCGAAGTCCATCACTTCGCCTCGGGCCGCCAGGAACACGGAAGGCGAAACCCAGCGTCGACCCTCCAGATAACCCCCCTTCACGGCGACGCGCTCCTGAACGTTTTCCAGTTCGTAGCTGTTGGTATACGCCTCACCGAAAAGCTCATAGCGATCCCGACTGATCTCGATATCGATCCCGAGGTAGCGCTGGTCATGGTCTTCCGGGTTCGCGATCACGGGGCCGTCGATATCGGATGCGGGCCTCGATTCCCCGATGTAGGCCCCCTTGGCACCGGAAAGACCCACGATCACACCGAGCGCAGGACTGTATCCCACCCTGCCGATCCACTGGAGGCCGGGCGTATTGAGCGGCCCGAGTGGATTCGACAGAGAGCCGGAGGTAACGCCGAGGGCATAACTGAGGTCACCCGCTGAACCCAGTAACTCCCACATGATGTTCCAGCACGCGTCGTACAGAATCGGCACGTCCCGCTGGTTATCCACTTTCCTGCGCATGAAGTCAGTCGGTGTCGCCCGACCCCCGTTGTCCATCGTCGTGCGAAATGACCTGAGCATCGGAATGCCCACGAGCCCGCTCTGATTGAAATAGGAAGACCTCATGCCAAACGTCCCGACCGACGTCGGAGACAGGCCGACTCGAGCACCCAGCCACTCCTTTCCGAGGAGTTCATTCACGACCACGTATGCGCCATTGACGCGCGCCCGAGCCTCCAGATCAAAAAGAAGCTCCGCAAAAACACCCACTCGATCATTCATCCAATGCTGCGCGAACAGGCGCAGTCGGACCTCGTTGAACGTGTCGTCCCCGCGAATTTGCCGGTTCCATGGCTCGTCATATCCGCGGACGGCCGCGAGGTCGATCTGGCCCCAGAAGTCCATCTGACCGGACACCTGTGTGGGCCACCACCCGGCCAGCAAGGCACAGAAGGCGATGTTTCGCATCGTTCGTGACATAATGGACTCTCCTCCCGGCAGGAAATTCGGGATCTGTACTCAGGTAAGTTGAACAGGCAGCAGCAGTTCGAACACCGTCCCCTGATCGGATGTCTGCACCGTCACCGATCCCCCGTGGTCCTCAACAGCAGATTTGACAATCGAGAGGCCCAGGCCGGTGCCTCGCTTCTTCTTGGATACGAAGGGAGTGAAGAGGTCCGGGAG
The DNA here is from genome assembly GCA_038120095.1 of Gemmatimonadales bacterium. Taxonomy (GTDB): domain Bacteria; phylum Gemmatimonadota; class Gemmatimonadetes; order Longimicrobiales; family Gaopeijiaceae; genus UBA2589. The sequence goes on from JAYOKZ010000020.1 coordinate 17,547, forward strand.
TATACTCTCAGGAACCCCCTCACCATTGTCCGCGACGCGTAACCGCATCGCGCCCTGACTCGTGCGGTCGATCGAAACGGTGACCCTCGCCGAATCTCGGCCCGAGACGGCCTCGGACGCATTCTTGACCAGGTTGTCGACAGCCCGACGCAGGCGTGACGCATCCATGGTCCATTCGTCGATTCCTTCCAGCGAAGCAGAGAAGGCCACCCGTTTCGCCACCAGCCACTCCCTCCAATACGCCTCGATGTCCCCCATCCAAACCGTGAGGCTTACACGTTCGAAATCGGGTGTCCGATTCCCTCGAGCGAATTCGGTCAAGTCCTCCATGAGCCGTTCGATTCGCTGAGACTCCGATTCGACCCGGCTCAGCAGGCGGTCCTGCTGATCTTCGTTGGTCCCTCGCCGGAGCATGTCGACGGACATCACGATCGAGGTCAGCGGCGTCCGGACGTCATGGGCGACAGCCCCCGCCATCGTCCCGAGCACGGCCATTCTCTCCGATTTTTCCAACTCGGATCGGGTCTCCTCCAGGATCCGGCGCACATCCCGAACCTGTTCCAGCACCGGATCGAGATCTCGAAGTCGTGACACCTCCGAACCTGGCTCACCCTCTCCAGACGTGAGTCGCGCGACCGCGGCTCCCACAACGCTCAGTTCCCTCCGCGCCAGGCGTCCAATCATCAAACCGATCAAACCACTGACGAACAGGACGACAAAGCTGACTTGAAGCTCGCTTCGCAAAAGGTCGCGTCGGGCCGCGTCGAGTACCTCGCCGGATCGGGTCACCGTCAGTCGTCCGACCACACCGCCGTCCCGATCTGGCACCGCGATCGAGGCATCAGACGTCGTGACAGCCTCCGGCCCGAGTTCCAGGACGACCTCGGAATCTTCGCCCATCGCCACCGAGGCAAGCCACCTATCAGAGATCGAATGGCCAATCGCCAATGAGCCAAGTCCGACGCCGACCGAGGCAATCGGTGCCCCTGCGACGAACACGAGGTCATCGCCGGATCGATACACATCACCCGTGGCGTTCACGGTCGATTCACCGAAGAAGTCTTCCCGTGTTGCCCACTCTGCACCCGGTGGGGACGGACCCAACAGGATGACCGGCATCCCATCAATACGTAGCTCCATGAAGGCCACGCTCGTTTCCTCCTGTGCGAGCCGTCCCTCGAGGGCCTGGCGAATGGTAGCCGGGTCCTCCGTGGAGGTTGCCGCCTGAATCGTGGGATCCGAGGCGTAACGGACCGTGCCGACGATCTGAGCCTCGAGCCACTCAAGCCATGACGACTCGAGCGCAGCCACTTCGGTCTCCAGCAGTTCACGTTCGAGCGTCTCGATGCCCGTCGCCGTCGCGCGCGTCGTGATGACGAACAGCACCAGAAGGGCGATGCCAACGAGGACCGTCGTTGATCCGAAGATCAGCGTCGATAAGCGAATACGCACGATCGGATCTCCGGTGCCTACTGCAGAGTCAGAACGACCTGGGCTACCTCTCCCTCCCTCACGAGGATTTCTGTGGTATCCGCGCCGAGAGCATCGTGCCACGCGACAATCTGGTGCCGGCCGGGCTCGAGACCGTCAATCGTGAAAGAGCCATCAGCGGACGGCCGAGCGAATCGATCGGAGTCGAGGACCAGGATCGCCCCGCCCATATCCGAGTGGATATCACAGAAAAGTCGGACGATCCCGGGGCGGTCGAACACAACCGAGCGCGTCTCGCCCGGCGCGTACCGACCCAGATTGAATTTCTTGGGTTCGGAGAGCGAAAACAGGTTGTGGAACACGTCATCGCTGTTCGGGAAGTTCACCGAAGTTCCCACAGGTATCGGGGTAACCCGCTGCACGATTTTCAGATCGACCTGATCGATGATCACGGGCGAGGATGCGGCGGAGCCCCGTCCGGACACTGTCGTGACATACACCACCACGTCCTCAACGGAAAAACTCGACGCCTGGTACCGTGAGGGTCCGTACGCCTGTCGCGAGTACGGTGACAGGCGTGCATCCCGTCTCATCGCGCCATTCGGGACTCGAACATTGCCGGACACAGCCCCGAACGTGGTGGAGGCGGAGACGACCTCGACGCTCCGATCCCCATTCGCGCTAACACCGTGAAGGGTCGCCAACACACCGGCCAGAGCCGCAAATCCGAGGCGGAGCGCGAGCATCATTGACCTCCTGTGGGGGGGGCGTCAATCAGACGCATAGCTTAACCTGAAAGCTTGACGGGTTTTTCGCCACGGGTCCGATCTTTTGTGCTCCCCAGCCGCGCTGGAGCAGCAAGTTCCGGATACAGAGCGTCAGGGCAATGGCCGGTGGGGTTCCGACTCGACGGATGACGTCAGTGACCCTCGTCGGGACAGACCGGGCGACGAATCGTTCCCGGGCAGAGATCACGTTCTGACCGGCCCGCGGTACGGAAACGCCTAATCGCCGACATCGAGTGACGTCTTCGTGTCATGACCGGAGTGCGGAATCGGCCACGACAGCGGCCCCCCAGGGAGGACCCTGAGAGGCCGTGATGACTCATGTGCAGCCAGTGCCCCGCCAGGGACTCGAACCCCGAACCTACTGATTAAGAGTCAGTTGCTCTGCCAGTTGAGCTAGCGAGGCAATGCGTTCTGAGATGTGAACCTCAGAAGAGCCGTAAAAGCTACGGAGGAGCCCAATGTGGTCAACCGCCCGGTCGCCCGTCCTAAAGGAGCCTATCCGAGTGCGGCGTGCTGAACCGCCGAATCCAGATTCGATCGTCGGCGCCGGCATCCAAGTGCGCCCCGCCCGTGACTTCGCCCCGCAGAATGGGGCCAGGTGACGTCTGACACCCTCCGGTCCGTGCGTGATCTGCTCGCGATCGGCAACGGTGAGCGCGAGACTCAATCGGACCCCTAATCCCCGGTCACACACTGTCACTCGTCGACCAGCCCATACTCCTTCATCTTTCGCCACAACGTTGTACGACTCATGCCGAGACGTTCCGCCGCGACACTTCGAACGCCCCCCGCGGCAGCCAGCGCTTCCTCGATATCGGACTTCTCGTGTCCGACGGGCTGAGTGCGACGGTACCGCTCGTGGGGTTCTCGTTCCTGATCTTCAGCACCGCGGACATCGGCCGGCAGATGCTGGGCCTCGATCCTGCGATTTCCCGCCTGGATGTGCGCACTCTCCAGCGCGGCGAGCAGCTCACGCACGTTACCAGGCCACGCATGCGCCTGCAGGAGCCTCATGGCGAGTGGAGAGCATCCCGAGTGGGGTCGGCGCTCCACCTTGTCGTAGAAGGCCTCGGCGATGAGCGGGATGTCCTGTCGGCGAGTCCTCAGCGGAGGGACCTCGATGCGCACGACATTCAACCTGTAGTACAGATCGTCGCGGAAGCGCCCGGCCTCCATCTCGGCCCTGAGGTCCTTATTGGTTGCGGCGACGACGCGAACGTCCACCGGTATGGGCTTCACGGCTCCAACGGGTGTAAGCTCACGCTCCTGAAGTACCCGCAGGAGCCGATGCTGCATCGCAGGTGACACGTCTCCAATCTCGTCGAGTAGAATCGTGCCACCCGACGCCGCCTCGAAGAGTCCGGTTCGATCTCGCACGGCTCCCGTGAACGCCCCCCTCCGATGCCCGAAGAGCTCGGATTCGAGTAGTCCCTCTGCAAGCGCGGCACAATTCACCGCGACGAACGGGCCATCGGCGCGATCCGACTGTTCGTGGATTGCACGGGCCACCAACTCTTTCCCTGTCCCCGTCTCACCGATGACAAGGACCGTAGCGTCCGTCGGGGCCACCCGTTCGACGACCTCGAGCACTGATCGGATCGCGGACGAGCGTCCTATGATCGAGCCGGGCTCATCACCCGTCTTCGTCGACATGGGTCGCCGCGAGATCAGCGCCTCCACACGGGCGCTCAGGACATCGGGTTCGACGGGCTTGGTCAAGAAATCGTCCGCTCCGGTATGTAGCGCATCCACGGCCGTGTCGACCGTCCCGAATCCGCTGATCATCAGGATCGGGGTGTCGGTACCCCACGTACGCAGGACCTCGACGATTCCGATCCCATCGAGCCCGGGCATCCGCAAATCCAGCAGGATCAGGTCAAAATGCTCTTTCTTGAGGATCGCGACCGCAGCGGTACCGTCTTCGGCCTGCACCACTTCATGCCCATCCTGACGCAGAAGGGCCGCGGTCGAGAGCCGAAACGTTCGATCATCATCAACCACCAGCACCCGGGAGCGCGTCATGCCATCGCCTCCTGTACCGACGGCTCGAGCAGAGGAATCTCGATCGTAAGACGCGCCCCGGAGCGGTCCGATCGGTTCGCAGCGGCGATCCGACCCCCGTGGCCTCGGACGAGTCCAGCCGCTGTGAAGAGTCCGAGGCCAACACCACGCACGTCCGACTTGGTTGTGAAGAACGGATCGAATACCTGGGGGAGTGCGTCGTCTGAGATCCCATGGCCGTCATCGACCACGTCGATCCGAGCGTTGATCAAGCCGGCCTCCACCCGAATGGTAATGGTGCCGCTTGACCCCAGAGCGTCCTGGGCATTTTGTACGAGGTTCAAGAGAACCTGCTTGAGCGCATCCGCCGGCACGTCTACCGGCACCGAGGTGGACGCGACAACCTGGACGTCGATATCTGCGTCGCCCAATCCCACACGGACAACCGCGGCCACATCTTCGGCAACGGCAGCGGCATCGCAGTCGCCCTCCGCGCTATGAGGACGATGCAGGTCCAACATCTGCTCTGCGAGTTCGTGCATACGCAGCAGCTCATCGATTGCCAGATCCGCCAACTCGCTTGCCTCCTCATCTTCGTCGACCCGGCGCCGAAGAATTTCGAGGCAGTTTCGGACACTCGCGACTGGATTGCGGACCTCATGAGCGAGCTGGGCCAGCAGACGAGAAGCTGCCGACAGTCGATCACGCTGGACAAGCTCCGCCTGGAGGACCGTCAGCCGCTCCTGACGGTCCTCCAGTTCGGCGTTCGCGCCGGCCAGTTCCTCGATCCGCCGCGCAAGCGCATCACGCATGGCTTCGAACGCGGCCGACACCTGATCGACCTCCTTCACGAACGAATGCTCCACAGTGGCATCGAAGTGTCCCTCCGAGATCCTGTCTGCCGCTGATGCGAGCGAACCGAAGGGTCGTGCGAGGTGCGACGCAAACCCGGCACCGATGAACAGGGCCAGAAGAAGCGTGAGCCCCAGCACGCCAGCCCCAATTACCTGAAGGTCCGGCACGACCGCCAGTTCCTCCGCCAGCGCACGGACGAAGGACGCGCGGCCTCCGCCCGGAAGGAATCCGCTCACCACCAGGTATCGTTCCCCAGCCAACTCGAATTCTCGAACTTCCTCAGATACCGGCTGCTCAGCGAGCAGACCGAAGAGGCCCATCGCCGGCTCCGCCCGACCCGTGTATGCCGCCAGCGCCTCATCGGGAGCCATTAGCAGAACGTCCGAGCGGGTCAGAACCGAGAGCTGGGCAGCTTCCTCTTCCGCTATGGGGACCCAGACTCCCGCTGCCCCAGCCCACCGCCCATTGACCGTGATCGGCGCAAGAGCCACGGCTCCGAACCCTAGATCTGACTGAATGACCTGAACGGGCATTCCACCCGACCGGGTCACGTCGATGAGAGCACCGGGTACGGTCGGGCCCACGACACGTTGCCCATCCCCACCGATCAGGATCGGATCCTCTCCCGGGAATGCGTCGGTGACGGATGCCGCCAGAGCGACAGCACGTTCGTCGTTGACGACGACCATAGGGCCGAGAGCGGGGTGCGACGCGAGTTCTTTCGCATGCATCATCCTCGCACCCGCCTGGTTCTCGAAGCGCGCAGCGAGGACGAGCGGGGCGGCGGCGAGATCGTCTCGAACCCCCTGCTCGAGCCCTTCGACCAGATGCTTGTCGAGAAGTATGGCCGCGGGAATCAGCCCCACCAGGATTACGACCAGAACTAAACCCAAGAGAGCGGTATTGAGCGAAACCTTCACATTGTCTCCACACGTCGAGGACCGCCAAGCCCGACGGTCTCATTCACCACCCGCATTCTGCACGATACGGACCGCTTGTCGAAATCCCTTTCACCGCGCGGGTTCACCGGGGGGCCGAACAGCCCCCGATGTCCTAACGGCCGGCTGTGACC
>JAYOKZ010000020.1:23703-40501 GCA_038120095.1 Gemmatimonadales bacterium
GCTGTGACCTATCGAGGGCGTTTCAAAGTCAGCGCTGAAACGTTTCATCGGCGTTTCATGAAACACACCAAGGCGGCGGCTCCAACCCACAGCACTCCCTGAGAATCGAGATATCTCCACGGTTTTCGACCAAGTCATGGAGCGAGCACGCCGTATGCCATTCGAGGGATCGTCACAAACGCGCCGACGCACGGCGCCGTCCTCCACGCACTTCCCAGGACATCCCATGTACCGCTCGCTCCTTTTTCTCTCGGTCGGTGTGCTCGCCCTCTCGGCATGCGACGACGACACCATGATCGAGCCTCTCGTCGAGACGCTCGACCTCCAGTTCTCCGGACTGGAACCCCTCACCAACGGCTTCCATTACGAGGGCTGGGCCATCATTGATGGTTCGCCGGTCAGTACAGGAAAGTTCAACATGGATGGTAACGGTGGGCTGACCACGGTCGCTGGTGTTCCAATTGCCGGAGGCAGCTTCTCGACCGGCATCGACCTCTCCGAAACCGGGATGATCGTCCTCACAATCGAACCGTCAGGTGATACGGATGACATCCCGGCCGACACACACGTTCTCGCCGGTTCAGTCACCGGCGGTATGGCAGATCTGACGGCCGGCCACATGGCGGCACTCGGCGACGATTTCATGACGGCTTCAGGCGAGTACATCCTCGCGACACCCACCACGATGGCAACGTCGGACGAACTGAGCGGGATCTGGTTCCTGTCGCTGGCCTCGGGTTCGCCTATGACGGGCCTGGACCTCCCCACCTTGCCCGCCGGCTGGGCCTACGAAGGCTGGGCGGTTGTCAGCGGCACTCCGGTCACCACGGGCCGATTCACATCATTCGTCATGGCTGACGACAACGCGCCGTTCAGCGGTCCGGATGCAGGGCCACCCTTCCCCGGCGAAGATCTCATCATGAATGCCCCTGAAGGCCTGATGTTCCCGACGTCACTCGCCGGCGGGCTGGCGGTCATCTCCATCGAGCCAGAGCCCGACGACTCACCTGCCCCGTACACATTCAAGCCGTTGATGGGCGGAATCGACGCGATGGCCATGGACCACGTTACCTACTCCATCCCGAACATGGCGGATGCCACCTTCCCGACCGGAACGGCGACGATCCGCTGACTCCGGCGAACGGGAGCGCGCCGGCGAGCTGCATCAGCAGCCTGCCGGCGCCTTCCCTGGAGGCCACGATCCCGCATCTCGGGGCTGCTCCGCCAGCCCAACCTGTCAGGCAATTCGGTCGAACGGGACCCTAGAAGGCGTTCTGACCGGTGAGTGTCTGACCCAGGATCAGCGAGTGGATGTCGTGGGTTCCCTCGTAGGTGTAGACCGATTCCAAATTGGCCATGTGCCGCATGGAGTGGTATTCGACGAGGATTCCGTTTCCACCCAGGAGGCGTCGAGCCTCCCTGGCGATGTCGGTCGCCATGTCGCAGTTGGCACGCTTCGCAAACGAGACCTGCTGCGGCGTCATCGTACCCTCATCCTTCATACGTCCGAGACGGTACGTCACCAGTTGACCGTGCGTGATCTTCGTGAGCATGTCGGCGAGGCGCACCTGCTGAATCTGCTTCCCCCCGATCGGCGCGTCGAACATCACGCGCTCCTTCGAGTACGAAAGTGCTTCGTGGAAGCACGCCATGGCGGCACCGACCGCGCCCCATGCGATCCCGTACCGTGCCTGCGTCAGACACATGAGCGGGTGCTTGAGGCCGCCCGTGCTACCCGGCATCATCGCGCTCTCCGGGACATCGACGTCTTCGAGCACGAGCTCGCTCGTGTCGGATGCCAACAGGGACAATTTGCCTTTCTGATCCTTCGCACTGAAACCGGGCGTGTCTGTCGGGACCACGAAGCCTCGGATGCCCTTCACGTCTCCGAGCTCGCCGGTCTGCGCCCAGATCACCGCGACATCGGCCATGGAGCCATTGGTGATCCACATCTTGGACCCATTCAGGCGCCATCCGTCCGCCGTCTTTTCAGCACGAGTGATCATCCCGGCCGGGTTCGAGCCATAGTCGGGCTCGGTCAGGCCGAAGCATCCGATGGCATCGCCGGTCGCGAGCCTCGGCAGCCACTCGCGCTTCTGCTCCTCACTCCCGAAGGCGAAGATCGGATACATGACGAGAGCGCCCTGCACGCTGACGAAGGAACGGATCCCCGAATCGCCCCGCTCCAGCTCCTGCATGATGATGCCGTACGAAACGTTGTTCAGGCCCGCGCATCCGTACTCCTCCGGCAGATTCGCCCCCAGCACGCCGAGCTCACCGAGCTCCGGAATCAGATGCTTCGGGAATTCGCGGTTGATGTACGCCTCGCCGATGATCGGCATGACGGTGGTCTCGACCCATTCGCGAATGGTATCGCGAATCATCCTCTCTTCTTCGGTGAAGAGCTCGTCGAGGTTGTAGAAATCGATGCCTTCGAAGCGGGCCATCGTGCTGTCCGTGTCAGGGTGGTGCCAAGCCAGGGGTGAAATCTATTCGAGCCTCAACGCTTGGGCAGTGGGGGCCGAAGACTGTGCGTTCGTGCCGACGATCTACACTTATTCGGTGTCAGGCTCCATCGTCGGGGGAACCGCCTCGACGGCGCGGACATTCCAGAAACGCATCGCGCCGTAAATGAACTCCCGGGCCACTTTCTGACCGATCCACACGGCGGTGACGAGTGTCGCCGTCCACGCCCCGACGATCAGATCGGTCGGCTGTATCACGAACCACACATACGCCGCGCACGCCAGACCGAACATGAGGCCACCGGCCCACCCGTACAGCGAGGCGCGCTCCCGAGCCCGAAAACGACACCCATCGCACCACAGCATGCGATCGAGTCTGGATTGGTCGAAGACCTCGAGACACCGGACACACGTCACTTCATCCGGATACCGGTCACGCCACGATACCGTGGGCCGATCGTTCATGCCTCACCTCACTCGCTTAACCCAGCGCTCTCACCAGCGCCGCAGTGAACTCCCGAGTCGTAGAGCTGCCGCCCATGTCGATCGTTCGCGCCTCGCCGGAACGTACCACGGCGTCGACCCCATTCCGAATGCGCGTCGCACAATCGGACTGACCGAGATGGTCCAGCATCAGGCACGCTGACATGAGCAGTGATGTCGGATTGGCGATACCCCTTCCCGCGATGTCCGGCGCAGAGCCATGTACGGCCTCGAACATCGCCGCATCCTCACCAATGTTGCCCGCTGGAGCAAAGCCGAGACCGCCCACGAGTCCTGCCATCAGGTCGGACAGGATATCGCCGAACATATTCTCCATGACGAGGACATCGAACCGATACGGGTCGAGGACCAGCTGCATCGCCGTGGCATCGATGATCCGATCTTCCCACTCGATCTCGGGATAGTCGCTTGCCACCTGATGCGCCACATCGAGGAAGAGGCCCTGAGTGTATTTCAGGATGTTCGCCTTGTGCGCCAACGTCACCTTCTTCCGACCGTGTGTACGCGCGTACTCGAACGCATACCGACAAATCCGCTCGGCACCGAACCGCGTGATGATCATCACGGATTCCGCAGCAGCTCGAGGGTCACCGTGCATCCCGATGTAGTGCTCAACACCCACATAGAGCCCCTCGGTGTTCTCGCGGATCAGCACGAGATCGATGTCCTCGTAACGGCCTCCCGGCACGATGGTGCGCACGGGGCGCACGTTGGCGTAGAGGTCGAAGAGTTTCCTCAATTCGACGTTGATCGAACGGAACCCTGACCCGGAGGGCGTGGTGAGCGGCCCCTTCAGCAGCACACGGGTGCGCTCCGCGGAATCGATGGTCTCCTGCGGGAGTGGGTGACGAACCTGCTCCAGGGCCGTGACACCTCCCAGCTGTGTATCGTATTCGAGGTCGGCGCCGGCCGCCGTGAGGACCTCGAGCGTGGCCTCGGTCACTTCCGGACCGATCCCGTCGCCCGGGATTACCGTGATCGTCTGAGTCATGGTGTGTGTTTTGTCATTGTTGGTCGTGGTGCCAGGCCCTGGCCCCGTCACCACTGATTCGTCGGTCGTTTCAAATCATCTCAGGCGGGGCTTCCATACCTGCTTCTGTGGTGCCCCAACGATGCCACGCGGCTGGTTCACCCGGTCGCAGGGTGGGTTTCCAAACCTTCGCGCACGTACCAGAGCAGGCTTCGCGCGAGCCTCTCCGCGGCCGAAGCGAGCGCCCGTGGATCATCTCTCGGGTGGTCATCGCCCTCTTCGACTCCGTACCACATGACACGCCCCGTTCGCGGAGCGATCAGCGCCACCGTAAAGCGCACACGCGGTGTAGCGTCGATGATCGCCGGATTGACTTCCCAGGTCACGCTGAGCGGCAGGAGAACGAGGTCGGCATCGACGAGGCCCGCCATTCGTCGAAGCTGTCCGAAAAGTGGATCACCGACCCGCTCGACCTGGGCCTGACCAAAGAGCCCGACCGACAGCTGCTGGGTCCGGGTGTCGACCCCGGGGGACCGTGCGAGTGCCGCGTCCACCTCCGTCCACGGGATCCACTCCACGTCTCGCCCACGGTCCCCGAGCGCGAATGACAGCTCCGCGCTCGCGTCACCCGGCACGCCAAGCACCTGCTGTACCGGGAGGAGAATGACACGTCGGCCATCCAGATTCGGGGAGAAGCCGAGGCTCGTACCGGGCTCAGGAGCGGGTGCCGACCGGCCACCGCAGCCCATGGCGAGTGACACCAGGGTGAGCGCGCCGACCAGAGCTCTGGCGGACCGTCGAGACATGTGGATCAGGGAAAGCGGGTCGATCGGAAGCCGTCGTCGAAAGGTAGACTGTGGCCCGCCCCCGGTGAACCGGCCCCCTCCACTCACGACCCGTTTATGACGTACTGTCGTCCGAGTCCGGAGCCTCCTGAAGGTCCAGGGCGGCCGAGTTGATGCAGTAGCGGAGTCCCGTGGGTCGGGGCCCATCCGGAAAGACGTGTCCGAGATGCCCGTCGCATGCGGAGCACAGAATTTCGGTCCGCGTCATGAAGAATTTACGGTCGACCTCGGTACGAACGTTTTCGACATCCACGACGTCGTAGAACGAGGGCCAGCCCGTCCCGGAGTCATACTTGGCGCTCGATGCGAACAGTGCGGCACCACATCCGCGGCAGACATAGGTCCCCGCGCGCTTCTCGTCATGGTATCGCCCGGTAAACGCCCGTTCTGTGCCCTTCTTGCGGAGCACCTTGTACTCCATCTCCGACAGAGACGCACGCCACTCCTGATCACTCTTCTCGACCCGTCGGGTCATCGGGGACTCCTGTGCTGGTCGCATGCTCCATCCAACGACCGTGAAGGACGCCGGGACGAGTGATCACAACACCTGCCGGACCCGGGAAGATCCCCTTCACCATCCCGGACCGACGCGACATCGGAGCACGACGCCGGAATGTCGGGCTGCCGCACGTCCTTCTGCCCCATTGACATCGGGTCCTCGGTCACGCCGATTGGCCGGTCCTTTCGACACCATCTGGAGCACCCATGAGCGACTCTCTCGTCAACCATGTGAAGTGGGACGACATCGAGCGTGAATCCGTCACGGAGGACATCGCGCGCAAGCTTTTTACGGGAGAGCGCATGATGCTCGCCCAGGTCTTCCTCGAGAAGGGCGCGATCGTGCCCAAGCATTCGCACGACAACGAGCAGCTCACGTGGATCATCGAGGGCGCGCTGCGCTTCTGGATCGGAAACGAGGGCGAGCCGGGATACGAGGAACGCGTCGTTTCGGCGGGAGAGGTCATGTACATCCCATCCAACGTGCCCCACAAGGCGGAGGCGCTTGAGGACACCCTCGACGTCGATGTATTCAGCCCCCCCCGGCAGGACTGGCTGGATGGGACCGACGCCTATTTCCACGATCGATAGGGAAGGATCGTCGCCATGGACCTGGGAATTCGAGGCCGCGTCGCGGTCGTCGCAGGATCGAGCCAGGGTCTCGGCCGAGCCATCGCCGAAGCCCTCGCTGCCGAGGGAGTGAACCTCGTCATCAACTCTCGATCTCCCGACAAGCTTCTGTCGGTCAAGGCAGATCTCCAGGAAGCGCATGGAATCCGGGTCGAAGCGGTCCCGTGTGACCTGTCTCAGGCGAATGGAGCAAGCGACCTCATCTCAGCCGCGGAGCGTGCCTTCGACCGAGTCGACATCCTGGTCACGAACACCGGAGGGCCACCTGCCGGGATGTTCGAAGATCACTCGGCAGAGGTCTGGGACGCCGCAATCGCTCAGAACCTGACGAGTGTGATCAACCTCATCCGGCACGCTCTTCCGGGGATGAAGAAACAGCGCTGGGGCCGTATCGTGAACGTGACATCGATTTCGGTGAAGCAGCCCGTGAAGGGGCTGATTCTTTCGAACGCCCTGCGTGCGGGAGTCACGGGGTTGGCGAAGACCGTCTCGAACGAGGTGGCCGAGTTCAATGTGACAGTGAACAATGTGCTCCCGGGATTCACCCGAACCGAGCGACTCAGCCACCTCGCGGAGGCCATCTCGGAACGGGATGGAATCACGGTGGACGAAGCGTATGCCGGGTGGACCTCGGAGATCCCGATGGGCCGCGTCGGCGAGCCAGACGAATTCGGCGCCATGGCCGCATTCCTCTGCTCCGAACAGGCCTCCTATATCACCGGACAATCAATTGCCGTCGATGGCGGCTGGATCAAAGGACTCATCTAATGGGCGCAGTGGGATTCCAGGAAGCGGATTGGATCTGGAAAGACGGGGAGTACGTGGCGTGGCACGATTGCAGAGTCCACCTGCTGGCTACAGCGGTTCAGTTCGGGACCTCGGTCTTCGAGGGGATCCGCGCGTACGAGACGCCGAGAGGACCAGCCATCTTCCGACTCGATGCACACATGGATCGACTGATCGACTCGGCAACGATCTATCGGATGCGTCCGGATCATTCCGCTCGGGAGCTCGCCGACGTCTGCGTCGATATCATCCGGAAGAATGAACTCCGGGACTGCTACATCCGCCCGATGATCCTCCGGGGATATGGAACCCCCGGCCTCAACCCGATTCTCAGCCCGATCGAGACCTATGTCGCCGCGTGGGGGTGGGGGACGTACCTGGGAGCGGAGGCTCTCGAAGCCGGGGTCGACGTGTGTGTCTCATCGTGGCAACGCATGGCTCCGAACACCTTCCCGGCTCGTGCCAAGGCGGGTGGGCACTATGTGAACGCGCAGCTCATGAAGATGGAGGCGGTCCAGAACGGTTACGTGGACGCGATCGCGCTCGGGCCGGGAGGCCTTGTCTCCGAAGGCAGCGGGATGAACATCTTTCTGGTGGACGAAGGCAAGATCATTTCCCCAGTGCTCGACGGAACGTCGCTCGTGGGTATCACGCGAAGCGCCGTGATTCAGATGGCGCGGGATCTCGGGTACGAAGTCGAGGAGCGACCGGTTTCCCGAGAAGCGCTCTACACCGTGGATGAAATGTTCTTCACGGGAACTGCTGCCGAGGTGACACCGGTCCGCAGCGTCGACCGAATCGAGATCGGCAGCGGAAAGGCGGGCCCGATCACCCTCGACATCCAGCGAAGATTCCTCGAGACGGTGAAGGGTCAGAACGACGATCCGCACGGCTACCTCACCTACGTGTAACCCCAGCGAATACGCGGCGCTCGATGCGTTCGCCACTCTGAAGTTCCATTACGCCGCGAGGTGCCCCTTGGCTCGTCGATCCGTATTCCACCTCTTCCCGCTCCTCCTGGCGATCGCCGCTGTGGCCGGCGTCACGCCGGCGGGCGCCCAGGATTTCGACCAGGTCGAAATCAGAACAGAGCAGATCACGGAATCTCTCTACATGCTCGTGGGAAGTGGAGGCAACATCGCGCTCAGCGTGGGTGAGGACGGCACATTCATCGTTGACGACCAGTATGCCCCGCTGACCGAGAAGATCGTCGCTGCGATCGCAGGAGTGACCGAGAAGCCGGTAGACTTCGTCATCAACACGCATTGGCACTTCGACCACACCGACGGTAACGAGAACTTCGGGGGCCGGGGCGCCGTGATCGTGTCCCATGCGAACAGCCGAACTCGCATGGAGTCGGACCAGCTCGTCGCGCTGTTCGGCCGCAACCAGGAGGCGTACTCACACGAAGGCCTCCCGAAGATCACCTTCGACGAGTCGGTACGCTTTCACCTCAATGGTCAGACGATCGACATCGTGCACCTGGGGCGAGCCCACACCGACGGTGACGCTGTCGTGTACTTTCGCGAGGCCAACGTCATGCACACCGGTGATGTCTTCGTTCGCTACGGCCTTCCGTTCATCGACCAGCCGAACGGTGGCTCGATCAACGGAATGATCGCCGTCACCGAGCGCATCGCCGATATGACGGACCACGGCACGGTGTTCGTGCCCGGACACGGTCCTCTGTCCAGCCGCGGTGACCTCCTCGCCTTCAACGAGATGCTACGCACCATTCGGGAACGTGTGACTGCCGTCATCGAATCAGGGGGAGACTTCGCCGACGTCGTCGCCGCGAACCCCACCGAGGGCTATCCACAGCGCGGTATCGGCACGGAGCCGTGGCTGAGGCTGGTCTACGACAGTCTCCGGGAGCGTAACTGACGGGGCGATCTTCGGAACGGCGCTCCAGCATCCGGGGATCCGAACCAACCCTTCCCGGGAATCGCCGGCCTCCATTCAGCGTTGCAGGCGCTCCGCGCAGAAATACCCCTCGACCCGCTCGACGCCGAGCGAACTCTGCCAGCTTCCAGCGAAGCGGTTCCCTTCGATCAGGAGAATGTTCAGCGCGGTGGCCGCCCCGTCGAACGGGGTGTTATCCCTGCGGTTCGCCACCGACCCGAATCGAAGCGTGATGCTGGGCCCAGCCGATCCCGGAGCCTCGAGGACCAACACACCCGGCCCGGCTGGATCCTGACGGTCGAGCCCCTCCAGCGTCCAAGCCCCGGCTTCGGTCAGGTCAATCGATGCGGAGCCGGAGAGTGTGGCGACCGAAGCACCCCAGTCGCGGAATTCCTCCGGCGTCTGCTCCAGGTCCAGAACACCAAAAGCCTGAGCACGGCCACCATCCTGAATGAGAGAGAGTCGGTACCGACCCGCCATGTACGCCATCGTCTCACTTTCTTCCACTCGCCCGCTCACGGGAGCGCAGGCAGGGAGTACCTCCGCCGTGGGGATCTCGTCTGGCCGCGAACCACCGCACGCCGCACTGCCTGCGATCAGGAGCGTGCCCCATAGAGACCGGCGACCTGTCATCGGAGCCATTCCCTCAGTCGAGAACGCTTGTCCAGAGTGAAGATCGGGCCCTCGCGCAGATCTCCCCGAAGATCGATGAAGCCCGGGAGACCAGGTGCGGCCTGGATGTTCGACTGAGTCGCATTGAGCGGCAGGAAGTAATTGTCCCCCGAATTCAGGTCGACCCCGTACCCAAGGTCCTTCATGGATGCCACGGTCACGTCACTGAGCGGGTTCGAACCACTACCCTCGATGAACGGGGTCATGAGCTCGTTGTCCAGCACGTTCTCCCTCCAGTGCGAGTCCGACTGCCCCCGAATCGAGTCATTCGCGACCGGAACCTTGGCACCGACGTAACCGGAGCCGCCGACATCGTCAAAGGCGTCGATGGCGTACGGACCCGAGAAATGGGTGTCCACGCCGGGATTCGAGGGAATGGAGGGGTTTCGCAGCAGGTTCTGCCGGTTCCACAAGGTGCCAACGCCGAGAACGTGCCCCATCTCGTGCAGAATGACATCGGACAGACGGCCGGCATTCTCCAGTTCGATGAGATCCGCCTCATCGAATGTCATCGTCCCGACGATCGTGTGCCCGTTCACGGGCCGGGTGACGCAAGGACCGGCCTGCCCGAGAACGCTGCCCTGACCGTCGATCGGCTCGATCACCACGAGAATCAGCACGTCATCAATGGGTGTGCTCCGTTCGTAGGGCTCACCCGTGCAGGCGGACGTGCTCAACGGGCTCGATGCCGACAACCCGATATCCCATATGTCCGCCACGATAATCTGCGACCACCTGGCCGCCGCTGCGATGAAGGCGTCGTTCTGACTCTGCGTGCCCGGATCGATGAAATCCAGCTCGATCTCGAACGGTTCAAGCGCGACATCGGTGGAAACCGTGAGCGTGCCTCCCGATACCGTGCCGCCCTGATTTTCGCTCGTGTAGGCATGGACCAGGATGTGATAGCGGCCGTCGGCAAACGGAACCTGACAGCTCTCGTTGCTGTCCGAAGACAGGCTTACGCATGCCTTGAAATCATCGCGGAAGGAGGGACGCGGATCGTCCGAGACATAGATATCCGCATCACCGTTCGGCGCGCTGAACGAGATCGTCAGGGTTGCTGGCCCGGCGACGTCGACCAGGAAGAGGCCTTCAGAGTCCGCAGTGACCGAGATATTGGTGACCGGCACCCCGGGCGTTACCGAGGCCTGGCTCAACACGGTGAGCGAAGTGGTCAGCTCATTGTTCGACTCGAACAGTTCGACGACATCATCATCGGCATCGACCGTGAAGACGAGGCTGTTCGAGCCGGCACCCAGCGGACCCACCTCGAACTGAACCTCGGTGGAGTCGTTCGGGTCCATGGACGGAAGGTCGACCGTACCGATCTCGGTCCCGTTCGCCGCCAGCGAAACTCTGGCTGCCCCGCTCGCCAGATCACCGATGTTGATGATGCTTCCCGTCACCGTCACGGCCTCGAGGGTCGTGGGCACCACGCTGCTCACCCGAAGCGAGCCTACAGCCGCCAGATCCGGGGTCGGCACCTCGGACCGGGCGATCGCGCTCACGGCAACCGAACGGCCGGGGATCGAGACAAGGAGATCCTGTTCACCAAACACCGACCCGAGCGTCCACTCGGTCGACGCTTCTCCGTTTTCGTCCGTGTCGACGGACGACACGGATACGGTTCCGTTGTCCGCCCCCGGCGTGAAGGTCACGGCGAGGCCGGGGATCCCTGTTCCGCCCTGATCCACCGCGCGAACGACAATCAGCTCCGCGAGCGTCGAGTCACGGATCGCTTCCTGGTTGTCGCCCTGGACGACCGCAAAGGAAGAGATCTGCTGCACGACTTCGACGCTCGCAGTCGCCGACAGCCCCAGGCCGGAGGCGGACACGGTCGTGCTTCCCACGGAGAGAGCGGTGATCAAGCCGTCGGTCGAAATCGATGCAACGGCCGGATCTGCGACCACCCACTCGATCGGGGTCGGCATCACGATGCCGTTCTGATCCTCGACCCTGGCCGACAGCTGAACCGACTGGTTGAGAAACGTCATCACCACATCGTCGGGGGTGAGCGTCAAGGCCGTTGGGATACGCTCGGTCGGCTCGATCGGGTCAGTGCCGCCGCATCCCGCAACGGCCAGGAGAGCGAGAAGGCGAAGGCGGGCGTACGGCAGTCGGTGACGCATCGGAACGAAGTCTCGGGAGCGGATGGACATTTGTTCGAGTAGCTACACCGGTCGTACACCGGCAGTGCCGCGGCTATCCTAAGGCGAGCTGGACGGAAGGCGCGAGGGCACCATGTTCCCTGCATCGTTCCGCTCATCCGATCACATCTCTCCGGCAGCCGAGGAGCTCTGCTCATGATCATGTGGGTCGACGCAGACGCGACACCCCGGCCCGTTCGCGACATCATCTTCCGTGCGTCACTCCGGCTCGAACTCGAGACGGTGCTTGTCGCGAATCACCGGATCGGACTGCCGGCCAACAACGAATTCGTGCGCTTCGTCCTCGTAGGGCATGGTCTCGATGTCGCCGATCATTACATCTCGATGCACGCCGAGAATGGCGATGTCGCAATCACGGCCGATATTCCTCTGGCAGCCATGCTTGTGGACCAGGGTGTTCACGTGATCAGTCCGCGTGGCGAGATCTACGATCGGGAGAATATTCGCGAGCGACTGTCGGTCCGAGACTTCATGGACGCCCTCAGGAGCACCGGGGTCGAGACAGGCGGCCCTCGGGCCTACGGAGACAGAGAGAAGCAGGCCTTCGCCTCGGCACTCGACAGAACCCTGACCCGAGCGCTGCGGCCTTCGCGCCGACACACACCAGACAAGGGGCATTCCCCATGACGCATCGACTGACGCTCACGCCCGTCCTCGTGGCCCTCGCCGCGACCCTCGGATGCGGCGCTCCTTCGACGACCCCGGGGTCCGACGCGAGCGGAGAAGCGGGGCTTCCGTTTCCCGATGACCCTCAACTATGGCCATCGATCCGGGAGGAACGAATCAGGACATTGCTCGGCCCCGCCATGGCACGGGCCGCCGTTGAAGCGTGGGTCGTTCTGGCTCGGGAGAACGCGAATGACCCGATCGCGGCGCACGTCGGTGCGGAGAACGCAGGAGGATTGGCGGCCTTCCTCTTCTTCGCAGACCCCGACGGGAATCTCGAATCGCTTGCCCTCTCCCCCGAAACGGAGGCAACGGCCCTCGCAGAGGTCAGTCCACTCGACCGAGTACGCTCGGTTCCGAGAGGAACCGACATGTACGCTGAAATCGCCGGGGAGCTTCGCCGCCGAGACCCGGGTTCGATCGCGATCAACAGCAGTAGTCGCAACATCGCCGACGGCCTCTCGTACACCCAGCGTCGCGCACTCGAACAGGCGCTGGGCCCAGATCTCAGCAGACGCCTCATGTCATCCGAGGATGTGGTCATCGAGTGGCTCTCCGTAAAGCTTCCTCGCGAAGTAGACATCATGCGACGTGCGGCCCGGCTCACGGAGGAGCTCGAACTCGAGGCCTATGCCCGGATCGTTCCGGGGGAAACGACCGATGCGGAGCTCGCACGTTTCCTCAAACGGAGAATGGCCGAACTGGGTGTCACCGACGGGTGGGCGGCCGACCAGAACCCGAACGTGAACTCCGGGCCCGATCGCGGGCACTCACATTCGACCGAAAAGGTGATCATGCCCGGCGACGTGATTCAGACCGACTTCGGGATCGGCGTTCACGGCAGGTGGGTCACCGACATCCAGCGATTCGCGTACGTTCTCCGGCCAGGGGAGACTGCTCCTCCCCCTGAGATGCAGGCCCGATGGGAGCACGCTCGCGAGGGGAGTCGTGCCGCGATGGCAGCGATGCGACCGGGGGTCCGGGGTTGGGACGTCGACGCCGCCCAGCGAGAGGTCCTGAGTCGTCACGGATCGATCCCGATCATCTGGAGCACGGGGCACCCGGTCGGCTACTGGGCTCACGACGTGGGTCCCCGACTCGGGGGAGCTGCAGGCGGTGCACCAGCATCCGGGGATGCTGCTCGAGAGCTGTTGCCAGGCCAGACCTTCGCGTTCGACGGCTTCTTCGGCTGGACTCGTGACGATGGGTCGACGAAGACCATCTCGGTGGAGGAGATGGTCGTGATCACCGAGGACGGTGCGGAGTGGCTGATCGAACCCCAGGAGGAGTGGGTCCTGGTTCGCTAGAACTCCACACTGAACCCGAAGGTCGGAAGCAGGCCCGACCCATCGATCGGACGGATGCGATCGGGAAACGACGGGTCCTCTGTGTACGCGAAGCCGACCGGGTTCACTCGGTTGAGGACATTCTGGACGTCCAGGTAGAGGACGGCGTTCCAGCCCCTGAAATCAAGGCGCCTCTCTGCACGTACGTCGAGGCGAGCGTATCCCGGTGTTCGCACCTCCCCGACACGCGCCCAGTCGGGGACTCCGCGTCCCGTCACGGCATAGCTCTGCTCTGAGGCAGCAAGATCCCAAGGAGTTGTCGCGAGGCCCGAGAGAATGCGGAGTTTCGCACCGAATTCCCACGCTCCGGGGCGGTAGCCACCGGTAAGATCCAGAGCATGCCGACGATCCCACGCCGACGGCCTGAGACGCCCGTCCCTCCCGGCAAACTCACTCCACGACAGCGTGTAGGCGCCCAGAAAATAGACGCTGCCGAGAAGCTTCTGCTGCGTGAATACTTCGAGTCCGCGAGCCTGGCCCGTTCCTTCATCGCTCAGGGGCTCGGCACCGACGAAACCATAGTCTCCCCCCAGGTTGGACACAGCAACTCGGGGGTCGCTCAAGAGGACCGGAACGCGGCTGTACTCCTTCCAGAATGCTTCGACCGAGAGTCGAAGTCCCGGGTTTACCGTCCACGCGAGGCCGCTGGCGAACTGGATGTTTCGTTGCTGGCGAAGCCCCAGGTTGGCCGGTCCGCCCTCGTCCCTGACGGACAAAGCGAGCAGGCTGGGCGCCTGGTGATACAACCCGCCTCCGGCCTGGGCCGTCACACCGCTGCCAAGTTCGAGAAGTACGCTCGCCCTCGGGGAAAACTCGAACCCCGAGTCGAGTCCGGTCACTTCATCGGCGCGAAGCCCCCCCGTGACTTTCATCCGAGGACCGACCTCGACCGTTCCCTGAGCGAACGCGCTCCATTTGTAGAGGGAGACGTTTTCGTCCCACGCCAGATCACCGGACAGCGGGCCACCGGGAACTGCGCGTTGGGCCACGCTCGCATCCACCGCAGCACGGGATGCGTCGACACCGACGGTCATGCTCACGCCGGCCCCGGGCTCGAAGTCACCCTGCAGCGTCACGCGCGAATCCGTTTCCCGACTGTCGTTGGACAGTACCGGAAGGCCGTCATCACCGGGGTCGCGGAACGAGAAGTCACTTCGGGATTGGCTCACGGTGGCTGTCAGGTAGCCACCTTGGACGAGCCGGCGCCAGCTCGCTCCCACCGTGAAGCTCTTCTGGTCATTGTCGATCACACGGGATGCAATCTCGAAATTTTCGAAATCGTCACCGGGAGCCGGTGGGACGATGTCGAAGTTATCCAGTGCCCCGATCCCCACGAGAAGGATCCGGTCCCGTTCGGTCGGCTGCGACTCAAACCGGAATTGCGCATCCCAATAGTCGGGCCGGATCGGTAGCCCGAGCGCTTCGAAGAGAAACTGCAGATACGAGCGGCGGACGCTGAACAGCCAGTTCGAATCCGAGCCCGCAGGGCCATCCAGCGTCAGTCCTGCCTCGGTCGCACCAAGTGTGAAATCGCCGCGGACCCCCTCGGGTGACCCTGGTCGGTTTTCGATGGAGAGCACCGAACTGAGCGCGTCGCCGTAGCGGACAGGGAACGCTCCCGCGAAGAACTCGGACTCCCGGATGAAGTCGACATTCACCAGTCCGAGTGCACCGCCGGACGCACCCTGCGTCGCGAAGTGGTTGATCTGAGGGATGCGAATGCCGTCGAGGTAATACGCGTTCTCTCCGGGCCCCCCTCCCCTGACGAGCAGGTCATTGCGGTTGTCCACCCCACCGAGAACGCCGGGCAGTGAGAGCAGCGTACGGGACACATCCTGGAACCCTCCCGGAGTCCGGCGGAGTTCCTCGTTGGACAGAAGCTGCGTCGATACCGGCGACGCAGCTCGAACGCGAAACGCCGGGGCACCGACCACAATGCCTTCCAGCTCGAGCGCCCGACGGTCCAGGCGGAACTCCACGTACACCGATCGACTCGTCCGCAGAGTCACCTCACTCTCGAGCACGGACTCGTACCCGAGCATGTCCACCCGGACGGAGACGGGACCCGGGTTGGGACTGGAGATCACGAAACTGCCGGAGTTGTCCGTGAGTGACTGAGCACCGGAGCCCACGATCGTGACGGTCGCGGCCGGGAGCGGTCTGAGATCGGCCGCGTCCAGCACACGCCCCCGCAGTACCGCAGTCTGCGCGGCAACCGGCGCAGCCACCAACAACCAGAGGCCGAAGAAGAGAAATTGCCGCACCACGTCAGAGTTCTCCGTTCGCGAGACGATCCAGCACCACCTCGGCACGCCCGAGGATGCGGTGCCGGACCGCCGGATCTCGTTTCACCCACCCCCGAGTGATCATCGCCATCCGGTGGTTTCCAGACCAGCGATCCTGATGCCGGTCGATAAAGGACCAGTACAGACTGTTGAACGGACAGCTGGTCTCCGTATCGACCGACTTCACGTCGTACGCACACGACACGCAATAGTCGCTCATTCGGTCGATGTATTTGCCGCTCGCCGCGTACGGCTTCGAAGTGAACGAGCCAAGATCGGCGAACTGGCTCATCCCCATCACGTTCGGGGTGACGACCCAGTCGAGTGCATCGACGAAGACAGCCAGAAACCAGTCGTTCAGTTCCGCTGGATCGACGCCGGCGATCAAGCTGAAATTACCAAGCACCATCAGACGCTGGATGTGGTGAGCATGGCCGGATCGAGACACCTGCTCGACACAACGCTGCAGACAATGCATCTGCGTTTCACCCGACCAGTAGAAGTCAGGGAGCGGCCGATCCCCCGACAGGCCGTTCGACATTCTGAGTCCCGGCATCGTCGTCCGGTACACGTGTCGGACGAACTCCCTCCAGCCGAGGATCTGACGGATGAATCCCTCGATCGATGCGAGCGAGATATCGTTGCGCGGATCGGATGCACACTCGAGTGCCCGCTCACAGACTTCACGCGGGTGGAGAAGCCCCAGGTTCAGCGGCACGCTGAGGAGGCTGTGGTACAGCACGTCTTCCCCGTCGACCATCGCGTCTTCGAACGGTCCAAACACCGGCAGACGGGTTTTCAGAAAGTCGTCCCGCGCGTCGAGCGCCTGACTCCGAGTGACCGGCCAGTGGAAACTGTCCACGTCGCCGAAGTGACCCGGCCACGAGTCCGTCACCTCCTTCATGACAGAGCGCGTGACATCGTCCGGCTCGAACGTGGGAATGGGTGGAAATCGATGCCCCTTCTCCGGCACCTTCCGGTTCTCGGCGTCGTAGTTCCAGGATCCTCCCGCCGGCTGATCGCCGTCCATCAGCCAGCCGCGCGCAGCACGCACAGAACGG
>JAYOKZ010000020.1:40511-41829 GCA_038120095.1 Gemmatimonadales bacterium
CACGGAACGGTAGAAGTACTCGAGCCGAAGCGACTTCCTTCCGGCAGCCCACGCGTCGAACTCTCCATCGGACGTCAGCCAGAGTTCGTTCGGAACGACGCGAATGGAGCCTCCCGCTTCCTCGGCAGCGCCGACGAGCTGGCCGGCGACGCCCCAGTCGGTGGGCGCCATGAGCTCGATACAGGCACCGGGATATGAACTCAGGTAGGCGGACACACCCTCGGTGAAGTCTGCAGCATGAAGGTACGTGACCTCGAATCCGGCCGATCGCAGCGATGAGGCGAAGTGACGCATCGCGGAGAACACCAGAATGAGCTTTTGCCTGTGGTGCGTCAGTTGTTCCGCGATTGCCCGGGACTCGATCATGAGCACGCGGGTGTGTCCCGGTACGCTGCGTGTCAGCGGACCGACCCGGTCGTTCAACTGGTCGCCGAGGACGAGCACGTGGTCCGGCGTCACGAGGTGACCTCCGCTTCATGACGATCCCACTCTCTGCCTCTGCGGATGCGGACAGGGCCTCGAGCAGTCGACGGATCGACCCGACGGCCACGTTGTGTCCATTCCACGACGCCACGGGCAGCCAGGCGGCGAGCAGCGCTGCGGGCGGCCTCCATCAGGGGGCGCCAGTGCTCCGGCCGCACGGCACGTGCCGCCTCCGAGGGACAGATACTCGAGCCTCCCTCGGTCCGGCCCAGGAGGCGGATGATCTGACGCTCGAGATCGCGGTCTGTTCCGGACAGACGAAGCCCCCGGCACTTCGCGCTGCAGTACCGCACGATTTGCTCCTTGCTCGCCCACCGTCGGCGGGGCTCCATTCGACGCCCACAGCGGCCGCAGACCGGGTCCGCATTCATGAATCCGAACTCCGACACTCAGGTAGCGGAGATCATTGCGACGGCGATCGGGACCCGGCCCAGCCACGCCGCCGTCCGAATCCAGTTCGATCGAACGAGCCGACGATGAACCTCCCCATCGAAGCCGAGCACGAGGCGGCCATGAGCAGGCGCCTGAAAAACAGCGGTGGAGATCCAGATCAGCGCGAGGAGAACCAGGCCGGCGAGTGCCAGCCCCTGCGCCTGATCGCCGTTCGCAGAGGCAAAGATCCAGACCGCCGACCCCAGTTCGGCAAGCATGGGTGGAATCACGACCCACCCCGTTCGAACGGTGTGCGCCTGCTCGTACGCGACCCACGTATGGTCTCCGACCTTCGCCATCAGAGGATAGTGCACGACCTGGACGAAGGTGATGAGGCCCGCCATGAAAACGGTCGCGATCAGATGAAGCTGAATCACGGTCATCAGAGTCGAATCATCACCAC
>JAYOKZ010000020.1:41929-51804 GCA_038120095.1 Gemmatimonadales bacterium
AAGAGGCCCTGAGACAAATACGTGAACGTTAGTTAAACAAGTTGGTGGACGATCCGCAAGTTGGGCCTCATATTGCCTGCACAACCTAAACGACAAATGAACAATGAGCACTTCGGTGAACGCGAAACGATCCAACGTCATCGTCGTCGGGGCGGGTTTGTCCGGACTTTCGTGCGCGCGCCATCTCCATGACCGCGGGATCGACGTGGCCGTCGTCGACCAGGCCGATGCCGTAGGCGGTCGTATACGAACCGACGAGATGGATGGCTTCCTGCTCGACCGGGGATTTCAGGTCATGCTGACCGCCTACGAGGAGCTACGGAACGTCCCGAATCTCGATTCACTCGCGTTGAAGGCGTTCGCGCCCGGCAGCGTCATATGGTCCGGTCGCGGTCTGGAGCGGCTCACGGATCCCTTTCGATCTCCGTCAGGTCTCGCGGCATCTATCCGTGCGAGGACTGGAACACTCTCGGACAAACTCCGAGTGGCGAAGCTGCGCCTCCGACTGCTGAGCAGCTCGGTCGATGCGATCTTCGAGGGCCCCGAACGGTCCACGCTGGAGGAGCTTCGCGCCGAAGGCTTTTCCGAGCAGTTCATCGATCAGTTCTTCCGCCCCTTCCTGGGTGGTGTGTTTCTCGAGCGAGCGCTCGACACCAGCGCCAGCCTGTTTCGTTATTACTTCCGGTGTTTCGCCGCCGGGGACGCGGCGGTTCCCGCGCGCGGCATGCAGCGATTGCCGGAACTGCTCGCGCACCCGCTCGGGGATCGGGTACGACTCAACACCTCCGTTCGCACCCTGACCAGAGACTCCGTGACGCTGGATGACGGAAGCGCGCTGGAAGCCAGCGAGATTGTGGTCGCCGTGGATGGAGCCGCTGCGGCCAACCTCGCCGACGTGCAGGCCCCTTCGTTCAAGTCGACCGTCACGTCGTATTACGCCGCACCGGAGGCACCCGTAGAGGGACGCCTCCTGCTCCTCGACGGAGAGGGCAGCGGGCCGGCCAACCACGTAGCGGTCATGAGTTCCGTTTCCGCGGACTACGCACCGTCGGGCCGGCATCTGATTGCCGTCTCCGGCGTCGACGGGTCGGACGGGAGCGCCGGGCACTTCCAGGAAGGAGCACGCACCCAGATGCGCCGCTGGTTCGGTCCTGAGGTCGACCAGTGGGACCACCTGCGGTCCTACTCGATACCGCATGCTCTCCCGAGACATCCAGCGGGCTTCGCCAGGCATCGCCCCGGCAACCGGACGTCGGAGGGTGTATGGCTCACGGGCGACTACACGGATTTCGGCTCGATCCAGGGCGCCCTCCGGGCCGGCCGGACGACCGCTGATGCAATCCTCGAACGCGCGACGGAAGCGACCCCATGACAGAGAAAACTGCAATGGTGTTCGGAGCGTACGGTGGGGTCGGGCAGGCCCTGGCGCGCCGCCTCGATCACGAAGGATACCGCCTGATCGTGGCCGGGCGTGACGCCGATCGACTGACCGAGTTGGCGGACCAGCTCGGCGCCGAGACAGCCCTGGTGGATGTGCTCCACCCGGAGTCGGTGAGCCAGGCCATTGCAGACGTCGCAGACCGATACGGCCGCATCGATGGCATCGCGAACTGCGTGGGAAGCGTTCTCCTCAAACCCGCTCATCTCACGACGGTGGAAGAGTGGGCCCATACGCTCGCGACGAATCTCACGAGTTCCTTCGCGATCCTCAGAGCGGCCGCCCGCCCGATGATGAAGTCAGGGGGTGGAAGCCTGGTGTTCGTCTCTACCGCCGCCGCCTCCATTGGACTGCCGAATCACGAGGCGATCGCAGCAGCCAAGGGTGGCATCGAAGCTCTGGTCAGGTCCGCTGCGGCGACGTACGGGAAGTCGGGCATACGGGTGAACGCAGTCTCGCCCGGCCTGGTCGAGACGCCGCTAACCTCACGAATCACGGGATCCGAAACAGCTCGATCGGCCTCTGAAGCCATGCATGCTCTTCGACGCATCGGTCAACCCGAGGACGTGGCGGGAGCGATCGCCTGGTTGCTGTCATCTGAAGCCTCGTGGGTGACGGGCCAGACCTTCGGCGTCGATGGAGGACTCGGCTCCGTCCGATCCGGGTAGGTCCCCCGGCAGGAGGCCGCGCCCGAAACCTGAACGGACGCGGCCTGCGCTACCTCAGAACAACGGGCGTGTGGCTCGAAGTCAGCCCCGGTAGAAGCGCTCTTCGACGATGAGCCCGTCCTGCCAACGGCGAACAGCCACCTGATCGTACTTGACTTCGCCCCATTCGGCATGGGTGTAATCCCAGTGCCAGATCGAGAACGACGTGTCCCCGCTCACAGCCGATTCACGAAGGTCACCGGCGCGGAACGCAGTGATTTTGCTGAAAAAATCGGCTTCACGGTCTCGGTTCAGAGCCTTGCCCACCCAGGGCTCGAAACCCTGGTCGATCATCACGCATTCTTCACCGTAGAACCGCTCGAAGGCCTCGAGCGCCTTCCCTTCCAGGATCATCTTGTTCAGCTCGGCGTCCAGCTCGGCCGTGGTCTTTGTTGCAGTCGCGTCCATGTCATCTCTCTGTGCGCGGGCCACCGTAGCGGCCTGTTGAGAACGATCAAGAAATTTTACACACCTATCATTTAATGTCTAGTCATCTATTAATTCGACGTACTTGTTCGGAGGAGAACGACTGAATGTCCTACCAGTCCGGACTCTCGGACTCGTCCAGAGACAGCATGGCGGCACGAAGCTTCGCCTCATCCTCCGACGACAGCTCCGCTACGGTCACCAATGCCTCCTCGGTCGCACGACCTCGGGCGACGACGCCGACAAGCATTCCCGCTGAGAGGATGGCGGCAGCCGGGAGAAAGTAGCCGAGAAGGTTGAACCCTTCGGCGGGCGGCAGCATCAGAACCTCGGTTCCATAATCCGAGACGAAACTGGCCTGGACCACGTCAACATCGTCACCAGCCTGCAACGCCTGCCGAATTCGAGCGGACCAGGCGGGCGACGTCCCACATTGCATCTGGAACTGACACGAGTGGACGTCCAACCCGCACCCACAATTGCACTTCAGCGCACTCTCGAGAATCATGAGCTTCTCTCCGAGTTCGCCTTCGTGGTAATGGCCTCCGACACTCGCATTCGGATCGTAGCCAGCGTGGGAAGGGCCGGCCGACTGTCCCATCGCAGGGGAGGCCGCCGCGGTCGCAAGGATGGCGGCCGCGAACGTGGCCAGAACACCCAGGTGTCGACCCATGATCATTCTCCAGACGCTGCCCTTCCGGGCGTAAACGCTTTGCCGCTTCGGTCCTGAATACACACCAACACAACAGCCGTTCATCAAGAGTGATCCCCCCGCTGCATTTAACGGCTCCCGGGAGAGGAACTCCCCACTGCGCCGGCATCCGCACTCCGCGGATCAGGGACACCCATGCGAACCCCGGTTCGCGGATCGACCCCGATCGAATTCGCGGAGCCCTGACGCCCTCCCATCTGAACGGTGTGCCCAAGAGCCTCCAGAGTTTGCAGCACCTCCGGAGCGACAGCGTCCACCTCGAGTCGGATACGATCGGGAAGCCACTGGTGATGCATCCTCGGCGCAGCAACCGCTTGTTCCATATCCATGCCGAAGTCGACCATGTTCAGGATCAGTTGCAATGTTGTATTGATGATCGTCCGACCACCCGGCGAGCCAATCACGGCGACGAGTTCACCGTCGTGCGCCAGAATGCTCGGGGTCATCGACGAGAGCATGCGCTGCTGCGGACGAGCCAGGTTCGGCTCCGTCCCGATCAACCCACTCGCGTTCGTCAGCCCAGGCGCCGCGTTGAAGTCGCCCATCTCGTTGTTCAGCAGGAAGCCCGCTCCGGGAACGACGATCCCGGAACCGTAACCGGACTCGAGCGTGTAGGTCACGGATACCGCCATACCGTCGGCATCCACAACCGAATAGTGCGTCGTCTCGGGAGATTCGTAGGGCTGCGCTACGTCCGATGGGTGCGAAATCGATGCACGGTCCGGGTCCAGGTCGCGACGAAGCCACGCCGCGTGGGCTTTGCTGGTCAGGCGGTGAATCGGGACATCCGCAAAATCAGCATCGGCCAGATAGGTCGCCCGGTCGCGGAATGCCCTGCGCATCGCCTCGGCAACATGATGCAGGTACGGGGCACTGTTGTGACCCATCGCAGCGAGGTCATACTCCTCGAGAATGTTCAGCGCCGTCATGATCGCAACGCCGCCCGAGCTGGGAGGCGGCATGGAAATCACGTCATACCCTCGGTAGGTGCCCGTGACTGGAGAGCGCTCCCGAGCCTCATAACGGTCCAGATCCTCCTCCGTGATCAGTCCACCACCCCTCCTCATCTCGGCCGCGATGAGCTGCGCCGTCCTGCCGCGGTAAAAGCCGTCGGACCGAGCGTCCCGAATGCGCTCGAGCGTGCTCCCCAGATCCGGCTGCCGCCACGTGTCGCCCGCCGAATAGGGGGTCCCATTGTCCGTAAACGCCGCGACGGAAGCCTCGTATCCCGCGCCACGGCCGGACGCGAACCGCGCGATCGAGCCGGCAAGCGCATCGCTCAGTTCGAAGCCGCCCATGGCCAGTTCGACCGACGGGGCGACGAGATCTGTCCAGTCGGCGGCGCCGTAGAGGCGGTGCGCCTTGTCGAAGCCCGCCACCGTGCCCGGCACTCCGACCGCACGATGGCTCAGATGGTGCACCTGAAAGGAGTACTCCCCGTTTTCATCCAGCCACATCTCGGGATGGGCTCCCAACGGTGCTTTCTCGCGAAAGTCGATCGTCGTTGACTGGCCATTGGGGAAACGGATCACCATGAAGCCGCCGCCGCCGATATTCCCCGCCGTCGGGTGCGTAACGGCAAGCGCGAAGCCCGTCGCGATCGCCGCGTCTACTGCATTGCCGCCCGCCGAAAGTACATCTGCCCCCACCTGGCTCGCGAGCCACTGCTGAGAGGAGACCATTCCTCCATCGGACAGGGCCGTCTCCTGCGCCTGGCCGGACGCCCGAGGCGCAGTGACGGCTACCGTCACAATGGTGACGACGAACAGGAGCAGGGCGTGTCTCAGGGACGGAGCCAGGGGTCGCATCAGAGCCTCGGAGCGGCAGTCTAGGAAGGAAGCACTCCCGGCCATTATCCGACCGCGGCAGGATCCGCGCCAGACGGTGATTGCCCGCGGCCGATACGGGCGTTACTTCATTCGCCGTCGTGCGTCCACGCCGGCGGGCAGACGCAGTCAAGTCAGTCGATCGAACCAAAGTCACAGGGCAACCATGACCATCAAGAGACGGGACTTCATCAAGAAGGCGGGGACGGGAGCTGCAGGTGTCGCTGCTCTGAGCGCCTGTGGTGGCGGAGAGAGCGGCAGCACACAGGCTGCGACAGGAGCCGGCATCAGTGGCCCACGGGTCACATGGCGTCTCGCGACCAGCTTCCCGGAGAGCCTCGACCTTCTGCACGGCGCCGGGGTTCGCGTCGCTCGTCGGGTTGAGGAACTCACGGGTGGCAATTTCACGATGCGCGTTTATCAGGCCAACGAGATCGTCCCTGCTCTTCAGGTGATGGATGCGGTGATGCAGGGAACGGTCCAGTGCGGCGTATCTCCAGGCTACTATTACATCGGCAAGAACCCCGCCCTTGCCTTCGATACCGCGATTCCATTCGGCCTGAGCACGCGGCAGCAATACGCGTGGATGATGCACGGTGGAGGTCTGGAGCTGTTGAATTCGATCTATGCCGACTTTGGTGTGATCTCGTTCCCGTGCAACTCGACCGGCGGTCAGATGGGCGGCTGGTTCCGTGAACCGGTCGGAGGCCTGTCCGACATGGCCGGCCTTCGCTTCCGGATCCCGGGGATCGGTGGGGAGATCATGTCCCGCCTCGGCGTGACCGTCCAGAATCTCGGAGCTCCGGAGATCTATCCCGCCCTCGAGCGGGGAGCGATCGACGCAACCGAGTGGGTCGGGCCCTACGACGACGAGAAGCTCGGCTTCTATCAGGTAGCGAAGAACTACTACTACCCGGGCTGGTGGGAGCCGGGCGTCACCATGGGACTTCTCATCAGCATGGAGGCGTACAACGAACTACCCCCGGCCTACCAGGAGATTCTGCAGGCCGTGTGCGGGGAGACCTTCGCAGACCGCCTCGCATCGTACGACCACGCCAATCCCCTCGCCCTGCAGCGACTGGTCAACGATCACGGTGTCATCGTGCGGGAGTACCCTCAGGACATCATGGATGCCGCGTGGCGGGAGTCGAACGCCTACCTCGAAGAACAGGCGGCAGCCGATGCCACGTTCCGCGAGGTGTACGAGTCGTACCGAACCTTCCGGGACGCTCAGTGGTCGTACGCAAAAGGGAACGAGCTCGCCTATCAGGTCTCGGCGTTCAACCGGGTCTAGAGAAGACGGCCCGCCGAGGCACCAATGAAGAAGGCCCGTCTCCCCTCGAGGGAGGCGGGCTCTTTCTTTGTCTACCGTTTCCGGAGGAGGGTCAGCCCGTCTCCGATGGGTACGAGACTCAGGTGAACGCGAAGATCATCGATGACCCTCGCGTTGAAGCCACGGATCGCCTTCGTGTCCTCGTCGTGAATACCGGGGTCAGCGACATCACCGTGCCATAGCGTGTTGTCCACGGCGATCACTCCTCCCGTGCGAATCAGCGAAAGCGCGAGCTCGTAGTACGCCTCCAGATTCCTCTTGTCTGCATCGATGAAGATGAAATCGAACGCTCCGGCTCTGCCTTCGTCGAGCAGCTGCGCCATCGACTCCGTCGCCTGCCCAGCCCGGAACTCGATCTTGTCGCCGACGCCCGCCTCTGCCCAATAGCGACGACCGAACGAAGGCCACTCCTCATCGATGTCACACGCGATCAGCCTCCCGTCGTCCGGGAGTCCTTCGGCGATGCAAAGCGCGCTGTATCCTGTGAACGTGCCGATCTCGAGGGCGAGTTTCGCATTCATCGCGCCCACCAGCAGCGTCAGAAACTGGCCCTGCTCCGCGCTGATTTGCATGTCCGCATTCTCGAGCTCACCCGTTTCCTCACGCAGGCGGCGGTGAATGTCGTTGTCCCGAATCGACACCTCGAGAAAATACTGGTACAGCCGGTCACTGAGAGGCGTGGTGCGGCGGCTCATGTAAGCTCCGTCTCCAGAATTCTCCAGAAATAGAAGGCTGCAGCACTCCGCCACGGCCGGTACCCGTCTCCGAGCGGCTCGAGCTCCCGTGCGGACGGCGAGGCCACAAGGCCATGCGCCTTCGCGTATCCGTTGCGTACGCCCAGGTCACCCGTTGGCCAGACATCGGGCCGATGCATCCGGAACATGAGATACATCTGAGCCGTCCAGACACCGATACCGCGCACCTGGACGAGTCGTCGAACGACCTCTGAGTCCGTCTGCTCATGGAGGTCCCGCAATTCCAGTTCGCCGGATCGTACCTTCGACGCGAGATCACGAATCGCGGCAAGCTTCGCACCCGACAGGCCGGCCTGTCGAAGAGTATCCTCGCGCGCGCGGAGCACGTTCTCAGGCGTCACCTCACCCTTCAGCGCATCCTCGAACCGCCGATGGATCGTCGATGCAGCCCTGCCCGCAAGCTGCTGGTAACAGATCGTGCGTGCGAGATGCGAGAAGGGGTCGTCGGCCCCAATCGGAAGTCTGATCGTACCGATTTTCTTCACCCACGGCCCGAGAACGTCGTCCCGACCCAGAGCACGTCGGCCACCGAGCCAGAGAGTCGTCGACTCGGGTTCGGATGAGGGGTCGATGGCCATGCTCCAACCTGACGACCCGCATCGAATGCGTCCAGCATACGGCGACCGTGCCCCCGAGCTACAGGGGCCGGCCGCTCGATGTCCGAAGCCGGCGGGGGTGAGGCTCCACCTCGACCGAGCCTCTACCTCGGCACGGCCATCCAGATGACACCCAGCAGAACGAGGAGCTGAATGCCGATGAAGGGGATGACGCCTCGGTAGATCGACGTCGTCGCGATCTTCGAGGGCGTGACGCCCCGCAGGTAGAAGAGACTGAACCCGAACGGCGGCGTGAGGAACGAAGTCTGGAGGTTCATGGCGAGAACGATACCCAGCCATGTCAGATCCACGCCAAGGATCTCGGCCGCCGGCACGATCAGCGGGACGATGATGAAGGCGATTTCGAAGAAGTCGATGAAGAACCCGAGGATGAAGACCACGAGGTTGACCACCAACAGGAAACCGAGCGCTCCACCGGGGATTCCCGTGAGCATGGTCTCGATCCAGATGTCACCGTCAAAGCCCCTGAACACGAGCGCGAAGGCCGTCGATCCGATCAGGAGGAAGATCACCATGATGGTCAGCCGGCTCGTCTCCTCCATGGCCTTGTTGAGTGCATCGAAGGACAAGGTCCGGTTTACGAGCGCCAGAACCATCGCACCCACGGAGCCCAGGGCGCCGGCCTCGGTCGGCGTGGCCACTCCTGCGAAGATGCTTCCGAGTACCACGACGATGAGTGCCAAAGGCGGGAGTAGCGACACGACGACTCGCTTGACCAGCTCCCCGCCACTCACCCGCATGTCGTCGGGCAGGGCAGGCGCGACCGACGGGTTCGCGAATGCGACCGCCGCGACGTACAGGGCGTATGCACCTGTCAGAACGAGTCCGGGAACCAGAGCCGCGCGGAAGAGTGATCCAACCGGTACACCCATCTGGTCACCGAGCACGATCAGCACGATCGACGGCGGAATGATCTGGCCGAGTGTACCCGCCGCGGCGATCGTGCCCAGGCTGATCTCGTCCTTGTACCCGTTCCGCATCATCACCGGGAGCGAGATCAGGCCCATCGCCGTCACACTCGCCCCGACCACGCCCGTCGCCGCTGCCAGCAGAGCGCCGACGAAGATGACACCGATGGCGAGCCCGCCCCTGAATCTCCCGAAAAGCAGCCCGATCGTCTCGAGGAGCTGTTCCGCGAGCTTGGACTTCTCGAGCACCGTGCCCATGAAGATGAAGAAGGGGACCGCAAGAAGCGTAAAATTCGACATCGTCCCGAACGTTCGCTCGGGCAGAGCGAAGAGAAGTGGGATGTCGAACACGCCGACCGCCGATCCGATCAGTGCGAAGATGAGCGCCGTACCACCCAGCGCGAAGGCCACCGGATACCCGGTGAAGATCATCGCCAGCACGGCGAAGAACATGGCGGGGCCCCAGAGACTCATCGCGGTGCCTCCCCCTCGCCCGCAGGCTCCTCGGCATCGGATGTGTTCCCCAGGAGCACGTCCGTCTGCTTGATCAACTGGCTGAACGCCTGCAAAAGAAGGAGAATGAACGAGACGAGGATCAGAGCCTTGATCGGGTACCGCGGCAGACCACCGGGGTCAGGGGACATCTCCCGGATGCTCCACGAGATGCGAACCGCCGGGAGCGAGACATACAGCATCAGGATGGAGAACGGGATCAGGAACAGAATGGTTCCTGCCATGTCGACCACGGCCTGAGCCTTGGCGCTCAGTCGTTCGTACATGACGTCGACGCGGACATGAACGTTGTTGTTCAGCCCGTACGCGGCCCCCATCAGAAAAATCACGCTGAACAGGTACCACTGCATCTCGGTCGCAGGGGTCAGGTTGAGCGTCCACTGCTGGGATCGGGCGAAATAGCGAACGACTGCGCTGATCGCTCCGGTCAGCACCATCAAGAGCGCCAGCCAGCGGATCACGACGCCGAGCTTTTCATTCAGGCCGTCGATGACGCCTGAAACCTGTCGAAGTATGTGCATGGACGGAGTTTGTGTGGCCCGGCGGTTCAGCGCAAACGGTTCCGCACCGAAGAGTGTTGCGTCACTCACGAACAAGGACAGGGAGGACCGAGGTTTCGCTGACGGAAGCGCCTCTACAG
>JAYOKZ010000021.1:0-1468 GCA_038120095.1 Gemmatimonadales bacterium
CGGGTCACCGGGCGCTTGCCGGGCCTCGTGATCCGGAGGGGCGGTGGGTGACCGGGTAATGGCGGACCCTGTACCTGCGACTCGGGTTGTTCTACCTGTCCCCGGAAGGTCGAGCCCTCAAACCAGAGTCTGGAGCGCGCATGCGTCGGACGATCACCCTCGGCATCGTGTGGGCTCTGGCTCTCGTGGCGTGTGGTGACAGCACCGTGGCACCGGGGCTCGAGCGGGAGATCCTCGATGACCCCTCGTTCGCCAGCGACATCAATCCGCTGTTTCAGACTCAGGGGTGCTCTTCGGGAGCTTGCCACGGTTCAGGTGCGGGTGGGCTTACACTCACGGCGAGTGTATCCGACAACTACAGTCGTCTCGTCGGCGTGCAGGCGATTGGAGAACCGTTTCAACTCGTCGCGGCGGGTGACGCCCAGAACAGCTATCTGGTGATTAAGATCGAAGGGCGTCAGACCTCCGGAACGCGTATGCCGAGAGGCGGCAATGCCCTGGATGGGGTGGATCGGGCGAACATACGGAACTGGATCGATAACGGAGCGCTGAACAACTGATGAAGCTCGCCTGTGGAGTGATATCTTTCCCTCGACCCAGTCCCCGAATCTGCCGACGACGTCGGGCCTTCGATCGGGGCGCTGGCTCTTTGAGATTTCGCATCGCTTCGTACCCGCCATCGTCGAGGGGCGAACGGCTCTGTGGGGGATCGACGGGCCGGTCTACAACCGCCTGGGCCTGGCCTTCATGCCGCGTCAGGGCGTGATGGTGGGTGTGCAGCGCACCAATCTCGACGACAACCTCGAGTTGAACGCGAAAGCGAGGCTGCTGGACGTGCAGCTGGGAGATGTTCCGATTGAGGCGTCGGCGATGATGGGGATCGCGTGGAACTCGGATGCGTTCGCGGTCGAGGGCGTTCGCGACAACGAGTCCCAGTTCTACCTGCAGGCGATCGTCAACGCCCGGGTTCTGGAGCGGGTCGCGGTCGGGGTTGTTCCCACCTGGATCCGGAATCCCCGAATCCGGGACGTGGACGTACTGAACGCGATTGCAGTCGGTCTCCAGGGCCAGGTTGTTCTTTCGAGTTCCGTAAGCGCTCTGGGCGAGTGGGTCATCAGCGAAGACATCCAGGACCGTGGGCATGACACGGGCACCTTCGGCGTCGAGTTCCGGACTCGTGGACACTTCTTCAAGCTTCTCGTCACGAACCAGGTGCTGATGAATCCGACTCAGTACCTCGCCGGGTCGTTCAGCGGGTTTCAGCTCGACGAGTTGCGATTCGGCTTCAACGTGCAGCGGGTGCTGTCGTTCTAGAATCCGTTACCCGACCCGAGGTACCGCAGCATCAGCAGGTAGAGCCCACCGGCGAGGGGGGGGCTGGGCGCGCGGGGTGGGAAAGTAGTGAGGCATCCCGCGATAAAAAAAGCGGCGAATACGAGGGCCCGGGGTAGGAATAAGGGGGTTTGGG
>JAYOKZ010000021.1:1478-34771 GCA_038120095.1 Gemmatimonadales bacterium
CCACCGGCGATCGCGGCGATGGCCGCGAGCTTGAGCAACTTCTTCAGGATCCCGTAGATCATCATCGCGGCAATTCCGAGGACCGGGATGAGGAATACGGGATTTGCGACCAGATACTGCAGGAAGCTCTGAATTTCGTCTTCCATTGAATCCTCTCGGGTGATCGAGGCTTGGACGGGGCAGACCCCTGCAATCAAGCGAGGGGCACGCTCCGGTGGAAGAGCCCGTCGCGCCGTCGTCGGATCGAGGAGGTCGGTCCGAGGCGACCGTACACGCCAGGGGCCCGATCGCTCATCGCGATCGGGCCCCTTTGCCGATCGTAGACGACCCGGGTCGTCTCAGGCGTGAACCGGGATCAGTTGTACACGAGCTGCGTACTGAAGCACTGGCTATCCGTATTGCACACCGTCAAATCGTATGTGCCGGAGCCCTTCTCGCCCGTGGAGTAGATAACCCCCAACTGGAATGGCGACTCGCTCACCACGGTGCTGTTCGACTGAACGTTCACCAGGGACAGCGTACCGGGCGAACCGAGGGTGATGCCGTCGATGCGGACGGCGTTCTTGCCCTTGCTCTTCCCGTAGGAATAGTCGACGGAGAACTCGCCCCCGCCGCCGCCGCCGCCGCCACCACCGCCGCCGCCACCACCACCGTCACCACCGCCCGCGCCACAGTCTGCGCCGTTCTGTGTCATCGATGCGACGAGGTCCAGCCGGCCGTTGCCGAAGGTGGTGTCGTATCCTGATGAGCCGATGTCCGCAGCGCCGCAGAGAAGGAGGTTGCGAAGGGTTGAGCTCCGATTGCTGTCCGCCGTCGTCAGACCCTTCATGCTCGCGAGCACAGCCGCGGCTCCGGTCACGTGAGGCGTCGCCATCGACGTACCCTGGAAGAAGTCGTAGTTGCCTCCACGAACCGCGCTCCAGATACCCGCCTCGTCGGTGGTGTTCGAGTACATCTGCCCACCCGGAGCCGAGATATCGAGACCTGCTCCCGACGTGGAGTACGTGGTGAGGCCGTCCTGCCAGTCCGTTGCTGCAACCGACACGGAGTTCGGATCACAGGCCGGACAGTTGACGGTCGTGCTGCCATCGTTTCCGGCTGCTGCAATGACGAGGGATCCGTTGGCGGTCGCGTTGGCGATCGCATCCTGCTCCGTCTGGCTGAGCGAACCGCCACCGAGGCTGAGATTCATGGCCACGACGCCCTCCGCCGTGGCGGCGTTGATCGCACCTACGATGGCGGAGGTCGGACATCCCTGGCTGCCGCAGACCCGGTACACGAACACGGTCACGTTTCCTGCGACTCCGACCGCTCCTGCGACCCCGACCGCGTCGCCGACCATCGTACCGGTCGTGTGCGTCCCGTGGTCATCGGAGTCGGATGCGTCGTTGTCCCCGTCGACGAAATCATAGCCGCTCACAATCGTTGCCGATCCAAATTCCGGGTGGTCGAGCTGAACCCCGGTGTCGATGCTCGCGATGCTGACCGAGGAGCCTCCGGTGTAGCTTGGAACGCCTGAACCTCCGAAGATGTCCGCGTCCGAGGTCGAGGTGAAGTTGGTCACGGGGCTCCCGGAGCGCCGACCGCGCGTGTAGTCGATGGTGAGGCCGCCGGGATTGTCGAACGACCACATCGGATTCGACTGCGTGGGCTGTCGGAGGTAGTCCGGCTCTGCGTACACGACGTCGATGTCGCCGGACATCCGCGCGGCGATGGCCCGCTCGTTGCCGGCTGATCCTCGGAAGATATGGACGCCGTTGCCGTTCAGCCTCCGCTCGAAGGATGCGCCGTATTCACGCCCGACTGTTTCGGGGTCGGCACCTTCCGCCAGCCGCACGAGGATGCGGCCGGGAACGACACGCTCGGCTACCTGGGCACGGGCGAACTGAGGCTCGAGGGCATCATCGTTCGCATTGGTGGGTGACTCGATGTCACACGCCGCGACCCCAAGCAGCGCGGCGAGGATCAGGAATCTCTGGTTACGGAGCATGATGGACCGCGGTTCTAGTGGTGTTGAGTGGAACGTCTCAACAGTAGGAAGCAGTCGGCAGGGGCGCAAAATTCCGCCCGGCTGGGTGTCGTCGCGGTGGCTTCGCGCCAGGTGACGGAGTCGGCGTCAGACCAACCTCGAAACAAAGAGGCCCGGAGCGTGAGCTCCGGGCCTCTTTGTGGAAAAACCGCCGCCGCCTCGACCGGCTTATCCCCAGATGACGGTCACCGTGTTCGAGCAGTTGGTCGTTCCCGTCTCACAGACGTAGATGTCATACGAGCCGCCGCCCTTCGGGAACTGAACGGTGAACGAGCCGCCGGACACGGGGTCGCCGAACTGGCCCCCGCTGACCGAGTACAGGTCAACCGTGGTCGCGCCGGAGTAGGCGAAGTCGGCGAGGGGCGTGCCCCGTTGCTTATACTGACGCACCAGGTCCAGGCTGATTGCCGGTGGGTTGGGGTCAGCCAGGGTCACCGTCTGAGTCGAGCTTCCCGTGGCGCCCTCGTTGTCGGTCACCGTCAGGGTCACTGTGTAGGTGCCGTAACCCGGGAAGGTGAAGCTGGCGTTCTGAGCGCTCGAGCCGAAGCTCCACGCGTAGCTGGCGACCGTACCGTCGCTGTCGGAGCCTGAGCCCGTGAAATCGCAGCTCAGATCGGTGCATGAGTACGTGAAGGACGCCGTCGGAGCGGAGTTGCCGCCCCCACCACCGCCACCGCCACCGCCGTTCATGGCGGGATCGACGTAGAGGAGGAGGTTGGGACTGGGGACGGTCGTGGCGTTCCGCCCTCGCCCGGAGCGGCCGTCTGCCCCACTGACGGCGCCCTCAGTCGCAGACGACGTGAGTGCGTTCGCGACTTGAGCCGGGCTCATGTTCGGGTCCGTCTCCAACCAGAGGGCGGCCGCACCGGCGACGTGGGGGGACGCCATCGACGTACCACTGATGGTGCTGGTCGCAGTGTTCCCCGTGTACCACGCCGACGTGATGCTGCTGCCGGGGGCGAAGATGTCCAGACACGTTCCGAAATTCGAGTAGGAAGCCCGGGCGTCACTCGACGTGGTCGCACCCACCGTGATCGCCTCGGGAGCGGCGGCAGGGCTGGAGCCGCACGCGTCCGCATCCGAGTTTCCGGCTGCCACGACAACCGTGACGCCGGCATTGTGCATCCGGGCGACGGCATCATCGATCGAATTGGTCTGGC
This sequence comes from Gemmatimonadales bacterium, assembly GCA_038120095.1. GTDB lineage: Bacteria > Gemmatimonadota > Gemmatimonadetes > Longimicrobiales > Gaopeijiaceae > UBA2589. The sequence continues at coordinate 4,668 of JAYOKZ010000021.1, forward strand.
CGCCTCCGAGGGACATGTTCGCGACAGAAGGTCCGGAGGCGTTGGCAGCGACCCAGTCCATTCCTGCTATGACACCAGACCACGTGCCTGACCCGCTGCAGTCCAGGACGCGCACGGGGATCAGGTTGACCCCCTTGGCAACGCCCCACTGCGTCCCGCCCACCGTTCCGGCAACGTGCGTTCCGTGGCCGTCACAATCTTCCGTGCCCCGGCCGTCGCTGACGGACGTATAACCGCTGAGAACACGACCACCGAAGTCGGTGTGGGAGGAGAGAATCCCGGTGTCCAGAATGTATGCGTCGACCCCGGCACCTGTCGCACCATACGAGTACGTCTGATCAAGACCGGACCGCGCGTCGATTCGATCGAGTCCCCACGTCGCGCCCGACTGGGTCGTCGTCACCTTCGTGACGACCCCGTCTGCCTCGATGGAGGCGACGAGGGGGTTCCGCTGAATGGCTGCGAGGGAGGCTCCGGGCAGCGTCGCCGCAAAACCCTTGAACACCGTCTCATAGGTGAAGTGGACCTCACCGCGCAGCCCACGCATCATCGCGGCCGAGGCTGCAGCCGCGCTCGGCACGTCGTCGCTCAGTCGGATGATGTACCGATCGGGAATTGCGTCGCTCGACTCTGAAACGGTCGCGAAGCTTGGAGCGTCCGAGACTGCGGTCGGGCTGTCGATTCCGCATGCCGAAAGGGCCGCGATCGTGAGAAGTGCCAGCGCTTTTCCGTTCCGACTCATGAGGTGCGTCCTTCGTCCTGCAGGGTATGAAAGATGTGAACATAGTGGGGTGCAAGACGGATACCAGCTGTATCGAATGGCTTAAAACATTGAATGGCAGCGTGATGCAAAATTTCAAGATCGAATGATTCCAGGTTTCGGGTCGTCGAATGTTGCGGCGACGCAACAGCATGTGTCAGTGTGACCGATGTTGGTACAGTCATGCAGGCGGTTCTGAAACGGTGGATGATTCGGGGAGCGTCGGCACCGTGTCCCGGTCGTCCTGCCGTTCCTCGGCGGCCGGGCATGCTTGCGATCCTGACCCCGGAACCCGACATAGGTGCAGATGAACGACTATCGAGGCACCTGCCCCAACCTGGAGTAGACGAGCGTGAACGGTTCAGGAGATCAATCCGGCGGAGCGGCGGTCGCGACCGGATCGGGGACGTTTTTCGGCCACCCGAAGGGTCTGTCGACGCTCTTCTTCACCGAGATGTGGGAGCGGTTTTCGTATTACGGAATGCGGGCCCTCCTGACGCTCTTCATGACCACGGCCACCATAGAGACGAACCCGGGGCTCGGCTTCGACGTCGCGACGGCTGGCGCCATCTACGGTATGTACACGGCACTCGTGTACATCACGGCTCTTCCGGGAGGCTGGATCGCCGACAACCTCTGGGGTCAGCGCAAGGCGATCTGGGTCGGAGGCTGGATCATCGCCCTGGGGCACTTCACCATGGCCATCCCGACGAACTTCAGCTTCTTCCTCGGGCTGGTATTCATCATCTGCGGAACGGGGCTCCTGAAGCCGAACGTCTCGACGATCGTCGGTGACCTGTACCCGGAAGGTGGGGCGCGGCGCGACGCAGGGTTCTCCGTGTTCTACATGGGGATCAATCTGGGTGCGTTCTTCGGGCCTCTGATCACGGGTTGGCTCGGCGAAGGGTATCACTGGCACTGGGGCTTTGGAGCTGCCGGCGTCGGGATGGTCCTCGGGCTGATCCAGTATCGGGCCGGACAGGACCACCTCGGCGACATCGGTCATCTGCGAACGGACAAGTCGCCGGACGAGGTCGCCGCACTCTCGCGGACCTTCTTCGGCTCCTTTGCCGCCGTGGTCGCAGTGATCGCCACGTTCGCCCTGCTCGTGTCCAATGGGACGATCGCGTTGACGATCACTCAGATCGCGACAGGCCTCGGCTATGCGGTCCTGATACTGGTCGCGGCGTACTTCGTGTACGTCTGGGTCGCGGGAGGCCACTCGGTCGAAGAGAACAAACGGATGGCGGTGATCTTCTGGCTCTTCCTGATGATCGCGGTCTTCTGGTCGGGCTTCGAACAGGCTGGGACTTCGCTGAATCTCTTTGCCCGGGATCTGACCGATCGAACGGTGTTCGGCATCGAGATCCCGGCGTCGACACTGCAGTCCGTGAATGCAGGCTTCATCATTCTGCTGGCCCCGGTCTTCGGCATGATCTGGGTCTGGCTCGATTCGCGGAAGGTCAATCCGTCGATACCGGTCAAGGCCGGCCTGGGCTTGCTGGGCCTGGCGGCCGGCTTCTTCGTCCTCGCCTGGGGTGCCGCCAATGCGACCCCGGACAATCCGGTTTCTCCCGCCTGGCTGGTCGTGACCTACTTCCTGCACACCGTGGGTGAGCTCTGCATCTCACCGATCGGTCTGTCTGCGATCACCAAATTGTCTCCCGAGCGGCGAGTCGGTCAGATGATGGGCATCTGGTTCGTCGGAGCGGCGCTCGGGAATCTCTTTGCCGGGCTCGTTGCCGGACAACTCGAGAACATGCCGCCTGCCGACCTGTTCCGTACGGTCGCCATGATCATCGGTGGAGTGGGCATTCTGGCGCTTGTCGCCAGCCAGAGCGTTCGAAAGATGATGGGAGGGCGCGATTAGAGCTCCCGCTCTCGGTGACCATTCAGTTCGTCGGGGTCTTGCCGCCGGTGTGTAGCGCCGGCAGCTTCGCGCGATGATCATCGCCTTGCTCGCCGGGGGAACCCTCGTCGGGTCGGCACTTCTGTGGCTGGCGTGCTCCAGACTGGAAGAGTCGACCCACCAGCTCGCGCTCTATTACGGAATTCCCGACGCGGTGAAGGGTTCCGTACTGCTTGCCGTGTCTTCGAGCATGCCCGAGCTGGTGACGGCTCTGCTGGCGTCTTCCGTGCACGGGGACTTCGAGCTCGGTCTTTCCGCCATCATCGGATCGGCCATCTACAACATTCTCGTGATTCCTGCGTTCTCCGTGTACGCTCGCGGCCGTCCGCTGTCGGCGAACCGGAACCTGGTCTATCGAGAGGCGCAGTTCTATCTCGTCTCTGTCGCCGTGTTGATGCTGATTCTGAGCCTCTCCGTGATCTACGGAGGGTTGCAGCATGACCTGCTTCCGAGTGGGCGGGAGGTTTACCGCGGCGAGTTCACCAGAATCCTCGCCGTGTTTCCACTCCTGCTCTACGGGCTCTACCTGTTCATTCAGTTCGAGGAAGTGAAGCGCAGCGGGGTGGAGCCGGAGAGGTCCGAGGGAATCTCCGCCATGAAGGAATGGGGGATTCTTCTGGGTTGCATCGCCATGATCCTGGTGGGCGTGGAGATGCTGCTTCGCGTGGCCATCGAATTGGGCAACATGCTGGGCACACCCACCTTCCTCTGGGGAATGACGATCGTCGCGGCCGCCACGTCGTTGCCGGACACCTTCGTGAGCGTGCGCGCGTCGGTGCTGGGACGGACGGAGTCGAGCCTCTCCAACGTTCTCGGGAGCAATGTCTTCGACCTGCTGGTCGCGGTTCCTCTCGGCGTCATGTTCACGGGTGCTCTGACGGTCAACTTCACGCAGATCGTTCCGATGATGACGTTCCTGGTCCTCGCGACGATCGTCATGCTCGTCTTCATGCTGCGCGACATGCAGCTGTCTCGGGGCGAGGCGCATGTGATGATGGCGCTGTATACAGGCTTCGGAGTCTGGATGACACTCGAGGCCTTCGGCGTTTCCAGCCTCCTGGGAGTCAGGGCACCGTAGCAGCTCCACGACCCGGCCGAACGAGCGTTTTGCTCAGTCTCGCTCGGGGATCGAAGCGCCGCAGAATCGGCAGTATTTCGCGTCGGGATCGACCTCGACGTGCTCACACGATCCACAGGAGCGCGTGGAGAGCGCTCCCCCACTCGGAAGTGCAGCGATCTCGGCGGTCACGATGCCCGTCGGGACCGCGATGATGCCGTATCCGAGGATCATCACGAACGCGGCGAGGGCCTGGCCGACCGGAGTCGTGGGTGCGATGTCCCCGTAGCCAACGGTCGTCAGCGTGACGATGGCCCAGTAGACACCCTTCGGGATGCTCGTGAAGCCGCTCTGCGGACCCTCGATCAGATACATGACCGAACCCACCACGATGACGATGCACAGGACGGTCACCAGGAAGACGGCGATCTTGTAGCGGGCATTCCTGAGCGCGGTGGACAGCAGGCTGGCTTCTCCCAGGAACCGCACGAGCTTGAAGACCCGGAACACCCGCACCACGCGCAGGACCCGGATCACGGCGAGGTACTGTCCTCCGGGTATCAGTACGCTCAGGAATGTGGGCAGGATCGAGAGCAGATCGATGATCCCGAAGAATGAGAGGGCGTAGGCACGAGGAGCCTTCACACACCAGAGTCGGACCACGTATTCGAGCGTGAACAGGACGGTGACGCCCCACTCGACGGCGAGAAGTGCGGTCCCGTAGCGACTGCTCAGCGACGAGACCGAATCGAGCATGACCGCTCCCACGCTGCCGATGATGAGCGCGATCAGGATCGCATCGAAGTATCGGCCCCACCCTGGCTCGTGACCGAAGATGACGTCGTACGTTTTGCCCCGGAGCGTATCGGGTGGGGCAGCGGGACCCAGGATGGCCATGGAGGCTCCTCTCGGCTTGGATGCAGCGACGCGGGAGCAGAACGCATGCAAGGTAATGAGACTGCCGCGTGCGTCGCGAAGGAGGTTCGTGGGGCGACGCGGGCTTCGGGTACCGACGTCGTGATCGAACGGCGAGTCCTGCTGTGGTCCCGCGGAGGCGGACGGTCAGGCGAGCAGGCCGGGTGCTCCTCCGGTATGCAGGAAGACGACCCGCTGATCTCCCCTCGGGGGATGTGCCCGCAGGTGGGCCACCAGTCCGGCCGCCGCCTTGGAGGTATACGTGGGGTCGACCACGATGCCGGCGTGCCGCCCGAACAGGTCGGTGGCCTCGCGTGATGCGTTTGTGGGGATGCCGTACCCGTCTCCGACCTGCTCGTCGATCGACTCGAAGCGGATTCGCCCGAGCTCGATCCGTGCGCCGAGGCGTTCCCCCGCCTCTCGAGCCATTGTCCAGCAGATATCGTCGAGCTCTGCGGCCGGCGTGTCTGCGCTGACTCCGAAAAGGTGGACATCGGTTCGATCCATGAGGTCGAGTCCGAGGATGAGTCCCGCCAGTGTCCCGCCGGACGAGGAGGCGCAGAAGACGAGGGTCTCCGAGCATCCATCATCCAGCGCGTCGAGTTGCTCGCAGAGTTCGATCGCGGCCCTGGCGTACCCCAGAGACCCCAATGCCGTCGAGGCCCCGATCGGAATGATGAGGGGTGTCTCGCCCTGACCGCGCAGCTCTTCGGCGACGGACTCCATGCGGGACGCCCGGTCGTGGCCCTCGTCCACGAGCTCGATCTCCGCGCCGAAGAGTCTGTGCAGGAGTGCGTTACCGGTCGGTACTTCCGCCCGCCCCCGCTGGGTGACGAGGATGCAGCGCAGGCCTTCGCGCGCAGCGAACGCAGCGGTGACCCGGCAGTGGTTGGACTGCGGCCCCCCTGCGGTGATCAGGCAGGTCACCCCGTCCTTCAGCGATGGTGCAAGGACGAACTCGAGCTTCCGGACCTTGTTCCCTCCAAGGGCGAAGCCCGTTTCCGCGTCCATCTTCGCCCACAGATTCGTGGTTCCGAGTACGGCCCCGAGTTTTCGAAGGTGAATCAGGGGCGTCGGCAGGTGGGCCAGAGGCGTCGTGGGATAGCCCTTCAGGCGTTCGAGTGCTTCGAAGTCCGGTGCCATATCAGGCTCTGGGGGTGGTCGATGCGGATTGGTGACGAGCAGCCTCGCGCACGGTGGCGGTGTGAATCTCAACGGTGTCGTGCACGTTCTCAGCGTATCCGCCGGCCATGACGACCGCTATGGGAACGCTCGCCGCCCCGCAGGCGTCGAACACGATTCGATCACGTTCACGAAGTCCGTCCTTGGAAACGGACAGTCGCCCGAGACGGTCGTGCTCGTATGGATCGGCCCCGGCGATGTAGAACGCCAAGTCCGGGTCGGAGGCCAGGGCGACGGAGACCCCCGCTCGCACGGCATCGAGGAAGACGCTGTCCTCGGTACCGTCCTCCAGTCCGATGTCGAGGTCGCTCGCCTCCTTCCGGAATGGATAGTTGGATGCCCCGTGGACGGAGAGCGTAAAGACGGAGGGGTCGTTGGCGAAGATCGAGGCGGTGCCGTTTCCCTGGTGAACATCCAGGTCCAGGACCGCGCATCGCGTGATCATCCCACGCGCCTGGAGCGAACGAGCCGCCACGGCCACGTCATTGAAGACGCAGAAGCCCTCGCCGGCGTCGGAGAACGCATGGTGGGTCCCGCCCGCGAGGTTGACGGAGACCCCGTCGCGACAGGCGCATTCAGCGGCATGGATCGTTCCTCCGACGGATCGACGGGAGCGTTCCACGAGTTCCGGAGACCACGGGAATCCGATCCGTCGGATCTCGTCGCGGCTGAGTGATCCCGAGACGACTCGGGACACATAATCCTGCTGATGGACCCGACGGAGGTCGTCGTCGGTAGCAGCTTCCGGAATCGCGAGGTGAATCCGTTCCTCGTCCTCCACGTGTTCCCGCAGGAGACGGTATTTCTCCATCGGGAAGCGATGATGTTCCGGCAGCGGAAGAACGAATTGGTCGCAGTACCAGGCGAGCACGGCTCTCGGATCCACAGCGGTCAGAACGGCCGGACTACATACCCGAATTCGAACCGGAGATCCGGTCGGACCTCCACATCCACACGTTCCGTGAGCCCCGACACCCTTCCCTGCAGATCGATTCTCGCGCGAGTCCTCTGGCCTCTCGTCTTTGTGCTCCTTGGCCAGAGCACCGCGGCGGAGCACGTCGATGCCCAGTTGGGAACGGTGCAGGGGCGTGTCCGCGAAGCCGAGGGCTCCGCGGTCTACGGTGCTACGGTCTCGCTGGTGCGGGAATCGTCCAACGCCCTCGCGACCGAGACCGATAGACTGGGCTCCTTTCGGATCTCGGATGTGACGCCCGGCGCCTGGGAGGTTCGGGTGTCAGCCCTCGGTTATGCGGCCTACGTCGAGGCCGTAGACGTGGGGCCGGCCGGTACCGTGGAGCTGGACATACGACTCGAGAGAAGCGCGCTCCTGCTCGAGGGGATCGATGTCGAGGCGGAGCGTAGCCGGGGCCGGGTGCGCTTCGAGGAAGTGGGGGGCGCGACCGTCCGCGAAATGGAGCTCGACGACGTGCGTCTCATTCCGGGGGTGGCCGAGCCTGACCCCGTGCGGGCAATCGAAGTTCTTCCCGGTGTCGTCTCGACATCGGACTTCTCGGCCGCCTTTCATGTACGGGGGGGCTCACAGGACCAGAACCTGATCCTTCTCGACGGGATGCCGATTTTCTCCCCGTTCCATCTCGGCGGGCTGTTCTCGGTGTTCAATGCCGACATGATCGACCGGGTCGAACTGATGTCCGGAGGCTTCGCGGCCGAGCACGGAGGACGGGTGTCGTCCGTGCTCGAGGTGGAGAGTGATCCGGGCCGGGGCGAATTCGGTGGAGATGCCGCCGTGTCGCTCCTGTCGAGTCGCGTCGCGGTCGGGGGTCGGCTCCCTGCCGCCGTGGCCGATGCGCTGGGGCAGGCCAGTGTCCGCTATCGGGTCTCGGCTCGCCGATCGTATTTCGACGTACTCTTCAAGCCCGCCTTCGAGTTTCCCTACCATCTCACGGACCTGCAGGCGGTCGTGGAAGGATGGACGCCATCGGGTGACCGTCTGACGGTCTCGGCATACTCGGGCGTGGACGTCTTCGACCTGACGCAGGTCGAGGATCAGGGCTTCCCACTGCGCGTGGACTGGAACTGGGGCAACGATGCCCTGGGTGTCCGCTGGAGTCACGCTCGCCGTGGTGGAGGCTCTCTCCAGCTCGGTGCCAACGTGAGTCGCTTTCGGACGGGGCTCCTGTTTCCGGACTTCGGAGACACGAACTTCAGAAGCCGGATCCAGCAGGCCCAGCTTCGGGCAGATCTGGACACGCGCCCCAGCCCCGAGTGGAGCGTTCAGGTCGGTTCCCTCGTCGAACGGATGGAGTACGAGAACCGTTTCGAGACGGGTGGGACGAGTTTCAGGAGTGGCTCCGGCACCGGGATCGTCGTCGGCAACTACGTGCAGGCTCGGTACAGCGCGGCACGACGGTGGCTCGTGGAAGTCGGTCTTCGGGGAGACGGATTCCTCGAAGACTCGGGAGGGACGGTGTTCGAGCCGTCCCCGAGGCTGGCCGTTAAGCGCTTCCTCGGGAGTGGAGACGTCGCGGTCAAGCTTGCGGCCGGTCGGTATACCCAGTTCCTGCACTCCCTTCGGGATGAAGAGCTGCCGCTGGGGCTGGACCTCTGGGTCATCTCGGGGGACCGCGTCCCACACACCGTCTCGGACCAGGTCCAGGTCGGGTTCGAGGGGTGGCGAGACATCGACTGGTTCTGGTCGATCGAGGGATATCTACGTGGATTCGACGGTGTGGTGACCCTGAACCCTGCGGACAACCCGAACGAGCTGGGAGACGAGATTCTCGGTGGGAGGGGAACGTCCTGGGGGGTGGACCTGATGGTCCGCAAGGAGACGGGACGGGTCAACGGGTGGGTCGCCCTGTCGTACTTGCGGGCCGAGCGAACGTTTCCGGATCCGCTCTCTCCGCTCACGCCGGCTCCCGAAGTGACGTATCCCCCGATCTTCGATCGTCGCGTGGATGTCGACCTCGTGGTCACGTACCCGGGACCATGGGGATGGAGCGGGGGCTTGAGATGGAATGTCGGGACCGGCATCCCGTACACTCGAGCCTCCGGCTCGTATGCGTACTACTCCCCCCGATACGTGGAAGGGGGAGGGCTCGACTGGACGGGAGAAGGCGGTGACGACGGGTCCAGTGGATACGGGGTCGTGCTCGGAGCCCGCAATTCCTCCCGCTACCCGCTCTACCATCGGCTGGACGTCAGCTTTCGCAGGACGTTCACGAAGACATGGGGTGCGCTGACGCCGTTCGTGAACCTCGTGAACGTCTACAACCAGCGGAACGTTCTCTTCTACTTCTACGAGTATCAGGCGGACCCCCCGACCCGCTCGGGCATCTCCATGTTCCCGGTCCTGCCCACCTTCGGAGTGGAGGTGACCTTCTGATGGCGGGCCTGACATCTCAGGCGACCCCTCGAGCGCTGCGCCAACTGTCGACGGGTGTGGCACACCTCGCCCTGCTGGCTTCGGTTGCCGGATGCAGTCTCGAGGAAGTGACGATTGCCGATGTGGAGAATGTCGTCATCGCCGAGATCTACCTGGACGTGGGTGCGGATCGCTCGGACAACATCGCCCGAGCCTTCCTTCACCGGACGGTTGGCTTCGAGGGCGGCGAGTCTCTTCCACCCCTGTCGCAGGCGCGGGTGACCATGACTCGAAGTGACGGATTCAGCTTCCCGCTGACGCCGGAGGGGGTGAATGACTGTCTGGAGTCGTCACCATTCGAGGAGCCCGGCGCCTGCTTCGTCGCAGACGGAGCACCGGCCTTCATCGAGCCCGGTGATCTGGTCGAGGTACGGGTCGAGCTCCCAGGGGGAGGCGAACTTCGGGGAGCGAGCAGGGTCCCGGGGGGCTTCGATCTTCTCGACGTCCCCGCGGTTTGTCGCCTCGCTCCCGACAGGTTGATGACGGTCGAGTGGTCTCCGTCGACCGGAGCGTGGGCGTACCTCAGCGAGACGTCGATCCGGGGTCTTCCGGAAGCACTGCGTCCGGAGGGGATCGTCGTTCGAGACGATCCCCTGTACCTGCTGGGCCTGTCGGTCTCCGACTCGGACACCACCGTGGTGTTTCCTTCCGAGTTCGGTGTCTTCAACCGTTTTCAGCTCGATGCCGACCTCGCCAGGCGCCTTCAGAGGGGCTTGCCGGAGGGGGCGACCGCAGAGGTTTCCATCACGGCGGTCGATCGCAACTACGTGAACTGGGCCCGTGGTGGAAATTTCAACCCGTCAGGTCAGGTGAGAGTGCCGAGCCTTTCGGGGCAGGGCACCGGCGTGTTCGCGTCGACCGTCGTCAGGGGATTCGATGCCCTGGTGACCGACAGGGCGAGCGGCCTGCCGGCGTGTCCCCTGCAGTGACGTTCGGCGTACCGGTCGACTGAGACCGCATCAGGGGGTGTCGGGAACGACGTAGATCTGTCGGGCGAGTTCCTGCGTCACGGGTCTCCCGGATCTTGAAGCCTTGTGGAAGGAGACGAGGATCGATCCGTCGCTGGTCAGTTCGGTTCCCACGGTCACGCTCGTGCCCGGTACGAGGCCCTCTTCCGCCATGGATCGCAGATCGTCGGAGTGCTCGTCCCGGACAGCCCGGATCCGAAGGCGCGCACCCGGCGATGCGTCGGCGAGGGTCGCCAGATCGGTCTCCTCGATGGTGCCGGTGGTGGTGGGAATCGGAGCACCGTGGGGGTCGTGGCTGGGAGCTCCCAGTGTTCGGGACATTTGTGCGATGAGCCGATCGGACGCTGCGTGCTCCAGCCGCTCCGCCTCTTCGTGGACATCATCCCACGAATATCCGAGTCGTTCGCACAGGTACGTCTCGAGAATCCGGTGACGACGCACGACACGAAGCGCCTCCGTCGTCCCGGCCCCCGTCAGCCTGACCCCCTTGTAGCGCACGTGCTCCACGAGGCCTCCCTCGGCGAGGCGCTTGACCATGCCCGTCACCGAGGCTGGCTGGACCTCGAGTGCCTCGGCGATCGCTGATGTCGCAGCCGTGTCTCCATGTTCAGACAGCGCATAAATCGCCTTGAGGTAGTCCTCGACGGAGCGCGAGAGGGAGTGGGAGCTCATGTGCGAAAGCTAGGACTGGCGGCACGCGTGGTCGACCCGCGGGTGCCGTCGCGGGGACTATCTTGCACTGCCATTCCCGGATACAATGCCATCGACTCGATCGTCGGCTGTTCGGCAGGCGTTCGCGTCACTCGCCCTCGACTTCTCCGATCCAGCCCATGAGCGAAAAGGACGACGTCCAGCCCTTTCACGCGAAGGGTACGGCCCCGGGGCAGGAGGCGGCTGACGTGGTCGCCGAGGTCCTGGCTCACGCGGCGGCGAGGGACGAAGCGGCGAAGGCGTCGGCCGGGCCGAGTGGTCCTCCCAAATGGGCTGCACCCGTGACGGTCAATTTCGCTCTTCTCGCGGTGTACTTCCTGCTCGCCCAGCCTCAGTGGATCGTGGTGAGCCCCCTGACCGATCCCAGAGCGAGTGCGGACGTCGTCCAGGCTTCCCGCGAGGGTATCTACTTCGACGGCATTCAGCGGGTGGAGCAATTCCGTCAGACGAACGGACGCTTGCCCGGCTCGCTGATCGAGGCCGGCAGCACGCTGGCTGATCAGGGCGTCGACTACGTCGTGGTGGACAGTGCCTACATCCTGACCTACGTCATCGACGGAGAGGGTTTCACCTTCGATTCCGCCTCGCAAACCGGCGCGGATTTCGTAGGCGGTTTCGTGGACCTGCCCGGGTGATGCGCATGAATCGACGAACCCATCGACGAGGCGGCTTTTCGCTCATCGAGCTGCTGATGGCCATGTCCATCCTCGGTATTCTGGCCGGTCTCGTGCTCCCCAATCTCCGCAACGTCACGTGGCGGGCGAGGGCAGTCGAAGTCGCCAGTGACGTCGATGTGGTGGGCGTCTCCGTCAACCAGTTCAACGCAGATCAGTCCGCATGGCCGCCGGAGGCTGGGCTGGGGGAGATTCCGCCGGGACTCGACCCCTTCCTACCGGTCGGGTTCTCGTTTCAACGCAACGGGTACACGCTGGATTTCGAGCGCCTCGCACCGATTTCGGTACCCGGCGATCCGAGCATCACGCAGCTGATCGCGGTCGCGGTGGTGGTGGAGACGGACGAATTGTCGAACGCCGTGCTCCAGTTGCTGGAGAGCTCGATTCTGTATTCGGTGGGGCGCAAGCACACCTTCATGATCGTTCGGAACTAGATGATCGTTCGACTCGTCCCCTCGTGCGGTTCCTCCCGGCGGCGGATTGGCCCGGGAGGCACCGATCCTCGCCCGGGTGATCCGTTGCGTGACTTTTGGACAGGGCCGCTGTAGAACCTCTTATGCGCTACGAGAAATCAACCGAAGGTATCCGGGTCGAGGTTTCACCCCGCTTCTCTCTGGCAGACTCCGATCCGTCCGAGGGGACGTTCGTATTCGCGTACACGATCAGCATGGCAAATGAAGGGGATGACGCGGCGCGACTCCTCTTCCGGCACTGGCACATTCACGACGCGGCTGGTGACGATTCGATGGTCGACGGTGAAGGTGTGGTGGGGCAGCAGCCGGTACTCGCCCCGGGTGAATCCCACGAGTATCAGAGCTACTGCGTGCTGAGGTCACCGGTCGGATTCATGGAGGGCCATTACACGTTCGTCCGTGACAACGGGGAGGAGTTCAGGGTCGAGGTCCCGAGATTCCACCTGACTGGCCCCTTCGTCTTGCCGACGCTGACGATCGACCCGTACGAGGACGACGAAGAACCCGGCATGCTTCACTGAGAGCCGGGCCACCGTTAGACTTGACGGCCGCTTCGTTTTCACGCCGTCACCCGAGCTTCGAACCGTGAACGATTCCGTCGCTGTCGACGCAAAGCGCATTCTCCTGCGCTACGGAGCGCCGATCACCGTGCTCGACGATGTCTCAGAAGCTCACCGCATCGACTTCGCACGGGAGGTCGCCAAGACCGCCCTTCCCGAACGGCAGGTCCGGTTGCGCGAGCTCCTGATCGAGCACGGCTACATCGTCGTGGACGAGGACTGAGTCTCGCCGACGCGCACCCCGCAGTCAGTCCATCTCGAACGCCAACGCGCGGACATCGTCGAGCGGCAACTGGACGGGAATGAGCGTTCGACCACGATGTCGACGGACATCGAGGTGAGCCGAGCGCCCGTCGATCCGGATCGATCCAACGGAGCCTGAGACCGAAGGCTCGAAGACGAGGAGAGGAGGGACCCCGATCCGTTCCGGCTCCAGCAGGTAGCGAACCGCGCCTCCGGCCCGTTCGTACGTCATCTTGATGGTACCCTCTCCGATCGGGATTCCCGTCGCCGTGAAGGACGTCAGGTGTGTCGGCATCCTCGGTGCGATCCGAAGCCTTCCCACGGGGGCATCGGGAGCGAGCCCGAGCATGCCGTGTACGAAGGCCAGAAGCACCTCGGCAGTCGCGGCGGGTCGGTCTGAACGAGGCTCGACGTCTGCGGGACCCTCGACGAGGTCGTCCCACGTGGCGGGCCCGAGGACACCCTCGGCCAGCCCCTCGTCGAGCAGAGCTCGCCAGTCGGCCCAGCCCCTGTCTGGGTCCGATCGAAATGCGGCGGCCGAACGCCGGGCTCTGGACGCCCGAACGTCATGGACGACGAAGGGGGCCTCGGGGTCACCGCGAAGGAGGCCTGCGAGCCACGACGCCAGATCCGGAACGGGTGCGCTTGCCGAGGGTCCGTCACCCAGCATCGGGAGTGCGAGGGACTTGCCGGTCCCGGGGCGTCTGACCGCCGAGCCATTCCCGGACCCGATGGCGCGCAGTGCCGTCAGCGTCTCCGGCGGCGCTCCGTGGTGCAGGGCTTCCGCCAGCATCGTGGCCGCCAGTCGAAGCAGGTCGGGCTCGAATGTGTCGACGTCTTCCAGGAGGAGGTTCGCGAGTTCCGCGGCAGCACCCACCTGACCGGAGGTGGACGTCATGCACGCGGCGAGTACGCCCGCGGCGGCCCGGGTCGGCCGGGATGTGCGAAGCTGCGTGAGTGCCCTGGCCGAGGCCGCTCGATGTCCCATGGACGCGGCAGCCAGCCCGAGGCTCAGGGCCGCCGACGGCCGCTCGATGATCAGTCCTCCCGTACGCGCGAGGGCCCACGCCAGGCCGTCGTCGACCGCGTCGACGCCGGAGTGTGTGCGCAGTACGTCCTCCTCCCCCCGGGCGGCGTGCAGGGCATGAGCGCCCAGGTGCCGGGCAGCTTGTATGGCGCTCTCGACCTCGGGGCCTTGCCCGCTTGCGAGTGTGACCGTGTTGGACTCCGCACTCCCCAGTCGTGCGGTCACGACGAGCCCACCCTCGGATTCCGAGACGGTAACTGCGACCGGGTCCGGGAAGATCGCGAGATCGACCCTCAGATCATCGGATCGAACCACGATCCCGGATGACGTGGGGACCACGTCCGGATTCGAAGTCGGTGTCGCGATTTCGACCGCGACGGTCGTCTCGATCAACTCCCGCCCGGATAGCTGCCAGGCCAGAAACGGGAGGGAGCGGGGAGCAACCACGGTTTCCACCGTGGCGCCGTGCGGCCCCGCGAAATCACGTCGTGCGACACCGGGGTACAGCACCAGATTCGCAGCGTGGCCGAGCCCTTCCGCTCGGACCGCCGCGGTCGCACCTGCCGACCCTGACGTGCTGCGGAACAGGACCTGTCCACCCGTGCGGGTCTGGTGGCCCGTGAACCGCACCCGATCGCCTTCCACGATGAACGGCTCCGCGCGAGCCGCCTGAGCAATCGAAAGACCCGGTAGCGCGGGATCGACAGGTGGAATCGTCGTCATGTCAGCGCAGACACCCCTTCCCGCATCGGGTCACAAGAGCGCTCCTGGACCGCGGACTCAGAAGCCGACGGGCGCCCGCGCGTTCACAAAGTCGCCGGCTTTCACGATGGTCAATCGCGTGAGATCCAGGCGATCGCGAATCGCCTGATTGACCTCGTCGAGCGTCACCGAGCGAACCTGGTCCTCGAGCTCCTGGTCGAACTGGTAGGTACGGCCGAAGTAGAGGTTTTGTGACAGGCCCGCAGCCAGACTGTTGTCCTGCGCTCGACCGAGCTGTCGCCCCTCGAGCCAGCCGTTTCGGGCTCCCACCAGCTCTTCTGCCGTGAATCCCTCGGTCAGGACTTTTTCGAGTTCTTCGAGGAGTGCTGCCTCCACCCGGTCGACGTTCTCGGGCGCGAAGATCGCCACAGCGATGAACTGCCCGGCTGCATCGACCGGATGTCCCGAAATCGCAGCCTGTACGGCGTAGCTCAGTCCGTCCTGATTCCGGATCCGTTCCGCGAGGCGGGAGTTGAGTACCCCGCCGCCGATGATCTCGGACGCCAGAATGAGCGCCGGGTAGTCTGGGTCGGTGTCACGCAACTCGAAATTCTGGCGGGCCCAGAGAATCGCATTGGCCTTGTCCGGCGTTTCGAGTTCGACGTCCCGTGCCGCTGGATCAATGAACGGTGTCGCGATACGCTCGAACGCACGAGGGCTCTGCCAGTCGCCGAAGGCTTCCTCGATCGCGTTGCGGACAGATTCGGCATCGAAATCTCCCACGAGGACGATGTTCCCGTTCTGGGGTCCCCAGAATTCGCGATAGAAGGCCTGCGCATCGCCGACCGTGACAGCGCGCAGGTTCGCCACCGCTTCTTCGATGGTTTCCGTGTAGCTCGGGTGGCCCACCGGGCGCGGATCCATGATGCGCGAAAGCTCGAGCTGGGCCAGTGCCTGCGGGTCGGTGCTCGACTCCTCGATCGACGCGATCCTCTGCTCCCGGATGATCTCGAATTCTTCTTCGGGGAAGGATGGTTGCCGGACGATTTCACCCATCAGGCGAATGACGTCGACGACGTTGTCCCGAACCGTCTGGAATTGCCCCGTCGCCAGGGTGGGGCCACCCCCGACGCCTCCCTGGGCCTGGAGTCGGTCGAGTTCGTCCTGGATGGCCTGCCTGTCCCTCTCTCCGGTGCCGCGCATGAGCATGGCCCCGGCCATGCCCCCTGCTGTCCCGCGACCCATGAGTGACGACTCGTCGCCGAAGTGCAGTCTCATCCGAATGGTCGCCCGATCCCCACGCGTTTCCTTCGGCAGCAGCGCGACCTTCATTCCATTCGGGAGTTCGTACGTAACCGTCCTCGCATCCACGTTCGCCGGCGATGGGTCGAATGCCTCACCCTCTGCGACGGCTTCGCGCCCGACGTATCCCTCGACCATGGCAGAGACGTCGGGGCGCTCGGGGATGTCCGCCCGATCCGGGGCATCCGTCGGGATGAAGCGCCCGACCGTTCGGTTCGAGGGCTTGAGATACGCCTGGGCGACACGGTTCACGTCATCGGCGGTGACGGCATCGATCCGGTCACGATGCAGAAAGAAGAGTCGCCAGTCACCACGGGCCGTCCATTCGGAGAGACCGAGGGCGATCCCGACCGAGTTGTTGAGTTGCTGCTGTATGCCGTTCTGCAGCGCGGTCTTCGCGCGGGCCACCTCATCGCCCGTGACGGGTGCGGTCAGCACGCCCTCGACCGTTTCGTTCATCCGTCGCACAACCGCCTCGATATCTCCACCCGGCGGGAGCTGAGCGTAGGTGAAGAAGGGTGAGGCCTCAGTGTACTGGAACGCGAGCGCACCGGCCGCCGTCGCATCCCCGGACTCGACGAGCGTTTCGTAGAGACGCCCCGCGGGAGCATCCCCGAGAATGAACCGCAGTACGTCGATCGCCGCGAAATCCTCGTGAGCGCCGGGAGGCACGTGGTACATGGCCATGGTGATCGGCACCTCGCCGACACGGCGGAGTGTCACCGATCGCTCACCGTCCTGAACCGGCTCACGCGTGTAGGTGGGCCACAGCGTCTCTGCACCCTGACGCTCGGGTCGAGGGATCCCCGCGAACTTGTCGACCACGACGTCCAGCGCGTAGTCGGAGTCGAAGTCGCCGGCGATGACCAGAACCGCATTGTCCGGCTGGTAGTACTTTCGATAGAACGCCTGCAGACGTTCGATCGGAACGTTTTCGACGTCCGCGCGGGCTCCGATCGTGGAATTTGCGTAGTTGTGCCAGAGATATCCGGTCGAAAGGACACGCTCGAGCAGAATCCGCAGCGGATTGTTCTCACCGGATTCCATCTCATTGCGTACGACCGTCATTTCGGACGCGAGATCCTCTTCGGCGACGAACGAGTTGATCATGCGATCCGCTTCGAGGTCGAGTGCCCACTCCAGATTGTCTTCCGACGACGGGAAGACCTCGAAGTAATTCGTGCGGTCCGGTCCTGTCGTCCCGTTCGGCTGGGCGCCACGCTCGCTGAGCTCCTGCGTGATGTCGGGATGATCCGGCGTGCCCTGGAAGAGCAGATGCTCGAGCAGGTGGGCCATTCCGGTCTCTCCGTACGCCTCGTGGCGAGAGCCGACGAGGTAGGTGATGTTCACCGTGATCTGAGGCTGGCTCGGATCCGGAAAGAGAAGGACCCGCAGGCCGTTTTCGAGCCGGTACTCCGTGATCCCCTCCACGCTTGTGACGGGTGCCAGCTCCGAGCTCGATGTTTGCGCATCGAGCACCCGTGGCGCCGCGACAGCGAGAAGGACGGAAAGGAGGAGAGCGTGCCCAACGAGGCTCACTGCGTCGGGGATGCGCAAGGTCACACGGGTCATGAGGATCTCTGCTTCGGGTCTTGGAGTGTGGCAGCCCTAACGTACACGAAGCGTTCGCAGTCGGTTCAGAACCGCGATGGCTTCGTAGCTTCGGCAGGCCATCAGGTCACCTGTCCGGCGATCGTCGAACGAATCCAGTCCCTCCCGGAGTGCCTCCTCGATCGCCTCACGGACGTCGATCACACGGTCGCCCGGACCTGAGCGCACGACCGAGGCCAGCACGAGCCCGATCGCTTGAAGCTGGCCTCGTCCGACGACCTGCTCGAGAGCCTGCACGTCGATGATCTCACGCCCGAACAGAAGCGTTCGTTCGTCAGGGGCTTTCACATGGACCGCACGCCGACCGCGGGCAGGATTGACCGAGGTCCGATCGATCGTGCGCACGGGCCCCAGCTCCAGTGGCCGCCGGACCTCCGTGGTGCGGCCGGTCGGAACAAGAGCTGCGGTGTCTCTCGCCTGTCGTGTCACGTCGCTTGGCCGAAACCCGTCCATCCGAAGTACGAGGTCTGCGACATCGAGGTAGTCGCCGGTTCCGCCCACCACGACGATGGTGCTCACGCCCAGGTCGTCACGCAGCTCCTCGATACGATCGACCATGGGGGTGATGGGCTCCCCGGCCGCCGGCACGAGCTCCTGCATGCGGCGGTCGCGGCTCATGAAGTTGGTCGCCGACGTGTCCTCGTCGATGAGCAGCAGCCTCGACCCCATCTCGAGCGCTTCGATGATGGCGGCCGCCTGACTGGTCGAGCCGGAGGCGTGTTGTGTATGGAAGGCGGACGTCGCCCGGCCGCCGGGGAGATCGTCAATGAACGGTGAAATGTCGACGCCCGCCACGGATCTTCCGTCTTCGGCCCGAACCTTCACGGCATCCGTTCGCGTGACCGCGAACTCTCGCCCGTCATCGGGCGCGTGGTCCCAGATCCCGTTCTGCAGGGCTCGCAGCAGCGTGCTTTTTCCGTGAAAGCCGCCGCCCACGATCACGGTGATCCCACTGGGAATCCCCATGCCCCGGACCGCACCCCGATTCGGGAGGACGAATTCCGTCTCGAGCGAGGGCGGACTCTGGAAGAGTATCGTGCTGTCCGGGTCCAGGGGACGGTCGTCCGCCCCACTCCGACGTGGCAGGACGCTGCCGTTCGCGACGAAGGCGACGAGATCACGGCTGCCGAGTGCATCTCGCAGTGCTGAAGCGTCTTCATGGGTTGCCGCACACCGCTCGATCTCCGCAGGGTCGTGTGCACCGGTGAGCAGGGTCGATGAGACCAGGTCGGGGATGTGTCGAAGGAGAAGCTCTCTCGCGCCGCGTCCGTCAATCCGGCGACCTCGGGCGGGTAGTCCGATCGTGAAGCGAGCCTCGAGTTGCCCTGTACCGTCCATCTGCACGGCAGACTGATGGGTCACGACCTGCCCGGGGTCCATCATCCTGATGTTCCCGCTATGGCCGCTTCCGCGGCGATCAGCGTCGATTGCCCGCGCCGCTCGGGCGAAGCTGCGGGCGAGGTGAGCAGCCGCACCGAGACGTCGAGGAGACGTGCGGTAGGCTGCATCCGAAAGCCCGGACGCCTGGGCTGACAGAACCACGCTGACCCGAGTCGGAGCGGCGAACGGGTCTGCCTGGACGTGATCGATGCTCAGGTCGAAATCGTCCAGCGACCAGACACCGGCAAGTGCCCGGTAGGAGCTGAAACCTCGACCGTCGAGTCGATCCAGCTCGGATATCAGCCGCGTTCTGTCTCGCATCGACTCACCTTCCCCCCGTACGTTGCTCTGCACGATACCGCTCACGCGATCCTGCGACATCCGGCCATGACCCATTTCCCTCGCTCGATAAAGCTTTTCGTGCTCCTGACCGTCGCCATTGGCGGTGTCTCGGTCTCGCTTTCGGCTCAGGAACCGGTCACGGTCATCCGCAATGGCCGAGTTCTGGATGGATCCGGCAACCCGTGGAGACACGCGGATGTGGTCATCGCGGGGGACCGGATTCTGCGAATCGGCGACGCATCGGACGTTCGAGCGGATCGGGTCATCGATGCAACGGGTCTGCACGTGACCCCCGGCTTCATTGATGTCCACTCCCACGCCGGTCCCGGGCTGATGTCGCCGGAGCTGAGCCACGCCGAGCCGCTGCTCGCCATGGGCCTGACGACCGTGTTCGTGAACCCCGACGGTGGCGGGCCGGTCGATCAGGCCGCCCAGCGGGAAGAATTGCTGGCGGACGGACTGGGCGTGAACGTAGCTCAGCTCGTCCCTCACGGATCGGTGCGCAGCGAGGTTCTGGGTCCGGAGGATCGACATGCGACCCGGTCTGAACTCGAGCGGATGCGATCTCTTGTCATCGCGGGTCTGGAGCAGGGCGCCTGGGGCATGTCATCCGGTACGTTCTACGTTCCGGGGAGCTATGCGCCGCCTGAAGAAATCGAGGAGCTGGCGAGAGACGTGGCTCGATACGGTGGCACGTACACCAGTCACTATCGTGACGAGTCGACGTACAGCGTGGGTTTGATCGCGGCCGTCGACGAAGTCATCAACGTCGGTCGCGTTGCGGGGCTCCCCGTCGTCCTGACGCACGTGAAGGCGCTCGGCCCCCTCGTCTGGGGGTATGGTCAGGCGATCGTGAATCGTGTCGAGCGCGCCCGCGAAGAAGGGATCGAGGTCTTCGCTGACCAGTATCCATACACGGCGTCGGCGACGGGCCTGGAGGCCGCGCTCCTGCCACGCTGGTCACAGGCGGGTGGACGCGATGCACTCCTCACGCGAATGGCGAACCCGGACACGATGGCGAGAATCCGTGAGGGGATGGAAGAGGGCCTGATCCGTCGCGGCGGTGCCGATCGCATCCAGTTCAGGCGGTATCTACCTGACAGTACGATCGAGGGTCGGCTTCTGAGTGACGTTGCAGCGGAGCGCGGTCAGGACCCGATCGATACTGCGGCGGACCTGATCCGGGGGGGCGGCGTCAGCATCGTCTCGTACAACATGCACGATGACGATGTCGAGACGCTGATGGTGCAGCCCTGGACCATGACCTCGTCGGACGGCGGCCTGGTACCCATGGGCGAGGGGGTGCCACACCCGCGGACATATGGTGCCTTTGCCCGCAAGTTGCGCCTGTACGTCCGAGAACAGGGAACCGTCGGACTCGAGCATGCCATTCGAAGCATGACGTCGCTTCCGGCGGCGGTTTTCGGCATGCCGGATCGTGGTATGCTGCGCGAGGGGGCGATCGCGGACATTGCCGTGTTCGATCTCGACGAGGTGCGTGACGTCGCGGAGTACACCGACCCGCATCGCTACTCCGAAGGGATGAGGCATGTCTTCGTCAATGGGGTGCCTGTCGTGTCGGACGGTGGATTCACCGGAGTACGGCCGGGTCGAGTTCTGAGACGAGGGCGTTGAACAAAACCGACGTGCTTGTGGAGGCGGTGAGGGTCGCTCGCGACCGAGTCCTCGCTCGGGTGCAGGAGCTGCCTTCTGCCGAGGCCTATTCGCGGCCCGTCGAGGGTGCGTGGAGTGTCGCCGAAATTGTCGAGCACCTCGTGCACGCCGAGGCTCTCGGCATCGCAGGCCTGTGGAAGAAGGCTGAGCGGCTCGCCGCCGGTGGTTCGCCGTCGCACCCTCTCACGCCCGAATTGGCTGGCCGATCGATCGATGAGGTCTTTGCGGACCTGCCCGAGAACGGGGTCGACGCACCCGACTCCGTCCTTCCCGTCGCCCACGGACGGCCCATCGGACTGTGGATCGCGCGCCTGCGTTCGAATCATGGGTTGCTCAGGGAGCTTGCGCCGGTGCTTGATCGTGCCGGGCTGGAGCAGGTCGTGCTGCCGCACTTTGTCGCGGGCCCACTGAATGCGCGTCAGCGGATCGAGTTCCTCCGGTGGCACCTGGAGCGCCATGAGCGGCAGATCCTGCGTACAGTGGTTGCGGTGAGGTCGAACTCAGGAGGATGAGAATGTGCGGGTCGTCACCGGGTCGCCACGCATGCCCGCGCCCTCACGCCCCCGTGAACTCGGGATCGCGACGGTCTCTCCAGGCTTCGATGCCCTCTCGGAGATCCCGTGATGCATCACAGAGGTCGATGATTGCCGAGGCCTCCCGTGCGTCCAGCGAACCATCCTCGATCTGGCGCATGATTCGTTTCATGCCCTGCACCGCCAGGGGCGCCAGCTTCTCGAGGGATGCCGTGCGTGCCACGACCACGCGGGAGAAGTCGTCTCGGGGCGTGAGGTGTGTGAGGAACCCCACACGCAGGAGTTCCGAGCCGTCGAGTTCTTCGCCGCCAAGCAGGATTCGGGCGGCGATCCCGGGGCCGAGCCTGCGCACATAGCGAGTGAGTCCCCCGATCGGGTAGCACACCCCCAGACGCGCCGCCGGGACAGACATGCGCATCCCTTCGACGCCGATGCGGAAGTCACAACACAGCGCGAGCTCCGCCCCACCTCCGAACACGTCTCCGTTCAGGGCGCAGACGGTCGGGACGCGCAGCGCGGCCAGGCGGTCGGTCAGCGTATCGAAACGGCGTCCGCTCATCTGGCCGGTACTCATCTGATCGAGCGAGGCACCGGAGCAGAAGGTTCGATCTCCTGCTCCGGTGAGCACTGCGACTCGGATCGAATCGTCCGAATCGATCTCGTCCAGGATGTCGAGCATGCGGTCGACATCGGATGCCTCGAGCGCATTGTGTCGTTCCGGACGATCGAGCGTCACGCTCGCGAGATGGCCGTCACGTACCAGACGAATTCCGGGGGAATCGATGTTCGACATGAAGGAAGTCTACCGTCGTCTCACGTGACGCGTAGACTTCTCCTGCTCATCCCCTCACGAAGGAGAGTCGAGTTGGGTGCCATTCGGGACTTCATGTCGACGCATTACCTGCACTTCAACGCCCGCGAGGTCGTCGATGCTGCGAAGGCGTACGAGGCACACGTCGATGCCGGTGGAAAGATGCTGGTCGCCATGGCCGGTGCGATGTCCACGGGTGAGTTCGGGATCTCGCTGGCCCGGATGATCAGGGCCGGCAAGGTGCACGCGATCTCCTGTACGGGGGCCAACCTCGAGGAGGACGTATTCAATCTCGTGGCCGGCCGGGAGTACGAGATCATCCAGTCGTGGAGGGATCTGTCCGCCGAAGACGAGCGCGCGCTGTACGATCGGGGGATGAATCGGGTGACGGATACGTGCATCCCCGAGACTGTGATGCGCCAGATCGAGGGTCGTTTGCTGGCGTGTTGGCAGCGAGCGGCCGCGGCCGGTGAGCGCAGGCTCCCTGCCGAGTTCCTGTTCGAGGTGCTCGGAGACCCCGGCCTTTCCGAGCATTTCCAGATCGATCCGGAGAATTCGTGGATGCTCGCTGCTCGGGAAGCCGGTATCCCGGTTTTTGCGCCGGGTTGGGAGGACTCGACCACCGGCAACATCTTCGCCGCGAATGTCATGATGGGTCGAGTTCCGGACCACTCCTGCGTGAAGTCCGGTACGGAGCAGTTTCAGGCACTCGTCGAATGGTACGAGGCGAATCATGGCTCGGGGCAGACGCCCTCCGTCGGGTTCTTTCAGATCGGTGGTGGCATTGCGGGAGACTTCGCGATCTGCGCCGTGCCATGCATCACTCAGGACCTGCGCCGGGAAGTCCCGTACTGGGGTTACTTCTGCCAGATCACGGATGCCCAGCCGTCGTACGGCGGCTACTCGGGCGCGCCGGCCAACGAAAAGATCACGTGGGGGAAGCTGGAGCCCGCGACACCGAAATTCGAGATCAACTCCGACGCCGCGATCGTTGCGCCCCTGATCTGCTCCTGGGTTCTCGGCGACTGATTTTCAGGAGATCGTCCCGGCGAATCCCGCTTCCGCCACAACGAGGACGAGGGCGCGCTGCACCGCGAGGTAGGCGTCGATGTTGACCCAGAATTCGTCCGGTGCATGTCCGTTGGACCCCTCTCCGCCCCGTCCGATGGTCACGGCAGGAATGCCCAGGGCGATCGGCACGTTCGAGTCGGTGGACGAACGTGCAAGCTGACCCTGCGTCCCGAATTCGCCTGTCGCCGCGAGGGCTCGCTGGATGACGGGCGTGGAGGGATCGAGCTCGCCCGACGGACGGTCCCCGATCTTGTCCTTGATCGCCCGGAGCGGGCCACCTTCGCGCCGCAGGTCATTCTCCTCGGCGGCACCGCGATCCATGGCGGCGAGGAAGGCTTCCTCGATGCGGGCGAGACTCTCCGGGCTCTCCGAACGCATGTCGACCTCCATCCATGTCTCGAAGGGGACGGAATTCACCGATGTGCCGCCTCCGACCCGGCCGACGTTGTAGCTGGTGCGCGGACCGGACCGCGTGAGCGTGTCGGCGACATCCTGGAAGTAGCGCACGGCCCGGCTCATGGCGTGTGCCGGGTTCGCGGTTCCGAATGCTCCCCACGAGTGGCCGCCGGGGCCTGCGAAGGTGACACGGTACCGGACGGAACCGAGACCCATCGAGACGATGCGGGACAGGCCGCCTCCATCCACGTCGATCCACACATCCGGTCGAAGACCTCCCTCTCGATAGAGGTACTTCATGCCGCGCAGGTCTCCGAGACCCTCCTCACCGACGACCCCGACGAAGAGGACATCGTCGTTCGTCTCGACCCCCGCCTCCTCGAGTGCACGCAGCACGGAGAGCACCACGACGAGCCCCCGGGTGTCGTCCCCGACGCCCGGGGCGAACAGGGTGTCACCAACCTGTCGAACGGAGACGTCCATGCCCTCGGGGAAGACCGTATCGAGGTGCCCGCCGAACCCGATGGTTCGGTTCCCCTGCCGCCCCCGACGCAGACCGATGACGTTGCCCTCGTCGTCCGTCCACACGGAATCGGCGCCCAGCTCGAGAAGGAGCTCGGCGAAGCGCATGCCTCGCTGGGCCTCCATGAATGGGGGTGCCGGGATCTCCGTCAGCTCGATCAGGCGTTCCAGAGCCCAGTCGTCGTGCTGCTCCGCCAGGTTCAGCGCGGCGGTCATCGTCGGATGCGCCATCAGGTCGCGCACCTCGTCGGTGTATTCCTGCTGGACGCTCTGGCCGCGCAGTGCGGATCCGGAGAGGAGGGACAACAGGAGTACGAGGGTCAGATGCGACGCGGTGGGTCGTGGCATGAGAGACGTCACGGGTTGTCTCCGCTCGGGGGCTGAGTGCTTGATCGGTACGGAAGGTGGGTGGCGTGCGAGCCCTGACGCCAGACCGGGCGGTCTCGCTTGCTGACACGAAGTGCGGCTACGATACTCCCGCCGTATCGTCCCGCGGCGTCTGACATGCAGCGATCCGTCAGATCCGCCTCAGCCCGTCGTCGATGTCCGAATCTGTATCACGTCCCGTGCGCCCCGCCGCAGACGACGAGATCTCCCTCTGGGAGGTTCTTGCGGTCCTCGTGCGTCGGCGAGGTACCATCGTGCTGACGACGTTGCTCGTCGGGGCTGCTGCCGCTGCGTATGCGCATTTCAGACCGTTGACGTACTCGACGAGCGCGGCCTTTCGACCACAGGGCTCGCAGGCGTCGACTTCTCAGCTGACGGCGCTGGCGAGTCAGTTCGGTGTGAATGTCGGTGGTGCGGGTGGAGATGAGGCGAGCCCGGCCTTCTATCAGGAGCTCCTGACGTCCCGCGAGATTCTGAGACGGGTCTCGGACGAACCCTACGACGTCGACGGTGTCGGAGCGGTCGCGCTCAAGGACCTGCTCGAAATCGAGGAAGACACCGAGGAGCAGAGGAACGAAGAAGTGCTCACGTGGTTGCGCGAGGCGGCGGTATCGGTCTCGACGGGTCGTGAGACCGGAACGGTCACGATTGCGGTCAAGACCGAATGGCCGGACCTCTCGCAGGCGATCGCAGAAGAGCTGCTGGCGGAGGTCGCGCTCTTCAATCTCGATACGCGGCAGTCCCAGGCTGCCTCGGAACGGGGCTTCATCGAGGCTCGTGTCGAGGCAGCCGAAGGTGAGCTCGACGCGGCCGAGGAGGAGCTGCGTTCGTTCCTCGAGGCGAATCGCCAGTGGGAGAACTCCCCCATGCTGACATTCCAGCATGATGGCCTGATGCGTGAGGTATCACTCCGACAGTCGGTGCTGACGACGCTGGTGCAGTCGTACGAGCAGGCTCGGATCGCCGAAGTCAGGGACACTCCGGTCATCACGATCCTGCAGAGCCCGTTCCTTCCACCTCGGAACGATCCCCGCCGCCGCGTCCTCACGGCTCTTCTCGGCCTCGTCCTGGGCGGGATGATGGGCATTGTTCTGGCCTTCCTCGTGGAGGCGTTCCGGCGTCCGGGTGACGGGGATCCGGCGAGAGAGGATTTTCAGGCGAGCTGGAATGCTGCGGTGCGGTCTGTCCCGTTCCTGGGCGGCTCCAACCCTTGAGACGACCGGGTTTCCGGACGCGGGGTCTCATGATCGCGACGCTGGTTGCGATCGTTCTGGGTGGGGCACCATCGCGGGCGGCAGCACAGGATCCCGCGGTGCTTTACATCGGCGGGTTCGCCCTGGCGACATTCGTTCCCAGTGTGCTGCTGGACTGGCCCGGGCTCGACACACATCGCACGATGCTCAAGGCCGGCTTCGCTCGCTTCGATGCGATGGATCGCGAGAACGAGGCATGGGACCTGACCGTCGAGTTTCAGCCGGGTCTCACGTGGCATCGCATCAAGCCCCTCGTCGGAGTGAGCCACAATTCGGACGGTGCGACGTACGCGTGGCTCTCGGCTGCTCTGGATCTTCATGCCGGTGAACACCTCATCGCAAACATCAACTCGGGACCCGCGTTCTATGTCCCCGGCTTCTACGGAAAGGAGCTGGGTAGCTTCGGGGTCCTTCGGTCCGGCTTCGAGGTCGGGGTGCGGATCGCGGATGTGGCACGAACGACCGTGAGCTTTCACCACATGTCCCACGGCAAGCTCATGAATCCTGCGTGGAATCCGGGCACGGAGACGGTGGGCGTGAGCTTCTGGTGGGACATCGGCTGAACCCCTCCTGACGGTACATCGCGAACGTGCCCTCGGTTAGCTTTTTGGGCTGATCCCTGAACCGCTTCATCCGGTATCGCGCCGGCACCCGCCCACCAATGCCCATTCGCAACATCGCGATCATCGCGCACGTCGATCACGGAAAGACCACTCTGGTCGACCAGATGTTCGGTCAGGCCGGGATCTTTCACGAGCATCAGGCCGTCGAAGAGCGGGTGATGGATTCCAACCCGCTTGAAAAGGAGCGGGGGATCACCATCCTCGCCAAGAACACGGCAGTTCAGTGGAATGACGTGAAGATCAACATTGTCGACACGCCGGGGCACGCGGACTTCGGTGGCGAGGTCGAGCGCATTCTCAGAATGGTCGACGGCGTGGTGCTTCTGGTCGATGCCGCGGAAGGCCCGATGCCCCAGACGCGGTTCGTGACCCGGAAGGCGCTCGAGCTCGGATTGCTGCCGCTCGTGGTGATCAACAAGGTCGACCGTGGTGACGCCCGCCCGCATGAAGTCCATGACGAGGTGTTGGAGCTCTTCATGGATCTCGAGGCCACGGACGAACAGCTCGATGCTCCCTTCCTGTATGCCGTCGGTCGCGACGGTTGGGCCGCCTATTCGGCCGAGGAGACAGGTGGGGACCTGACGCCGCTCTTCGACACCATCGTGGATCACTTCCCCCCTCCGCAGGTCGATGAGAACGGCCCCTTTCAGATGCTGGTGTCCACCCTCGACCACTCCTCGTATGTCGGCCGAATCGCGATCGGTCGGATCGAACGTGGTTCGGTTCGGGTGGGGGACCAGGTCGCGCTGCTCGATCTCGGGGACGAGGGAATGGTCGAGGACCCTGCGGCGGCCGAGCGCGCTCGTGTATCCCGACTGTACACCTTTTCGGGTCTGGAGCGGATTGAGGTCGAGGAGGCCACGGCCGGCGACATCGTCGCGATGGCGGGACTCGAGGGGGTCGAGATCGGCAAGACGGTTACGGACCCGGAGCACCGGGAGCGACTTCAGGGGATCGCCGTGGAGGAACCCACACTCTCCGTGGACTTCACGGTGAACAATTCACCCTTTGCCGGGCAGGCCGGAAAATTTGTGACCACCCGTCAGGTACGGGAGCGACTGTATCGAGAACTCGAGCGGAACGTGTCGCTTCGGGTCGAGGGCACGGAGCAGCCGGACACCTTCACCGTGAGCGGTCGGGGCGAACTCCACCTGACGATCCTGATGGAGACGATGCGCCGAGAGGGGTACGAGTTTCAGGTGTCTCGCCCGCGGGTGATCACTCGGACCGGTGGGCAGGGGCACGTCGAGGAACCCTTCGAGGAAGCGGTCATCGAGGTGCCTTCCGATATGGTGGGAACCGTGATCGAGAAACTCGGGCCTCGGAAGGGAGAGATGACGGAGATGAAACCGATGGGTGACTCCGGGTCGACTCGCCTCCGGTTCAAGATCCCGGCGCGCGGGCTGTTTGGATACCGCTCCGAGTTTCTTACAGACACACGCGGCGAAGGCATCCTTCACCATACGTTTCACGAATGGGACCGGTGGGCAGGGCCGCTCAAGGGTCGGACGCGCGGAGTGCTCGTCGCTGACCGTCCCGGCAAGGCGGTAGGATTCGCCCTGTTCGGCCTTCAGGAGCGCTCGACGCTCTTCGTGAAGCCGGGCGACGAGACATATGGTGGCATGATCGTCGGAGAAAACGCCCGCACGGACGACATGGACGTGAACGTCAGCAAGGAGAAGAAGCTGACCAACATGCGGACCACGGCGTCGGACGAGAACATCAAGCTTGAGCCGCCGCGCAAGATCACGCTCGAGTTGGCACTCGAGTTCATCCAGGATGATGAGTTGATCGAGGTGACGCCGGACGCGATCCGTCTGCGCAAGCGCATCCTGGACCCGAATCAGAGAAAAAAGGCGGCGAAGAGGGCGAATCAGCCGGCCTGAGAAGGTCGAATGACCGACGGGTCCGGCGTGGCACGGGGACCGGACCCGGAGGCTCCGAAGACCGCCCTCGGTGGACGGTGAGGCGAAGCCGCGCGTCTCACGGTGGTGAACAGGCGTGGCAGGTGGGGGTCTCACAGCGCAGCCATGGCTGGAGAGGATGACGTGAACAAAGCTCGCTTCGACAAAGCGATGACGTTCTCGCAGTATCTGGGGACCGTCGACAGTCATCGCGACCTGTGGCACGGCGTCCATGAGCGGGTGCGACTCCCCGAGGACGTGGTCGTCGATGCAGCGGCGATTCCCGGGGCGTGGCACCTCCTCGCGCTCTCGGAAGACTGGTGTGGCGATGCGGTCAACACACTTCCGGTCATCGCGCGGCTGGCGGAGCGGGTCGGTTGGGACTTCCGCGTCCTCGGGCGGGACGACAATCCGGACCTGATGGACAGTCACCTGACCGATGGGCGCAGTCGTTCGATTCCCATCGTGATCGTCTACGACGGACGATTTGACGAGGTCGGGTGGTGGGGTCCCCGGCCAGGTGAGATTCAGGCGTGGGTGATGGGCGAAGGCCTCTCGATGACGTCGGCGGATCGGTACAGGGTGGTGCGTACATGGTATGCACGGGACCGGGGGCGAACGACGCTCGCCGAGATCCTCGACATCGTTCGGGCTGCCGTCTGACTATCTTCCGACCGATGTCACGGCGCCTCGGATTCTTCGCGCTCGCCTTCGGGTCGGGCTTCTCCGTGCTTGCGATCGAGATCGCGGGCGCCC
This sequence comes from Gemmatimonadales bacterium, assembly GCA_038120095.1. Lineage (GTDB taxonomy): Bacteria > Gemmatimonadota > Gemmatimonadetes > Longimicrobiales > Gaopeijiaceae > UBA2589. The sequence goes on from JAYOKZ010000021.1 coordinate 33,799, forward strand.
GCCTGATCGCGCCGGTTTTCGGACTGTCGGTCGTACCGTGGACGGCCGTCATCGGTGTGATCCTTTCGGCTCTCGCGCTCGGCAGTCATCTCGGGGGTCGGCTGGCGGATGCGGGTCGGGTACCCCTCTGGCAGGTCCTCGTGGTGGCGTCGCTCACGGGTGCCGTTCCGATCCTCGGCGCAGGTTTCCCCTGGGTAGCGCGTGCCGCGTTCGGTTTCATTCCGGGCGCACTGGTGAGCGCGCTCGTGCTCTTCGCGCCCCCGGTACTCTGCCTCGGGGCCGTCGTACCGTTCCTTGTGCAGGCGGACACCGAGGACCTGGCGTCGGTGGGTCGGCGGGCCGGGGACATGAGTGCCGCAGCGACGGCCGGCTCGATCATGGGCTCCTTCGTCACGGGATTCGTACTTCTCCCGTTGATGCCGCTGCCCATGCTGCTGGGATTGACCGCGGGTGCCCTCATGCTGATGGCGCTGGCTTCGGCTCGTCTGCTGGGGGGCAGCCCCCCCTCGGGGCAGACGGCCGCCGTGGTCATCGGTCTGCCGATGCTCGGCATTCTGACGTCGGGTCTGCCACCCGACACACTTCATGCCGAACAGACGCTGCACACGTCGGTTTCAGTTACCGAACGGATCTGGGGCGACGGACGTCTGGTTCGGGAACTATGGCAGAATGGTGGGTCGTCGTCGGCCGAGTACGTCGAATCCGGGCGTCCTGCGCACGTCTATGCGACGGCCAGCCTCGACATGATCGAGCCGCGAATCGACGGGGTCGAGCGCGCGCTGGTGCTCGGGGGAGCGGCGTTGACGCTTCCCGTCGCCCTGGAGGAAGCCCGGCCGGGCATGCTCATCGACGTCGTCGAGATCGACGCTAAGGTGACGGAACTCGCTGGGCGCTTCTTTGCGTTCGGCCAACGGGATCGCCCGGGCATCCGCGTCCATCACACGGATGCGCGCATCTTCCTTCGGTCCGGTGA
>JAYOKZ010000021.1:34781-48362 GCA_038120095.1 Gemmatimonadales bacterium
GGTGAGGAGCGGTACGAACTCGTGTATCTCGACGTGTTCGACCACCTGCTGACGGTCCCTTGGACGATGGTCACGGTGGAGGCGCTTCAGGACATGAGGGCTCGCACGAGTCCCGATGGGGTCTTCATGGCCAACGTCCTGTCGCCGCTTCGAGGTGATGGAACGGCGTTCCTGCAGCGCTTTCGAACGACGCTCGAAGCGGTGTTTCCGGCTTCACGAATCTACATGACCGACCCGTCCACTGATCCAGCCGCCACCCAGAATCTGATCGTCGTAGCCGCGGAGTCGGACGCGATGCTCGAGCAGCTCGATGCCTCGTGGGTCCCCGCTCCGGTCCCCGCTTCCGGCCACCCGCTCACGGATGCCTGGGCGCCTGTGGAATTTCTTCAGGCCCGCGTCTTCCTGGAGGGTCTCCGGTGGCGCTGATCTTCAAGGATGGAGTTCCGGAAAACACCCACCCTCTCAACCTCGTGGCGGGGAGTGGAGAGGAGACAGCAGGAACCCGCGCCGATGTCGGGGAGACGGTGGAATCGATTGGGCGCCCGCCCCTCTTCGAGGTGTACATGCGCATGGCGGAGGAACTCGCGAAGCGCTCGACGTGCGCCCGACTCCGGGTCGGCACCGTCATCACGGATGCGCGACTCGAGAACGTGGTTGCGATCGGTTACAACGGGAATGTCCGGGGCTTTCCCAACCAGTGCGATTCGGATGAGGCAGGGAAGTGTGGGTGTATTCACTCGGAGATGAACGCTCTGGTGAAGTCACCAGGCGGCCTCCGGGACAAAGTCGCGTTCGTCACTGCGAGCCCGTGCGTCATGTGTGCCAAGCTGATCGTTCAGGCGAACATCGCGTACGTCTTCTACAGGGAGAAATATCGCAACCCCGACGGTCTCGATGTGCTCGCGCGCGGTGGGGTGGTAGCGGTTCACTACACGCGGTGGAAGGACGCGTGGCGAGAGCGGGGCTGATCGACTGACCCCCTCAGTCTCGGAGGTGCTCTGCGAGGAGGATTGCCGAGTGGACCGCTCGGCGTCCGGTGCCGTCGGCGATCTGGGCTCTGCAGCTCGTTCCGTCGGCCACGATCCGGGCGTGCTCCGGGGCGGATCGAAGCTGCGGGAGAAGATCGAGCTCTCCGATCGCCATGGAGATCTCGAAGTGCTCCGCGTGGTACCCGAACGCTCCTGCCATACCGCAGCAGCCGGACTCGATCCCTTCCATGTCGATGCCCGGCACGCGTGCCAGCATGCGATCGACGGCCGATACGCCGCCGAATGCCTTCTGGTGGCAGTGTCCATGCCTCAGCACGGGGTCGCGGAGCGTCGATCGTGGCTCGGAGTGCCCGTCGGACTCTGAAAACGGGAGCGTCCGACCCTGCTGCCAGGCCGCATCCAGATATTCTTCCAGCATGGTTGCCCGTTCGGCCATTTCATCAGCTTCGGGACCCGGAAGCAGAGCCGGGATTTCGTCTTTGAGCGTATAGAGGCAGGAGGGCTCCAGCCCGACGATCGGGACGTCACGTTCGACGCATGCGGCCGTCGCGGCGATCATGCGACGGGCCTCTTCCTTCGCTTCATCGACCATGCCCGCGCTCAGATACGTGCGACCACAGCACAGCGGACGCTCGCCGTCGGGCGCTCGAAGCGGGATGACGTGTGCTCCCGACGCCCGGAGCAGACGCGCCGCCGCGCGCGGGATCTCGGGTTCGAACCACCGCGAGAACGTGTCCACGAAGAGCGCGACGTGGGATCCGCCGGGAACGTCCGGGTGACACGGCGGCGTTCCGGTGAAGACATCTCCGGACGCCTGCTGCACCAGTTCGTCGTCGCGCCACGGCTCAGCTGCCCAGCGAGGAAGTGCCCGTTTTCCCGACAGACCGACGAGTTCCCGCCCGGGAAGGCGGCTTCCGAGGTTCAGCAGCGAGCGGAAGGCGGCCACCCTCGGGGCGATTCGCGGCAGGGCACCGAGAAGTCGGTCCCGTAGCGGAATACCTCGCAGCGTGTTCCGTCGGTGTTGCCACTCGATCTTCATCCGGGACATGTCCACTCCGGTCGGACACTCGCGGGCGCATCCCTTGCACGAGATACACAGCGACATCGCTTCTGCGAGCTCCGGAGTGTCCAGGCCGCGGGGGCCGAGCTGGCCCGTCATCGCGAGGCGAAGGGCGTTCGCCCGGCCGCGCGTGGAGTGTCGTTCCTCCCGGGTCGCCCTGAACGACGGGCACATGACGCCCGGGTCGGTCTTCCGGCACGCCCCGTTGTTGTTGCACCGCTCGGTCGCGCCGAGCATCCCTCCCGTCGCGGTCCAGTCGAGCACGACCGGGAGGGCACTGGCGGCGCGGCCTTCGTCGTAATCCGGGTGGAAGCGGAAGAGGGAGGGATCATCCATCGCCGGGGGGTCGACGATCTTACCCGGATTGAGGAGGCCGAGCGGGTCGAAGGTCGACTTGATGTCCCGATAGACGTCGACGAGCTGTTGACCGACCATCGCCGGAAGGAACTCCGACCGGAGGATTCCGTCTCCGTGCTCGCCCGAGTGTGTACCGCCGAATCGCCGAACGACCTCGTGCGTTTCCTCCGCGATGCGCCGAACGGCGGCGACGTCATCCGGGTCGCGAAGGTTGAGTGCGGGCCTGACGTGGAGACATCCCACGGAGGCGTGAGCATACCAGGTGCCGTCCGTGCCGTGCCGCCGGAAGATGTCATCCACCGCGGTCGCGTACTCCGCGAGGTGTTCGAGGGGGACGACGCAGTCTTCGATGAACGAAATGGGTTTCCGGGGGCCGGCCATCGACATGACGATGTTCAACCCGGCCTTGCGCACACTCCATACGGCGGCCTGCTCCTCGGGTGTCTCGGCCCGAACGACTGCGCCGGGGTAACCGAGATCACCCATACGATCGTCCAGATGCGCCAGGTTCTGGCCCAAGTCGGCGGTGGGATCGGCCGAGGCGAATTCCACGAGGAGAAGCGCTCCGGGGTCGCCGCGCACGAAGTGCGACATTGCCGCCCTGAAATCCGGTCGTTCCCCCGCCAGCCGCAGTACGTTGGAGTCGACGAGTTCGACTGCAGAGGGCTCGAGGCTGACCAGATGCTGCACCGAGTCGAGTGCGCGGACGAGGTCGGGGAAGTGGCAGACGCCGAGAGCTCTCTGTCTGGGGAGTTCCGCGACGCCGAGTCTTAGTCGGGAGAAGAACGCCAGCGTGCCCTCCGATCCGACCATCAGACGGGCCATTGCCTCGGCGCCTTTCCCGATCCGATCGAGGTTGAAGCCGGCTACGTTGCGCATGGTCCGCGGAGCGCGTCGGCGAATTTCGTCGGCGTTTCTCTCGTGAAGATCGAGAACCCGAGCGCGTTCGCGAGCGATGGGGTCCATGCTTCCGACCCGGATTGCGTCGCCCAGCCAGAGGCAGCGTCCGTCGGCGAGGACGACCTCGAGATCGATGACGTTGTCGACCATCATGCCGTACCGGATCGATCGTGAGCCGGCACTGTTGTTCCCCGCCATGCCACCCAGGGTCGCACGGCTTCCGGTCGATGGATCAACAGGAAACCAGAGACCGCTCGCGCTCAACTGTGTATTGAGGTGGTCGAGGACGACTCCCGGTCCGACCTCGACGCATCCGGCCAGCTCGGTCTTCGATCCGGGACCGGTCGCTTCTCCCTCGCGCACGGCCTCGACGTCGCCGACGTGATTCAGATGGCGATGCGTATCGAGGATGATGGCCTGTCCGATGGTCTGGCCGCATTGCGATGTGCCGCCGCCGCGGGGCAGGACCGGGGTGCCTCGATCACGGGCGATCTCCAGCACGGCCTGAACGTCCGCGACGGTTCGGGGGAAGACCACACCCAGGGGTTCGATCTGGTAGTGGGATGCGTCCGTGGAGTACAGGCCACGCGTGAGCGCGTCGAATCGGACCTCGCCCTGGACGGCCTGCGTCAGGGCCCGCTCGAGCGCTGGATCGCCGGGGGCGACTCGGGTCGCAGCCATCTGGTCGTGTGATCGGGTGGCGGACCGTATCTTGGCCCGTTCCTGGACGGCGCCAACCTACCCCCAGCCGTCCCTTGTCGCATCTCAGCGAGGACACGGTGACGTACCACAGCGGACGCCATTTCCTTCAGCTTCCCGGTCCAACCAACACGCCTGCGCGGGTGCTCCGCGCGATGTCGCAGGCGACGATCGATCATCGGGGCCCACAGTTTGCCGAATTGACGCTGCGTCTCCTGGACGGAACCCGGCGCCTCTTCAGGACGGAGCATGACGTCTTCATTCACCCGGCCTCGGGCAGCGGGGCGTGGGAAGCGGCGATCGTGAACACCCTGTCGGCCGGTGACCGCGTGGTGTCGTTCGAGCAGGGGTTCTTCGCGGAGACGTGGGCGAAGGTCGCCGAGCGCTTCGGCCTCGACGTCATTCGGGTCGAGTGGGATCCCCGGGTCGGCGTCACGTCCGAGGCCGTGGTCGGTCAGCTGGAGGCAGATCCATCCATCAGGGCCGTGCTCGTTGTTCACAACGAGACGTCGACCGGCGTAACGACAGATGTCGAGGCGATCGGGTCCGCCATGCGCGCATCGGGTCATCCGGCGATGCTGTTTGTCGACGCAGTATCGTCCCTCGCCGTCACCGAACTGCGGCATGATGCCTGGGGGATCGATGTGACCGTCACGGGATCGCAGAAGGGGATGATGCTGCCTCCCGGCCTGGCACTCCTTGCTGCGAGCCCCCGTGCCATGCAGGCGCACGCGGTGGCGACGCTGCCGCGGTCGTACTGGGATTGGGATGACCAGAAAGCCTTCAATGCCAGGGGCTTTTTCCCCTACACGCCCGCCACGAATCTGCTGTTCGGCATGGAGGAGGCGCTGACCATGCTCGAGGAGGAGGGCCTGGAGAATACCTTCTCGCGGCACGACCTCTTCGGTCGAGCCACCCGGGCCGCGGTGCGGGCGTGGGGACTGGAGATCGTGGCCCGCAACGAATCGGAGGCGAGCCGCGCCGCAACGGCGGTGCTGGTCCCGGAAGGGTACGACGCCGACGCGGTGCGCCGATTGATTCTTGAACGATTCGACATGGCCCTCGGGACAGGACTCGGGCCCTTCAAGGGCAAGGCCTTCCGCATAGGTCATCTGGGAGACCTGAACGGGCTTCAGCTCATGGGCACGCTCGCAGGCGTAGAGATGGGACTTGGACTCGCCGGCGTTCCATGTGAAATGGGTGGGGTCACGGCCGCGATGGCGATCATGATGGAGGAGAGTGTCTGATGGCCGACTCGAACCAGCGGCAGTCTCGATGGCTGCCCGACTTCCGGTACGATGGCGGCACACGAAGGTCGCCTCGCGCGACGGTGCTCCTGATGCTGGCGACCGTGTTCGGATGTGCGTCGGACGCGTCTTCTCCCAGGGAACTGAAGTTCGGCCATGTAGGGGAGCCCGGTTCGCTGTTCGCTCTGTCCGCCGAGGAATTCGCACGTCGAGCGAACGCGCGCCTGCCGGAAGGTTGGGAGGTCGTCACGTACGGCTCGAGTCAACTCGGAGGTGACGAACTGCTCCTTCAGAAGATCAAGCTCGGGACTGTGGACTTCGCCCTCCCCTCGACGATCATGTCGTCACAGGTGGATGCGTTCGGACTCTTCGAGATGCCATACCTGGTACGTGATCGGGAGCACATGAGGGCGATCGAGGATGATGTCGTCTGGCCCGATCTCGTACCTGAGGCGCAGGCGGCCGGATATGGCATCATCGCCATATGGGAAAACGGGTTCCGTCACGTCACGAACAGTGGGCGGCCCATCGATACGCCTGCGGATCTCGCAGGCGTGAAACTCCGGACGCCGAGCGGGGTGTGGCGCCTCAAGTTGTTTCAGGCACTCGGGGCGAACCCCACGCCAATGGCACTCTCCGAAGTGTTTATCGGGCTTCAGACCGGGGTCATCGATGGCCAGGAGAATCCACTGGCACAGATCTGGGCGTCCAAACTGTACGAGGTGCAGGAGTACCTCTCCCTGACGGGTCACGTCTACACGCCCGCGTATGTGGTGGTGTCGCCGCAGCGATGGGGCGCGATGCCCGAGGACATTCGAGTGATCCTCGAGGAGGAGGCCCGGGAGACTCAGGCGTTTGTGTATGAGACCGCAATGCGGCTCGATGCCGAACTTCTGGACCGGGTACGGGAGGCCGGCGTTCTGGTGAACGAGCCGGATCGTCAGCCGTTCTTCGACGCGAGCGCACCTCTCTACGAGGAATTTGCCACCTCGGTGCCCGACGGCCAAAGCCTCGTGCAGCGGGCGATCGCCGCGGGGTCCAACTGAGCATCGCCTCGGCACGGAAGGCCCTCGGGAAGTTCCTCGAGGTCGTCGTTCTGGGCCTCATGGCTACGCTTGCGATGGTCGTGGTCGTCGGCGTCGCGTTCCGCAAGTCGGGAGCCTCCCTCATCTGGTACGACGAGGTGGCTTCGATCCTTCTCGCGTGGCTGACGTATTACGGCGCGGCGCTCGCAGCCTTGCACCGGGCTCACATCGGGATGCCGACGCTCGTTGAACGGTTGAGGGGCGTACCCCGGACCGCGGTGGTGCTCTTCGGCGAAGTCTGCACGATCGCGTTCTTCCTGGTGTTGACCTGGGCGGGCATTCGAGTGCTTTCGGTGCTGGGGGGCACCACCCTGGTGTCGCTCCCGTCCGTGCCGATGTCCCTGGCGCAGTCGGTCATCCCGATCGGTGCCCTTCTCTTCATCCTCGCTCAGCTGCTGTCGATGCCCGAGCTGCTGGGTGCGGGTGACGTCGAGGAGGATACGCGCTCCGACGGAGTGTCGGCCCGAGACGATCAGCCTCCAGTCAGCCCGTCGGACGAGGAGGGTGACCGGTGAGTCTTCTGTCGATCGGCCTGCTCCTGGTGGCCCTCGTCGTGCTCGGGATCCCGATCGCGATCTCCCTGGGGATCGTTGCGGTCATCGCGATGTTGACGGGTCCGGATGGGGTCGGTGCGTTGCCCAACGCGGCCCTCGTGATGTTCGATGGAGCGACCTCATTCCCACTGATCGCGATCCCACTCTTCATCCTCGCGGGCGCGATCATGAACGCGTCGGGGATCAGCAGGCGTCTGATCGCGTTCGCTTCCGCCATGGTCGGGTTCATTCGCGGGGGACTGTCGATGGTGACGATCAGCGCGTCACTGTTCTTCGCGGAGATCAGCGGGTCGGCTGTCGCCGATGTGGCGGCCCTGGGTTCGATTCTGATTCCCGCGATGAAAGAGAAGGGGTATTCACGGGCGTTTGCGGCCGCGGTGACGTCGTCGTCCGCCACCCTCGCCGTGATCATCCCTCCGTCGATCCCGATGATCATCTATGGAGTGATGTCCGGGTCGTCGATCGTCGAGCTTTTCGTGGCCGGGATCGTGCCGGGGATTCTGGGCGGGGGGCTGATGATGCTGGTGGCGTACATGCTGGCTCGGAAGCACGACTTCCCCCGCGAGGAGGCGTTCCGTCTGCAGCGCGTGGCGACGACGTTTCGGGAGGCAGGGTGGGCGCTCACGCTTCCGTTGATCATCCTCGGAGGGATCTTTTCGGGTTGGGTCACTGCGACGGAGGGAGCGGGGCTCGCGGTCGTTGCGTCCATCCTGATCGGAGGACTGGTCTACAGGGAGCTGGACTGGGTGCTCCTGCGAAAGGCCATGCTCGAAGGTGGGCAGCAGACGGCTGTGGTCATGCTGCTCGTCGCAGCCTCGGCCCTGCTGGGTGACTACCTGACCGAGGTTCGCGTGCCTCAGCGTGTGGCCGAAGGGATCATGGGCGTCACGTCGGATCGCTGGGCGATCCTGCTTCTCCTCAATGCCTTCTTCCTCGTCATCGGCCTGTTTCTGCACTCTGCGGCGGCGATCATTCTGGTCGTCCCGATCGTGATGCCGCTCGTGCAGGCTGCAGGGATCGATCCTGTGCACTTCGGTCTCATCGTGACGCTCAATCTCGGTATCGGGCAGCAGACTCCGCCGGTCGCATCTGTTCTCGTGACGGCCTGCTCGGTAGCTAAGGCGGATATCTGGGAAGTGAGCAAGGTGAACCTGTGGTTTATCGCCGTTCTCGTCTCCATGCTTCTTCTGGTGACCTATGTCCCTGTGGTGCCGATGGCGTTGGTCGAGGTGTTCTACCGGTGAGTGATCTGGAGATGAGTGATCGTGTGGTCGTCGACGTCACGGCGTCGATTGCGACCGTGCGTCTGGACGGGCCCGAGCGGCATAACGTGCTCGACAGGGCGGGGTGGCATGCCGTTGCCCGGGCAATGAACACGTTGTCCGGTCGGGACGACGTTCGGGCCGTCGCCGTTCGCGGTACGGGGGGGCGTGCCTTTTCGGCTGGCTCGGACATTGGCGCATTCGCCGATCAGCGATCGCGGCCCGAGGATGTGCGTGCGTACTCTGAAGCCATCGCGGGGGCAATGCGCGCAATTCGCGGCTGCATGCATCCGACCATCGCCATTATCGAAGGTCTTTGTGTGGGCGGCGGTCTCGAGATCGCTGCGTGCTGCGATCTTCGCGTGTGTGGTGAATCCAGTCGTTTCGGCGCTCCGATCAATCGCCTCGGGCTCACGATGTCGCACGACGAGCTGCAGCCATTACTCGAGTTGCTGGGGGCAGGCCCCGTGCTCGAGATCCTTCTCAGCGGGGAACTCATCGATGCGGAGCGAGCCTTCATGATGGGCCTGGTGAACCGGGTCTGGCCGGATGCCGAGCTGATCGATCAGGGATTCGGGCTGGTGGCGCGGGTGGCGTCCGGGGCACCGCTGGTGAACCGTTGGCACAAGAAATTCGTGCGGCAGCTGCTCGAGGGTCGAACTCTGACGGAGAAGGAGCGCGCCGAGGCGCTCGAGGCGTTCCAGACGGATGACTACCGGGAGGGTCGTACGGCGTTCATGGAGAAGCGTGACCCCGGCTTCACGGGCTCCTGACATGAACGTCGACCACTCATGACAGGGTCGGGTGGGGGAGCGCTGGCGGGTATTCGTGTGGTGGAGCTGGCGCACATCATGGCTGGGCCGGTCTGTGGACTGATGCTGGCAGACATGGGAGCCGATGTGGTGAAGGTGGAGCGTCTGCCGCATGGGGACGGCACTCGGGGCTTCGTTCCACCGGACGTGGGCGGTGAGTCGGCGGCGTTCATGATGCTGAATCGTGGCAAGCGGAGTGTGGCTCTCGATCTACGAGACTCCGCAGGCGTCGAGCTCGTCCGGGATCTGCTCGCCGATGCGGATGTGGTGATCGAAAATTTCCGTGTCGGTACGATGGAAAAGATCGGTCTCGGGTGGGACGATCTTCATGTGCTCAACCCGGGACTCGTCTACTGTCAGATTACCGGGTTCGGTCGCACAGGTCCGTTGGCCGCGCAGGGAGGATTCGACCTCATTGCGCAGGGATACTCGGGCTTGATGAGTGTGACGGGCGAGGGGCCGGGCAGGGAGCCCGTCAAGGTCGGAGCGCCCGTCACCGACATCACTGCAGGCATTCTCGCGGCGTATGGCGTCGTCGCGGCTCTCTTCAGCCGGGAAAGGACGGGTCAGGGACAGCGGGTCGACACCTCTCTGCTCGAAGCCGGCATCACTCAGACGTTCTGGCAGAGCGCCATTACCCTCGCGTCGGGGCAGTCTCCCGGACCTCTCGGGTCGGCGCATCCGCTATCGGCCCCCTATCAGGCATTTCGCACCTCGGACGGATGGATCAACGTGGGTGCCTCCAACCCGTCCACGTGGCTTGGCCTGACCCGGGCGATCGATATGCCCTGGCTCGCGAGTGACCCCCGATTCGCAGAGAATGCCGGTCGCATGGAGAACCTGGATGCTCTGGTCGATCTGCTCGCGGAACCGTTGGCATCGAGGACGTCGGACGACTGGTTGAGGCGGCTTGGTGCGGAAGGCGTCCCCGCCGGCCCGATCGCGTCCATCGGAGAGATGCTCGAACATCCGCAGACGCTTGCTCGCTCCATGGTAGTCGAGACGGAGCATCCCCGAGCGGGACGCGTCCGCGCGCTGGGCAGCGCGGTGAAGATGTCCGGGGATTCAGCGACGGTGGCGACGACTCGCCCGGCCCCACTGCTCGGTCAGCACACTCGAGAGGTCCTCGGTGAGGCTGGAGTCTCGGCAGGCGAGCTCGATCGTCTTTCCGCCGCCGGGGTGCTTCTCAGCCAAGATCCCAGAACGGACCCCTGAGCCCCGCGTCGTCCAGGATGGCTTGGGCGTCCGCGGTCGTGCGACCCCGCCACGAGGACTCGAGTCGACCGGCATACCACGGCTGAACGAGCGCCCACATCTGCTCCAGGGGTACCGTGGCTCCACGCGGATGGCCGGTCCGTGCCAGCCAGGCGTCGACATCTCCTTCCGACCGGAAGGCGAGGTAGTGGTCTCAGGTGAAGCCGATATCGTCCCATGCGTGGCGAAGCGGGGTCACCAGATGAATGACCACCTCGTCTCCGAGCAGGCAGCCGGCCCGGATGCCGAACTCGATCGCTTCTCCACTTTCTGCACAGTGTGTTCGCGTCCATCCGTCCGTATCGAGGATGGCCGGGACACCGAGCGCGTCCCATGCGCAGTTCGCAAAGCATGTCATATCCGGGGTTTCGACCACGAAGTCCGTCGGGGTGGCAGAGAAGGGGTTCGCCATCCACACGCCGGCTCCATCCGACCGGGGGGCGACTTCGTGCGCCTCGAACAGCCGTTGCAGTGAGGAGCGCACCTGATGTTCCGTCCCTCCGACGGCCGCAGCCATGGCGCCCAGCACGGGTGCGCGGCCTGTTTCCGCGAACGATTGATACACGAACGTCCGCACAGACCAGTCGAATTCGGTCAGCTTCGCCGTGCCACTCACGACGCACCCCTCATCGAACGACGCCGAAGCGACGGAGTACGTCGAGGGTTCGGTCGATGGGCAGGGCCTCGACCGTCCGACCGTTGCTCGTGACGGTCTGGGCCATGAAGAGCGAGTTGAGGATCGCCTCTTCGGTCGCTTCCACCGTGGCCTCGAACAGAGGGCTGACGTTGCCGTTCGAAAGGTCGTCATACGGGTGAACGCCTCCGGATGTCGAACGCCGTACCGAGGTCGCCGTCGAGAATGCGATGACGTAATCGCCGGAACCGTTGCTGGCATACGAACCGGTTCTCGAAAGCCCCATGATCGCTCGGCGTCCGAGGCGTTCGAGGTTGCGATCCGAGAGAGGGGCGTCGGTGGCGACGACCATCATGATCGAGCCCCACTCCTGAACATCCGCGAGGGGATCGTAGTCCTCGTCCTGCCCCACCTGATTCGCGAAGGCGTACTGACCGAGTTCCTGTCCGACCGGTGCTCCTGCAATTTGAAGAATTCCACCGAAATTCGACTGGACGAGGACGCCCACCGTGTACCCGCCGAGGCTCTCGGGCAGAACGCGGCTACTGGTGCCGATGCCACCTTTCCACCCGAAGGCGACGGTTCCGGCACCCGCGCCGACAGCTCCCTCCTGAACCGGGCCATCGGATGCGGCTTCGAGCGCTGCTACCACGTCGGCGGGTTCGATCGGGCGCGATCGGATGTCATTCAGCCCGCCATCGTTGGTCTCGCCGACGAACGCGTTCAGCGAGCGGACGTTCTCCATGCCCGGCTGCCCCAGCATCCAGTCGACCATGGCGTCCGCCGCCTTCCAGACACACAGGGTACAGGTGAGCAGGATGGGCGTCTCCAGCTCGCCGAGTTCGCGAACCTGAGTGACGCCGAGAAGCTTGCCGTATCCGTTTCCGACGTGAAGCGCGGCGGGGACCCGGCTCATGTAGGCATTCCCGTCATGCGGCAGGATGGCGGTCACACCGGTCCGAATGTTCGGTTCCCCGACGACGGTCGTGTGGCCGACTCTGACTCCGGAAACGTCCGTGATCGCGTTGTGTGTACCGGGCCTGAAGACTCCTACCTCGATCCCCAGGTCTCGAGCACGCACACGTCTCTCGGTCTGAGCGTGAGAGGTGGACGGAGCCAGGAGCGCCGCCAGAGCGAGAACGAGTGTTGATCGCCGAAGCACGTGATTCTCCGCGTGAGGTGACCGATCTAGGCCGTCCCGGTGGCCTGATGCAGACCTGAGGTCACCCTCCAGCCATGAGAAGCCGGAGGGTATCGAGAAGCATGAGGCTCAGAAGCGCCGGATGATAGAGGAGCGAGGCGAAGAACACGGCGCGTGCTCGTGCATCGGTCATCTCGCGACGTGCCTGAACCGCCCTGAACAGGAAGGCCGTCCCGATCAGGCTTGCTCCGACGACGTAGGGAAGGCCCGTGAACCCGAGGATCGCAGGGGTCCAGCTGGCCGGGATCAACAAGAGGGTGGACGCGACCATCTGTGTTCCGATCGAACGTGCTCCTCCTTCCGGGATCAGCCGAAAGCCGACCTTCGCGTAGTCCTCCCTCAGCATCCACGCGAGGCCCAGAACATGGGGCAGCTGCCACAGATACCCGATCACGAACAGGGCGAGGCCACCCGCGTCGAATGAGCCTGTGACCGCAGTCCATCCAATGAGCATCGGCAAGGCGCCGGGCACGGCTCCGGCAAGCGTCGCGACGTAGGAGCGGGTCTTGAGGGGTGTATAGACCCCATGGTACATGAGTCCGCTCACAGCCGTGATCGATGCCGGCAGGACACCGAGTGTAAGGGCGAGGTAGGCGAGCCCGGTCAGCAACAGAACACTTCCAAAGGTGAGTGCCGTGGCGGGTGTGACGCGTCCGGTGGGCAGAGGGCGACCGCGAGTGCGTTGCATGACGGCATCGACGTCACGCTCGACGAACTGATTGAGGGTGAGCGCACCGGCGGTCGCGAGGCCCGTTCCGACCATCGTGTGCAAGGCGAGGGCGACGTCGATCCGTCCCCGGCTCGCCACGAAGGCGGCCGCCCCGGCCGTGAAGGTCACATAGCCGACGATGCCGGGCTTCGTGAGCTCGTAGAAGGCCCGAATGGGACGATGGCTGGTCTGAGTGATGATGGCGTCCGCCGGTGCCATAGGGTGGAGCCTGAGTTGAGACGAACGGCCCGCGGCCGGATGCGTGGCCCTCGAGCGTCTTCCTTGCCAAAAGGTACCGAGGCCATGAGTCGGGGCGAAGCCCGATGTGCGCGTTCGACTGCCAATGAACATGTCGGTAGGGCGCTCACGCGGACTCACCAGCATGCGGGCCTGTTGCCAGCAGGGCTCCAGCCCCCTCCGCGGTCCGCGCAAATTTCGCTGCACCCCAGTGATCAATTCGTGTTCATGTTTTTATTGAACAGAAGCCTTGACGGAACCGTCCCGATTCTTAACATCTAATCCATCGGACATCGACCCCGTAGCTTCATTAGCCAAGCCACAGATCCAGGGGTCGCGAGGGTCTCGGGGTGCACGCACTTCGGGGCCCTTTTCCGTTCTGAGGACGAGATCAGGGCCACCACCGCACCGATCGCTGTTCGACGAGCCACGACGTCGAGAGCGAGCGGAAACTCGTCGAAGGGCGTACCTGTAGTAGAGGGTCGAGACCACGATGAGCGAACTTCACGACAACAGTGCCCGAGAGCGGAGACGCCGGGAGCGGCCTACCTGGCGCCGGGGGCTCTATGCGTCCGTTGGCC
>JAYOKZ010000022.1:0-44915 GCA_038120095.1 Gemmatimonadales bacterium
AGGCCGGCCAGTCGCGTCCCGGTACCATGGCAGCGATCCTGGGCCTCGACGACGAGGCAGTGCGGGGCGTTTGCGCGCGTGTGACGCAAGGAGTCTGTGTCCCGGCGAACTTCAATTCCCCGGGCCAGGTCGTGGTCAGCGGTGACCTATCCGGTGTCGAGGAGGCGATCGAGCATGCGAGGAAGGCCGGGGCGAAGCGGGCGGTGGGCTTGAACGTCTCGGGCGCGTTCCACTCACCGCTGATGGAGCCGGCGGCAGCGGGCCTGCGTGACTTCCTCGACGATATCCATTTTGCGGATCCCACCTTTCCGGTGATCTCGAACGTGACCGCCCAGCCTGTGACGACGGGTGCCCGAGCGCGCGAGCTGCTGGTTCGGCAGCTGACTTCACCGGTACGATGGGCCGAGAGTGTAGCGGCTATCCAGGCGTCCGGCGTAGATCGCTTCATGGAGGTGGGGCCTGGCAAGGTTCTCTCGGGCTTGAATCGGAGGAACGCCAAGGGTTCACGTTGCATCGCGGTGGGCGAGCCCGCCGACTTCAAAGGTCTGGAGGAGGCCTGATGAGCATTCAAGAACTCGAGGGTGCCGTAGCGATCGTTACGGGTGGTTCCCGGGGGATCGGCCGCGGGATCGCTGAAGAGATGGCTCGAGCAGGAGCATCGGTCGCCGTGATCAGTCGAACGGGTGATGCCGCGACTGCGGTAGCAAAGAGCCTTCCGGGCAATGGCCATACGGGGTTGGCATGTGACGTGGCGGATCCGCGTCAGGTCGCAGAGGCCCTCGCTCTCGTCGAGGAGCGTCTCGGGCATGTTGCGATTCTGGTGAACAATGCGGGGATCACCCGCGACAACCTCCTGATGCGGATGAGTGATGAGGAGTTCGATGAGGTCATCGGCGCTAACCTGAAAGGCGCATTCAACTTCACTCGCGCCGTGACCCGAGGAATGATGAAGCGCAGGTCAGGATCGATTCTGAACATCACCTCCGTGGTTGGCCTGATGGGCAACGCGGGGCAGGCCAACTATGCAGCATCCAAGGCAGGCCTCATCGGTCTCACGAAAAGCGTGGCCAAGGAATTAGCCCCGCGGGGAGTCCGGTGTAACGCGATCGCGCCCGGGTTTATCCGCACGGATATGACGGATGAACTGACCGACGACCAGGTGAATCGGCTCCTCGATCAGATCCCCCTGGGAGCCCTGGGAGAAGTCAGCCAGATCGCCGGGGTAGCAAGGTTTCTCGTTGGGCCGGGAGCAAGCTACATTACCGGCCAGATTATAGCGGTCGATGGCGGGATGGCTATGTAGTTTTGCCCTTGGCTGCTACCAGGGTCACTCACATCACTGAAGTTCATTTCCACGGAGAGGTATCATGAGCGAGGGCACCGACGCGCGGGTCCGCGAGATCATCATCAATGAGCTCGGGGTCGAGTCCGAGAAGGTGACGGACGAGGCATCCTTCGTCGAAGACCTGGGGGCGGATTCGCTCGACACCGTTGAACTCGTCATGGCCTTCGAAGAGGAATTCGGAATCGACATTCCCGATGAGGATGCTGAGCAAATGCGGACCGTGGGGGACGCGATTCGGTACCTCAACGAGCACGCATCGAGCTGACGTCGCCAGGACGTGTCGTCGTCGGGCGGTTCTGAGGGGAAGCCGAACATGGCAGACGGAGCGTTCCGCCGCGTCGTGGTGACCGGCATGGGACTGGTGTCCCCCGTCGGCAACGATGTCGCGTCGACATGGGACAGCTTGCTGGCCGGAGCGAGCGGAGGCGGACCCGTCACTCACTTTGATGCGACAGATGAGTACGCATGCCGTATCGGTTGTGAGGTGAAGGGTTTCGACCCGCTCGACTATCTCGACCGCCGGGAGGTCAAAAGGCATGATCGCGTGTCCCAGTTTGCCGTGGCCGCGGCTGCCCAGGCGCTGGCGCAGGCCGGGCTCGAGGGAGTGCCGGACGGAAGTGACCCGGAGCGATTCGGAGTCATTTTCGGAAGCGGAATCGGGGGCATCGGCACGTTCGAGGAACAGTATCGAAAGCTGATCGAAAAAGGGCCGGGTCGGGTGAGTCCCTTCTTCATCCCGATGTTCATTCCCGACATCTCGGCAGGGCTCATTTCCATCCGGTGGGGCTTTCGCGGTCCCAATTATGCTACGGTATCGGCCTGCGCATCCTCCGCCCACGCCATCGGTGATGCCATGCGCCACATCCGCCATGGCGACGCGGACGTCATGGTCGCGGGTGGAGCCGAGGCGACCATCACGCCGATGACGTACGCGGGCTTCAGTTCCATGAAAGCCCTTTCGACTCGCAACGACGACCCCGCAGGAGCGAGCCGCCCATTTTCCCTGGACCGGGATGGGTTCGTGATGGGTGAAGGCGGCGGCGCGGTCATCCTCGAATCGCTCGAATATGCCGAGCGGCGCGGTGCGACGATTCTGGGGGAAGTCGTGGGTTATGGCCTGAGTGCCGATGCATTCCACATCACTGCTCCGCCACCGAGCGGCCATGGCGCGCAACACGCCATGCGCATGGCCATGGGGTACGCAGGTGCGGACGCCGCGGACGTGGGTTACGTGAACGCGCATGGGACATCCACGATGGCCGACGCCATCGAGACGGAAGCCATCAAGCAGGTGCTCGGCGACCGGGCCCATGAAATCGTCGTCTCCTCGACGAAGTCCATGACCGGGCATCTTCTCGGTGCAGCAGGAGCGCTCGAGGCGATCGTGTCGATCATGGTGTGCCGAACGGGTCACATCCCTCCCACGATCAATTTCTCGGGGGCTGACCCGGAATGCGATCTCGAGTACGCGCACGGGGGCACGATGCACCGCGAAGTCGATCTCGCCCTCACGAACTCGTTTGGATTCGGTGGACACAACGTGTGTCTCGCACTGAGGGGCTGGGCCTGAGTACACCGTTTCGGGTAGGGCTCGGGTATGACTCTCATCGCTTCGACGATGCCCGTCCCCTCATTCTCGGTGGCATCCTCGTCCCGAACCACGCCGGGCTGACCGGACATTCCGACGGAGACGCGGTCGCTCATGCCGTGATCGATGCGATCCTCGGTGCGGCGGCCCTTGGAAACGTCGGCAGTCATTTTCCTCCGAGTGACGACGAGTGGGAGGGTGCGGATTCCATGGAGTTGCTGAAAGCCGCCTCGACCATTCTGAATGATTCGGGTCGGCGCGTGGTCAACGTGGACGTCACCGTCGTCTGTGAGACCCCCCGGATCAGCGTGCATGTAGATGCGATGCGTGCACGCCTTGCGGAGGTGATGGCCATCCCGATCGGCTCGATTTCGCTCAAGGGCAAGACCAACGAGCGCATGGGCTGGATCGGAGCAGGGCAGGGCCTCGCAGTTCATGCGGTCGCCCTCGTGGAAGGTCCGTAGCCTTGCCGCTGGGCCCGGGGTTCCCATGACGGTGCCACCCCGCGCCTCACGCCGTCGTCGGCAGATCTCGTGTTCAGGGTAGCTCCGGTCGACGGTCCATGACCGACATCGTTGTCTGGATTGGTAGCCTTCCCGACGGCACGCTCTATCTGCTTCTGGCCGTCGGAGCCGGACTGGAAAACATCGTCCCGCCCATCCCGGCGGACACCTTCGTTGCGATCGGTGGGCTATTCGCCGGAGCGGGTCATCTGAGTGCCTTGGGAATCTTCCTCGGAACGTGGTCATTCAACGTTGCCGGTGCGTTTTTCGTGTACTGGATGAGTCGCACGCGTGGAATCGCCTTCTTTGAAGGAGGGATCGGTACGCATGTCTTGAAGGCGCACCAGATGCGACTGCTGGAACGCTTTTACGGCCGCTGGGGCAGCCCGGCGCTCTTCCTGTCACGCTTCCTTCCGGGTGTTCGGGCGGTTGTGCCCGTCTTCGCCGGCGTCGCAGGGCACCCATGGCAGCGCACGCTGGTTGCGATCGGCACTGCCTCCGCCATCTGGTACGGTGGACTCGTTTACCTGGGCCTCCGCGCGGGAGAGAATCTTGCGCTGCTCCAGAGGACCCTGGGACAGGTCAACCGAAGTCTGTCGGTGGTGGCCGGAGCGGTTGTCCTTCTCATTGGCGTCTGGTGGCACCGGACCCGACAACCCGGGCGAGTCGAATGAAGAGTGTCATGCCCGACGCTCCCGCCGCATTTCGATTCGAGCAATTCGAAGATTACCTGACCTTCGAGCGGGGCCTGTCCGAGCGTACCGTCGTAGCATACGGTCGCGATCGGGCCCGTTGGGTATCCATGCTGTCCCGGACGCAGATCACGAACCCCGCGGCGATCGACGTGCGTCTGCTGCGCGAATGGGTCTATGAACTGAAGCAGCAGGGCCTGGCGCCCACCTCGATCCGAAGAGCGCAATCGGCGGTACGTACCTACTTCGGCTTCCTCTTGGCCGAAGGCGTGCTCGATACGGACCCGACCGACCGGCTCGAATCGCCTCGTGTCGATCGAACCCTGCCTGAGTTCCTCTCCCGGGACGAGGTCGATCGTCTGCTGGAATCTCCTGATCCAGGCCATCGTTTGTACTGGCGGGACCGCGCCATACTCGAGGTCTTGTATGCGACCGGTGTCAGGGTCAGCGAGCTCGTGGAGCTTCGGATCGCAGCCCTCGATCTGGAGGAGGGTTTCGCCACCGTATTCGGCAAGGGATCGAAGGAGCGACTGGTGCCCCTCGGCGGCCCGGCACTGAGGAGCGTGGAGCGATACCTGCGCGATGTGAGGCCCTCTCTTGATAAGGGGAAGGGCGCAGGTCGAGTCTTCCTAAACGCTCGAGGAACCCCGATACGCCGGGAATCCATCTGGACGGTGGTCCGGAGAGCTGCTCAGAGGTCCGGGATTCCCCGAAGCATCTCTCCGCACACCCTGAGGCACACGTTCGCAACCCACCTTGTCGAGGGTGGAGCCGACCTGGCGGCTGTGCAGGAACTGCTGGGGCATACCGATATCTCGACAACCCAGATCTACACCCACCTGGACCGCGCACATCTCCGCGCGGTTCACCGCCGGTACCACCCCCGGCAGTGAGTCACGGCAGCGGCTCGCAAGGACGAGCCGGCTCTAGAAGCCTCCCGCGGGTCCCTGGGTGGCGGCGGGATTCCCATCGACGGCCCGAAAGAGCTCCTGCTGCGTCGTCGTGCTTTGCAGCAGTCGGATGGCTTCCGTCAGGACAGGATCACGTCGGGTGCGAACGTCCGCTTCCGCCGCGATGTCGTTCATGCGCTGGGCAGTCGCGAGTTCGGTTCGCCAGCGGAGGTAGGCGCGAACACCCTCATCATCCAGAAGGTTGCTTTCGAGGCCCTCGGACCTGAGTGACGCCACAAACCCTTCGAATTCCTCCGGCGTCACGCTCGACCGCTGGTCGGCCTCGCGTCGAGCCGCGGCGGCTTGAAAACCAAATTCGGCGATCCTCAACCCCAGAGGAAACTGTGCCTCGTTCGATTCCCGGATGAAGTCACGCTCGCTCAGTGTGAGGGTGTCGTCCTCGATCACCAGATCTGGAAAAACGCCACCGCCGTCGATCAGGGAACGCCCCTGAGCGGTCTGAACGCGGGGAAGCGAGTCGACGACCTCGGGGATCGGTACTCCCTGACGGTCCCGGGCACGCTGGAGCGAGCGCCCGAGCGGCGTCAGCCACGAGCCGGTGGTAAAGCGCAGGCGGCGTCCGTACGGCAGCGGCATCACCGTCTGCACGACGCCCTTTCCGAACGTGCGCTCACCGAGGACGACGGCGCGGTCGTAATCCTGGAGCGCTCCAGCGAGAATTTCCGCGCCGGACGCAGTGAACTCGTCTACGAGGATGACGATCGGCAAATCCGGTACCTGCACTGGCCAGCGGTCTCCGTACGAGTCCGTCTCCGGCTGGTCGGCGGCTCCCCCGGGCACACGCTGGACCGTGCTCGCAAGGGTGGACCCGGGTGCCAGGAAGAGGTCAGCGAGCATCAATGACTCGTCGAGGAATCCCCCCGGATTGCGCCGGAGGTCGATGATCAGCCCGTCGGCATTCTCCAGCTCGAGGAGCGCCTCGTTCATCTCACGCGCAGCGTTCCGAGCCACCCGATCCATGATGACATATCCGATATTGGTGTCCAGCACACCCCAGGTGACGGCCGGGACGTGCACTTCCTCCCGCGTGATCGTGTAGGGAATGGGGCGCTCGTACCCGACCCGCTTGATCCGGACTTCCACGTCGGTCCCGACGGGGCCACGGATCGAGTCCGCTGCCATATCCGTCCCCCAATCCGACGCATCGTGCTCGTCGACACCGACGATCACATCTCCGACCGAAATCCCGTGTTCGCTCGCCGGAAAGCCTCGGAAGACCGCGGTGACTGTGATCTCCTCGTTCAGAAGCGTGATCTGGAGGCCGATACCGGAGTAGTTGCCCGTCGTGTCCTCCTCCCAGGCCTCCGCCTCCTGCGGGGTGAACAGCTCGGCATAGGGATCATTCAGCGCATTAATCATCCCGTCGATCGCAGCTTCCCAGAGCGTTGAATCGGTGAACGACTCCATGTGCATCCGGGAGATTGCATTCACGGCACTCGCCAGAACGTCGACCTCGGGAGGCGCCTCGGGCGAGCGAGGCTCAATCGTCTGCGCCTGAACCGCTGAAGTGGCGAGCGGCAAGCAGATTGCCAGAAGAGTCGCGGGGTTCTTGGTCATTCGTCCCATCCGGGTCGTCATCATCAATCGAGTTCTGTAACCCCGGAGCACACCGTCGTTCCTCGGCGAATCGTCCCGCACCCGGGAGGTATGCACCGCTCGCGGCACCTGCACCATGCGCATGCGAGGGGGTATCTTCGAGCGTGGCGGTCGTTCCGCAGGCCAGATCCAACACCGATACGTCCGAGTCCCCGATGAAACAAGATCAGGAGCGCTCCCCTCTCAGGATCTCACTGGAGCAACTGAAGCCGGTGAAGGGGGATGTCGATGTCAACCTCCGTCGGGTAGGAGAGCGGATCCGAGCGCAGGCAGACCAATCGGACCTGATCATTTTTCCTGAAGCGGTTCTCTCCGGGTACTTCCTCGAGGGCGGAGTGGCTGAGGCGGCCCGCTCTCTCGACGACGTGACCGACGCGCTCGGAGCCCCCGTCTCGGGTGCCCCGGACGTGATCCTCGGCTTCTACGAGCGGTGGAAGCGCCGGCTCTACAACAGTGTAGCCTACCTGGAGCACACGGATCGCGGCTACGAGGCTCGCCACGTGCACAGGAAGATGTTCCTGCCGACCTACGGCGTCTTCGATGAGGCTCGGTTCGTGGAGCCCGGGACGGACGTCCGAGCATTCGACACGCGATTTGGTCGGCTGGGAATGCTGATCTGTGAAGATGCGTGGCATTCGACGCCGGGGGCCATCCTGGCTCTCGACGGCGCCGAACTCGTGGTGATCGTGTCCGCCTCCCCTGCGCGGGACTTCACACCATCCGAGACGGGACGACCCAAGAACCTTCGGGACTGGGACCGCATCGCTCCTCAGCTGGCGCTGGAACACGGCGTCTTCTGCCTCGTCGCGCAACTTGTCGGATCGGAAGGAGGAAAGATCTTCCCGGGAGGCTCGGCTGCGTTCGGTCCGGACGGAGCAGAGCTGGCGCGCGGGCCACTGTTCGAAGAGTCCAGCGTTGCGGCCACCCTGGACCCACGCTCGATCGACCGCGCTCGCGCAGCAAGCCCACTGCTGTCCGATCTCGAGCAGGTGCTTCCCCACCTCCAGCAGTCCCTGGCCCGGGTGACCGGTCGGAGGGGGAGTCCCGCCCGCTCGAACTCCGAAGACCTTGGGCGGCCGGGTGGATTTGGCAGGATACAGGAGGACCGTAGCACGAACGCGGCCTCGATGTCGGAGGTGGATCTCCAGATTGACGTCGAGCTCGTCGAGCGGACTCTCGTAGAGTTCATTCGCGAGGAGGTACAGCGAAGGCGCGGGTTCGAACGTGTCGTCCTCGGTGTCTCAGGGGGGGTCGACTCGGCGGTCTCCCTGGCCCTGGCATGCCGGGCCCTCGGTCCGGAGAACGTGTTCGGATTCCGTCTTCCGTACCGCAGCTCCAGCCAGGAGAGTCTCGATCATGCCGACCTGGCACTGGCGGCCACCGGGGCTCATGCTCGGACCATCGAGATCACGGAGCCCGTGGATCGGTACGTGGAAGAGTACGAGCCCGAGATTTCACCGCTCAGGAAAGGCAATCTGATGGCTCGGCTGCGGGCAATCGTTCTCTTCGATCAATCCGCCCGACTTCAGGCTCTTCCGCTCGGAACCGGGAACAAGAGTGAGAGGCTGCTCGGGTATTTCACGTGGCATGCAGACGACTCGCCCCCAATCAATCCCCTTGGAGACCTCTTCAAGACCCAGGTCTGGGCGCTCGCGCGTCACCTCGGCGTACCCTCCGAGATCATCGACAAACCGGCAACCGCCGACCTGGTGCGGGGTGTCAATGACGAAGACGAGCTCGGAATTTCCTACCACGACGCCGATCCCATACTGTTCTGGCTGACGCGTGGATACCTCGTCGAGGATGTACATCGACTGGGCTTCGATCCGGCCGCAGTCGAGACCGTTCGGCGCCGACTGGAATCGACCCACTGGAAACGCGAGTTGCCGACCGTCGCATTGTTGTCTTCGAGCGCGATCGGTGAATTCTACCTGCGACCTGTCGACTACTGATCAGTCGGATGTGAGGCGCGCGGCGGCGGACCCGGAGAGGGCAGTGGGGTCAATTCACCGTCGCTGATCGCCGCCAATTCCTCTTCCCTGCGCCAGCGCGCTCTCAACTCGGCGACATCCAGCTGGAGAAGGGTCTGCTCCATAGACTCGATCGCAGCCATCTCCAGCGCGATCGCACCTGTACGGGGAAGGTCTCCAAGCCTCTTGCCACCCTGCACGACGATTCGGGCGAGATCGCGCGCCGAACCTGCCTCTTCGAGCAAGCGGGTAGCCCGCGCTACCCGTTGCTCGGACGCACCTGCGAAGTGGTGAAAGGCGAGGACGCGACGGAGTGTCCGCCCGGCTTCGTCGCCTTTCAGGTGCAACCCGGCCCCTCGGTAGAGACCGCATCCGGGACACCGGGACACGATTTCGATCTCCCCGCCGTCCGGCGCGGCGAAAATACCCAGAGAGTTGCGGTCGCTGAAGCGAATGACTCCGAGCTCATGACCGCACGCGGCGCAGGAGGCACGACCCTGCCACGCGAAGCGTCCAAACCGGAGCCAGCGGGCTCCATCCCGGAAGTTCGTGCGTCCATGCCCCATGATGAGCCATACTCCGAGCATGGAGAGCCCGCCTGCGGCCCACCCACCCGCGACGGCCGCTCCGGCCGCGATCCTGCCCGCGATTCCCAGCCTGTTCCAGTTCCTCTTTCGCGTCAGGAGCTCGCTGCCATAGCGCCACCACGCCTCTTCGGTCCGGCCCGCGCCCCCGACTCTGACGAGTTCCAACGGGCCGGCCCTCAGAAGCGCGATGTTCTCGGTCTGGGCCAGAACCACGACTCCGTCGACGAAATGCTGCTGAAGTTCCTCCAGGGCCTCCCAGCGGTCCTCGATCGGCATCAGGGACCAGCGGCGGCAAGATCGACAGACAACCCAAAGACGCCCGCGACCCGGATCGAAGGCCAGTCGGCGTCCCAAGGGCATGCGCTCGAGCACCCCGTTGGCCGCAAACGGGGCAGCACACACGAGGCAGCGGGTGAACACGCGTGGAGTCTCCAGAGCAGGTGGGATGTGGGCGGATGAACACGATCCCGCGTTGATTACACGTGACGCCACCCGACTGGTCCCCGGAAAGGGACTCCGTCACTACATTCGACCACATGCTCCTCGTCATCGACAACTACGACTCCTTCACGTTCAACCTCGTGCAGGATCTCGGGGCCCTCGGGGCAACACCGGTCGTGGTACGGAACGACGAGTGCACCCTTGGCGAACTCGAGGCCATGAGGCCAACTCGGATCGTGGTGTCTCCGGGGCCGTGTTCACCGACGCAGGCAGGAATCAGCGTCGCAGCCTTCCAGTTCTTCGGTCAACGGGGCGTCCCCATGCTGGGAGTCTGCCTCGGGCATCAGAGCCTCGGCGAAGCCTTTGGTGGTCGCACGGTGCGCGCCAGCCGAGCGATGCACGGGAAAACCGGGCTCGTGCGCCATGACGGGCGAGGCATTTTCGAGGGGATTCCCAGCCCGTTCGATGCGGCCCGGTATCACTCGCTCGTCACCGACGCGAGCGCTCTACCGGAAACGTTGGTGCCGGTGGCATGGAGCACCTCGCCCGAGGATCACGGCGAGGTTCAGGCGATGCGCCACGGCTCGCTACCCCTCTGGGGGGTACAGTTCCACCCGGAATCCCTGTTCAGTGCCCATGGATCGAGACTCCTCCAGAACTTCCTTCACTGCTGAACCTTGGGTAGCTTGAAAAGCGTGAATGGATCTTCTCCGCCCCAGGTATTCGCGCTCCCGGTCGCCGCATGAGCGGTGAGGTTCTCGGGGTCGTTCCGGCCAGGCTCTCTTCCACCCGACTCCCCCGGAAGCCTCTTCACCCACTTCTCGGGAAGCCCCTGATCGAGTGGGTATGGCGCAGGGTTCGGTGCCTTTCGGTGCTTGACCATGCGCTGGTTGCCACCGACTCCGTTGAGGTGGCCGATGTATGCCGGGCTCTGGGCGCCCCGGTCGAACTGACCGCACCGGAGCACCCCTCGGGAACCGATCGCGTCGCGGAGGTTGCGAACATGCCGCGTTACCGGGACTTCGAGGTGATCGTGAATGTGCAGGGGGACGAACCCCTCGTAGAAGGTGGGCATGTCCGCAGCGCAGTCGACCTCGTTCGACAAGACGGGTGGCAGGTCGGTACATGCGCCACCCCTCTGCGCACGCTGGAAAGTCTGGCGGATCCGTCGGTGGTAAAGGTCGTTCGGGCTACCTCGGGGAGGGCCCTGTACTTTTCTCGCGCTCCCATCCCCCATGTCCGGGGTGGGCATCCGTCTTCAGAGGAGCTTTGCGAGGCACCCTTCCTGCGGCACATCGGTCTGTACGCTTACGGCAGGTCAGCCCTGAATGATTGGGTTTCTCTGAAACCGTCCCGGATGGAGCAAATCGAGGCCCTCGAGCAACTCCGCCCTCTGGAGGCGGGGCTTCGCATTGGACTGTCCGTGGTCGGAGCCGCCGCCGGCGGTGTCGATACGCCGACCGATGTCGCACGTATGGAAGAACAGTTGAGTCGACTCACCCAACCCACAGCCGTCTGACCCCATGGCCGAATCCAGCGAGCACCCCACCAAATACATTTTCGTCACCGGAGGTGTGGTTTCCTCTCTCGGCAAGGGAATCGCCGCGGCATCCATCGGACGGTTGCTCAAGGAGCGTGGCCTGCGGGTCACACTTCAGAAGTTCGACCCGTACATCAACGTGGACCCCGGCACCCTCTCACCCTATCAGCATGGTGAGGTCTTCGTCACCGACGATGGGGCAGAGACTGATCTCGACCTCGGCCATTACGAGCGGTTCATCGACGAATCTCTCTCGCAGAACAACAACATCACGACGGGCCGCATTTATCAGCACGTCATCGAGAAGGAGCGTCGAGGGGACTATCTGGGCTCGACCGTTCAGGTCATCCCCCACATCACCGATGCGATCAAGGAGGCGATCAGCCGACTTTCGGAGGACAATGACGTCGTCATCACGGAAATCGGTGGGACCGTCGGCGACATCGAGTCGCTTCCGTTTCTCGAGGCCATCCGGCAGTGTCGCGTGGACGTCGGGCGAGAGAATGCGATTTTCGTCCATCTGACGCTCGTACCCTACCTCGCCGCCGCGGGAGAGCTGAAGACGAAACCCACGCAGCATTCCGTGCGGGAACTGATGGAAATCGGGATCCAGCCTCAGATGCTCATCTGCCGAACGGAGCAGCCGCTCTCCAAGGACATCAAGAAGAAGATTGCCCTGTTCACCAACGTCGACACCGACGCAGTCCTGGAGTCCCCGGATCTTCCGACGATCTACGAGGTCCCCCTCGCACTCAAGCGCCAGCGTGCGGACGAGGTCGTACTGAAGCTTCTCGGTCTCTCCGGGCTCCCAGAACCCGACCTCACGGTCTGGACGGACACAGTGCGGCGCGTACAGCACCCGGCTTCGGGCGAGGCGCGCATTGCGGTCGTCGGGAAGTACACGGAGTTGATCGATGCCTACAAGTCGGTTCAGGAGGCCCTCATCCACGGAGGCATCGCCAACGACGTGAAGGTCGATATCGACTGGCTGCTGTCTGAGACGTTCACGGACGGGGAAGGTATCGAGCGCCTGGCCCGGTATGATGGTCTTCTCATCCCCGGTGGATTTGGCCCGCGTGGCGTAGAGGGCATGCTGGAAGCGATCCGATACGCACGGGAGCACGAGATGCCGTTCTTCGGCATATGCCTCGGCCTTCAGTGCGCGGTGATCGAGTACGCCCGAAATGTCTGCGGCCTCACTGGGGCGCACTCGACCGAATTCGAGGTCGACTCCCCTCATCCCGTGATCGCCCTGCTCGACTCGCAGCTTCAGGTCACGCGCATGGGCGGCACGATGCGACTCGGCGCCTACCCATGCTCGGTGGTGGAGGGGAGTCGTTCCCGGGATATCTACGGCGAATCCGACATATCCGAGCGCCACCGGCATCGGTTCGAGGTGAACAACGCGTACCGGGACCTGCTCACGGAGCACGGGCTCACGATCAGCGGGACATCACCGGATGGAGGGCTCGTCGAGATGATCGAGATCAGTGATCACCCGTGGTTCGTCGCAGGCCAGTTCCACCCGGAGCTCAAGAGTCGGCCGACTCGACCCCATCCACTGTTCGCGTCATTCATTGAAGCCGCGAGGAGGCATGCGGCGCAGGACCGCTTCTCACCGGTGGAACAGTCGGCCAACTCATGATTTCATGACCCTCTGCACCCGCCTCTGGGGTACCCTGTAGCATGTTCGATGCATTCACCCTCATCGCCGGCCCGTGCACTCTCGAGGGCGACGACCTCAACCTGCGGGTTGCCCGTACTCTGGCGCGGTTATCTGTCGACTTCGGCATCCCGATCGTCTTCAAGGGTTCCTTCGACAAGGCGAATCGCTCTCGAATCGAGTCGCCTCGAGGACCTGGCCTGAAGCCGGGGCTCGAGCGACTCCAGGCAGTGAAGTCGGAAACGGGCCTGCCACTCCTGACCGACATCCACGAGCCACAGCAGGCCGGTCCCGTGGGAGAGATCGTCGATGTGGTTCAGATCCCGGCGTTTCTCTGCCGCCAAACGGATCTCCTGGTCGCCGCGGGCCACACCGGAAAGACCGTCAATCTCAAGAAAGGCCAGTGGATGGCGCCCGAAGAGATGACCGCGGCCGTCGAGAAAGTACGTGTATCCGGAGCTCGGGAGGTCATCGTCACCGAGCGCGGAAGCGTTCACGGGTACGGAGACCTCGTTGTCGACATGCGGTCGTTCGCGAGGATCCGAGCATCGTGCGGCGCGTCGGTGATCTTCGATGGGACACACTCAGTGCAGCGCCCAGGCCTCGCCGCCGGGTCGAGCGGTGGGGATCCTGAGCACATTCCAGCTCTGGTCCGCGCAGCTGTGGCCGCCGGGTGTGACGGGCTGTTTCTCGAAACGCATCCTGATCCGGCTGAGGCGCCGTCGGACGGGACGAATATGCTCCCGCTCGATCGCCTCGCCGACGTGATGAGCGATGTACTCTCCATTCGGTCGGCCCTCGGGTCCCCGCACGCCGACCGGGGCTGACAGCGAATGACGAGCGACTTCCCAACGATCCCCGCGGACCTCGCCCGCCAGATCCGCCTCGTGATCTTCGACGTCGACGGCGTGCTGACCGACGGTGGCGTGTATGTGGGAGCCCCGGACCGTGGGGAGCCCGTCGAGCTCAAACGCTTCGACATCCAGGACGGCATCGGGTTGAAAATGCTCGGTTGGGCGGGGCTCGAGGTGGTCGTTGTGTCAGGACGCGTATCGCGGGCGACGTCCATCCGCATCGCTGAGCTGGGGATCGAGGGGTGCTATCAGGTGGCTGATGCGCGGAAACTCCACGTCGTCGAAGGCCTCCTCCACGAACGAGGCATCGCCTGGGATGAGGTGGCGATGATCGGCGACGACATCCCCGACCTCGCCGTGATGCGCCGGGTAGGACTCAAGGCCGTGGTCGCCAACGCCACGGCACCCCTCGCGTCCATCGCAACATGGCAATCCCGAAAGATCGGAGGCCACGGCGCTGTCCGGGAATTCTGCGACGCGTTGCTGTCGGCCCGAGGCGATCTTGACCGAATCGTTGAAGCGTACGTGACGGAACGAAGTACCCCATGACCGACCCGGCAGACATCATCGCCGAGGGCCGCAGGGTCCTCACGCTCGAGGCCCGGGCAGTGGCGGCGCTTGAAGCCCGCCTCGACGATGACTTCGTTCGAGCCTGCACGCTGGTAGCAGGCGCCACTGGGCGAGTCATCACGTGCGGGATCGGAAAGAGCGGCCATGTTGCGCGAAAACTCGCGGGCACCCTCACGTCCACCGGAACTCCGGCCACCTTCCTGCACCCTGTGGAGGCTCTGCACGGGGACCTCGGGATCGTGCGCCCCGACGACGTCGCGATTCTGGTCTCCAAGTCCGGAGGATCGGAGGAACTGGCCGGCCTGGTCACGTATCTTGCCCGGGTCCGTGTGCCGATGATTGCCCTGGTCGGAGCCTCTGGCAGCCAACTCGCCATGAGTGCTGCGGTGGCGATCGACTGCTCGGTTCAGGAGGAGGCGTGTCCGATGGACCTCGCGCCCACGTCGTCGACCACAGCTGCAATGGCCATGGGCGATGCGCTGGCGCTGGCGGTTTTGCAGATGAAGGGGTTCGATCAGAAAGACTTCGCGGAATTCCATCCTGGCGGCGCACTCGGTCGCCGTCTGACCCTGAGGGTCTCGGACGTGATGGAGCGCCACGAGTACCCGTATCTTCCAGTTGGCGCGACAATGAGGGACGTCATCGGTCCGCTCGCCGCGATGCGGGGAACCGTACCGATCGTCGACGACCGGAAACGCCTCGTGGGCGTAGTCACCGCCGGTGACCTGACGCGGCTCATGGAACGCGATGATCACTTCCTCACCCGCAGTGTCGAGGATGTGATGACCCGGGATCCACGCACGGCCTCGGCTGATGAACTCGGGGCGGCCGCTGTGAGTAGGATGGAGGTCCACGGTATCATGGCCCTGCCGGTTGTCAGCGAAGACGGAGGTCTCGCGGGGATGGTCCACTTGCACGATCTGATCAGGGCAGGAGCGATCTGACATGAAGAACTGGAATCGGCTGCAGCCGGGACGACGCGCGGTGGCAGGGCTGTCATGGTTGGCACTGCTGGCATGCTCGAGTGAGCTCAGCACACCGGTCGCGAACGCCGACCTGCAGTCCATGGAAGCCGACTATGTCGCCTACGGGATGATCAGCTTCCTGACGAACAGCGGTGTGCGGGAAGGCCGCGTCGAGGCCGACACCGCCTACGTGTTCGAGGAATCGTCCACGGCCATGCTCCGTCAAATGTCCATCGTGTTCTACGATGAGCTTGGCAACGAAAACGCGACCGTTACAGGAGCATTCGGTGATTGGCATCGCGAAACGAACCGCATGGTCGCCAGGGGAGATGTGGTCCTGCTCATTCACGGTGACTCGAGCCGGATCGAGAGTGCCGAGATCTACTACGACCCCGGACTCGAGCGAATCTGGAGCGACTCCCTCACGACGCGGATCATGAGCGACGGCAGTGTGACCAGCGGCACGGCGTTCGAATCGGATATGGCATTCGAGAACGTCACGATCGCGAACATGAGAGGCGGGGCGCGGCGCGTCTTCTAGAGCTCCCAGCGACCTGATCCCCGTCCATGTGCACTCCTCGTCAATTCTCGGTCGTCCGGGTGACGCTTCTCGCGCTCATTGTCGTCCCGGGCTTACTGAGTGCCCAGGAGGGATGTGAATTCATCGCTCCGGGTAACGATCTGACGCGTTCCCTTACCGTGGGTGGGATGCGGATCACGTACATCACCAACCCGCATTTTCTGTGCGACGGAGGAGTCGAAATCTGGGCGGACTCCGCGGAGGCGTTCCCGGATCGCGGCTACTCACATCTCATTGGTGGCGTTCGGTACGTGGAGGGGCTTCGGGAACTCAGGGCGGACGATGCCCGATACTTTACCAACGAGGGTCGACTCCAGGCAGAGGGCAACCTGACGATCACGGACGAAGAGCAGGGGTCCTCGATCGAGAACGGGAGTCTCGTATATCTGCTGGAGACGAGCTATCGCGACGTCGCCGAAATGACCGTCGTTACCGGCGACGACGGACTGCGTCCCGTTGCGATTCTGACCCCGGCACGAAGCGAGCCTGCGCGCCTCGATCCTGAGTCCGACTCGATCGCCTCGGCGGGAGCCGACGGTCAGGACTCGGTTCGGACGGGCGTCCTGGAAGATGTTGACCCTCCCGCTCAGTCCCCGCCTTACCGAGTGGTCGGAGATCGTATCTACCTGCTCGGAACCGGCTACTTCACGGCGTCAGGACAGGTCGAAATCCGACAAGACTCGCTCGTCGCATTCTCGGACTCCGCAGAATACGACCCCGAGGGAACGGGGCTTCTCCTCGACGGAGATGCGCGTGTCGTGAGCGACGAGTACGACCTCGCTGGGCGAACGATTACGATGAGCCCACCGGGTGCGACGGGCCGAAAGATTCATGCCCGCCGAACAGCACGTCTCGAGGGGGAAGATCTCCTGCTGACGTCTGCGCAGATCTTCCTGTTCCTCGAGGAGAACCGGCTCGATCGGCTGGTCGCCACACCCATTGTGGGCCCAGCAGCGATCAATGCCGATTCGCTGGATCATGAGCGTCCCGAAGCGAAGGTTCAGGACTTCGTCCTGACAGCGGATTCCCTCGAAGTACGAGCGCCCAACGAGACTCTCGAGCGTGTGTTTGCATCCGGGACAGCCCGAAGCGTATCCGAGGCCGGTGACTCCCTCACGGTGGATATCCTGCCCGAGATCGCGCGAAATGACTGGCTCGAGGGTGACACGGTCATCGTGAATTTTCGCGAGGTCGGTCCGGCTCCCTCCACCGGCGATGATGAGCGACCGGAGCGCCGCCTCGAGGTGGACGACATCGTGGCGATCGGGCGGGCGCGGTCGCTGTACCGCCTGGCGCCCAGCGACTCCATGGCCCACCCCGGTGTGGATCCTCCCGCGGTGCACTACGTGGTAGGAAGCGAGATCCGGATTCAGATGGAGAATCGCCAGGTGCGGGAGATGGAGGTGTCCGGCCAGACGCAGGGCGTGCACCTGGAACCTCGCCAACGTCGCGTTCAGCCGGACACCTCGCAGACCGACCCGATCACACCTTCGGATTCAACTGCGGTTGTGGACACGATCATGGTGGACGATTCCCCGGCAGACCGTGTCCGTCTCGATCCGCAACTCCTCCCCCGATCCTCCCCTGACACCCCGTCTGGGGCACGAATGGAGACCCAGCCATGGAATCCCCCATGGATCCAATGAACGAAGCTCCCACAGAACACGGCATGGCCGAGTCAGACACGGCTGTTCCGAGCGACACGTCACCCGCGACTCGAGACGCAACGTCGGGCGCCGACTCAGCCCAGGAGACAGGGGGGGCGAGCGGCAGCCGGCTCTCCGGGGAGGGCCTGACAAAGGTGTACAAGAAGCGTCGAGTGGTGGACGACGTGAAGATCTCGGTGCGTCAGGGCGAGATCGTGGGGCTGCTCGGCCCAAACGGTGCCGGGAAGACGACGACGTTCTACATGATGGTCGGACTGATCGCGCCGGACGCGGGGACGGTCCACCTCGATGACGAGGAGTTGACCCGCACGCCCATGTTCCAGCGGGCTCGGAAGGGCGTGGGCTACCTGGCTCAGGAACCCTCGATCTTCAGGCGGCTCTCCGTGGAGGATAACGTGATGGCGATCCTCGAGACGCTGGGGCTTCAATCTTCGGAGGAATCGGCCCGACTCGAAGAACTGCTCGGCGAGTTGAGTCTGACAGGCCTTCGTGCCAGCAAGGCCTATTCTCTCTCCGGCGGCGAGCGCCGGCGGCTCGAGATCACGCGTGCGCTCGTGCAGAGACCAAAGTTCATGCTCCTGGACGAACCGTTCGCCGGGATCGATCCGATCGCGGTACACGACATTCAGGAAATCGTGCGTGGGCTGAAGGACCGATCGATCGGAGTGGTCATCTCGGACCACAACGTCGAACAAACGTTGGAGATCGTGGACCGTGCCTACATCATGTATGAGGGCAGGATCAGAGTAAGCGGCACGGTCTCTGAGCTGGTGTGGAATGACGAGGTGGCCGAGATCTATCTCGGACCTGCGTTGACTGCCCGAATGAGGAGCAGGTACCCCCGTCCGGGGGGCTGAGGGGCGGCCGGACAGTCCATCGCCACGTGCCGCGCCGCGTGGTCCACGAGGAAGCATGAGTTCGTTCAATACCAAGCTCTACCAGAGCGCCCAACTGCGGCAGGAGATGCGGATCAATCCGCGCCTGTATCAGGCAATGGAGCTGCTCTACATGCCCCTCCTGGACCTGGAGATGCACCTGAAGGAGCAGCTCTCCGAGAACCCGTTTCTCGAGATGCAGGAGGCCGACGACCAGAAGGAAGTCGAACTCAAGGAAGACACCATCGATGAACCGATGGGAGACGATCAGGTCGACTGGGAGGAGATTCTCCTCGACGGGTTCGATGTCGGGGGTCGAAGGGAACAGTACGAGCATCGGGAATTCTTCGAGCCAACTCCGGTGGAGGCGCAGGATCTCCATGACCACCTCCAGGGCCAACTGACGCTTCTGTCCATCTCCGAGCGCGAACTTCGGCTGGGTGAGGAGTTGATCGGCAACATCGATGATGACGGCATGCTTGCCTGCACTCCGGAGGAATGCGTTGCCGGTCTGAACGATTGGCTTGATGAAGTGCGCCCCGGGCTCCTCCGGCAGGCGGCTGACATCGCTGACGAGGACGAGCGGAATTCGGAACTGGCCGAGGTAGCCGAGACCTTTCGACCGTATGAGACCGTGGAGGCAGAGCGCATGCTCACGGTCATCCACGGGTTCGATCCGCCCGGTGTCGGTGCGAGGGACGTGCGCGAGTCGGTCCTGATTCAGCTCCGACAGAGGGATGAAGAGGACTCACTGGCGTACCGGATCGTCGATGACCACTTCGACGCTCTCATCAATCGGCATGTGGCAGACATCGCCCGCGCCCTTGGAGTGAAACCGATCGAGGTGCAGGATGCAGCCGACGCCATCAGCCACCTGGACCCAAAGCCAGGGCTCAAGTACTCGACAGCTCCCGAGGAGTACGTCATTCCGGACCTGATTGTCGAACTGATCGACGGCGAGTACATGGTCTTCGCCAACGACACGAGTCTGCCCCGCCTCCGCATCTCTCAGTCATACCGGGAGGTCGCCAGGGACAAGCGGGCGTTCACTGGGGAAAACAAGGAGTTCATCGCCAACAAACTCAATTCGGCCAACTGGATGATCCAGGCGATAGAACAGCGCCGACAGACCATGCTGAAGGTCATGCATTTCATCGTGGATCGGCAGCGCGATTTCTTCGAGCGTGGGGTTCAGTACCTGAAGCCACTGACGCTGCGTGAGGTAGCAGACCACATCGAAATGCACGAATCCACGGTATCCCGGGTCACAAACAAGAAATTCGTCCAGACCCCGAGAGGCGTGTATTCCCTCAAGTACTTCTTCTCGAGTGGCCTGTCGACGACGAGCGGGGAAGACATCTCTGCGCGCGGGGTGAGGGACAAGATCAAGCTCATGGTGTCCGACGAGGACTCCAAGAAGCCCCTCACGGACCAGGCGATCGTAACGCTGCTGCAGGCCGAGGGGGTCAATATCGCTCGGCGCACCGTGGCCAAATACCGGGATCAGCTCGGCATCCTGCCGGCCCGCATGCGCAAGCGTGTCTGAGCGATGGAGCGGATCCCCTGATGCGCCGTGACTTCACCGTCGTCATTCCGGCGTTCGATGAGGCACCTGTCGTACCCGATCTCGTGCGTGAGTTGAAGGCCGCCTTCGACCGAAACGGCCTGAATGGAGAGGTTCTGCTCATCGACGACGGTTCGTCCGACGGCACGGCCGAGCTCGCCGAGAAGGAGGCAGCCGGCTGGGATCGCTTCCGAGTCATCCGCCACCCGACGAATCGCGGGAAGACCGAGGCCATGCTGACTGCGGCCGAGGCCGCCACCGAGCCGTTCCTCGTGCTCTTCGACGCGGATCTCCAGCACACGCCCGACGAGATTCCGCGCTTCCTCGAACGTCTCGACGCGGGTTGGGACATCGTTACCGGAAGGAAGGTCGGCTCGTACGACAAGAAGGTCGTGTCGTCGGTCTACAACCGATTGTCTCGGCGGATCTTCGACGTACCGGTATCTGACCTGAATTCGATGAAGGCGTTTCGGGCAGATGTTCTCGAGGGACTCGCACTGCGGCATGACTGGCATCGGTTTTTCGTCGTGCTGGCGCATGCGCGCGGTGCCAGCGTCACCGAGATCGACGTCGAGCTTCACCCCCGCAGGGCAGGGGAGGCCAAGTTCGGGGGATCCCTGCGCATCCTCATCGGTCTTCTTGACCTCGTATCGGTCTGGTTCCTCCTGCTCTTCTCCCGCAAGCCCCTCCTCCTCTTCGGTGGGACCGGACTCGCACTCGCCGCCCTCGGGCTGATCGTCACGATGATCACAGTGTACCTGCGCTTCGTGCACCCGATGCTCGGCTTCGAGCCCTACATTCCGCCTATGGGCTACCGTCCGCTGCTCTACCTCGTGATGCTCCTCGAGACCCTTGGCTTCCTCCTCTTCGGCTTCGGGCTCGTGTCGGAACAGGTCGCGCAGGTTCGGGACGAGTTGGACGCAAGACGAAAGAAGGGGAGCTGACACTGACCATGGGGCGAGTGCTCCTCGTAGTCGGGACGCGGCCAGAAGTCATCAAGATGCCTCCGGTGTTTCACGCGCTGCGGGCCCACACTCCGGACCTGGAATCCCGGATCGCCTTCACGGGTCAGCATACGACCCTGGTCGACAGCGTCATGGGGGCCTTCGACCTCGTTCCGGACTTCGATCTTGCGATCATGAAGTCGGATCAGAGCCTCTCTGACGTGATCGCGGCAGCGGCTCAAGGCCTCACGCGGGTCATTCGAGAGTTTCAGCCCCACATTCTGCTCGTGCAGGGCGACACGGCGACGGTCTTCGCCGCCTCTCTGGCGGGCTTTCTCGAACGTGTACCCGTCGGGCACGTGGAAGCGGGCCTTCGGAGCGGGGACAAGGATGCCCCGTGGCCCGAGGAGGTCTTCCGCCGGATGACCGACGTGATCGCAGACCTGTACTTCGCGCCGACGCCCGGCGCCCGGGAGCTTCTTCTGGCAGAGAACGTCCCCGCAGGGTCGATCCACGTGACTGGCAATACGGTGGTGGACGCACTGCTGACGGTAGCCGGCCACCGCCACTCCGTTACGAATCGCGCGCTTTCCGACGTCCTGTATTCGGGGGATCATCGACGTCTGATTCTTCTGACGGCACACCGACGGGAAGCGTTCGGTGCTCCCCTCGAGCGTATCTTCGCAGCGGTACGACAAATCGTTGAGGCTCAACCGGATGTCCACGTCGTCTATCCGGTGCACCCCAACCCCAGTGTTCGAGGCCCGGCCCATGCGGCACTGGGTGGCATCACGCGCGTTCATCTTACAGGGCCACTCGACTACGTCGACACCGTGGTGGCCATGGAGCGCGCAGCCCTCATTCTCACGGACTCGGGCGGTATACAGGAGGAAGCTCCAACCTTCGGTACACCCGTGCTCGTCCTTCGGGACGTCACGGAGCGCCCCGAGGGCATTGAAGCGGGGGTCGCCCGCCTCGTCGGAACCGATATCGAGCTCATCGTCTCGGTAGCGAAGGACGCACTCTCGAGGTCCCGCGTGGGCGGGCTGAATCCCTATGGAGACGGCAGGGCCGCAGTTCGGATCGCCGACGTGGTCGCCTCCGTACTCCTGGGTCGACCGCGCGAGACCAGCGATTGGTCTGGGCATTCTGCCGCCATGGTCGCAGGGCGTCCGGCACCGTGAGGATCCTGATGCACTGCGTGTACTACCCTCCGGAAGTGGGAGGGTTGGAAAGCCATGTGCACTACCTGTGCCGAGCCCTCGTGGAACAAGGTCACCGCGTTGACGTCGTGACATCGCGCTCCATCGCCGACACGCCCCGCGTCGAGCTCATGGACGGTGTCCACGTGCACCGCACGTGGTTTCCCGGCAAGTCACCGGCTGGGTGGATCGCTCATGCTGTCGGGTCGACGCCCACGACCATGGTCGCTGCCGCGGGTGCCGACATCCTCCACGCTCAGGCCTTCCAGTCGATTCCCCCTATGCTCGTAGCCCGAGCCCGGACCGGAACGCCGGTCGTCTCGACGTGGCACACCTCTCACTTCCTGCGATTGGCAGCGCGCCCCGGGTGGAAAACCCTGCTGGGAAGGCTCGTGGCTTCCGGAAACGGGAACCTCGCAGCGAGTCGGCAGATCGCTCATGTGGCGGAGTCGCTGGCGCCCGGACACCCGGTCCAGGCCGTGACGAATGGGGTCGAGACGTCGATCTTCAGGCCGTCAACATCTTCCCCCATCCCGCCAACGCAGGGCAAACGGCGCCTCATTGTGCCCCGTCGATTGTTCGAGAAGAATGGGGTCGAATTTGCTGTCCGAGCCGTACCCCTGATCGCCAGCCATCATGACATTGAAGTTCTGCTCGTCGGTGATGGACCCGAGCGAAAACGCCTCGAGACGCTGGCGTCGGAACTCGGGGTGTCCAGCCGGATCCTCTTCATCGGTGCCCGACCCCACTCGGACATGCCCGGTCTTCTTTCCTCGGCGGAGCTGGCCATCTTCCCCTCACTGATGGAAGCGACCTCGGTGGCCGCGTTGGAATGCATGTCGTGCGAAGTCCCTGTTGCGGCGTCCCGAGTGGGAGGACTCCCGGAGATCGTGGATGACAGCGTCGGCGGCCTCTTCGCACCCGCGGACGCCGGAGCACTCGCGAGAGTCGTCTGCGACCTCCTGGCGGACCCTTCCCTGAAGGCACGTGGCATTGCAGGAAGAGCTCGCGTGGTTGCTGACTGGAGCAACCAGCGGCTCGCGCAGTACCATCTCGAGTTCTACGAGCAAGTCATCACTCGCCACGCGGCATGAGGGCCCCATGACGGACCGCTCCGACCTGAAGCTGCACCTGCCAGCCTGGGTGCCGCCAACGGTATTCGGCGCACTCGCCGTGGCGCTGTTCCGGGCATTCGTATTCAGTGATGACATGCTCTACGGAGGCGACACCCTCGCCCTCGGTTACGCGGCACGAGCGATGTACGCTGACGCCCTTGCAACGCTGGGGCGGATTCCCGGATGGGCACCACACCTGCTTGGCGGCACCCCTTTCCTGGAGGCGCTCAGCGGCGGCGACTCACTGTATCCGCCCTCGCTCCTTCTTCTCCTCCTCACCGCTCCGCATCGCGCACTGGGCTGGAAGCTCGTTCTCCACATCCTGCTCGCCGGACTCTTCTTCTTCGGTTGGGTACGAGCCATCGGAGGTTCGAGGGTCGCAGCGCTGCTCGGTGGAGCCGCCTACATGCTGGCGCCCTTTCTTGTCGGCTTCGTCCATCCGGGACACGACGGAAAGATCTTCGTGACCGCCCTGGCTCCGCTCTTGTTCTGGGTCACGGAACGCCATTTCCATCGACCTGGGCTCACGTCATTTGCAGCGATCGGCCTGGTGGTGGCCGGCGTGATCTACACGACCCACTTCCAGATGGCCTACTTCCTGTTCGGTGGTGTCGGGCTGTATGCCATCTTCCGCACGGTTCAGGCCGCACGAGGTCTCGATGAAGTGACACCGGGTCTTCCCCGTCGCTCCGCAGGGATTCGACTTGCCCTGTTCCTGGCGGCGTCCCTATCGGGAGCTGCGGGGGCTGCGTGGCAGCTCGTACCCGCGGCTGAGTACGTGACGGAGTACTCACGTCGAATCCAGACGACCGAGGAGTCTACGGGACAGACCGGTCGCACGTGGTCCAGCTCGTTCTCCATGAACCCGGAAGAAGTCATCTCGCTGATCGTGCCCGAGTTCGCGGGAAACTTCGCAGGGGGCGGAGTCTCATGGGCCACCGGCACCTACTGGGGCCGCAACGGATTCAAGGACAACCACGAGTACGCGGGTCTGATCGTTCTGCTCCTGGCGGCGGTGTCATTCCTGGGTGCAGCTCGCAGACAATTGAGACTCTTCTTCACCGGACTCGGCGTTCTGGCGCTCCTTTTTGCACTTGGAGCCAATACGCCGGTGTGGGGCATCTTCTATGACGTGGTCCCCGGCATACGACTGTTTCGTGCCCCCGGTATGGTGTCATTCCTCTTCGGCTTCGCTGCCATTACCCTGGCTGCGTTGGGGCTGGACCGAATCGCGTTGCTCGTGCAGGCCGACGACGACTCTGAACTGCAGCGCGTTCAGACGCTTCTGTGGCGCGCAACCGGAGCGCTCGGTGTCCTCGCCCTCCTGATGGTCTCAGGAGTCTTCACCCGTGTGTGGACCACCTCCATCTACGGCGCGATCGGTGATCGACAGCTGCAGACCCTTGCCGCCCACCTCCCCAACATCGGCCGCGGGGCGGTCCTCGCAGTCCTGCTGGCTGCTGCCCTCTCGGGCGTGGTCTGGGGTCTCAGGAACGGCAAGCTACCCCTGGCGGTCGGCCTCGGTCTGATCATCGCCCTGGCAGCGGCCGACTCGTTCCGCGTGGATCAGCCTTTCGTTCAAACGATGGACTTCTACCAGTGGGCGCAGGCTGACCAAAACGTGCGGACGATTCTGGAGCGGGAGCAGGGGGGCGAGCCCTACCGACTCTGGTCCCTCGCGCGAAGCGATCAGGATGTAAGTGCCGCGATCCACGGCATTGAACTCGCCGCCGGACACCACCCGAATGACCTTTCGCGCTATCGCGAGCTGATCGGCATGGTTGGGTCCGGTCAGGCGACCAACCTCGGAAATCCGAATGTCCGGCGCATCCTGAACGTGAGATACCTCCTCTGGCCTGACCTCGAGCGCGGGCCCGCACCCCAGGGACCCGTGCTCTCTCGGACTCAGCTCGCAGACGGGAGAACCTTCCAGACCCTCTTTTCGGACGTGGGCCTCCCACGGGCTCGTCTGGTCGGCTCAGCCGTCGTGAAATCCGACGTGGAAGCCGTCCCCTACATCTTGAGCTCCCAACACGACCCGGCCCTGGAGGCCGTACTCGCCGACGCTCCACCCATCGCACTGGATGGTACGCCCGCGAGCGGTTCGGTGGAGTGGACCACCCGCGAGGCAGACCGAATGACCCTGTCGGTCACATCGGAGCGGGCCGCTCTCCTGGTGATCGCGGACAACTGGTTTCCTGCGTGGCGTGCGACCGTCAACGGGGAGGCTGCCGACGTGATCCGGGCATACCACACGATTCGAGCGGTTGCCGTGCCGGCCGGCGCAAGCACCGTCGAGATGTGGTACGGCTCCGAGCTGCTTCAGCGGAGCCGAAGCGTCAGCCTGATCATGCTTCTTGGGCTGTTTGTCACCGGTATGGTCGGTTGGGCCCGGAACCTGAGCGGAATCTCGCCTGGCCAGCGTTCGGAGCGCGCGGCTGATCGGGGCGCCTCGCAGGCCACGGCGGCAGGGACGCCCTGAGTACGCCTCTTCGTCGGCTGGGCCAGGCCACCGCCACCGTCGCAGTCACGTGGTTCATCGTGACGCGCGCAGGACTCTCGATGCAGGAAATCCGCTCCCTGGATGCGGGTGTATTCGAACTTCACGCTACCCCCTTCATTGCATCGTGCGCACTGCTGCTGCTCGGCTACGTATCGACGGCGCTGATCTGGGCTCTGATCGTGCGCGATCTCGGGGGTACTCGCCTCGGACCTGGAGAGGCTGTTCGCCTCTTCATGATCGGCAATCTTGGCAGGTATGTCCCGGGCAAGGTATGGCAGATCGCCGCCCTCACCGCCCTCGCTCGTCGGAGGGGTGTCGCCGCTGGCACATCGACCGCAGCGGCGATTCTGGGGCAGGGAACAGGCCTGATCGCTGCGATGGGCATAGGTTTGAGTGCCGTCCTGCAGTACGACGCGTTGGCGTCTTATCAGTGGATCGTGGTGATCACGGTGTTGAGCGTTCCGGTGATCGCTCTTTTCCCCCCTGTGTTCGACGCTACGTCCCGCCTCTGGTTCAGGGTCGCGAAGGAGGAGGTTCCCGAGGGTTTGTCGAATCTCGATGGCATGCGATGGGTGCTGCTGAGTCTCGTGAGCTGGGCGATCTACGCGATGTCGTTCTGGCTCTTCGCAGTGGGGCTCGGTTTCGACGTCGGATTCCGGGCGGGCGCATCCGCTTTCGCGGCTGCATATGTTCTAGGGTACCTTGTCGTTTTCGCCCCGGCCGGACTGGGGGTACGGGAGGGGTTCCTCATCGCACTTCTTTCCCCGAGCATCGGAGCAGGGAGTGCGACAGCCCTTGCCGCCGCGGCCCGGCTGTGGACCACGATCGTCGAGGTGGTTCCCGCGACTGCCTTCTGGACCCGACACCTCGCTGCAGAGGGAGTGACAAGACCCGGTGAGTGACGCGCGTATTCTCGTCATCATTCCGACCTACGATGAGGCGGAAAACCTTCCGAGGATCGTACCCCGAGTCCTGGAGCAGGACGCCCGGATCGAAGTTCTCGTGGTCGACGACGGGTCACCGGACGGGACGGGACGGATCGCAGAAGAGATCGCAGCTCGGAATCCACGCGTGGACGTGCTTCACCGCCAGGGCAAGGAGGGTCTTGGCCGGGCCTACCTGGCCGGCTTCGAGCACGCTCTAGCGAGGGGATTCGATGTTGTGTTCGAGATGGACGCGGACTTCTCGCACCCGCCCGAGGCACTCCCGAAGCTCATTGAGGCCTTTCAGAATGCGGACGTGGTGATCGGTTCTCGCTACGTGGATGGACGCGTCACGGTCTCGAACTGGCCAATGAGCCGCCTGCTGATCAGCTACTTCGGGAGCCTCTACGCACGATTCATCACCGGGATGCCGGTACGCGACGGGACCGGCGGCTTCAACGGGTGGACTCGGGAGGTCCTGCAGGCCGTAGGCCTCGAGCGTGTGCAGTCGAACGGCTACGCGTTTCAGATCGAGCTCAAGTTCCGGGCGTTTCGCGCCGGGTTCAGACTGGTGGAATTGCCGATCCTGTTTACCGAGCGGGACACCGGTGAGTCGAAAATGTCCAAGAAGATCGTTCGAGAGGCCGTCTGGAGGGTCTGGTGGCTTCGGATTCAGGACGTCGTGGGGCGCCTGTGACGGACGCTCCTCGCAAGCCCACGTCGGACACGTCCGTACCTGGTGAGCCCCAATCCGGTTCGGAGGGGCGGATCGGCAGGGAATTCTACGACTCCAGCGCATACTTCGATGACGGGGGTGCCGTTCATCTCAACGATCACGAAAGTCGCTTTCAGCGCTATCGAATCCAAAAGGTCCTGGAGATTCACACCCCCGGACCCCACGATCGCGTCATCGACCTGGGATGCGGTTGGGGTACGTTCGGCTTTGCCTTGGCGGATCGGACGGGCGAGGTGCTGGGGATCGACTTCAGCGAGCGGTCGATCGAACTATGCAACGCGCGCCTCGCCAAGGATCCCCGCCCGAATCTGCACTTTATTTGCGCGGATGCGGGCGAGACGGGGCTCGAGCCCGGGAGCGCCGATCTCGTGATCGCCGCCGATCTGTTCGAGCATCTTTATCCCGACGACTCCGCTCGTATCGCGGTCGAGGCCTTTCGTATCCTCAAGCCCGGGGGGCACTTCTCGACATGGACGCCCCACAGAGGCCACGTTCTGGAAATGCTGAAGAACCGGGATATCGTTTTGAAGCGTGACGTGAGCCACGTGGATTACAAGTCCATGGCGCGGATGAAAGCGCTGCTTGACCACGTCGGATTCGAGATCGAAAAGGCATACTACGCCGAGTCGCACCTTCCCGGGCTGCGGTTCATCGAACGGGCACTGCAGGAACAGATTCCGTGGCTTCGACGCCGTATCGCCGTTCTTGGAAGAAAGCCGGGTAGCCGAGGGGCTGAAAGGCCGCCGGGGGACCCCTTGGCTCGGGAGGGGCAGGGGTGAGCTGGGAGATAGAGCGGCGCTTTCTCGTTCGGGTCGAGGGGGCGATGTGGCATGAGCGCCCCGGTGGCCGCCGGCTCCGTCAGGGGTACGTCAGGTCAGAGGATCCATCGGTACGGATTCGGGTCGGTGAGGAGCGTGGGCCTGTTCTGGCGTCGAAGCGTGGTTCAGGGGTCCGTCGGCAGGAGTTTGAAGTCGTGGTGACACCGGAAATCGCCGACGCGCTTTTTCACGCGGCCGGCACACGGATCATCGAGAAGGTCCGTTGGGAAGCAGGCCGTTGGGAGGTGGACCTCTTCATGGGAAGCCTGGAGGGGCTCGCCCTCATGGAAATTGAGCTGGAGCACGAAAGGGACGTGTTGCCGGAGCCACCGAAGGGCATAACGATTTTACGTGAAGTCACAGACGACAAACGATTCACCAGTAGTTCCTTAGCCGAATGCCCAGACCGGGATCGCAGGGAGTTGGTGAGCGCGCTGAACGCGGAAGTGGGATTATGAAACGGGTGAACTTCTGGAGCGCGGGCCTCCTGTTGGTATGTGGAGTGCTTCCCGCGAGCGGCTGTACCCTGATCGGGTCTCCCGAGTTGGTCAACCCGCCCCCGGCTCCATCCTCCTTCCCGGATGAGACGCCCTTCATCGAGCCGCCGAGCCGGGGCGGTAACATGGTGGAGTATGAACAGGGGGGGCGTACGTACAGGGTCATGGAATCCTCTTATGGCTACGACGAGCGCGGAACTGCGTCGTGGTACGGCCCGCAGTTTCAGGGGCGTCCGACGAGTAGCGGAGAGGCGTTCGACATGAACAGGCTGTCAGCGGCGCATCGGACGCTGCCGATCCCGTCATGGGTGCGGGTGACCAATCTGACCAACGGCCGATCAGTGTTGCTCCGAGTGAATGACCGTGGTCCGTTCGCCGATCCTGAGCGGCGGATCATTGACGTCTCTTACGCGGCGGCAATCCGCCTTGGGATGGTGGAAGCAGGTACCGCCCAAGTGCGTGTGCAGGCAGTAGAACCGTGGCAGACCCGCACGCCCGGGGATTTCCGATAGGCGAGGGAGGGGTTCGGGCGACTCTGTCCCCCGTCACCGTGACTTCACATCATATATATTATACGAAGCTATTTTCTCGGCGGTCTCCCACCCAACTCCACATCTTGCTTCAGGACCGGGCCGCTACGACCGAAGCCCTCGAACCCGCGGAGCGACTGAATCGCTTCACGCGTAAGCGAAACGCCGACTCACCGTTCAGAAGGACCGAGCCTGCCAAATTCGGGCCGTTACGCGACAGATGACACGAGTGCCGCTCGGCACAGGAGTCCCTCCAGCCCGGGACACCCTTCAGCAAACGCCAACTGCCAGGAGAGGCCGGCCTCTCGACTCAGGTCAGGTGCTCGCCCCGCTCCGAATCTCGCGAATCCTCATCTCGTACTGTCCCCGCTCAGGCGAGTTCTCGTCGAGATCCCCGAGTACAGTCTCATACAGCTCAATGGCACCGTCTGCATCCCCCTGCGCGCTGCGAATACGCGCCGCGGCAACTCGAGCATCTCGGACCTGGAACGCGAGATCTGACCGACTCGCGATCGCGAGGTACGTGTCCTCCGCATCGTCCCAGCGACCTTCCTGCTCGTACGCCTGCGCCAGAAGCGTCGCTCCCTGAAGCTCCACCGGAGACCCGGGCCGACGCCCGACGGGCTCGAGGACCGCCAGAGCCTGCTGCGGATCACCCGACTGCAGATAGAGCTCTCCGAGGACCAGCCGCGCTTCTCCCTCGTAGGCTGTCCCCCCGAACTGATCGAGGAACGTCGCCAGATCGATCTTCGCGCCCTCGGTGTCGCGGAGCGAAATCGAGGAGTAGATCGTCTCGAGCGACTCGGCTGCCCGATCGCTCATCTGCGATTGATAACTGACGTAGTAGAACCCGCCTGCGGCAGCGATCGCGAGGAGCACCCCCACCACCGTCATGACCTGCTGATTGGCCCGGGCCCAGTTGCTCGCCTCCAGAACGCCAACGACGAACGCGTCGTCAGCATCGTGCGAATCGGTGGATGTGCGGCGGGATCCGGTGGTGCGCTTCGACATGGTGCGTTCTGGACAGGTCCGGGCGGCGGAATCTCAGGCCGCGGAATAGCGCTGAAAGCTAGATGGGCCAACCAGAGGGGTCAACAAACCGACCACACTCCTCCGCAAGCCAACTCCGTGCTCGACAACGGGATCCGGGATGGCGCGAACCATTACCCGCTCGGTATTGCCACCCGTCAC
This sequence comes from Gemmatimonadales bacterium, assembly GCA_038120095.1. GTDB lineage: Bacteria > Gemmatimonadota > Gemmatimonadetes > Longimicrobiales > Gaopeijiaceae > UBA2589. The sequence continues at coordinate 30,431 of JAYOKZ010000022.1, forward strand.
CTGAGTGCCACCGGCGGTCTCTGCCGAGCGAGTGCCGGGTGCAGCGCTAGCCCGACCGCAATCAGCCCGACCGGAAACGACATGAGGGTCGCCGCTCTGGCACCCAGGACGTCGGCCAAGGCCCCCGTCCCGAGAACCCCCATGGCCCCTGTCGCCCACGCGAGACCCATCACGATACCCGAGCTGACGGCCGTACCCGTCGGAATCATCTCCTGCGCCATCACCACGACCGGCGGAAGGGTCGCCATACCGAGAAATCCGGCCATGGCTGCTGCCGCGAGCCCAAGGGATCCCTCAGGTCCGACCCACACCGCAAACGCGTGGGCCGGAAGTGCCCAGAAGCAGAGGTGAGCGAGGAGACGGCGACGATCTACTCGATCCGCCAGCACGCCCCCGGCGACGGTACCGAATCCCTGGGCCGACAGGTACGCCGTCAGTGCAATGGCTCCGAGCGTCTCGGACCCTCCGGACTCAGCCACGATGATCGGCTCCATCGTGAGGAATGCGCGCTGGACGAATGCCATAACCGCACTCACTCCAAAGATCAGCCCCAGCGGCCCTCTCAGATTTCGCATCACCTCGGCCGGAGCCGCCGGCGGCGGACGATTCACGTCGCGCGACTCCGCGCGCCCGCTGGGGAGCCCTCGGTGGATGAACGGCGCAAGCACGAGGACGGGCAGGGCCGCCACCCAGAGCCCCTCCATTCCCCTCCACTGGACGAGCCATACGGCGACGACAGGGCCCAGAGCGAACCCGACAGAGCCTCCGAAGGAAAAGATCGAGTACCGGGCTCCACCCCCCTTCCCCTCCGACACGCGGACCGCGTAGGACGCTCCCGAAGGATGGAATGCCGCCGAGCCGATCCCACCAATCACGAGCAGAGCGAGCAGGGACCAGAACCCGGTGGCCCAGGCGATCGCAGACACGAACACGCCCGACACGATGGGACCGAGAACGGCCAGCCCCCGCCGCCCGAACCGGTCCGCCAGCAGCCCGAAGAGAGGCTGTGGCAACGACGCCGCCACCGAGAACGCGACGGCCAGGGTCGCCGCCAGCGTGATCGACAGGCCGAGGTCACCCATGATGCGGGGCAGAAGCGGCGGCACGAACGATGCGTACATGTCGTTCACGGCGTGCGCTCCCGAGACCACGAGAGCCAGCCGCATGCCGCTTCCCCGGGCAGGCTGGGCGACCATGTTTTCTCCTTGTCGCTGCACTGAAGCCGAAACTCCATTCCCCAGGTCCGTGCGACGGGCGGCCGCACGAAAGAACCGGGAAGGATACAGCGACCCTGTTGAGACTTCTAGCGACTGGCGTGGACCGTTTCCAACCGCAACGTTGCGTCCTCCGAACCGACCGATCCATCCGGATCCCGAACCCCTCCTGCGCTATGTCGATGTCCAGCCTTCCCGCGAGTTCACGTTTGACCCTCTCCCGCGAGTCACGATCCCGTGCCGTCTTCTCTTTGAGGGCCTTCGCACTGGTTCCTGTCATCCTCGCCCTCGGGGCCTGCGCTCCCTCCGCGGACGACGGCAATCCGGATTCCGCGTTCTCGACGACGACGTACGCGCCTCAAAACCGACCCGACGTCCGGGGCACGATTGGTGCGGTGTCGGCGGGACATCCACTGGCGGCTCAGGCCGGGCTGGAAGTCCTGAAGGAGGGTGGAACGGCGATGGACGCCATCGTGGCGATGGCTGGAGTTCTGGCCGTAACGCGACCTCATATGAACGGGATCGGCGGTGATGCCTTCGGCATCTTCTACGACGGGGCGACCGGTGAGGTATCGGCACTGAATGCGAGTGGCCGTTCGGGGGCGTTGGCGACCCCGGAGTTCTTCACGAGCGCCGGATACGATGAGATCCCCGGCGTCGGTCCACTTTCGGTCAGTGTGCCGGGAGCCGTAGCCGGCTGGGTGGATGCCCATGAGCGCTTTGGCACCAAGCCGTTCGGCGAACTCCTGGAGCCCGCCATCCGCTTCGCGCGCGACGGCTTCGCGGTGTCGACCCGTCTTGCTCTGGATTTCGCGGCGCAGGGCGGAGACCTCAACGAGTTCGGGAGGGCCCTGTATCTGCCGAACGACGGTGCTCCGCCCGAGGTCGGAACGATCCTGCGCAATCCCGAGCTTGCAGCTTCCCTCGAAACGATCGCCCGCCAGAAAAAGGCCGGCTTCTATGGTGGTTCGATCGCTCGGACGCTGGCCGAATTCGTCGAGCGACAGGGCGGGCACCTGCGCGTGAGCGACTTCGCGAACCACACCTCGACGTGGGTCGAGCCTCTTCGTCTGGACTACCTGGACCACACGTTCATCGTCATGCCGCCGAGCACGCAGGGGCCCGCCCAGCTGGCACTCATGGAGATGTCCAAGAGCCATGACATTCAGGGCATGGGACACAACTCAGCCGAATACCTGCACACGCTGATCGAATTGAAAAAGCTGGCGTTTGCAGATCGAGATCGGTGGATCGCTGATCCGGAAAAAGCGGATGTGCCGATCGCGCGACTCCTCGACTCCCGATATCTCGAAGAGCGTGCGATGCAGGTGGATCCGGGCTCGGCGGCGGCAGCGGTCGGACCGGGTTTCGGGGACGACGGCGTGACCGAAGATGCAGAGGATCGGGACGACGCCGGTGACACGGTCTACCTGACCGCGGTCGATCAGTGGGGCAACGCGGTAAGCTGGATCCAGAGCAACTTCGCGGGGTTCGGCTCGGGTCTGCTCGAGCCGGAGACCGGAATCCTGCTGCACAACCGCGGATCACTGTATACGCTCCAGGACGGACATCCCAATCAGGTCGCCCCGGAGAAGCGCCCCTACCATACGCTGTCCCCGATGATGGCCCTTCATGAGGATGGTGATTTCGCATTCACGCTTGGAACACCGGGCGGAGACAGCCAACCGCAGTCGCTGCTGCAGATCACGCACAATCTGCTCCTTTTCGGTATGACGCCGCAGGAGGCGATCGAGGCGCCGCGGTTCCGATCGATGGCCGGCCTGCGTGTGTCCATCGAGGACCGTGTCTCGAATGCCGCGCTGATAGGCCTCACGTCGCGAGGCCACCAGATGAACGTCATTGAAGGCTGGACTGCGACGTTCGGCGGCGCCCAAATGATTGTCTACGATCGGGAGCATGGTGTTCTCACCGCGGCCGCAGACCCCCGTCGTGAGGCTTATGCGCTCGCCTACTGACCGGTGAAAACCTTCTTCGTTCTCGGGGCTCTCCTGGCAGCCCTTGCCGTCGGCCTCGGAGCCTTTGGAGCACACGCCCTTCGCTCGGCGCTCACGCCCGAAGATCTCGCGACCTTCGAGATCGGTGTTCGGTACCAGATGTATCACGCTCTGGCACTTCTCGGCGTGGCGTGGGCAACCACCCAGTGGCCCGGAGCCGCGGTCACCGTAGCCGGTTGGGCTTTCGTCACGGGAATCGTGATCTTTTCCGGAAGTCTCTACACCCTCGTCCTGTCCGGACAGCGCTGGCTCGGCGCTGTCACACCGCTTGGGGGCGTTTCCTTCATGATCGGGTGGGCACTCCTCGCCTGGAGCGCCTGGCGCGGGTGAGCGAAGCACTGTCAGACGGGATTGCACGTGCTTCGAGCCTGCTGGACGAAGCTGAATCGGTCGTGGTGCTTACGGGTGCTGGGGTATCGGCAGAATCCGGCGTCCCCACCTTTCGGGGCGACGAGGGTCTCTGGCGCTCCTATCGCCCAGAAGAGCTCGCCACCCCCGAGGCTTTCGAGCGCGACCCTGTACTCGTCTGGGAATGGTATCAGTGGCGTCGAAGCCTGATCGCCGATTGCGCACCAAACCCAGGCCATCAAGCGCTGGCGAGGCTCGCCCTGTTGCGGGAGCGCATCACCCTGGTGACCCAGAACGTCGACGGACTCCACCACCGCGCCGCCCGTGCAGAAGCCGCTCGACTCGCTGGACAGAGCCCGGAACCCGCGTTTCCGCTCGAGGTTCATGGGGCGATCCATCGTGACCGTTGCTCGGGGTGCGGGCACCGCACGGACGCGGCTACGGGAGAGGAGCCGGGGCCACCTCCTTGCAGCATATGCAGAGCACTACTCCGTCCCGACGTGGTATGGTTCGGTGAGACTCTCGACCCGTCGGTGATCGGAGCGGCACAGGAGGCTGCTAGCGCCGCAGACGTGTGCCTCGTGGCCGGCACGAGCGCGCTCGTGCACCCGGCCGCGGGCCTTCCCTGGCTGACGATCCGAGCCGGGGGAGCTGTCGTGGAGGTCAATCCTGACGAGACCCCGCTCACGGGTGCGGCCGAGATCTCCCTGCGCGGCAGGTCGGGTCACGTGCTCCCCAGGATCATCCGGGACTGAGCGGACCTTCCTCAGCGATAGTCAGCCCGAGCCCAGTACCCTCGCGAGGGTCTCGGCAGCGACATTCCCCCCGGACAGCACGAGCACGACGGCGCCATCTCCACCCGGCGGGCTCCATACTCCGCCAAGCACCGCGGCGAGGGCCACGGCACCTCCACCCTCGACCACCATGTGGAGCCGCTCGACGGCGAAACGCATCGCTTCGGAGATCTGCGCCTCGGAGACGGAGACATGCTCGTCCACGCGGTTACGCACCAGATCGAAGGAGTATCGATTGTCGAGTCCGATACCACCCGCAAGCGCGTTGGCGAGCGTATCCTGCTCGGGGAGTTCGACGGGCTGGCCGGCCCGAACGCTGTGGAGCATGACGGCCGCATGCGCTGCCGAAACGCCCACCACTGACGCACCTACACCCTCCTCCTGCAGACCCCCGGCGATCCCCGCGACCAGACCTCCACCGGACAACGGCGCGAGCACGGCATCGATCGAACCTTGCTCGAACTGCTCAGCGATCTCGAGCCCGATCGTCCCCTGCCCGGCGATGACCCACGGATCGTCGTACGCCGAAACATAGACGCCTCCCGACTCCCGGGCCGCCGCTTGCGCCGCGGCCTCGCACTCGTCGAACGTCTCGCCGAGGAGGATCGCCTCCGCGCCCCCTGCGCGGATCCCGTCGAGTTTCACCGGATCGACCCACGCAGGCACGAATACCCTGGCCGGAATTCCCGCTCGCCCGGCCACATAGGACACCGCTCGGCCGTGGTTTCCGCTCGAGCACGCAACAATGCCCCTGGTTCGTTCGTCGGCTTCGAGGGCCTCCAGTCTCGCCGCGGCCCCCCGCACCTTGAACGACCCGGTGACCTGGAGGCACTCTGCCTTCAGCAAGACCTCTCTACCGAGCCGCTCGCTCAGTTCGGGCGAGGGGATCAGAGGGCTTGTCCTCGCGTGGCGCCGGACAGCTGGCAGCACCAGCGAACTCGGCGGCAAGGCCGGTCGAATCGGGCTCGATCCCGAGGGGACTCTGGACTGCATGGCCAATCTGCGGCCTCTAGAACACGACCCGCGGCCGCTCCTTGAGCTCCGTAATCCAGAGTCCAGAGTTCAGGTCGGACGAGTAGATCCGCCCCTTGAAGATCTGAGCGCCCCACGCCATCGGCCAATTCGGCGTCGTAGTCTCGTCATCGGTCGTGAGGATGGTCGCGATCTCACGCCCCTGCTTGTAGAGATCACCGCGCAGCTCGCCGGAGATATCCACCACCCGCAGCCCCGCCTGGTAATACCCGACATACATCCTGTCGTCCTCGATCCAGACGTTATGGGCGCCGGCCTCAGGCACCTCGTACTTCGCCACTTCGACAGGGTTCTCGATATCGCTTACGTCAAGCACATGGATGTAGCCACGGGCATGGATCGCCTTATCCGGATCCCAACCCTGAGGAAAAATCTCATCACCCACGAACAGATATTTCCCGTAACGCCATGCTACATGTGTATTTCCGATCGGGTACTTAAACCTGCTTACGAAGGTAGGAGTCGTGGGCGTTCCACCGTGGGTCCCCGCCCCGACATCCAGAATGACGGCACCGTCATCCCAGTAGGAGACGTAGGCGTATCCATCCTGCACGATCACGTCATGGAGTGAGCGCTGCTGGTTGTCGATGCCCCAGCGGCCGACCTCATGCGGAGCTTCCGGGTTGGAGATGTCGATGACGTGCACCGCTCGAGTCCCGTTGTGGACGGCGTAAACGAGTTCGTGCTCTCCTGAGATCCACACGTTATGCACCCCGCCGGTGACCGTCTCCGTATATTCGGAGAGGATCGTCGGGTGCGCGGGGGTGCTCAGATCCAGGAAGACCATGCCGTTTCGGCGGCTCGAGGCTCCCTCGCGGGTCACGATCCCCAGGCGATTGTTCGGATGGATCTTCACGTCATTGATCCGCCGAGCATCGAGTTGAAGGGAGTCGGTCAGGACCGGGTTCGACGGGTCAGTGACGTCCCAGACCTTCATCCAGTCCCACATGAACGTCCCGATGTACGCGTAGTCACGTCCGTCCACACCCTCGAACACCCAAACGTCGCCTGAGTGATGGTCCGCGACCCCTCCGCGCCCCACCTGAATCAACTCGGCGTCAGCTCCGCGTGCCTCGACGATCACGACACCACTGACGACATCCCGTTCTCCGAGGCGTGCCGTGACCCGGTACGTACCCGGCTCCTCGGCCACGAATACCCCCTCCCCCGACTCGTCCTCGACCTGGGCTCCGATCCCACTCAGAGACCATTCAGGGAAAGCTCGAAGGCCCTCGCCCGAGGGGGTCTCGGCGGTTACGGAAAAGCGGATGACATCACCGGTCCGAACTCGGGCCTCCTCAGGCTCGAGGGCATAGGCAACACCCGGATCCGCTCGCACGCTCAGCACGGCGGTGGCGCTTACCCCCGCGCCGGACACCGAGATCGACGCCGAACCCTCTGACCGCGCGAAAACGAGTCCTGCCGCGTCGACGCCGGCCACCCCGGGATCGGAGGAGGACCAGCTGAGTTCCGAATGCTCGACGGCTTCACCGAGGCGGTTGAAGGCAGCTACGCGAACCGGCACGACCTGGCCGGCATAAGGCTGGTCGGTCCCCACGGATACACGTAATTCGGCTGGAGGAAGCGCCCGGACGACAACCGATACCACGGAAGGTTCACCATCGACGACAGCCGTGATCCTCGCCATACCCGCGTTGAGCCCTGTGACGACGCCATTTTGGTCCACAGAGACCAATTCGGGCGTCGAGGCAATCCAACGGACCCTCGCACCTTCGATGGGGCCTCCCGCGCCGTCCCGGGCGCTGACGATCAACTGAGCCGTCCCAGAAACCTCGACCTCCGCCCGGTCCGGCGAGATCGTAAACTGCGTGGGCGAGACCTGAGCCGGGGCGGCTTGAAGGACCGACGCGAGAAAAAACGTGGTCGCAAGACCCATCATGAAATGTCTCCGGAAGTGGATTGAAGCAGGTTCTGCACGCGCGTCACCGCAGGGCGCTCCGAGCGAGCTCACCCTCGGCAGCAAGATAGCCGAAGGCCGACCACTGATTTCTGCCGGTGAGGATCCGCTCCCACATGTCGTGCGCTTCCGCATTCCGTCCCTGCAGAAGGTGCCAGACCCCCAGCCCGTAGGCGGTTGTGGTGCTCTGAAGCGTGGCAGCATCGCCCGTCGGTCCCAGGAGGTCCTCCAGCGTCCTCTCGCCCTTGAACAGCAGGAGCAGGTCGAGATACGCGATCGACTCGATGATCTCCATGTCCTCGCTGATGGCTTCGAGAACCTCTCGGGCTTCTTCGTCCCTGCCGAGGCGCCGCAGCGTCATGTACAGCCAGTACGAGGTCGCGACGACCGAGTCGGGGTGCACGGAGACCTCGAGGCAGTTCCGCTGCGCGTCCAGAGCGGCTTCCAAATCACCCTGGACATAGTGCGCGATCGCAAGATGATACCAGATGTTGAACTGGAGCGTGCTCGTCGGGATGTTCATGGCGTTCGGCAGCCCGTCGGGCTCGACCTCATCCGGCAGACCTTCGGTGAGCGTGGCTGCCCGTTCGAAGTCGGCAACTGCACGCGCGGTCTCTCGCACCGAGAGATAGCGATGGCCACGGTGGCGGTAGAGCCGCGCCTCATCCGGGTGCAGCGTGATCGCATGAGAGTAGATGTCGATCGCTTCACGGTAGCGACCCAGGTAGGCTGTTCTGCGCCCCAGCCAGATCAACGCATCCACATCCTCGGGGGACTCAGAGAATGTGGCCTCAGCCTCGCGATACCGCTCCATGTAGACGGCTCGCACCTCCTCGGACTGCTCGGGAGGCATCAGGGTATCACCCAGAAAGGAGATCGCCTCGGCTCCCGGAGGCAGCCCGGGACGGTCCGACCCGGCCGTAGCGCCGCGCTCGGCGGAGGTGTCGGCGGAGCAGGCCCCCAGCGCGAGTGCGAGGGCAGTCATGGGGAACCACGACGCGGGAGGGACGGGAAGGCAACGCATGCGGACTCCGATCACATACTTCGGTTCGAGCAGCCAATAGAGGACAGGGTCAGAGCCGGGGCAACGTCCCGGGGTAAGCGGCGGAGTGTCCGGCGTGGCCCGACGAGGTGGTCTGAAATAGTTTGGACGAACACGCTCCGTCACACGCTCGAGCCATGTATCGTCGTTCAAACCACCTCTTCGGCCTGGCTCTTGCCCTGAGCTCGGCGTCGCCGTCCCTCGCTGGCGATCTCGCAAGCGCGCAGACGGCCCCTCGGGATACGATCGACGTATTCTTCCTCGGGAACAGTTACGTCTACTACAACAACCTCGCGGATCAACTCTCGGCCATGTCGGAAGGGCTTTCCGGGCCAGTGGTTCGAACCGAACACCATCTCCACGGAGGGTTCTCACTTCGCCGCCACCTCGACGATGGCCACCTGCCTCGCGCCCTTGGGGTCGGCGCCGAGACTGGCAATGGCTGGGACATCATCGTCATTCAGGAGCACAGCCAGCTGGGTGTACCCTACGCAGATCCAGAGGCAGGATCCCTCGGCGACCCCGGCCCATTCCTCCAGGGGGCGGCTCAGGTCACCCGGATGGTTGAGGACCTCGGCGCCCGACCAGTCTTCTACATGACGTGGGCGAAGGAGGCGTTCCCCTCCCAGACAACGACCCTCGCCCGAGTGTACGACGAGGCCGGCCGACAGAACCGCGCCGTGGTCGCGCCGGTCGGGCTCGCATGGGCTCGCGTCCGTGAAGAGCGGCCGGACATCGTGCTCTTTCATCCAGACGGCTCGCACCCCTCGCCTGCCGGAACCTACCTCGCCGCATGCGTTTTCTACGCCCAGCTCACCGGCCAACCACCCATCGGTGCACCGACCGAACTCCGCGGGCTCGATATGCGCACGCCCGGGGTCGTGGTCAGCGACGAACCGGTCCCTCTCGTGCGACTCCGCGAGGAGGCGGCGAGCTACCTGCAGCGCACGGCCTGGGAGGTCGTGAGGTCACGCGGATCCTAGCGGGCTCATCCCCCCCCGACCGAACCTTCGGAAGGCGGTTCTTGGGGCGGAAGTGACGGGGCGCCCATCGCCCGGCGAAGCACGTTCCCCGCGTCACGGCAGTCATCGGGGGAACACACGGCACTCAGCGTCACCAGTTCGGCTGCTGCGCTTCGCTTGAAGAACGCAAGGATCTCGAGGAGCTTCGCCTTACTCTCGAAGGGCGTGTCGAACCCCGCGACGCGATACCAGTACCACACGACACGGGGTTCGGCGGTGGTCCGGATCACGGCCTCGTGCAAAAAGCGACGGTCTGTTCCGACGGGGCCGATGACCCTGTCGGACATCAGCATGGAATCGGCAGCGATGGTATTCGGATAACCGATCAGCTCATCACCCTGCCTCTGGTCCATGAAGTACTGGCGCATCGCGTGCACCTGATCGACACCGTCGGTCAGCGTCCAGGTAGCCTCCCAGTCTACTCCCTGGAACGCAGGCCGCCACGCGTCTGGGGTCGGAGAATCCACTACCAACCACTCGTCGACCACGCCGAACTCCTGCACGTCCGTCTGGACCTCGACACCTCGCGGGATCGCCCCGATCAGCATGAAGCCGAGAGGTCCTGCACCGGCGGCGAGCGCCGAGCCGAGCGCGCGGCGCCCCAGGGCACCCGCGACGCCCGTCACCCCCTGATCGATCCCGCCCTGGAGACCCTCTCGCGGCACGGCGGGGAGCTTTTCGTCGTCACGGCCCTCGATGATCCGGGCGAGGAAGTACGTCGGGATCATCAGTGCCGTGAAGATCGCCCACCCCTGCCATAGATGGTCGTAGATGTACGGCGACTGCATCGCGGTCCATTCCCCGAGAAAAATCAGGACGGAGACCCGGATCCAATTTCCGACAATCGAGACCATGCCGGCGAGGAGAACGATCTTGAGCTGCGTCTGCCACCTGGAAACGAAGAGGTGCGCGTAGCATGCACCGAGCACGAGTCCACCCATCAGGTAGTTCAATCCGGCACAGCCGGCCTCGACGAGGAATGTGCCCGTCGTGATCTGGATGTAGTCGTACCCGATCACCGCGGTGATGCCCGCCAACCTCGTCGCGGCACCGCTCATGATGACCGTGGCTCGCTGGAGGACGGGTACCATCAAGCTCCAGAATGGAACCGCAAGCAGAAACGTGAGCCCGATGCCGAGGATGACCCGTCTCGCACCCCACCCGAACACCACGAGGGCCCATCCCATCAGAATCAGGGGAAGAAGCCCCTGCGCGATCGTCCGAACGTTCATGATCGTCGCGCACATCCAGACACCGGACAGGAGTGCGACGACCGGAGCAAGGTCAGGGAGCCCCTCCCCCGCCGCAGAGACCACGCGGTGACGGTCCCGCCAGAGCAGCCACGCGGTGAGCCCCCCGATGAAGAATCCGTGCTCCTGGTACGATACGCTCCACGTTCCGGGAAGCGTGATGAGCGTGGGCCAGAACGAAAGCAGAAGGCCGCCGAAGATCCAGCCAAGCAATCGTTGCTCGTTCGACGAGTCGTCCGACATCAGCGGATGGGCAGAAGGATCTGGGCTCGCGAGGACATGCAGAAGCTACGCCTTGCCGGGCAAGCCCCCAACAGGAGACAAAAGGGTCAACCCCGTCAGCTGACGGGGCGGACAACTCGCCGGAGCGTCGGGTCAGAACCCCGGCGAACTCCGTGCCGTACGTCTGGCCACCCACGGGCGACCGCTCGAGAGGTCTTCGCCGGCGATCCACACCTCCCTCACGTCAAGGCCATGCTGTCCTGTCGTATCATCCGACGACTCGTCGAACCGCAGGCGGATCCCCGCGCTCTCGGGCCCCTCACGAAGCGAGATGGGACAGGAGAGCGAACCGTCGCCAGGGAGCTCGCACGTGAACGGCAGGAAGTCACGGGGCCCGAGCCCAGTGTTGCCCGCCATATACCGCAGCACGTGACCCGACAAACCTGCGGTCGTCAACGAATCGAAACTGACCGACAGGCTCGGGCTCTGACCATCTGCAGCCTGAATGGACCAACCGCCCAATAAGGTCCCGATACCTGCCGACCCGGGATCCACGTCGGCGGTCGGCGGGATTCCGCCCGGAGGAGTCACACAGGCCACCGCCGTCAGAAGCGTCGCCGTAAACGCCGCGCGACCTGAACGGCGCAGGTGCGGGAGGCTCACTGTCCGGGCCGTCACCGACGAAGCCCTCGCGAGCCGAACGTCGGCCATCAGCGCCCGGCCTCCGGCTCGTCTGGCGTGGGAGGCGATAAACCGGCGGGGGTAGGAGCTTGCGATGTCGCTGCACCCACCTCACCGACACGAAAACCAGCCACGGGAAGGCCCTCGAGATACGTGTGGACCAGGAACATATCACGGACGTCCACATCCCCGTCCGCATCGATATCACCACGAGAGATCAAGTCCACATTCGTGTCGGACACCCCCAGCACGAAGGCACTCATGAGCTCGACGTCGTCGAGGGTCACAAGGTCGTCACCTGTCACGTCACCCCACAGAAATTCAACGAACTGCGTCGTGCCGATCGACAGCGTCACCTGCCCCCCGACCTCCGTGATGTTGGTCAGCGCAAGGCCCGAGAGATCGCCCGCATACGTCCTGCTACCCGGCGTCGAATTCCCATCGAATACCGTATTGCCAGTCGCCCCGGGAAAGCTGTCACCCGAGTCTCCGCGATTCTCACCACGATCGAGGTCATCGAGGCCGTCGGCCTCCTCCACATCCACGCCTTTGTGGGATGCGTCCGCGTTCACCCGGTTCAGGCGTCGCCTCGCTTCGATGACATCGTCGTCCACATGCCAGACGACGAGCCCTGTCCCGTGAAGAAAGGAGTCAGAGCCAATGGGCTGGCGATTCTCGAGCAGGAAATACTCCGCTGTGCCCTCTACGTCGAAGCGGAAAACCGAACCCGACGTCGCGACCGCCGAAAGAGTGACACTTGACTGATTTTCGGTGATCGACGTGACATCAACCCATCCCAGGAACTCCTTGGACCAGGCCCCCATGTGCGCGGGCGACTGCAAAGTGCGGTAGCCACCCGAGCCCATCAGATCCCAGTGCCCAACACCCTCGGAGTCGGTGCCGTCCCCGCTGTCCGTGTCGTACAGGTCAGGCAAACCGAGCGCATGCCCCATCTCGTGCGCGATGGTGCCACTCGCCATGATCGCCGTTCCACGACAGGCAAGACCGGACTGAATGATGTAGTCCGACACGAGAATCGTCCCACCGCTCGCCGAAGGATCATCCGATACGAACGCGCTTCCCCACCAGCCCTCATATACCCACCGGTGGGGCCAGATGCCGGACCCCCCGCATGATTTCGGATTGGCCGCGTAGAGGAACGCCACCGTGTCGACATATCCGTCGTCATCACCCGAATTCGGCACGCCGTCAGGTCCGTCGTTGTCATACACGCCGAAATCCATCGTGGAGTCGGCCGCTGTCAGAGCGTCGCGAAGAAACTCCCCCGCCCTGCCATAGCGAGATTCCGTGTTGGAGGCCGCGCTGTCGACCGGCTCGTAGTATTCGGCTACCTCAGGCAACGTCAGCCATTCAGTGACGTCCCCCGTGAGTTCGAACACCCCCCTCGAGATCTCCGCGTAGTACTCGGACAGCGAGACAGTGCCGTCACCATCCTCGAACAGGCGGCGTTGATAGTCGGCGCGCGGGTACGGTGCGGCTGCATCCGAGTAAAGCCCCGCGATCACCGGGATTCTGTACGTCCCGCTGAGGGCGGCCGACGCGCTTACCAACTGAGCGGAGGAATACGCCGGCCCCTGCAGCAGCGCCGAAGAACGACGCGTGCGGCGGATCTCCTCGACCCGGTTCCTCCATCCCCGTCGGAACTGGAACGCAGTCGGGTCCTCCCGCAGCAACTGAGTGACCCACGAGGGAGCGGGCGTGCCGCCGCGCGATGATTCGCGAAGTACGTCCTGAGCGCGCACGGCCGGCGCGCAGAGCAGCACGAGCGCCGCGGTTATCAGCGACAGGCGACCGAGGCGCGACGGGCCCATGAGGAGACATAACCCGCGGACTGGAGGACCGTCAGCGAACATGCACACCTCCATCCCGCAGGACCACGGCCGGTGTCAGGTCTTCAAAGGTCGAGGCTGCGACGGCCCCAAGGATTTCTGCGGCAAACTCGAGCACCGTCCCACTGCCACCCACGACATCGAAGGATACCGTGAGCACCAGATACTCGTCCGGAAAGCCCGTGGGCTCGCTTCGCAGCCACCTGAGGACGCCTGTGCCGTTGTCGTGCGCGGTGGTCGAAAACGTCCCCGAATCGGCGATCGAGGAGAACTGGAGTGCCGCAGGGTCGAAGGAGAACTCGACCGCCGTCACTCCGACGCTCTCCGCGAATCCTGCTGCCCGTAGTCGGATCGCAATGTCGAGTGTCTCTCCGATACTCACGGAGTCCGGACCCTCGAGCGTCAGAACGGGCAGCGGCGTCACATCGATTTCAGCCAGTCCGAACGCATCCCCCGACTCGGCCACGATCACAACGCTCCCGGGGAGCAGTGCAGTGACAACGCCCTGGTCGCTTACGGAAGCGATCGCTGGATCGCGCGATGTCCACGACCACGCCGCGTTCGGAACGGAGTTGCCCTGGGCGTCGAGCACGGACGCGGACAGGCGCGCGGTGTCCCCCAGCGAAATGAACGAGACGTCACCGGGTTCCACGGCGACGGTCGCAGGAACCTGCTGGACGGTCACGAACGCTGAGGCACTTGCCGTGCCGCTGGTAGCGGTCACCGTTGCAGTCCCGTTCAGGTGCGCGGTGACAGTCCCTCCCGCCACGGACGCAACGGATTGATCCGACGACGACCACGAGACGGGCTGACCCGTCATCACGAGGCCACTCTGATCGCGAACCGTCGCAAGGATGGAGACGCTCTCTCCGAGCGACGCGAACCCCACGTTGGACGAGGAAAGAGTGATGGACGTCGCGACGGCAGCAGGCTCCGAAGGCGTCTCACCCGCACAGGCGACCAGGCCCAGTGCAATGACCACGCACGCGCGTCGTCTCATGGTCTCGAATCGCACTCCCTTCACTCTTCCCCCTCAAAACTGTGCCCAGCCACATCACATAAAACTGCGGTCCCCCCGGCGCTCAACAGCCGTTGTG
>JAYOKZ010000023.1:0-42309 GCA_038120095.1 Gemmatimonadales bacterium
CTGGAGGTGGGCTTGGGTCAAGCTGAGATCGTGGCTCGCCTGCTTGAGCAGGAGACCCGTTATAGTGACATGCGGATCGAGCGTGACCTCGACGGTGTTGAACGGTTCGTGCTGGCGCATTGCGCCGCAGGGAACGACAGGGCGTCCGATGAAGCGGCGTCCCCGACAGGAGAAAGATGATGGCAGGGATTCATGATATGGCGAAGGACCTCGGCAATGCGCTGGCCCGTACCGACGAGTACCAGGCCCTCAAGCGTGCATCGGATGCCGCCGAAGAAGACCGAGAACTCGTCGAACTGCGGAACCGCATACAGTCCGTCGAAGCGGAGCTTCAGGCCACATTGCAATCGGGTCAGGAGCCGAGCGAAGAGTTGAAGTCGTCCTATGCGAACGTTGCGGAGGAACTCCAGGCGATGCCGGCATTCCAACGGGTGATCGCCGCGCAGGCGAACTTCGAGAAGGTGATGTACAAGGTGAACGAGACGGTGGCGAAGGGCATCGAGGAAGGAGCTCAGAGCCGCATCATCATTGCTTCATAGCCACTCGCCGGCCCAGTGCTGGCGGCCAACATCGAACGTATTGAGGAAAACGTGAAGAAGCCTGAAGAGATCAAGCCGGCCGATGGCAAATTGGGCGTGCTCCTGCCCGGCTTTGGCGCAGTCGCGACGACGTTCGTCGCCGGTGTCGAAGCGACGCGTCAGGGCCTCGCGAAGCCGATCGGTTCACTGACCCAGATGAACACGATCCGGCTGGGCAAGCGCAGTGATGACAACACCCCGCTGATCAAGGACTTCGTCCCGCTGGCTGGGATGGAAGACCTGGTGTTCGGCACGTGGGACCCGATGCCCGACAATGGCTACGAGAGTGCCCTGAATGCGGGGGTACTTCACAAGGAGAACCACCTCGATCCGATCAAGGACTTCCTTTCGTCGATCAAGCCGATGAAGGCGGCCTTCAGTCCGGATTACGTAAAAAAACTCGACGGGCCAAACACGAAGACGGGTACCAAGAAAGAGCAGGCCGAAGAGATCCGCTCCGACATTCGCAACTTCATGGCGGAAAACGGGTGTGATCGTGCGGTCATGGTCTGGTGTGCCTCGACCGAGGTGTTCCTCCGTCCCGGCCCCGCCCACGAAACGATCGAGGCCTTCGAGGCCGCGATGGAGGCCGATGATCCGGCGATCGCGCCCAGTATGCTCTACGCATACGCTGCAATCATGGAAGGTGTCCCGTACGCCAACGGCGCTCCGAATCTTTCTGCCGACATCCCCGCCCTGGAGGAGCTTGCGAAGGAGAGAGGCGTCCCGATCGGAGGAAAGGACTTCAAGACGGGCCAGACCCTCATGAAGACGATTCTCGCTCCGGGGTTCAAGACCCGGATGCTCGGGGTTTCTGGCTGGTTCAGCACCAACATCCTGGGGAATCGGGACGGTGAGGTCCTCGATGATCCGGCGTCGTTCAAGACGAAGGAGGAGTCCAAGCTCGGAGCGCTCGAGTACATCCTCCAGCCGGAGAAGTACCCGGACCTGTATGACGACATGTACCACAAAGTCCGGATCAACTACTACCCGCCGCGTGGTGATAACAAGGAAGGGTGGGACAACATCGACATCTTCGGGTGGATGGGGTACCACATGCAGATCAAGGTCGATTTCCTGTGCCGAGATTCGATTCTCGCGGCCCCGATCGTTCTCGATCTGGCGCTGTTCCTCGACCTCGCGGGTCGGGCAGGCTTGAGCGGTATACAGGAGTGGCTGTCGTTCTACTTCAAGGCTCCCCAGACAGCCCCGGGCCTGTACCCTGAGCACGACATCTTCATTCAGCACTGGAAGCTCAAGAACACGCTTCGGTGGATGATGGGTGAGGAAATGGTCACGCACCTCGGCGTCGAGTACTACGACTGACGTGAAGACGGAGGGGGCGCAGCCGCTTTTCATCGTCCTCGAGGGCGGGGATGGTGTGGGAAAGACGACGCACGTCGCTCTTCTATCCGAGTGGTTCGACACCCTCGGGCTGCCGCACGTATCGACGCGGGAGCCCGGGGGTACGCCGGTCGGTGAGGCGATCCGTGAGATCGTCCTGGCGGGGCCGGAGATGGACATGCCGGCCGAGACCGAGCTTATGCTCATCCTGGGAGCGCGCGCTGCATTCGTACGTGATGTGGTGCGTCCGGCCCTCGCGCATGGCCACTTCGTGGTGGCAGACCGCTTTTCCCTCTCTACCCTCGCCTACCAGGGTTACGGGAGGGGGCTCGATCTGGACGACGTGCGGAATACGATCGAGATCGCGACGGCGGGCCTGGAGCCGGACCTGTACATCGTACTCGATCTCCCTGCGGATGAGGGGGCGGAACGTCAGAGACACGATGGCTCCGAACTCGATCGGATCGAGGCGGCCGGTCGCTCCTTCCGCGACTCGGTTCGAGACGCGTACCTTGCTCTGGCGCGGTCGGAGAGGCGCGTGGAGGTCGTGTCGGCTCGAGGCTCCATGGAAGAGGTCCATGGCAGAATCCGGGCTCGGCTCGCGGCCCGCTTCCCGGCCGTGTTCCCGCACGCGGAGATGACCGAACCCGGGCGGCTGGGGTAACTGTCACTCCGATGTCGATCCAGACCGAGCGTCGCGAAAGACGACAAGCATGGGGCGAAAGCCGATGAAGCGCAGCACCGTGGCACCGTTCCTCGTCGTCCTCGTGTCGTCCGTCGCCGGGGGATGGCTGCTTCAGCAGGGAGCGGATCGTGCAGACAACGTCTACGTCCGGGTTCGCGTGCTACAGGAGGTGGTCGATCGTGTGTCGAACAGCTTCGTCGACGAGGTGGAGCGCGACCGCCTCTACGAATCGGCGATCGATGGTCTGATCCAGGAACTCGGGGATCCGCACTCGTCGTTCATGCCTTCGTCGGCCTATGAGGACCTGCGGATCCGGACCGAGGGCGAGTACGGAGGCGTAGGGCTCGAAGTGGTCGACCGCGGCGGATTCGTGACCGTCGTAAGTCCGATTCCCGGGGGGCCCGGGGAGCGCATGGGCATTCGGGCCGGCGACCAGTTCTACGAGATCAACGGCGTTGCGGCGGACACAATGGTCACCGAACAGGCTGTCGACCTTCTTCGGGGGCGCCCGGGAAGCGACGTGACCGTCCGGATGCTCCGACCGGGCATTGAAGAACCCATCGAGTTCACCGTCCCTCGGGAGGTCATCGTCCTGAAGGCTGTCCCGTTCTCGATCATGCTCGACGATCGAGTGGGGTATGTGCCACTCCTCTCATTCCGTGAAACCTCGGCGTCCGAGATCCGGGCGGCCATCGATTCCCTCATGGCCGAGGGGATGAGCGCTCTGGTCCTGGACGTTCGCGGGAACCCCGGTGGACTGTTGGACCAGGGCATCGCAGTCAGCGATCTCTTCCTCTCCGAGGGGCAGCGGATTGTGGAGACGCGAGGACGAGATACCCGCCAGAATGAGACATACGCCGCACAGCGGCCGGATCAGTACCCCGATCTCCCCCTGGTCGTCCTGATCGATCAGGCAAGCGCATCTGCCTCCGAGATCATCGCCGGCGCCCTGCAGGATCATGATCGAGCCGTGCTCGTGGGTGAAACGACGTTCGGAAAGGGTTCGGTTCAAAGCCTCTACCGGCTCACCGGCGGAGATGTACTACGTCTGACCACTGCCAAGTGGTACACGCCGGTCGGACGCTCCATTCACCTCGACCCGGACGCGAGGTTCGCTTCGCCCGACGGGGAGATGGTCCGCGCCTATTCCATTGACGGGCAGTTGGTCGAGCCGGTCACGATCGCAGGGCGCCCGGAGTTTCAGTCCACGGGTGGCCGAACTTTGTACGGCGGTGGAGGGATCACGCCCGATCTGTTCGTGTCCCCGGAGACGCTCGCCTCCTCGGAATCGACCGGGGTACTTCGCTTATTCCGCCGTGGTGGAGGGTTCTCCGTCGCGTTGTTCAACTACGCCGTCGAGTACATCGCAGCGCACCCGGACCTTCAGACAGGGTTTTCACTGACTGCCCGGGACATGGCTGCCTTCTACGAGATCCTCGGAGATGGCGATGATGGCGTCGGCCCGGAGGAGTTCGCTGCCGCTGAGCGGTTCGTGCGCTATCACCTGGAGCGAGAGATCGCCCTGCAGGCGTGGGGACAGGAGGGTGAGTTCCGGCAGCTTCAGGGTCACGACCGGCAACTGGCCCGTGCCGTCGAACTGCTACGGAATGCGGAATCACCGGACGACCTCATCGCATCGGCGTCCGACACCCGGGCCGATTCTCTGGCGGCACGTCGGTAGATCGCCGGCGACGGGGGGTCGGTGGCGCAGCTCCTCTCGTTGGCGGCGGGGTTTTGGGCGGGCAGGCCGTGAGACCAAAGGGACTCGCGTGACTCGTGCGGGATGCGGCCGATCCAGGGTTGTGGCGCCCGTTCGGGTATTCCCACGCACCTTCCACAGTGGTTGATTTCGGGATATGAGCACGGTCGAAGTCGTACGCGGCGATGTCGTTGAATCGCGTCATCAGGTGCACGTTGCCGTTGTAACAGGTGACGGTGATTTGCTCGCGTCCGCCGGGGACGTGAGTCAGCTGACTTTTTACCGGTCGGCTGCCAAACCCATGCAGGCGTTACCGCTGGTGGAAGAGGGCGTGGTCGATCGGTTCGGCCTGACTGTCGAAGAACTCTCGCTTTGCTGTGCCTCTCACGAGGGAGAGGCGGAGCACGTGGCTGGAGCGCGATCGATCCTGTCCAAGGTGGGTGCGGACGAATCGATGCTGAGCTGCGGTGCGCACGTTCCATTCTCGTCGAAGGCGGCCCGCGAGTTGATCGAAGCCGGCAAGATGCCCGGGCGGATTCACAACAATTGTTCAGGAAAGCATGCCGGGATGATTGCGCTGTCCGTCGCGATGGGCTGGGATCCCGTCGACTATCATCGGGCAGGGCACCCGGTTCAGCAGCGAATGCTCGACGAGATCGTCCGGTTTTCCTCCGTTGGTGCCGATCGGATCCCCACCGGTGTCGATGGATGTGGAGTCGTGTGCTTTGCGGTCGCCCTCTCGGACATGGCCCGGTCGTTCGGTGCCTTTACCCATGCGGCGGATGAGGGAGCGCCAGCCGAACGGATCGTGGATGCGATGACCTGTGCTCCGTTCATGGTTGGTGGGACAGGTCGGACGTGTACGGACATCATGGCGCTTGCGGGTGACCGCGTCTTCGTGAAGCTCGGGGCGGAGGGCGTCTACGGAGCAGGGTTGCGGGGCCGTGGCCTTGGGGTTGCGATCAAGGTGGAAGATGGGGGGCGCAGAGCGGTGGAGGTTGCGCTTGTTCATACACTTCGGTCCCTCGGGAGTCTGACTGACGACGAGGTCGAAGAACTTCGGAGTCACGGCCGTCCGACCGTCCTCAACACCCGGGGTGAGACCGTGGGTGAACTCCGACCCGCGTTCGACCTGACCTTCGCCGAGTCGTGGGTCTGATGTTCGTCGACCGGGCAACGATCGAGGTGATCGCGGGGACGGGTGGCTCGGGCGCGGAGGCGTTCCGGCGCGAATCCGGTGTGCCGCGTGGTGGTCCTGCCGGTGGTGATGGTGGGAGGGGTGGGGACGTGATCCTGGAGGCGGATGGTCAACTGACGACGCTTCTCGATTACAGCTATCGCCGACATTACAAAGCCAAGCGAGGTATGCACGGCGAAGGGAGCAACCGCACGGGGAAGTCCGGTGAGCACCTGATCCTCCGAGTGCCTCCGGGCACGGTCGCATACGACGCCGAATCCGATGAGGTGATCGGGGAACTGCTCGAGGAGGGGGAGTCGGTCGTGATCGCCCGTGGAGGTCGGGGGGGCAGGGGCAACGCCCGCTTCACGACGGCCACGAACCAGGCACCCACCCGCTGGGAGCCTGGTGAAGAGGGGGAAGAGAAGACGATTCGACTCGAGCTGAAGCTCATCGCGGATGTCGGTCTGGTGGGAGAGCCGAACGCGGGGAAGTCCACGCTGCTGTCGACAGTCACCGCCGCTCAGCCGAAGGTGGCCGACTACCCGTTCACCACGCTGTCTCCGAACCTTGGCGTCGTGCAATTGTCCGATTTCCGGACCTTTGTCATGGCCGATATTCCGGGGATCATCGAGGGTGCTCACGAGGGCAGGGGACTGGGGCACCAGTTTCTGAGACATATCGAACGCACTCGAGTTCTGCTTCTGATGGTTCCGGTCGACTCGTCGGACCCTCAGGCCGAGCTCGATCGGTTGCGAGCCGAACTCGAAGCCTACTCCGTGGACCTCGCGGCAACTCCGTACCTGGTTGCGCTCACGAAGGTCGACATGCTGCCACCCGACGAGCCGCTTCCGGAACTCGATGTCGGCCGTGCGCTGGATGTGGTCCCGCTGTCCTCCGTTGCCCGAATGCACCTCGATGATCTGCTCGAGCGCCTCTGGCGCGCGAGTCAGCAGGTCGTTGCGGAGGAACGTGGTAGCGATTCGGAAGACGAATGGTGGGCGCCCTGACGGGCAGGTCGCACCCCATCAACGATCGGGCACGGGACCTCTTGCTTCTCGATTCCCTGCCCGGGGTCGGTCCGGCGCGGGTGCGTAAGCTCGTTCGTGCCTTCGGCGGCGCTGCCGCGGCCGTGGCAGCGCCGCACACTGCCTTTTCCGCGATCGCGGGAGAGGCTGCTGCCCGGTCGCGGACGGATGCACTGTTGTTGGAGCAGGTCGAGCGGGGCCTTGCCCGCGCCGCCGATATGGGCATGACGGTACTGACCTGGAGTTCATCGAGATACCCCGGAGATTTCGTGCACCTGGCCGACCCGCCGCCGGTACTCTTCCTGCTCGGGAGAGTGGAATTGCTCGAGCGGAGCGCGGCCGTCACAATCGTCGGGTCGCGACGGGTGACTGCGCGTGGGCGAGAGGTCGCCAGAGCCCTGGGGCGGGCGCTCGGACGCCGGGGTGTCGTTGTCGTCAGCGGCCTGGCTCTGGGTACTGACGGTGCCGCTCATCGTGGAGCTCTGGATGTCGCAGGCGATTCTCTGGCGGTTCTGGGGACAGGAGCGGATGTCCCGTATCCGAGGACCCACGCGAGGCTGTTTCGCGCACTCTCGGAGCGTGGGCTGCTTGTAAGCGAGTTCATGCCCGGTACCGAAGCGACTCGTTACAACTTCCCGCGCCGTAACCGGCTCCTCGCAGCCCTCGGCTCGACCGCGGTCGTCGTCGTCGAGGCAGGGCCGCAATCCGGATCACTCATCACCGTTGACCACGCTCTCGACCTTGGTCGTGACGTATGGGCCGTGCCCGGTCCCATCGACGGCCCCGCGTGTGCAGGGTCCAACGCATTGCTGGCCGATGGTGCTCGCCCACTCCTCTCAATCGACGATTTCATTCGAGACACGCTGGGACCGTGCGAGACGGAAGAATGCTTGCCCGGAGTGAGAAACGACGCGTTCGATGATTCAGAACTCTCTCTTCTGCGGCACCTCGAGCACGGGCCGCTCGCCCCCTCGGAGCTGGTGGACCGCACTGGTCGCAGCCTTCCCGATGTGCTTGCATCACTGACCGCACTCGAGGTGCACGGACAAGTCGTTCGACTGCCCGGGCTTCGGTACCGGACGGCCGCGTGACGGTCCCCATGCCACCGGCGCCGTCGCCCATCACCTCGCTGTACGTTCACGCGCCATTCTGCGCCCGGCGGTGCGTGTATTGCGATTTTGCAGTCTCCGTCAGCAAGGGCGGCGATCTGACCGCGTGGATCGAGGCGCTCGACGGGGAACTCACCTACATTCGTCGTGCGGGGAATGCTCCGCTGTCAGATCGCCTGAGCACTCTATACGTCGGCGGAGGTACACCGTCGCTTCTGGGGCCCCGCGCCATGGCGGAACTCCGAACCATGATCGGACACGACCGCCTTTCCAGTCCGGACCTCGAATGGTCGGCCGAAGCGAACCCGGAAAGCCTCACCGAAGAGATCGCGGGCGCGTGGTCCTCGGCGGGCGTCAATCGGCTGAGCGTGGGTGCCCAGAGTTTCCACCCGGGTGCCCTGCGCTGGATGGGGCGGCTTCACGGCCCGGAGGGTCCAGCGAGAGCGGTCGAGTTCGCGCGGGGTGCGGGCATCGAGAACATCAGCGTGGATCTCATGTTCGGCCTCCCGGCTCATGTCGGGCGGTCCTGGAAGGACGACCTCGCTCGTGCCGTGGACCTGGATGTCCCGCACGTGAGCCTGTATGGCCTTACCGTCGAGCCGGGTACGGCACTTGGCAGGGCGGTCCGGGAGCGCCGCGAAGGTCCGGTGGACGAAGAGCAATATCGCGACGAATTCCTCATGGCCGCGGAGGTCCTGACGTCCGCAGGCTACCATCACTACGAAGTCTCGAACTTTGCGCGGCCCGGTTTCGAATCGCGCCACAATTCCATGTATTGGCAGGGCGAGCCCTACCTGGGTATCGGCAACGGCGCACACAGCTACATGCCTCCGATTCGACGCTGGAATATTCGGTCATGGGACGAGTATCGGGAGGCTGCCATCACAGGCTTGGCGACGGAAGTCGAGCGAGAGCGACTGGATGAGCCCGCGCAGGCTCTCGAGGCCGTCTGGCTGGGTCTTCGAACGGCCGATGGTCTGGAACTGCCGGCGGCCGGAAGCCCCCGTGCCGAGCTGGTTTCGTCATGGGTCGCACGCGGCCTCGCCTACGTGGTGGGCACGAGCTTCGTCCTGACGGTGGAGGGTTGGCTCCTTCTGGATCGACTGGCTGTGGAGTTCGACGGTACCGCCTCGGGTTGACCCCTTCCGGGAGCCCTTTCGAGATTCGTTCATGCCACCCCTTGAACGCCAAGACATGGTTGGTACGGATCTGACGGACCGAGAGCGTAAGGTCCTCGAGGCCGTAGTCCGCACCTACGTCGACACCGCCGAGCCGGCGGGCAGTCGAACGGTGTCGCGTGCCTATGATCTCGGGGTGTCAGCGGCCACGGTCCGCAACACCATGAGCGACCTCGAGGAGAAGGGATATCTTTTTCATCCTCACACGTCGGCAGGCCGGGTGCCGACCGATCTAGCGTATCGCTTTTTTGTGGATCGGCTCATGGAGCCGCACCATCCGTCGGCGCGTGAACGGGCACGACTCGAAGAGGAAATCGAGCGGTCCGGAGCGTCTGCGGTGGAAATGCTCGTGCGGCATGCGACACGGGCCCTGAGCCTGATCTCCAACGAGCTCGGTGTAGCGGTCGCGCCTCGTGTCGACGACGCACTGCTCGAGCGGGTCGAGCTCATCAAGGTCTCCAGCGACAAGGTTCTCCTGGTCGCGACGATTCGCGGTGGGCTGGTTCGGACTGTCTACGCGGACCTGCCGGTCGAGATCGATGGAGACACGCTGATCACGGTTACTGCCGCGCTGAACGAGCGACTTGCCGGCCTGACCTTTTCCGAGATTCGGGGCTCGCTGCCAGACCGTCTGCGTGACTCGATTCCGGATGAACGGGGCTCGGCCCTGATGAACGTCTTTGTCCAATCGGGTGCTGAGTTATTCGATCTAACCGTCCTAGACGACTCTCTCCTGCACCTCGGACCCACCAGTGTCCTCGCCGGTCAGCCCGAGTTCGAGAGTGGAGAACAACTCAAGGGGCTCATCAGCCTCACCGAACAGCGGGACCTTCTCGCGGCGACCGTGGGTAACCGACGGCACGGAGGGCGACTCAGAATCACGATCGGCGAAGAGAACGACTCCAGCGTCCTCTCCGACTTCACGCTGGTCACGGCGGAATACAGTGTGGGTGACCTGAAAGGAGTCATTGGCGTTATCGGCCCGACCCGCATGCCGTACGAGAAGGTCGTCACAATCGTCGACTACACGTCGACTCTGGTATCGCGAATCCTGGCACCATGACCTGTGCCGGCCCTGTCGGGGCCCGCCCCGGTGCGTTCTACGGAAATTAGATGTCCGACTACTACTCACTCCTCGGTGTCGCCCGTGAGGCCTCGTCCGAGGAGATCAAGAAAGCGTATCGCAAGCTTGCGCTCGAATACCACCCCGACCGGAATCAGGGCTCGAAAGAGGCTGAGGAGCGGTTCAAGGAAGTGACTGAGGCCTACGAGGTCCTACGGGACTCTGAAAAGCGTGCCATGTACGACCGGTACGGCAAGCAGGGCGTTCGCGGTGGTGGCCCGAGCGGCGGCCCGGCTGGCTTTGACTTCAGTGATGCCATCGATGTCTTCATGCGGGACTTCGGAGGCTTCTCGGGCTTCGAGGACATGTTCGGCATGCGGGGAGCCCGGGGACAGCGGTCGTCGAGTCGGAAGGGGCAGACGGTTCGGATTCGTCTGCCACTGACACTTGCTGAGGTTGCAACCGGGGTGACCAAGACGGTCAAGGTGGCACTGCTGGACGAGTGCGGGGCGTGCGAAGGGAGTGGCGCAAAGTCGGGCACCCAGCCGCAACCCTGCGCAACGTGCGGGGGTGCCGGTGAGGAGCGTCACGTTCAGCGCTCGGTCTTCGGCCAGTTTGTCAGTGTCCAGCCTTGTCGCACGTGCTCGGGTGAGGGGCGGGTGATTTCCGAGCCATGCCCCCGTTGCTCGGCGGAGGGGCGTGTCCGGAATGAGACGACGATCGAAGTCGAGGTTCCGGCAGGCGTAACGTCTGAGAATTTCCTGACGTTGCGGGGCCGAGGAAGCATAGGCCCTCGTGGTGGGGTTCGAGGAGATCTGGTGGTGCTCCTGGAGGTGCGGGATGATCCGCGATTTACGCGTGATGGATCCAGCCTCGTTCATGAACTCCCCATCACGTTTTCACAGGCTGCGCTCGGGGCCGAGGTCGAGGTTCCTACGATCGACGGAAGCGCGCGCGTAACCATCCCTCCGGGAATCCAGAGTGGGGAGCGACTGAGCCTCAAGGGGCTTGGCCTTCCCGAGTTGAACGGGACCGTACGCGGGGATCAGGTCATAAAGATCCGAGTCTGGACCCCACACGACCTGACCGGGGAGCAGGAAGAACTGCTTCGCAGACTGGCGGACGTCGAGTCGCCCGCTCCCGAGACGGTGCGTCGACGAAACCACAAGGGCTTCTGGTCTCGCGTCAAAGAGGCGTTCACCGGAGGATGAGTTCCGATGGGCGCCGCTGGCTCGAACTCCGGGTGCGCTGCCCGTCGGGCGGCGACCAATCTGATCTGCTGGCCGACGGGTTGATCGCGGCTGGTGCGCGCGGTGTGGAAGAGCGGGGCGGGTGGTACGTCTCGTACTTCGATGAACCCCATGATCTCGAGGCGTTCCTTGCGGCTGTCGTGTCGGGCATCGAGTCCGAGACGGGACTCTCGCCGCTCCGCGTCGAATACGACTGGCAGGCCCACGAATCGTGGGAGGAGTCGTGGAAGCGTGGCTTGGGTCCACGGCGAGTTACCGAGCGAATCGTCGTCCATCCGTCCTGGGCACCACCTCGTGCGGTGAGATCCACCGATCTGGTGATTCGTCTCGACCCGGGGATGGCGTTTGGAACTGCCGAGCACGGGACCACGAGGGGTTGCCTTCGCCTTCTGGACGGTCTCGTTCGCCAAGGTGATCGGCTCCTCGATGTCGGCGCTGGCTCCGGGATTCTCTCCATTGCGGCGGCTCGGCTAGGCGCTCGATCAGTCGTCGCGATCGAGGGTGACGGATACGCGTGCGAAGCGCTGCGCGAAAACATCGATGCCAACGAGGTGGAGGGTGTTGTCACCGTCGCCGAGGCGTGGGCGACGGCTCAGACTCTCGCCGCTCGTGGCCCGGTCGATGGGATCATCGCCAACATCGAGGCCGGGCTTCTTGCCCCGCTGCACGAGGGTTTTCCCACCGCCCTGGCCCCGGGTGGATGGGTGCTTCTGTCGGGCATTCTCACTGGAGAGTGGTCCGAATCGAGGGAGCGCGCCGAGTCCTACGGCCTCGTCCTCGAAGCCCTCGATGAAGACGGCGACTGGTGCTCAGGGCTCTTTCGCCGATCTCCCTGAAGCCCGGGGCCACTGCTCTGCCTCGCGTCGCATGAGCGCGTGCCGGGTCACCCGCTCGGCCATCGCGATCGCATACCAGCGAGCCGCGTCAGTTCTCGATCTGGGATCGAGGCCACAACCGAGCCATCGAACCGTCTCACGGAGAAGGTGCTGCGGCGTCTCTCCTCCGGGCGTCGGTGGCCCAGCCCCCACCGCCATCACCCATGCCCCGGGAGCTGAACCCGCCATTGTCGTGCCCGGGTCGAAGGGCCCTGACTCCAGCATTCGAAGACGATCGGGATGCTCCCCGATTACGGTGCGTAACGTCTCTTCCGTCAGGCCCTGATCCATCTCTCGGCGGAGGATGTCCAGAAGTTCGTGCAGCTGGAGGGCCGGGTGCTCGTGACCCTGAAGCAGGATTTCAGCGCGCTGGACGATGGGATTCACAGGCATCTCGCGTCTTCGGGTGGGGCTGACGGATGGCCAAAGTGTTCGCGTTGTACGGGCGGATCCATGGCGGGATGGGTCCGGCAAGAGCCGTTGCTCATGGACATGACCGGTGCCCCTGAATACCGTCCATCTGAATCACGCTTCAGAGGTTTCGCATGCACGATCCAGACTGCCTCTTCTGCCGCATTGCGTCCGGTGACATCCCGGCCGATGTCGTGTACGAGACCGAACGAACCGTGGCGTTCCGGGACATCGCGCCGAAGGCTCCCGTTCATGTCCTTGTGATCCCGCGGGAGCACGTTGCCTCTCTGGCCGAGGTCGGTGGCGACGATCAGCAGCTTCTCGGAGAACTGATGCTCGCGGCTCGGGACGTCGCCGCCAGAGAAGGCGTGTCCGTGGAGGGATTCCGCACCGTTCTGAATTCGGGATTGAACGGTGGGCAGGAGGTCATGCATTTGCACGTCCACGTTCTGGGAGGACGCCCGCTGATCTGGCCCCCCGGCTGAGCGGCGAAACTGCTGTTCGTGTTGCGTGCGACGTGCGTTGATGTGGCTGGCACTGATCGATAGCTTCCCCCTCCCCCGAACGAGAACCGAAGCCCTCACCCTACCGTATCGTGCCAAGCGCCCTCAAAGATCGCATTCAGGCGGACTTGAACGCCGCTCGCAAGGACCGTGACCGCCTGCGTACGCTCGTGTTGTCGACTCTGCTTTCCGATATCAAGAACCGTGAGATCGACTCGCGCGAGGCCCTGGACGATGAAGGCGTCGTTGCCGTCGTGACGAAAGCGATCAAGCAGCGCCGTGACGCCTCGGAGCAGATGAGGGCAGCCGGGCGCGGTGAATTGGCCGATCAGGAGGACGCTCAGGTGGGTGTGCTTTCCGGCTATTTGCCGGAGGGAATGACGGAAGACGAGGTGCGATCGATCGTGCGATCCGTCATCGATTCCGGGGTGGATCAGATGGGGCCCCTGATGGGTCAGGTCATGCCCCGCATTCGAGGCCGTTTCGACGGCAGGGAAGCGAACCGGATCGTTCGGGAGGAACTGGACTCCTGATGTTCGCGAGATGACCGACCACGCGCTCGGGGTGCTCGAGTTCGGGCGCGTCCTGGAGCAGGTCGCGAGTCGAGCGTCCAGTGATGCCGGTCGTCGACGTATTCGCGCACTGCGGCCTCAATTCGATGTTGGGGTCGTGGCCCGGGAACTCGATCGTGTGGCTGCCGCGATGAGACTCGTCGATGCGTCACCGCACTGGGCCCCGGGGCCGATCCCCGACCTCGACAACGTTTGGGCCCAGCTCGGGGTCGACGGGGCCGTACTCTTACCCCTCGACGCATTCCGGATCGGTCAGCTCCTCACCACGTCCGACATGGTTTTCCGCCAGATGAACGCGGTCGATGAAGATCTGTCGGCTCTGGAGACCATTCGTGAACGCCTGTTCACCGACCCGGAGCTGGTCCGACTGATCGAACGCTCCGTGGATGCGGAAGGTGAGGTGCTCTCGACTGCGTCCGCCGACCTTGGTCGGGTGCGCGCGCGGTTGTTGGGCGCGCGCAACCGGATCGTGAAGCAGTTGGAGTCCTTTCTCGCGGATCTTCCAGCGCGCTACGTGGTCCCCGATGCCTCGGTCACGATTCGGGACGGCCGCTTCGTGATACCTGTGCGCCGGGAGGGAAAGGGTGAAGTGGGGGGCATCGTGCACGACGAGTCTCAGACCGGCGCGACTCTGTACATGGAACCGCCGATCGCGGTTGCGGCGACGAACCAGCTCCGGGAGCTCGAGCGGGAAGAGAGGCGGGAGATCCACAGGGTGCTCAGCGCCCTGACCGCGCGGTTCGCGCCACACTACCACGACGTCGCGGCGGCCTTCGATGCGCTTGTCGATTTCGATACGCTGTTCGCTCGAGCTCGCACGGCAGCACTTTGGGACGCGGTACCACCGAGCGTAGAGGAGCCTGCCCCGGGACGGCTGGTCTTGCGTGAAGCCCGCCACCCGCTGCTGCTGGAGGCCTCGGCTGTGGACGTCGTCCCGTATGACCTGACACTCGGAGGGCCGGAGCGATGTCTGGTCGTCTCCGGACCGAACACAGGTGGGAAAAGCGTCTTTCTCAAAGCCACTGGCCTGATCGCGGCGCTGACTCAGTCCGGGATGGTACCGCCCGTGGGGTCGGGTACGACCCTTCCCGTATTCGGCTCCTTCTTCGCCGATATCGGGGACGAGCAGTCCATCGCCCGCAATCTGTCGACGTTCTCCGCCCACCTCGAGAATCTCCGTGGGCTTCTAGCCAGCGCCGACGAGTGTTCCCTGATCCTCATCGACGAGATGGGTACGGGTACGGATCCGGAGGAGGGTGCCGCTCTCTCGCGAGCCGTGCTGGAGGAGCTGGTCGAGCGGGGTGCCACGACGCTCGTATCCTCTCACCTCGGAGCGCTGAAGCAGCTGGATACGGACGGCAGTGGAATCGTGAATGCGTCGATGTACTTCGATACCGAGAGTATGGAGCCGACCTATCGACTCACCAAAGGTCGCCCCGGCCGAAGCTACGGTCTCGCCATTGCGCGAAGGCTCGGCTTCCCGAGCGACCTCCTCGACCGGGCCGAGTCGTACCGAGAGAGGGGAGGTGCGCGCATCGAAGAGCTGCTCGAACGGCTCGAAGGGCAGGAGCGCGAGGTTGAGAGGTTGCTGCATGAACTCGATGCAGAGCGGAGAACGACAGATCAAATCCGCTCGGATGTGGAGCGTCGACAGGAAACGCTCCGGCAGGCCGAACGCACGGCCGACGAGCGCGCTCGGTCCGATGCCCGTCAGCTTCTGATGCAGGCGAGAGAGGAGGTCGAGTCAGTGATTGCGGAGTTGCGTGCTGCGGCGCAGGAGGGACGGGACCTCGACGAGGCTGCTCGCGCGGCGCGACGTCGAGTGGAGCGGTCCGCCGAGCAGCAGCGGGGGAATCGGATGCGCCCCCCGACGGGAACGGTGGTTGGCAAGTCGGGCGCGGATGCCTCCCTTGGAGCGAAGGCGGAAGAGGGTACACACGTCCGGATTCGGTCGACCGGTGCGGTCGGGCGGGTGGTGGAGAACCGGGGCACGCGTGTGGCCGTGGAAATCGGTGCGCTGCGCGTCGAGCTTCCCGCCGACCATGTGGAGATAGCCCATCCGCCCGTTCGCCCGTCGGCGGCTCGGCCCAGGAGCGCCTGGGAAGGGAAGCAGACAGGGGACGCCCGGCCTGAAGTCGATCTTCGTGGATTGCGTGTCGACGAGATGGGGCTCGAGCTCCAGCGCGCGCTCGACCATGCCGTCCTCGATGAACTGGAGCAGATCCGCATCATCCACGGAATGGGCACCGGGGCGCTGCGGAAGCGGGTGAGCGAGATCCTCGAGTTGGATCGACGGGTGCGAGAGTTTCGAGTGGGTGGTCCAGGCGAAGGCGGTGCGGGCGTGACGGTAGCCCTTCTCGGGCATCGGGCATGATTCCGGACCACGTGATCGACGAGGTGCGAGACCGCGCGGATATCGTCGAGATCATCGGTGAGATCGTACCCCTCAAGAAGGCGGGCCGTGAGTTCAAGGCAAACTGCCCGTTCCACGAAGAGAAGACACCGAGTTTCTACGTCGTGCCTCACAAACGCTTCTACAAGTGTTTCGGCTGCGGGAAGGCGGGGAGCGTCTTCGATTTCGTGATGGAGCGGCAGGGCATGGATTTCGTCGAAGCGGTCAAGTTCGTGGCGGGTCGTGCCGGCGTGGTCGTCGAGGAGGTACGCGGGCGTTCCGCTCAGGAAGACCCGAACCGCCCGCTCTACGAGATCACGGCGTTCGCGCAGAGCTGGTTTCGCGATCAGCTGCTCGATGACTCCGTGGGTCGTGAAGCAAGACAGTACCTCGCCGCGCGTGGCATCGATGGCAGTGTGGCGGAGCGATTCGAACTCGGCTTTGCCCCCGACGAGTGGAGGTCATTTCGGGATGCGGCTGTCAAGCACGGCTTTGACGAAGAGCTCATGCTGACACTGGGTCTGCTGAAGCAATCGGATCGTAGCAAGGAGCCGTACGACGGATTCCGTGGGCGGGTGATGTTCCCCATCAAGAATGTGAGCGGGAAGGTCCTGGCGTTCGGCGGAAGGATTCTCGATACGGCCTCGGGTAACGGTCCCAAGTACATCAACTCTCCGGAGAGCCCGATCTATGCGAAGGGGCGCAACCTGTACGGCCTTTCGCGAGCGAAGAACCCCATACGTCGCGAGGGCGAAGCGCTGATCGTGGAAGGGTACATGGACGCGGTTTCACTCGCCGCCGCGGGTTTTGAACACGTAGTCGCGCCGCTCGGTACGGCGCTGACGCTGGAACAGGCGGAGCTGCTGGCACGGTACACTGACCGCGCCCAGCTCCTGTACGATCCCGATACGGCAGGCCTCAAGGCCACGTTCAAGAACGGGGATGTGCTCCTTGCGGCGGAGATTCATCCATCCGTCGTCACGTTCCCGGCGGGAGAGGACCCCGATACCTTCGTGAGGGCGAACGGCGCCGACGCCATGACGGCACTCCTGAAGGATTCCATCGACGTCATGGAACGAAAGCTCCAGATTCTGGAGGAGAAGAACTACTTCTCTTCAATCGACCGGAGACGACTGGCTGTCGATCGACTCCTGCCGACTCTCCGCGCGGTGCGCGATCCGACGCTTCGCGACATCTACGTCGGGCAGGTAGCTCAGAAAACCGGCGTCCTGCCGGAGACGCTGAGACAGGACATCAGCAAAGAACCTCCCGCACGTACGGCCGCAACGACTGAAGGACGAACGCCCGCGGGTCTGCCGGGGCCGCGACGTCTTCGGGGCGGAGCCGAGCGCCATCTGCTGAAGGTCATGGTGCGGGGAGTGGAGTGGGTCGAGCGAGCGGCAGAGGTGATCTCTCCCGAGGACTTTGACGATCCGTACCACCGGGCCATCTTTGTCGCACTTCTCGATGATCCGGAGGCGCGTGTTCCTCCACCGTCGATGGATCCCGTTGCTTCCCGCACGTTTCACGAGATTATCGTGGATCCAGCGGAGCTTTCGCACGGCGCGGAGATCTTCTCGAAGGCGGTCACACGCATCCGTGTTGCGGCGCTCCACCGACGCGCTCAAGATCTGCAGGCACGAATCGAAAGGTCGAGAAGCGACGAAGAAAAGCTGGGCCTTGTGGCGGAGAAGGCGCGCCTCGCGGCCGAGATTCGAGAGCTGGATGAGAATTATTGGGTGACGGCGACGCGCCGGAGCCCTCGCGATCACAACCCGAACGAAACGACGAGATGACCGAGCAGCGGCGGACCGCACTGAAAGAGCTCCAGAAGCTGGATGTCAGCATCCACGATGCCCGCGACCGGATCGCCGGCTTCGATCCGCTCTTCGAGGAGGTGGAGGAACCCGCCCTCATTCTGGAGGGCGAGCTCGGCACGAGCCGCACGCGCGTCAAGGAGATGAAACTCGAAGCGCGGCGCCTGGAAACCTCGTCGGAGGAGCGCCGCGAACGGATCCGGAAACTCGAGGAGCGTCTCGGCTCTGTGCGCAACCTGCGCGAGGAGTCTGCGGTCACGACTGAGTTGGAGATGGTGAAGCGGGCTCTCGAAAACGACGAGATCGAAGCTCTCACCCTCATTGACCAGGTTCGGAAGGGGGAGGAGCGAGTCTCCGAACTCGAGGAGGCCTTCAAGGAGGCTTCGGATCTCGTCGAGCCCAAGAAAGAGGCACTGCTCGCCGAGCGTGAGCAGGTCAAGACAGAGCTCGAGTCCCTCGAGAAGGAGAGGGAGAGCTTCACCGGCGCGATGGACCCGGGGGAGCTCCGGATCTACGAGGCGATCCGTGGCGGTGGACGTCGTCGTGCGATTTCCGAACTGACGGACGATGGTGCGTGTGGGAACTGCTTCGGCATGATCCCACTTCAGCACCAGAACGAGATCCGCCACGGTGAAGGACTGATTCGCTGCGAGGCTTGCGGCGTGATTCTCGCGGCTCCCGGGCCTGTTGCGGATGCATCGGTCGCTGAGGAAGGAGCGGTGAGCCAGAGCGACGGCGACGGAGCTGAAGAGGTGACCGACGGGGAGTCCGAAGCGATGTCCGACGCCGATGGAGGCGAAGAGGAAGAGTGAGTCCGGCGGGCCGGGGTCATGCAGGCACCCGCCTCAGGCCGCCGTCGCCACGCTGGGAATCACCGGACTCCCTGGCCCCGGGTGATGTCCGCTCTCTGGTAGATGCTCTCCAGCTGCCGGAGGCCGTGTGCCGGGTGCTTCTCGTGCGAGGCTTCGGTCACACCGAAGATGCGAAACGTTTCCTCAGGCCCCGCATGGACCAGCTGTCAGATCCTGGTCTGCTCGCGGACGGAGTCAGGGCTGCCGGGCGCATCGCGACTGCGGTGCAGGCAGGTGAGCGGATCTTTGTCCATGGCGATTACGATGTGGACGGGATCTCGGCTACGGCGCTTCTGACTCGATGGCTTCGGGCACTCGGGGGAGTGGTCACACCATTCGTTCCCAACCGGATTCGAGACGGCTACGATTTCTCGGCAAACGGGTTGCAGGCCGCGCGTGACGCCGGTGCGTCGCTGGTCATAACCGTGGATTGTGGGACGAGAGCGCACGACACGGTCGCAGCCGCCGGTGCGGCGGGTCTGGATGTGATCATTACGGACCATCATGCCGTCGGCGATCACCTGCCCCCCGCTTTGGCTGTCGTCAATCCGCAGCGTGACGACTGCCGATACCCGTTCAAGGGCCTGTGCGGGGCCGGGGTGGCCTTCCGCCTCGGTGAGCTGGTGGGTCGCGAATTGGAGGCGGACCTGGACACGCTTCATGGCATGCTCGATCTGGTCGCGCTCGCGACGGTCGCTGATCTCGTTCCGTTGGAGGGTGAAAACCGTGTCCTCGCAGCGTACGGTCTCCATCGTATCCGGACGACGCCATCGCAGGGACTGCGTGCGCTGATGCGGGTGGCTGACGTGTCATCCGATGAGGTGACTTCAGGTCGGATCGGATATCAGATCGCGCCTCGCATCAACGCCGTGGGCCGCATGGGCGAGTCGGCGGACGGCCTCTCGCTGTTGCTGGGTGACGATGCGAGCGAGTCGGCCCGGCTGGCATCCCTGCTGGATCGAGCGAATCGAGAGCGCCGCGATCAGGAGCAGCGGACCCTGGAGGAGGCTCTCAGGACCCTGGAGGGTCAGTTCGACCCTGACCGGGATTTCGGGGTTGTTCTCGCAGCAGATGGATGGCATCCGGGGGTGATCGGGATTGTCGCCTCGCGAGTCGTGGAGCGGATCCACCGGCCAGTCGTCATCATCGCACTCGATGGGGAGTCCGGACGCGGGAGCGCGCGATCTGTCCCCGGCTTCGATCTCTACCACGCGATCGCAGCGTGTCATGAGCATCTCACGCGCTTTGGCGGACACCGTCAGGCGGCGGGAATGGAACTGCGTCGGGGTGTGCTCGAGGCGTTCTCCGCCGCATTCAATGCCGCCGTTCGCGCTCAGATCGAAGAGTCTCTGCTGACTCCGATCCTGCGGCCGGATGTAGACGTCGAGCTGGGCGAGATCGATCTGCAGCTAATGCACTGGCTGTCATACCTGGGTCCCCACGGTATCGGGAATCCGGGCCCGCTCTTCCGCGCACGCGGGGTTCGATTCTCGAACCCCCGACGGGTCGGTACGAATCACCTCAAGGGAGAGCTCAGGACCTCGGGCGCTTCGGTGGATGCGATCGGGTTCGGACTGGGAGATCGATTCGATCCGGCCGAGCTGGGCGTCGGGATGTGGGATGTGCTCTTTCGGCTGGACCGCAACGAATGGCGCGGGGAAGTTCGGGTGCAGGCGAGGCTCGCTGATGTAAGGCGGGCGTCTTGAGGATCATCGCAGGTCGCTGGCGGGGTCACGGCCTTCGGCCGCTGCGGGGTCGTGACGTTCGGCCGACGACGGATCGGGTGCGGGAAGCCTGGATGTCCGCGATGGGTTCCGCCGTCCCGGGGGCGAGCGTCGTCGACCTCTTCGCAGGTTCGGGTGCGCTCGGGCTCGAGGCGTTGTCCCGCGGCGCGACGTCCGTGGTATTCGTCGAGCGTGCTCGGGGCGCGCTTACTGTCATCCGCCAGAACATGGAGCTACTGGGAGTGAAGGACGAAGCGACGATCGTCCCGAGCGACGTCTTTCGGTTCCTCTCAGGACTCGAGGATCCGTTCGACATCGCCCTGGCTGACCCGCCGTATGGTCGTGGCGACGCTGTCAGGCTGGTCGAGCGCTTTGTCGAGGAACCGTTTGCGAAGGAACTCTGGTTGGAGCATCCTGTTCGCGAGTCGCTTCCGATACCCGAAGGCGCAAGAACTCGGCGGTATGGTGACACCGCCCTCACGACCCTGACCACCTGACCGGGAAGCACGTACATGACCCGCCCCACGCCCGTTGTTGCTCTGTACCCGGGTTCCTTCGACCCGATCACCCGGGGCCACGAGGATATCGCACGGCGGGCGCTCCGGGTTGCGGACCATGTGATTGTTGGCGTAGCCCACACGAGCACCCACGCGAAGCAGGGCCTGTTCGAAGTCGAGGAGCGAGTCGACCTCATTCGGTCTGTTTTTGCAGCAGAGCCCAGGATCGAGGTTCAGTCCTTCACCGGACTTCTCGTTGATTTTGCGCGCGATCAGGGAGCGTGCCTCGTCGTCCGTGGACTGAGAGCCGTCTCGGACTTCGAATACGAGCTTCAGATGGCACAGATGAATCAGGAGCTCAACCCCGACCTCGAGACGCTTTTTCTGGTGCCGGAGGTGAGTAACTCGTTCATCTCGTCCTCTCTCGTTCGACAGGTTGCGGCGCTGGGCGGAGACGTGTCGGCCTTCGTCTCGCCCCCGGTGCTGGATCGTCTGCAGGCGAAGTTGGGCACGTGAGTGATGGCTCTCGGCGAGCGGACGACTTTCAAAACTCGCTCCGCGCTCGCTCATCGGGGGCACGGCGTCGAATCGTGTTTGCAGAGGGAACGGACAGCCGAGTTCTGGATGCAGTGGCCACGATCGTTACAGAGAAGCTGGCTCACCCGATCCTGATCGGACCTCCGGAGGAAATCCGCGGAGCGCTCGCGCATCGTTTCTCCCGGGCCTCGCCCGTGGGTGTCTCGGTCCGGGACGTAAACGATTCAGCCCTGATCCAGGCGACGTATGCCCATATCGCCGCGCGTCGGATCGGCCGAAACGATGAACCGGAGGCGCTGGAACACATGGCGCGGGATCCGCTCATGCAGGCGGGGAGCATGGTCGCGAACGGAGAGGCTGACGGTGCCGTGGCCGGCGCGGTCCACACCACGGCCGACGTCGTTCGTGCGGCACTGGTGACCCTTGGACTTGCGGCGGGCCTCGAGACCCTCAGTTCCGCCTTCTATATGGTGTTTGGTGATGGCCATCCGTCCGGACCTGCAGTGCTCACCTTCACGGATGCAGGCGTGGTGCCGGATCCGAATTCGCAACAGCTGGCGGACATCGCGTATGCGGCGGCGGTGGCGCGTTCTCAGGTCGTCGGTGACGACGCCAGAGTCGGCTTTCTCTCGTATTCGACCGCAGGATCGGCTGAAGGCCCGTCAGTCACACGGGTGCGCGAGGCCCTGCGACTCTTTCGGCGGCGCAGTCCCGACATCGCCGCCGATGGGGAACTGCAGGGTGATGCCGCGCTGTCGGCGGCGGTTGCTCGTCGCAAGATCCCCGGATCGACGGTTGCGGGCCACGTCAACGTACTCGTCTTTCCCGATCTCGATGCCGCGAATATCGCCTACAAACTCGTGCAGCACCTCGGGGGAGCCCTGGCACTTGGGCCGATTCTCCAGGGACTGGCGTCCCCGTTCAATGATCTGTCGCGGGGTGCCGTTGCCGAGGAGATCGTCGACGTGGCGTGCATCACGGCCCTCATGGCAGGGGCCCCTGCCGTCAGGGCTGGCCCGCTCCCGATGTGACGGTCGCGGTTGCCCATGGAAACAGTCCTTTTTTATCATTTTGGTCTCGAAGAAGCGACTGGTGACCCGTCGCTCACCCTCGGCTCGAATTCCGGACAACGCGAGGAGCGTTTTTTTCATGAGCTTTCAGGTCTCGAAGGTCAACGACGTTACGCTCATCGAAGTAGACGGGCAGCTGATTGTTGGAAACCGCCAGGAGCTGAAGCAGGGCGTTCTGGAGAAGCTCGAGGGCGGTGACTTGAAGTTTGTGATCGACTTCGCGAACACCGGTTACATCGACTCTTCCGGACTCGGGGTGCTGGTCAGCCTGTCCAAGAAGATTCGGGAGCAGGGAGGGGAATTGCGGCTCTCCAGCCTCAATGAAGACCTGCGAACCCTCTTCGAGTTGACCAAGCTCGATACGTTATTCCGGATTGCCGATCACAAAGACGAGGCGCTCGAAGGCTTTTGATCGGGCGCGATCATGACTGATCCTCGACGTAAAGATCTCGTACTCGAGATCCCGAGCGACATCCAGTCCATTGCGGGTGCCGTCGACTACGTGTTGAGCCGGTGCGTGAGTGCCGAGTGTCGCGCGCGTCGCCTCGACATGAACTTCCGGGTGGGGCTGACCGAAGCTCTTTCGAACGCCATGATGTACGGGAATGGCCATGACCCCTCGAAGAGCGTCGTACTGGAGGTGGTCATGGATCCGGGTTGTCTCCAGGCGACCGTTCGGGACCAGGGCAGCGGGTTCGACCCCGCCTCGGTCCCGGATCCCACCCTTCCGGAGAACCTCTCCCGCTCGTGTGGGCGGGGCCTGTTTTTGATGCGTGAGCTTCTCGACGAGGTCTCCTACAACGAACGGGGCAACGAGGTGACGCTGGTGCTGCGCCTCGAGTCGGGCGGCCCGCTCGAAGGTAGCGCGCAGGCTTGAGCGACTCGGGCCGGCTCGTCCTGGGGGCGTTGCCGGAACCGGTCCTTCAGACGCTGGAGCAGTTCGAGGCTGCGTTCGGCGCGGTCATCCGTCTGGTTGTCGCTGCGGACGATGCTGGAGGAGCGGAGGAGGTCCTCTATCAGTCGGTTGGAGAGGTGCGCGGCGGCGCTCCTTCGATCGTCACGACGGTCGTTCCTCACCTCGGGCCGGAACTTCAGCTTCACGTTCTGAGCGCGAGAAATGCGCCGGTGGAGGCCGTGTCCGTGGCATTGACTCCGGCCCTCTCCCAGGGTTTCGAAGCGACTCGGGAGATCCAGTTCTTTACCTACGAACTGAGCGAGCGTTTCGAGGAGATCAACCTCCTCTACTCCATCAGCGAAACACTCGGGTCGACCCTCGACATGGATTCGGACGCGTCCATGATCCTGGATGAGGTTCGGGACGTCATGGGAGCGAAGCGTGGCTCTCTTTGGGTCCACGAGGCGCATGACGATGCCCTGCACCTCGCCGCCCAGGTCGGTGATGACGGGCGAGCCGGCCCTCTTCGGGCTGACGACCCGGATACGATCACGGCGATGGTCTTCCGCGAGGGGCGCTCGATCATCGCATCGCGACAGCCCTCCTCCTCGGAACGCGATGCAGGTTCCACCGCCGACTCGTTCCTCTCCGTGCCCATTCGGTACACGCCCGCTTCCGGGGGATCGCGAACGGTGGGCGTGATCAACCTCATCGGACGCCTCGATGGAGGTCAGTTCAGCGCAGCGAATCAGAAACTGCTCGGAGCGATCGCGTCTCAAATCGGCGCGGCGATCGAAAACCATCGCCTCGTTCAGGAGTCACTTTCGAGGGAGCGCATGTCACGCGAGATGGAACTCGCGCATGACCTCCAGATGAAGCTGCTTCCCAGTGTGGAGACCTTCGAGTTCGCCGAGGCAGCTGGCCGTGTGCAGCCTACAGAGCAGGTGGGAGGCGACTTCTATCAGCTCTTCGAGCTGCCGGGCGGGCGTATCGGCGTCATGCTCGGGGACGTCTCTCTCCATGGCTTCCCCTCTGCCCTGATCATGATGTTGACGATGAGCGCAGCCGGCATCTATGCCCGGGAGGCCGAGTCTCCGGCCCACGTCCTTCGAAAGCTGGACGACGCGCTTGCAGACGAACTCGCGACGACCGAGATGTTTCTTTCGGTCTTCTACGGCGTCATCGATCCTGCCGCAGGTGTGCTCACGTACGCCAACGCAGGCCACCCGCATGCCTTCGTGCTCCGCGCGGACGGTGGGAGTGAGCGCCTTACGGCGACGGATCCTCCCGTGGGCTTTGCCGGTCCTGATTCGTATGGCGAGGAGAGCGTTGCTTGGATGAGCGGCGAGGACCTCTTGCTGCTCTTCACTGACGGACTCTCCGACACCCTGGCGACCAAGAGCCTCAAGAATGGCGAAGCACAGGTGGTCGAGTGTGCGGTCCGGCACCGGTTCCGGGAGCCACCGGACATCATTCACGAGCTCTTCGAACTCTCGGCGGACGCCTCGATGTCGGCACTTGCGGACGACCGGACGGCTCTCGTCGTTCGGGGCTGACGTGCACGCCGGTGCAGGCGTACGGGCCAAGAAATCTCTCGGCCAGAACTTTCTGGTCGATGCCAATATCCAGCGAAAGATCGTGGACGCGCTGGGGGCATCTCAGACCGACGAGGTGGTGGAGATCGGTCCGGGAAAGGGTGCCCTCACGCGGCATCTCGCGGGAACCGTCGCACGACTGGTTCTGGTCGAACTCGATGATCAGCTGGCAGATTCACTCACGCAGCGGTTTGGTGGGCAGGACGAGGTGGAGCTTGTCCACGGGGATGTGCTTGAGATCGACTGGACAGCGCTTGTGGAGCGGCCGGACGACGCGCGCGTGATTGGGAACATCCCGTACAACATCACGACCCCCATCATCTTCAAGCTGCTCGAGCGACCGCGTCCCCGTGACGTCGTCCTCATGGTCCAGTCCGAGGTCGCGGACCGGCTCACGGCGGACGTCGGCACCCGCGCGTACGGGGCGTTATCCGTTGGCGTACGCTCTGTCGCTCGGACAGAGCGCCTGTTCAGGGTGGGACGGGGAGCTTTTCGGCCCGTTCCGCGGGTCGACTCGACGATCGTGAGGATTACGCCAGTCCGCCCCGAACCGCTCTCGGTGGACCAGGAGCGCGCTGTGCGGCGGCTTGTGAGAGCCGTCTTCCAGTGGAGGCGAAAGCAACTTCGCAAGATTCTTCGCGACCATCCCGAGCTGAAGGTGGATCGGGAGCGGGTGGATGAAGCACTCTCCGCGTTGAGCATCGCCGGTGAGTCACGACCCGAAATGCTCGCACCCGAGCAGTTCATCGCCCTCGCGGGCAGGCTGGCCTGACGGTCTCGTTGCCGCTGGACACGGGGCCCTTTACTTTGGGCCCGTCGTTCACAAACACCTCAAAAGCCGCATGAACATTGGCATTTTGGCGTATTCGTGAGTAGAAGAATCCCTGAGAGTACAGTGCGACGCCTGTCGCACTATCTCCGGTCTCTCGAAGGATTTCCCGAGGCCGGCGGAACCGTGTCCAGCGAGGAACTCGCAGCTCGGGGGCAGACAACCGCAGCACAGGTTCGCAAGGACCTGTCGCACTTCGGGTCCTTCGGAAAGCGGGGCTTGGGCTACCGGGTGGACGAACTGCGAGACCGGCTCCGGGCCATTCTCGGCATTGATCGCTCATGGCGTGTGGCGCTCGTAGGCGCGGGCCGCATAGGGCGCGCCCTCTTCGAGTACCCGGCGTTCCGCTCACGGGGCTACGAATGCGTCGCGATTTTCGACGCGGATCCGGGCAAGATCGGGCAACGATGGGGCGAGCAACTCATTCGTTCATCGGAAGATCTGGAGCGGACCGTTGACGAACTCGGTGTCGAACTCGTGATTCTGGCCCTCCCCGCGGACGCGGCACAGGAGATCGCCAGGCGTGCCGTGGACGCGGGCATCAAGGGTATCCTCAATTTTGCACCGATCCGGCTGAATGTGCCTCCGCGGGTTCCCGTCGAAGACGTGAATCTGGTCATGGAGCTCGAGGCACTTTCGTTCCAGATCACCAAGGGGGAGCAGGAAGTGTGACACGAGGCGACTCAGCCTCTCTCCTCCGAACCATTGTCCGACGTCTCGAGGTCGGACCCGTTCACACGCTGGACCTCGCGCGCGATGTTCTCGGTCTGAGCGGTCATGCAGGAGCGTCCTCGGCTGCCGTGTTCCAACTCCTCGGCTCCGACCCGCGATTCGAGATAGACCGAAAAGGCATGTGGAGCCTCGACCCGGAGGTCCTTCCCCTCGGCGACGCCCTGGAATCAGTGCGTTTCGCCGTGGTCGATGTGGAGACGACAGGAGGGGCGGCGTGGCGGGGTCACAGAGTCACGGACATTTCGATTGTCGAAGTCGTTGGGGGTGAGATCGTCTCGGAGTACGAGTCGCTGGTGAATCCGGGGAGGGGGATTCCTCCGAAGATCACTGCCCTCACCGGAATCTCTGAGGAGATGGTTCGAGGTGCCCCGTACTTCGACCACATCGCGGACGAAATATCGGACCGGCTGCGGGGGCGCGTGTTCGTGGCCCACAACGCCTCGTTTGACTGGGAATTTGTGAGTTCGGAACTCCAGCGCTCCACGGGTGAGATGCCCGATATACCGAGACTTTGCACTGTGCGTATGACGCGCCGCCTCGTCCCCGAACTTCGTCGCCGAAATCTGGATGTGGTCACCCGGCACTTCGGCATCGACATTCATGCGCGACACCGGGCGCACGGGGATGCTCTGGCCACGGCGCGAGTGCTGTTGCGACTGCTTGACGAGGCGCGGGGGCGAGGGATCGAGGACTTCGCCACGCTACAATGGTACCTGGAGCGCCGCCGACCACGGAAGCGCTTCGATCCGGAGCAGTATTCGCTGGACCTGCCCGGTCACGATTCTACAAGGAGACGCTGATGCACGACGGCCTTCCGCTCAGTCGAACGACGCAGATCGGCTCGATCCGGATTCACGGTATCGAGGCGGGCGTTCAGCAACTCGATGGGGGTGCCATGTTCGGCGTGGTCCCGAAACCGTTGTGGGAGCGTCGTATCCCGGCCGACGTTCGGAACCGAATACCGCTAGCGCTCAGATGCCTGCTTGTGGAAGCCCCGAACGCACTCGTCCTGATCGACACGGGAATCGGGAACAAGTACGGCGAAAAGTTCGCCGACATCTATGGGGTGGTGAACGCGGGGGATCCGACCCGGCTCGAGGACGGCATCCGCGATGCGGGGTTTGCCCCCGAAGACGTGGACATCGTGCTCAGTACGCATCTGCACTTCGATCATGCGGGCGGAAACACCGTGCGTGATGATGCCGGCGTCATCCGCCCGGCGTTCCCCAACGCTCGGTACGTCGTTCAGAAAGGCGAACTGGAGTTCGCACGCAGTCAGAACGAGCGCATTCGCGCCAGCTACCTGCTCGAGAATATCGAACCGGTCACCGAATGCGGCCTCTGGGACCTGGTCGAAGGTGAGGCCGACATCACGGAGGGGATCAGCGTCGTGCCCACGCCGGGGCATACACCCCACCACCAGTCCGTACTGATCGGAAGTGACGGAGAGACGGCGTGTTTTCTGGCGGACGTATGCCCCACGTCGGCCCACCTTCCGCTCCCGTGGATCATGGGCTACGACCTCGAACCCCTGGTGACGCTGGAGTCCAAGCGAAGTCTGTGGGAGCGAGCGCGCAATGAGGATTGGCTCCTTGTCTTCGAGCATGACCCGCGTGTCCCCTGGGGGCGTCTGGACCCGTCCGAGGATCGACCCGTGCTCATCGAGTAGAACCGGGACGCCTGATTGGCTGAATGCCCCCTGTCGTAATCGCGGGGGTGGCGGGCGGGGAATTCAGAACCTTCCGACTTCTTCCTATCTTTGAAGGCTGGTCGTCACGGTACTCGAAGGATGATTCGATCGATGATGGATGCTTCCCGGATCCCGGTTCTCCTCTCAGGGGGTGCACGGACGCCGATTGGGCGATTCCTCGGTGGGCTGAGCGGATTTTCCGCTTCCGATCTGGGGGCCATCGCGGTGCGGGCTGCCGTGGAGCGATCCGGAGCCGACGTGACCGATGTCGATGAAGTCATCATGGGCAACGTGGTGTCCGCGGGTGGTGGACAGGCCCCCGCGCGGCAGGCGGCAATCCGGGGAGGAATCCCCGAGACCGTCCCTGCCGTCACGATCAACAAGGTCTGCGGTTCCGGACTGAAAGCCGTCATGCTCGCGGCGCAGGCGATCCGTGCCGGCGATTCCCAGCTCATCGTCGCAGGAGGCATGGAGTCGATGTCGACCGTGCCCTTCCTCCTCCGGGGCATGCGATCCGGCGTGAAATTCGGCAATCAGACGGTCGAAGATGGTCTCATTCACGACGGCCTGTGGTGCTCCTTCGGAGACTGCCACATGGGCGGCCATGCCGAATACACGGCATCGAAGGCGGGCGTCTCCCGCCACGACGCCGATACCTTCTCCCTTCATTCGCACCGAAAGGCGGTCGAGGCAGCCGAGGGAGGTCGCTTCGACGATGAAATCGTCGCTGTCGAGGTGAAGACCCGGAAGGGTGTCTCCGTGGTCGCCGCAGACGAGAGCCCTCGGGCGGATACGTCCCTTGAGGCACTGGGAACGTTGCGTCCCGCCTTCGTGCGCGATGCACCCGATGACGTCGAGAATCATGTTGTAACCGCGGGGAACGCACCGGGCCTCAACGACGGCGCGGCGGCTGTCGTCGTCGCATCGCTCGAATATGCGCAGGCCCACGGACTCGAAGTGGACGCCACCATTTCCGGTTACGCCACCGGGGCCACGGCGCCGCAGGACCTGTTTTTCGCTCCGATCGCAGCCGTTCGTAACCTGATGGCAAGAGATGGTAAGGTCATCGGAGACTACGATCTCTTCGAGGTCAATGAGGCCTTCGCGGTCCAGGCGATCGCAGACATGCGCGCGCTCGAGATGGATGAAGCTCGGGTGAACGTGAATGGCGGTGCGGTCG
Organism: Gemmatimonadales bacterium; assembly: GCA_038120095.1. Classification (GTDB taxonomy): domain Bacteria; phylum Gemmatimonadota; class Gemmatimonadetes; order Longimicrobiales; family Gaopeijiaceae; genus UBA2589. The sequence continues at coordinate 29,282 of JAYOKZ010000023.1, forward strand.
CCCTTGGCCACCCGATCGGCGCTTCCGGCACGCGTATCCTCGTTACCTTGATCAACGCCATGAAGCAGAACGATGCGTCCACCGGCATGGCCACATTGTGCCTTGGCGGTGGCAATGCGGTCGCACTCTCGGTGGAAAAGGCATGACGCCAAACAACGGAGCACTCCAATGATGAGCATCACCGAATCCCTGGCGGGTCGGACATTTGACGGCATTGCCGATGACCGTCGGGGACGTTTCGCACTCGGCACCGTGGTGCTGGCTGTTGCGGCGGCGTTCGCGGCGCAGGTTGCCGTACCGCTCCCATGGACGCCCGTGCCCGTTACTCTGCAGCCCCTGATCGTGATTCTGGCGGGCGCCGTTCTCGGGCCGCGGCTCGGGGCCGTGTCCATGGCCGCGTACGTGACGGTCGGGGCGCTGGGTGCGCCGGTTTTCTCGAATGGCGGAGCGGGGTTGGGATGGCTGCTGGGTCCGACGGGTGGCTACCTGCTTGCGGCGCCGGTTGCGGCGTGGGTGACCGGGATCGTCGCCGGTCGATCGGGACACGCCTCACGGCTTCTCCTCGGTCTGTGTGCGGGGGTCCTCTCGATGTATGTCGGTGGGGTCCTGCAGCTGATGGCCTTCACGGGGCAGAGCTTCGGCGCGGCGGTTGCGGCGGGCGCGCTGCCGTTTCTGATTGGAGACCTGACGAAGGTCGGTGTTGCCTTCTTCTCTCTGATGACCCTGCGCGTGGCCAATCGCGGGAAAGACTGAGGGCTCGGAGGGCGGGCGCGCCTCTCGGTCACCGGTCCGTGCCTCCGTGCTGTTCCTGACCTCGGAAGGGCGGGTCCACCTGGGGTGGCGTTTGAGTGGGTTCTTCGGGCTCACTCTCCTGGTTGCTCTGGCATGGGAGGGCCTCACCCAGCCGAGTCTGATGGGAGGTGCGTTTGGACTGCTCGCCGGAGCACTGGCAGCAGGGACGATTCTCCTGTGGGTCGATGGTCGGAAGCCGGGGGCACTCGGGTTCTACCTGTCGAACGAAACCGCGACCGAGTCGGTGCGCGGGATGGGGCTGGGGGTGCTGATTGGAATGATCGTCGTCGCGGGCATGGCGCTTGCGGGCGGTGTGACCTGGGAGGCGAGGTCAGGGTCGATGCTTAGCTGGGCATCGGGCGCCTTGGGCGCGGTGTTGTGGTTTACGATCCCTGCAGCGGCCGAAGAGGCGTTTTTGCGGGGCTACCCGCTCCAGGCACTGACGGAGGCGTACGGTCCGCTCACCGGCATTGCGGCTACGTCCGTGGCCTTCGGCGTGCTTCATCTCGGGAATCCGGGTCACGGCGTCCTTCAGTTCGTCAACGTCACGGTGGCGGGCGCTCTTTTCGGAGTCGTGTACGTCAAGACACTCAGCCTTTGGTGGGTCACCGGGATGCATGTGGGCTGGAACTGGGCACATGGGTACCTCGCCGATGTACTGGTGAGCGGCCTCGACGTGGCGGATGCGCCGCTTTATGAAGGGGTGACGGGCGGGCCCCAGTGGCTGGGTGGAGGGGCGTTCGGTCCGGAAGGCAGCGTCGTGGCGACAGGGGTCCTGGTCGCGGCGACGGTGACGTTCTGGCGCGTTGAGTGGCTGAGGCCGGGCCGCTCGGCTTCGGACGCGGGCTCTCTGGCAGAGATGGCAATTCAAGGAATCAATCGAAAGGGCGCACCGGCATGAATATCGAGACGATCGCGATCGTGGGGGGCGGAACGATGGGCAACGGGATTGCTCACGTGGCTGCGCAGTCCGGGAAGCAGGTCACATTGATCGACCTCTCCGACGAGGTGCTCGAACGAGCGGTCGCCACCATCAGCAAGAACCTCGATCGTCAGGTCAAGAAAGAGGTGATCGACGAGGCAGCGCGGGCTGCCACGCTGTCGCGGATCCAGACGGCGAACGATCTCGAGGCGGGCGCAGGAGGCGCAGACCTCGTGATCGAAGCAGTCCCGGAGGTGCCGAACCTGAAGGCTTCGATCTTCGAAACGCTCGATCGAGTGACGGAGCCGGACACGATCCTCGCCTCGAACACATCGTCGATCTCGATCACGGAGATCGCGGCTCGGACCCGTCGACCGGCCAAAGTCATCGGGATGCACTTCATGAACCCGGTGCCGATCATGAAGCTTGTCGAGGTCATCAGGGGACTCGCGACCAGTGACGAGACGACGCACTCCGTGATCGGACTATCCGAGGAACTGGGGAAGACGGCCGTCGAGGTCAACGATTTCCCGGGCTTCGTGTCAAATCGCGTGCTCATGCCGATGATCAACGAGGCAGTCTTCGCGCTCATGGAGGGTGTGGCGGAGCCTGAGGCGATCGACACCGTCATGAAGCTCGGTATGAACCACCCGATGGGGCCTCTGGCGCTTGCCGACCTCATCGGCCTGGACACCTGCCTCAACATCCTGGAGGTGCTCCACCGGGATCTCGGTGACGATCGATACCGGCCATGCCCCCTCCTCCGGAAATACGTGGCTGCCGGGTGGCTGGGGCGGAAATCGGGACGTGGCTTCCATGCCTACGCCTGAGGGGCAGGCATGGACAGCCGGAGGCAAGCTCATGACGAGAGCGGGATGACGATATGTTGAGTCAGGAGCAGTTGGAGCTTCGACAGCTCGCTCGAGATTTCTCGGAGGCGGAGCTTCGACCGAACACCGCGCTGTGGGATGATCGCAGAGCACTCGACGACGAGGTGTTCGGCAAGCTCGCCGAGAGCGGATTCCTCGGCATGCTGATTCCCGAGGAGTTCGGTGGCCTGGGGCTTGAGCTCGCGAGCTACCTGACCGTTCTGGAGGAACTCGCGTGGGGGGACGCCTCTGTCGCCCTCGCGGTCGCCATCCACAACGGTCCGGTGGCGGAGCTTCTGCTGCGCCACGGCTCCGAGGCACAGCGGTCGTCGTGGCTTCCTCGCATGGCGAGCGGTGAGGTGCTGGGCGCCTTCGCGCTTTCGGAGCCCGACAGCGGGTCGGACGCCTCGTCGGTCTCCACGGCGGCAACGCTTGTCGGGGACGAATGGGTCATCGACGGGATCAAACGTTGGGTGACCAACGGGGCGCGTGCTGGATTTGCGACCGTGTTCGCTCGGACGGGGGACGACGGACTGAGCACGTTTCTCGTACCGACCGATATCGACGGGTATCGCGTCGTTTCGCGGGAGACGACGCTGGGCTTGCGGGCGTCCGAGACCGTGACCGTGGCCTTCGACCGCGTCCGCCTTCCGGAGAGTGCCCTTGTGGGTGAGGCCGGTGCGGGCCTTCGCTACGCTCTGCAGGTGCTGGATCTCGGCCGGATCGGTATCGCTGCTCAGGCGACCGGCGTCGGCCGTGCTGCCATCGAACATGCCGCGCGGTATGCCCTTGAACGCGAGCAGTTCGGCAAGCCCATCGCCCGTTTCGGCGCGGTTCAGGCGAAGCTCGCGGATGCGGCTCAGCGTGTTGCCGCCGGACGTACGTTGACGCTGGAGGCCGCGGAGGCGTGGTTGGGCGCCCGCGAGCGTGGAGCTCGCCACGGCCTCGCCGGGGTGACCGCACAGGCTGCGATGGCGAAACTCGCTGCGTCAGAGGCTGCGAACTTCGCTGCGGACGAGGCGGTTCAGATTTTCGGTGGCTACGGATACATGAAGCACTACCCGGTGGAGCGGCTGCTCCGGGATGCCAAGGGCACCGAGATTTATGAAGGAACCAGCGAGATCATGAGACGTGTCATTGCCGCGGAGATCTTCCGAGACGCGGGTGACGACAACCTTTGAGAACGAGGACCATGGAACTCTTCGAACTGATGGCCGACGGAGGTCACGAGCAGGTCGTATTCTGGAGTGACCCCGAGTTCGGGTACCGGGGCATCATCGCCATTCACGACACGACCCTGGGTCCGGCACTGGGTGGGACCCGCTTCTGGACATACGACGATGACCGGGCGGCGACCGTCGATGCTCTGCGCCTGTCGCGTGGAATGACGTACAAGGCTGCCATCACGGGGCTGAATCTCGGTGGCGGCAAGTCCGTGATCTGGGGGGACAACAAGCGAGCTGACCGCGAAATGATTTTCCGATCGCACGGTCGGGCGGTCGATTCCCTGGGCGGTCGGTATATCACGGCAGAGGACGTCGGGACCTCTCCAGATGATATGGAGTTCGTCGCCATGGAGACCGAGCACGTGGCAGGGCTCCTCGGGCGCTCCGGCGACCCATCACCCGTGACCGCGTACGGTGTGTATCAGGGCATCAAGGCATCCGCTGCGCACCGATATGGAACGGACGCGCTCGCCGATCGTCACATTGCGGTGCAGGGACTCGGCCATGTCGGGTACTACCTGTGCAAAGATCTCGCCTCCGAGGGGGCTCGACTGACCGTGGCGGATATCGACGAAGCCGCGGTCCGCCGTGTCGTCGAGGAATTCGGCGCACAGTCCGTGGTGCCGGACGCAATCTACGGGGTCGATGCCGACATCTTTGCGCCGTGCGCCCTCGGGGCTGTGGTCAACGATGCTACGCTCGACCAGTTCACGTTCGACATCATCGCCGGCGCGGCGAACAACGTCCTCGCGAACAGCTCAGTTCACGGGGCGGCCCTGCAGGACAGAGGGATCCTCTACGCGCCGGACTACGTCATCAACGCCGGTGGACTCGTGAACGTGTACGGCGAGCTTCACGATTGGGACGCCGAGAGATCCCTGCACAAGGCCGGTGAGATCTATCAGACGCTGCTGCGGATCTATGAGCTGGCAGCGACGGACAGCGTCGGCACGCATACGGCGGCTGATCTGGCAGCAGAAGCGCGGATCGAACAGGCACGCCACCTCCAGCGGACCTGGTAGTGCTCGAACACCTCCGACGGGCAGACTCGGCGGTCTACGAGGCTCTTCGGGCGGAGGTCGGTCGCCAGCAGGACGGCCTCGAGATGATCGCGTCGGAGAATTTCACCTCTCGCGCGGTCATGGAGGCGACCGGCTCGGTGATGACGAACAAGTACGCCGAAGGGCTTTCGGGTCGGCGTTACTACGGGGGGTGTGAGCACGTCGATGTCGCCGAGGATCTGGCGCGTATGCGGGCCATGGAGCTGTTCGGTGCGGATCACGCGAACGTGCAACCCCATTCGGGAGCACAGGCCAACATGGCGGCCTACTTCGCGTTGCTCGAGCCGGGAGACTCGATTTTAGGCATGGACCTCAGTCACGGGGGGCACCTGACCCACGGGTCCCCCGTGAACTTCAGCGGCAGACTGTTCGAGGCCTTTGCATACGGTGTGCGCCCGGACGACGGGCTGATCGATTACGACGCGCTCCGCCATCAGGCCCGGTCGACCAAACCCCGCATGATGATCGCGGGTGCCAGCGCGTACCCTCGGGTGATCGACTTCGAGGCATTCGGTGCGATCGCGCGGGAAGTGGGGGCCGTGCTCCTCGTCGATATGGCCCACATTGCCGGCCTTGTGGCCACCGGCCACCACCCTTCGCCCGTTCCTCACGCCGATGTGGTGACGACGACGACCCACAAGACGCTGCGAGGTCCGCGCGGAGGACTCATTCTTTGCAGGTCTGAACACGCGAAGGGTATCGACAAGGCTGTGTTTCCCGGGATGCAGGGTGGCCCGCTCATGCATGTGATCGCTGCAAAGGCGGTCGCGTTCGGGGAGGCGCTGGAGCCGCACTTCTCCTCCTATTCGGGTCAGGTCATCGCGAACGCCCGAGCTCTGGGTGCCAGACTTCTCGAGCGGGGGTTCGAGCTCGTGTCCGGTGGGACGGACAACCATCTGGTTCTCGTCGACCTCAGGAGCAGCCACCCGGAGGTCTCCGGCAAGGCCGCTGAGGAGGCCCTGGAAGTCGCCGGCATCACCGTCAATAAGAATACGGTGCCGGGTGAACATCGCTCGCCGTTCGTGACGTCCGGCCTGAGGATCGGGACGCCTGCGCTGACGACGCGCGGCATGACGGAATCCGACATGTGCCTGATCGCAGACTGGATCACGGAGGTGCTGGCCTCGGTGGGTGATGCGGGGGTGAAGAGGCGTGTGCGCGGGCAGGTCAGGGAACTTTGCCGTCGATTTCCCCTGTATCCGGAGATGGGCCCGGCGTGAGGTCGGCAGATGGTGACCCAACGGTCTGATCCGGATGCACCATCTGGCGGAAGGGGAGGGCCTTCGGCAGATTCGAAGCTATGACGGAAGTACAGTTCGCAGACGAGGTCCTCGACCAGCTCCAGGAGCGGAATCCGCGCTTTCACGCGCGCTGCTACGAGTTCGTCCTGCAAGCACTTCATTCAGTCATTCGGTCCCTCGAACAGCCACGGCACATCACCGGGCGGGAACTCACCGAGGGAGTGCGAGAATTGGCGCTGGGCAGATATGGTCCGCTCGCGAGGACCGTGCTCGAGCACTGGGGGATCCACGAAACGGAAGATGTGGGCCGCGTGGTATTCGCGATGGTCGAACAGGGGATCCTGGTGAAGGAGGATGACGACCGTCCCGGTGATTTTACCGATCTCTTCGATTTCGAAGAGGTGTTCGATGATCACTATCCGTGGCGGGCGCACCCCTGACTGTGCGGACTGACGTCGATCGTCGATCCTGAACCAAGACTCAACACTGGTGAAGCCGGACGAGCCGGCAGCCAGGGCTTACGCAAGGACCTCGGGAGGGGACGCACATGGTGGATGAGGGCGGATTTCCGCGTTGCCAGAAATGCGAGGGGGGCATCTTGCTCCCCCTGTCCGACTATGGGAGGGACGGTGCCCCCATTCGGTACAAGGCGTGGGTTTGTTCCAATCCGGAGTGCGGATTCAATCTCCGAATCGACAACGGAGAGATCACGCTCGGACGTCAGATCGGGCAGAGTTACAAGTAATCGCTCCGGGCTCCTCGGTCTCGGCCGTGGAGTGTCCGTCCGAGCTTTGCCATGATGCCCGGTCGCAGTCCGCTGAGCCCGTTTTCCCGAGGTGACGTCCCGGCCATGACGGCATCGGAGGCGTCCGCCTTCGACACGCGTGCCATCGATGTGTTGGGGGTACCCCAGCCCGTGCTCATGGAGAATGCTGGCCGCTCGGCCGCACTCGTGATCCATCATGTGTTTCGCCCGGGTCGGGTTGTCGGAGTGGTCGGGTCCGGAAACAACGGAGGTGACGCTCTGGTGGTCCTCCGCTCCTTGTCCGCCTGGGGTATCGAGAGCGTGGCCCTTCTGGTGGCCGACCGCCCTGCAGGGGACCCGTTGTTGCACGGATGGCCGCTTCGCGTCGTCGCGGACAGAGACCTCTCCGAGACGGATCTCTCGTCCCTCCTCGACGGGGCTGATGTGATCGTCGACGGTATCCTCGGGACGGGTGCCCGGGGAGAGCCCAGACCCCGACAGGCGGCGGTGATCAACCGAATGAACGGCTCTTCAACGCCCGTCGTTGCGCTCGATGTTCCGACCGGAGCCGATGCGACGACGGGTGCACTGCTCGGCCCCACTGTGCAGGCGGCGCTGACCATTTCGTTCGGCGCGCCGAAGACGGGGATCTGTTTTCATCCTGCTCGGGCGCGTGCGGGTCGCCACGTGGCGGTGGAGATCGGCTTTCCTCCAATCGCGGAAGTCGAGGCACAGGCGACAGCTCGGCTGGTCACCCCGGAGTTCGCCCGAGGGCACCTCCCCATACGCGACACCGCCGCGCACAAGAACCGCGTGGGCCGCCTTCTGATCGTGGGTGGAGGGGTCGGTATGGCCGGCGCCGCCATTCTGGCGGCCCGGGCGGCTTTTCAAGCAGGTGCGGGCCTCGTGCAGGTTTTGGCCCCCAACTCCAACCGGGATGCGGTTCAGGCAGGGATCCCGGAGGCGATCTTCATTTCTGCTGATGACGGACCCGGCCTATCGTCTGCGGCCCATGACGCAGACGCCATCGTCGTCGGCCCGGGTCTCGGGACCAGCGACGAAAGCGGGTCTCTGCTAGCGTCCATCGTCGGGATCGGTACCCAGCCCATACTTCTCGATGCGGATGCGCTGAACCTCATCGCCGGGGGATCGGTCTCCCTGGGAGATATCGGCGCGAGCCGTCCGACGCTGATCACGCCGCATCCCGGAGAGATGGCACGTCTGACCCCGGACCGGGACGGGGCCGGGTACCCCATCGAATGGGCGCGATCGCTCGCGTCGGAATGCTCCGTCCACGTGCTGCTGAAGGGCGCTCCGTCTGTCGTGGCATCTCCTTCAGGACCCGTCATGATCGATACACAGAGTTCGTCCGATCTGGCCGTTGCGGGCATGGGGGATGCCCTCGCCGGCGTATGTGGAGCCCTCATGGCCCAGGGGCTGTGGCCGGATCTCGCGGGTGCTCTTGGTCTTTACCTTTCCGGCCGGGCCGCCCGACTCGCGGCGCGCGGCGCCGGTCTGATGCCCTCGGACGTTTCCAATCTCCTTCCGGTCGCGGTGACGGAAACTCGGCCGTCCGAATCAGACCTTCCGTTCCCGTTCGTTCTGTTCGATGCCGAGCCCGCAAGATGAGCAGGCCGTACGGGCGCGGGGCTGAGTTCGACCTGCTTCAGCGACTCGGCGGCCTCGTTGGGGATCTGCCTCGGGAGGTCCTCGTTGGACCGGGTGATGACGCCGCGGTCCTGGACGGAGGATGGGTCGCGAGTACCGACCTGTCGATCGAGGACGTTCATTTTCGGCGTGCATGGATTTCTGATGTCGAGGTGGGATACCGAGCGGCGACCGCGGCGCTCTCGGATATGGCCGCCATGGCAGCCCGGCCCGTCGGTCTTCTGGCCTCGATTGCGGTTCCCGACGAGGGGAACGTGGATATCGAGGCGGTTCAGAGGGGGCTCGCGCAGGGTGCGAAGGCGGTCGGAGCGTCGATCATCGGGGGAGATTTGTCTCGCTCACCCGGACCTCTGATGATCGATGTGGTTGCACTCGGTCAGGCGTCGGAGCCCGTACTCCGAAGTGGAGCTCGTCCGGGTGATCAAGTGTGGGTGACCGGTGTGCTGGGGGCCGCGGGTGCGGCGGTTCGCGCATGGCATTCCGGGCAGGAGCCGGCCCGGGAACTTCGAGCTGCCTTTGCCAAACCGACCGCTCGTGCGCATGAGGCACGGTGGCTGGTTGACCACGAAGACGTTCGTGCGATGATCGACATATCGGACGGACTCGTTGGAGACGCCGGGCACATTGCGGCGGCCTCCGGCGTGAAGATCGTGCTGGACCTTTCTGCCGTTCCGGTGGCGGAAGCGGCGCGGGACTTCCTCGGGCCGACTGAGGCCCTTCAGGTAGCGCTCGGGGGCGGAGAGGATTACGAGCTGTGTGTGATTGTCGACGCCGACAGCCCGGATCCCGGTTATCTTGCCCGCGAGCATGGAGTGGTCATGACCCGGGTCGGGTCCGTGATGGATGGCTCGGGTGTCTGGACGAGATCGGAAGACGGGGGAGAGATGGAGGTGATGAGCGGGGGCTTCGATCACTGGGGCGGCATGGCTGCTGAGGACGGCACCGCGAGGTGATCCGCCTGCTGGCTGTCTTCGTGTGGATCATTCCGGCCACGATCTGGTTCGGGGGGCGCATGATCGTGGCCGTTGTGATCGGGGCGAGGAACAGGCGGTGCATCTGCCGGAATTCGCCCCGCGGCTGGGCGAGACAGCTCCTGTGGCTCTCTTCGACGAACGTCGTCTTCGAGAACGCGGAGGTGATCCACACGGACCGACCCCAGATTCTCGTCGCGAACCACTCATCATGGTATGACGTTCTTGCGCTGGCCTCGGTGCCCGGCAACGCGGTATTCGTCGCGAAGAAGGAACTGGCGAAGATCCCGGTCTTCGGCCGAGCCTTGCGCGAATGTGGGCACGTCTTCGTGGACCGTGGCGACCGCAACGCCGCGGTGGCGTCCATGGCTGCCGCACGGGACCTGTTGGAGAAGGAAAGCCCTACTGTCATCATGTTTCCGGAGGGGACTCGCTCGAAGTCGGGCGACCTTCAGAAATTCAAGAAGGGTGCGTTCGTGCTCGCGATCCAAACCGGAGTGGACATCGTTCCGGCGGCGATCATCGGTTCCCGTGACGTCATGAACAAGGAGTCCCTGAAGATCTCGCCGGGCACCATCACCGTCCGATTCGGAGCACCGATTCGGGTGGAGGGACTTCGTATGGACGACCGAAACGCACTGACTGAACGGGCTAGAAATGCGGTGCTCGAATTGCAGGCTGCGCCCGTGCAGTCTGACCAGAAAGCCACCTGAGGAGGATCGATGTCGACCATTGTCGATGTGTGGGGACGCGAGATTCTTGATTCCCGCGGAAACCCCACGGTAGAAGCAGAAGTCTCTCTGGCGAGCGGCGCACGTGGACGTGCCGCGGTGCCTTCCGGTGCCTCGACCGGTGCGTACGAGGCGGTGGAACTGCGTGACGGTGACGCGGATCGATTTCTGGGGAAGGGCGTCCTTCGGGCCGTCCGTCACGTGAACGAGTCGATCGCGGAAGCCGTGCGTGGCCTGGAGGCGGGTGAGCAGGAAGCGATCGATCAGGCGATGATCGACCTGGACGGTACCTCGAACAAACGTCACCTCGGAGCGAACGCGATGCTTGCTGTCTCCATGGCGGTGGCCAGAGCTGCGGCCGAGGAGCAGGGAGTACCTCTATGGCGTTATCTGGCGACCTCCCCACAGGTCGACACCCTTCCCGTGCCGATGATGAACATCCTCAATGGCGGGGCTCATGCTCCCAACAACGTGGACATTCAGGAGTTCATGGTCATGCCAGTGGGTGCGGACACGTTTTCCGACGGACTCAGGATGGGCGTGGAGATCTTCCACCATCTTAAGAAGGTCCTTGAGAATCAGGGCAAGAACACGGCCGTCGGCGATGAGGGAGGCTTCGCTCCGGATCTCGCCAGCAACGAGGAAGCAGTCGAAGTCGTGCTCGAGGCGATTGAACGTGCCGGCTATCGCGCGGGTGACGATGTCGTTCTGACTCTGGATGCAGCGGCTACCGAATTCCACGAGAACGGTGAATACGTCTTCCACTGGTCGGGGGGTGAACGGCGAGACGCCGACGGAATGGTTGAATTCTGGAAGGAGTGGGTTGCAAAGTATCCCATCCGCTCCATCGAAGACCCCCTCGATGAGAACGACTGGCGCGGCTGGACGGCCCTGACCGAAGCAGTGGGCGAGAACGTTCAGATCGTGGGAGATGATCTCTTCGTGACGAACGCCGCTCGTCTCGAGCAGGGGATTCGAGACGGTGCGGCGAACGCGATCCTCATCAAGGTGAATCAGATCGGGACACTCTCTGAAACGCTCGAGACAATGCGCATGGCGCACGCAGCTGGCTACCGCAGTGTTGTGTCGCATCGTTCGGGTGAAACCGAAGACACGCTCATCGCGGATCTCGCGGTCGCGACAGGAGCCGGCCAGATCAAGACCGGGAGCGCGAGCCGCACGGATCGGGTGGCGAAGTACAATCAGTTGCTGCGGATCGAAGAGCAGCTGGGTGCCAGCGCGCGGTATCCAGGCTCCGGGCTCTGGAGCTGAACAGTGACTCATCCTCGCGGTGAACGGCGGTCGGTCATCTCCGGGCTGAAACGCCTCGTCGTCCCGGGGTTGCTCGTAACGGCCGCGTACTATGCGGTGTTCGGCGGCGAGTCATCCGTATTCGACCTGCGCTCGGCCCGAGCTGACATCCTCGAGGAGGAGGCGCGCCTGGAGCAGGCGCGTGTCGAGATCGACTCCCTGCGTGCGGAGCTGGACAACCTCCAGCACGATCCGGCCACGGTAGAGAGAATCGCGCGCGAGGACTACGGGATGGTTCGGGCCGGTGAGGCGTTGTACCGTTTTGCCGATACCGAAGGCAGAGACATGAGCGGGCGCGCGCCATCCCCGGTCCGGTGATCGCCGGAGTTCGGTCTCGTTTATGCCGGATCTTGGCGCTGGGGGATCGCCGACCCCTGCGTGTGGTCGATTCCATCCTGATCCATCTCCGAATCGACCGGGCTTCGTCCAGCTCCAATCTGGTTCGAGTCGTCTGAGCCGGGCTTCAGACTCTCCATCGCGGCTTCCGCCGCCAGTTTGAGCGCACGGGCCTTGCCCTCGGAACTGGCCGGGCCGGTTTCCTTGACGAACGGTGCGAACAAGTCGATCGGAATCGGGAACAGTGTCGTGGAGTTGTTTTCCACCGCGACCTCAGTCACGGTCTGCAGGAACCGGAGCTGCATGGCAACGGGGAATTGCTCGATGACTTCGGCCGCCTGAATCAACTTCGTCGACGCCTGATACTCACCCTCGGCGTTGATGACCTTGGCGCGCCGTTCCCGCTCGGCCTCGGCCTGTTTCGCCATGGCTCGCTTCATCTCTTGCGGGAGGTCGATGTCCTTGATTTCCACCCCGGTCACATCGATACCCCACGGATCCGTACCCGCGTCGATGATCTCGCGGACGACCTCGTTGATGCGCTCCCGTTCCGCGAGTAGTTCGTCCAGTTCGGACTGTCCGATCACGGAGCGCAACGTCGTTTGCGCAAGCTGACTCGTCGCGAAGTAGTAGTCTTCGATCTCGATCACGGCCTTGGTAGGATCCGCGACCCTGAAGTACACGACCGCATTCACTCGAACGGAGACATTGTCCTTCGTGATCGTATCCTGAGGCGCGATGTCGAGGGCGACGATACGCAGATCCATTTTCCTCAGTCGGTCGATCCCGAATGGTACGAGGAAGATCAGTCCGGGGCCCTTGGCTCGGGTGAGCTTGCCGAGCCGGAACACGACGCCCCGTTCATACTCGTAGAGGACCCGGATGGACGTCAGGAGCGCGCCGGCACCGATCACGAGAGTCGGGACGAGGAGTATGCTGGGGTCCATGAGGGCCTCTTCCGAGGAATGTTTAGCTGGTTGATTTACCCCGAAGCATGGGATCGGATCGGCTTCGGCGCGAGGAGCGCCTCCTCCCCGGTCGGGCGGTTGACACGGATCGCAGGCCGGATGAGCTTTTCCGCCTCGCCGGAGTAGCTCAGTTGGTTAGAGCAGCGGAATCATAATCCGCGTGTCGGGGGTTCAAGTCCCTCCTCCG
>JAYOKZ010000024.1:0-41512 GCA_038120095.1 Gemmatimonadales bacterium
CCGTGGAATGAATCGTGACTTCCTCGCCCGTTGGGGATGGCGCAGATATGCCGGAAGCGTCGCGTTCTCACGAGCTCGGCGGGCTGGCCTGCACGTGGTCAGAGTGGTCTCCTTGTCGACTGACCAAGCGAAGGAGTCGAGTCTTCCACCCGGGTTCAGCTTGCAGCTGGACACGGCGGCAGGCCTGCAGCAACTGTCCCCCGAAATTCGCGCAGAGATGGATTTGAGCGACGCATTTCTGGAACATGCTTCAGACCAAGGGTTTGATGCCGTCAGCCTGCGGGACGGGCAAGGGTTGGTCGCTTGCAACTGGTTTGTGCGAAATCAGGTTGCAGCTCCCGTCTCGCCGGCGGTGGAGGTGATCGTGACTCGCGCTGACTTTGCCTACGGTTTCAAGACTTTTATTCGCCCGGACGCAAGAGGACGGGGGTTGGGGCCACATCTTCTGAACGGGCGGAGTCTACTGCTTCGCGACCTCGGGATCACCGGGGTCGTCAGCTATATCGAACCCGACAATTTTGCTTCGCTTCGCGGTCATTCGAAGGCCGGCGGCACTCCGGTAGGTTGGGCCGGCTATCATGTCGGCCCTGTTGGAATTCGAGGCTTCAGAACCGAGGGGGCCAAGAAGGCTGGGCTCCAATTCGTCCCCGCTCGGCCCTCTCAGCCGGAGCGTTAGTCCTAACCCACCACCTTCCAGCGCGTCCCCCCCGCCCCGTCCTCCAGGACGATGTTCTTTTCGGCGAGTTCGTCCCGAATCGCATCGGCCCGCGCGAAGTCCTTCGATGAGCGAGCCGCGGCGCGCTCCTCGATCATCTGTTCGACCCACTTCGCCAGGTCGTCGTCGACGGTACGGGACGCATGCGCGACCTCGAGCAGGCCCAGCACCTGATCCATCGATCGCAGCGCCCCCAGCGCGACATCCCGGTCGGCCGGGGTCGCGGTTCCCCGCGCGTCGAGTTCCGCATTCACCCTCGTGACGAAGCCGAAGACGACGCCCAGCGCCTCCGCCGAGTTGAAATCGTCGTCCATCGCGGCCCGGAAGCCGGCGACCACCGTGGCAGCCAGGTCCGGCAGAGCCGACTCCTCTGCCACGTCGTCCGTCTGCAGGTCGACCAGTCGCGCCTCGAAATCGAGGAGCCGCTGTACCGCAGCGCCGGAGGCCCTCAGCCCGTCACGCGTGAAGTTCAGATCTCCCCGGTAGTGAGACGAAACCAGCAGATGCCGGATAGCGGCGGGATCATACCCTTCCTCGAGCAGGTCGCGCACGCGAATGAAGTTGCCCAGCGACTTGGACATCTTCCGCCCCTCCACGAAGAGGTGCTTCACGTGCATCCAGTAGCGGACGAACGGGTGCCCCGTCGCTCCTTCCGACTGAGCGATCTCGTTCTCGTGATGGGGGAAGACGAGGTCCTCGCCCCCCAGATGCATGTCGAGCGTGTCACCCAGTTCGGCGGTACTCATGACCGAGCATTCGAGATGCCACCCAGGACGTCCCCGACCCCACGGCGAATCCCACGAAGCCCCGACCGCCTCGTCCTCTTCGGTCGCAGCTTTCCAGAGCGCGAAGTCTCGAGCGTCTTCCTTTTCGTACTCGTCATGCTCGACCCGTGCGCCCGCGATCAGCGTGGACGTGTCGATACCTTTGAGCCTGCCGTACCCGGGGAAGCTCGAGATCGAGAAGTACACGGCGCCGTCGTCCGCCGCGTAGGCATGCCCATTGTCGATCAGGCGAGTGATGAAGTCGACCATCCGTTCGATGTAGCGGGTCGCGCGCGGATAGCTGTCGACGGTGCGAACCCCGAGGGTGCCGCAGTCCGCAAGGAACGTGTCGCCGAAGGGCGCCGTGTGCTCTTCGATGGAGGTGCCCGCGGCATGTGCCGCTTCGATCACCTTGTCATCCACGTCCGTGAGGTTCATGACGAACCGCACGTCGTACCCGCTCCACTCGAGATGTCGGTGGACCAGATCGAAGAAGAGGAAGGTCCTGAAGTTTCCGATGTGGGCGTGGTTGTAGATGGTCGGACCGCATGCGTAGACACCGACCGCCCCCTCCTGGAGCGGAACGAAGTCTTCGAGCGAACGCGTTGCCGTGTTAAAAACCTTCAATGACATCGATCGTGGCGTTGGCGGGCGTGAGGTCCATCGCGAGAAGAATCGCCGGACCTCGCAGGAAGGAACAGAGGTGCCCTACACGTCGGATTCGGCCTCTTCGATCTCTCGGGATACCGCTGAGAACGCCGCGGCAGGGTCATCCGCCTGAGTGATGGGACGACCGATCACCAGGTAATCGGCGCCGTTGCGTACGGCCTCCCCGGGCGTCGTGACTCGCGTCTGGTCCCCTCGATCCGACCCGGCGGGCCGGATGCCCGGCGTGACAATCAGAAAATCGGACCGGACGTGTTGTCGGAGCCAACTCGCCTCGAGGGCCGAGGCCACGACCCCGTCCACGCCGGCGTCCCTTCCCATCAGCGCGAGTCGCCCGACGTCGTCCCGCACGGAACGAATCTCACGATCCCACACGGCGGTCATCTCGTCCGGTGTAAGCGACGTCAGGACAGTGACGGCGAGGAGCTTCAGATCACCCGATCGGGCAGACGCAGCCGCCTCCATCATCCTCGGTCCTCCGGACGCATGGATCGTCAGCAGCTCGGCTCCGAGGTCCGAGGCCACCGCCACAGCACGCGCAACGGTGTTCGGGATATCATGCAGCTTGATGTCGAGGAAGACGCGCTTTCCTCGATCGACCAGATGCCGGACCATATCCGGCCCCACTCGGGTGTAGAGCTCGAAACCGACCTTGTAGAAGTCCGCCTGCTCCCCGAGCCGATCGACGAGTGCGAACGCGTCGTCCGCCGAGGGAACGTCGAGCGGGACGATCACTCTGTTCATCAGGTCTCTCCCCCCGCACCTCTAAGGTCATCCCATGCAGCGACGCCCTGACGGCGTCCCCAGCGCTCGAGTCCCGAGATCAGATCCGTGGCCGCCCGAGGTGCGGCGAAGGTCGCCGTCCCCATCTGGACGAGGTTGGCGCCCGCCCGCCCATACGCCACGGCATCCTCCGTTGCAAGCACTCCGCCCACTCCGAGGAGCGGTAGACCCGTGTTCGACCGTGCCTCACGGACTGCCCGGATCCCGGCGGGCCGTAGGGCCGGACCGCTGACACCTCCCGCGCCCTGACCGAGACGAGGCTGCCCCGAGGTCGGATCCAAAAGAAGTCCGGGCATCGTGTTCACGAGCGTGATCGCATCGGCCCCGGCCTCTTCCGCTCTTCGTACAGTCACCCCGAGAGACGGATCGTTCGGCGCGAGCTTCGCCGAGATCGGGCGCTCCGTCCTCGCACGACACCCCGACATGATCTCCGTCACGGCGTCCGGGTCGAGCGCAAACGGGACCCCGTCACGACGAGCGTCATTCGGGCAGGAGAGGTTGATCTCGAAGCCGACGAATCCATCGGCGGCGTCCAGCCCTTCGATGAGCCGGAAATATTCGTCGAGCGTATGACCCGCGACGGAGACGAGCACACGCGCGCGCCGGACGTTCGCCGCAATCCACGGGAGCTTTTCGTCACGCGCCCGCGCCAGACCCGGATTCGCGAGCCCGACAGAGTTCATCATGCCCGAGTCGAACTCGGCGACGCGCGGAGCCGGGTTTCCCAGTCTGGGCTCCAGCGTGATGGACTTCGTGACGAAACCGCCCAGTTCCTCGATGTCCAGGACATCGGTGAGCTCGACCCCAAATCCACACGTACCGGCCGCCAGCAGTACAGGATTCTGGAATTCGACCCCGAATGCATGGGTGGTGAGCCTCACCGTCGTGTGAGCTCCCTCAGCCGCACGTCCAACTCCTCCTCGAGTGCCTGATAGCCGGCAGAAGACCGACCGTATGCGGCCAGAACGTAAGGGCTCTCGGGATCTGCCTCCAGACGTCCCCGCAGCCACGCTCGGTCACCCTCCTCCGGCGAGATGTCGAGCGCCGCCAGCAGGGCTTTCGGAGCCCAGGGCTCCTCGGGCGCAGAGGCAGCGTAGGCGAGAAATAGCCCTCGAGCGACGGTGCGGGCGCCGAGCTGATCCCGCGCAACTTCTGCGGCCGCAAAGAACGCGAGTGGCTCGGTGTATCCGAGACTGGTCAGAGACTCGAGGGTTTCGATGAGCTCGACATACCCTGCCGCACGGGCGTCCCGAGCCGACGGGAGCAAGAGGGTCCGGACAGTGAAGATCGCATCGAGGTCGCGGGCACGATCCAGCTGCCAGCGGGCCAGCGTCAACCGAGCATCGGCTGCCGCGCTCCCCAAGCCCTCAGCGACAGCCATCACCTGCGCACGGGCCCCGGCCGTGTCTCCCGCCGCATCGAGCAAGCGGGCTCGAGTCAGCATCAGGCGCCCGCGGGCGACCCGATCCCAGCGGGAGAGTGAGACGTCATCCAGCATCGTCGCAGCTGCGCCTGGGTCCCACCTGTGCGCCGCGACGAGGGCAAGCGCCGCGATCGTGTCCGACCGGACCCCCGCAGGCGAATCGCGAAGCAAGCGGTCGAAGGCATGTCGGACTGCATCCTGCTCACCGAGGGTGACCAGCCAGCGGAGCCCTTCGATCCCCGCTTCGACCCTCCGTCCGATACCCGCCTCCGATGCACGGTCAAGGTCCCACACACCCTGCTCGATCAGCCCCTGCTGCAAGAGCAGGCGACCTCTCAGCAGATGAGCTTCGGCCTTCGATTCGCGCTCGAGAGAACCGGCGAGGGCACGATTCAACGCCAACATCGCTGACGCCGCATCACCGACCTCAGCGTGAATCACCGCCAGATAGACTCCGACCTCGTCCACCACCGAAGGAGAAGTCCGTGCCGCGTCGTGGAGAGCCGCACGAGCCTCGGCCAGTTGCCCCATCCGTAGCCTGGCCCGCCCGTGGAGAGCGAGCGCCTCGCCGGACCACAAGTCTCCCGGACGATCGCGAAGTGCGGCTCCGGTCTTGCGAACTACGTCCGCATAACGCTCCAGAGCGACCGAATCCCGCCCCGCCCACCGAGCCGCCTCGCCGTCACGGAAAAGCTGACGCGAGTTGAACAGGACGTTGTGATAGGAGCACGCCGTCGTCCACAAGAGCACGACCGCGAGAGCCACACCCTTCACTTCGATCCCGTGCCACCCCCGGATCGGCTCCCCGGTGGGTAGCGATCGAAGAACCGAATCACTGCCTCGGCGATAGCCAAGCCCGACTCACGATGAAAATCGGCGTCCCCGAGGAGTCGTGCTTCATTGTCGTTCGATAGATAGCCGACCTCGATGAGCACCGACGGCATCAGCGCATTCGTGAGCACGGCGAGGACGCCCTGCTTGACCCCACGATTGGGACCGGGGTGGACGTGGTCGAGTTCGGCCTGCACCAGACCCGCCAGATTCTCCGACCAGTGTGCATGTTCGTAGTTGCGCAGGTCGCGAAGAATGAAGTCCAGATCCGCGAGTCGGTCCTCGTCCGCATCACTCGCACTCATGTTGAGTGGGGCATTCTCGATGGCCGAGACTCTGCGCTCATGCTCCGTCCGAGCGTCCGACAGGAAGTACGTCTCGAAGCCCCGGGCCGCTCGCCGAGCAGGAAACGAGTTCGCATGAATCGAGACGAAGATGCCGGGTCGCTCGCCCTTCCAATCCGTAGCCCGCTGGCCCCGATCCCACACATCGACGAATGAGTCATCGTCTCGGATCATGTGCACCTCGAGATCCGGTACGTCACGAAGACTCGCCTCTACTTCTCGAGCAATCGCAAGCGCTACCGTCTTTTCCCTCATTCCGGACGGAGACAACGCACCGGGATCCTCCCCGCCATGGCCGGCGTCGATGACGACCACCCGGACGCCCTCGTACACCGATCGTCCGGCATTGCGGACGTCTTCCGCAGATGCACCCGCCCCCGCGGAGCCGATGCCCATCCCCTCCGTCGAGTCCCGATCGCCCGCGACCGACGCTCCGGAGGACGACGAGTCTTCTCCAGCGAGGAGTGACACGTCCCCGGCGCGCAGCAGGCCCTGCGCGCCGACAAAGTCGTACAGACCCGGTAGCCGTCGAGGAAGAAAGTCCGTCACGAACTGAAGGGGAAGCCATGCCGTGCCGCCAGCACGGTAGGGGGCATCCGCCATCTGGAGGACGACCCCGTCCCACCGAAAATACGGAGAATCGAATCGCAGGGAGACCGTGATCTCCCCACCCCCGCTCAGAATCAGAGCTCCGTTCTCCTCTGCGACCCGCCACCCGAGTTCCTCGAGCGTTGCAACGGCGACGCTGGCGTATCCGCGATCGAACTGCACCATGACCGCGCGCGTCGAGCCATCCTCGCGTTGGATCTCGAGCCTGGGCGTTTCCTGCGCATGGAGTCCCACGGCGGAAATCGTCAGGCAAGCGACGATGTGCAGGCCAGAGCGTCGGAGACGCACGGCCGGTCTCACCGAGCCTCCATGGCTCGACGGGACTCCCGGTCTTGCTGACGGCGTTTGATCGTCTCCCGCTTGTCGTGGAGCTTCTTACCACGCCCGACGGCCAACTCGACCTTCGCATAGCCACGTGTGAAGTAGATCTCGAGCGGAACGAGCGTCAGGCCCTTTTCCTCCGTCTTCACCGCCAGCTGGCGAATCTCCTGACGGGTGAGCAGGAGGCGTCTCGGGCGCACTGGATCCACATTGAAACGGTTTGCCTGCTCGTAGGGGCTGATGTGGAGATTGTGGAGCCAGACCTCGCCGCTCTCCACCCTCGCAAAGGCATCCTGAAAGGACACGCCTCCCCCACGTAGCGACTTGACCTCCGGACCTCTCAGGGCGAGCCCTGCCTCGTACGAGGCGAGAATTTCGTACTCGTGGCGGGCCTTGCGATTCCGCGCCACCACACGCCTTCCCTCCCGACCACTCACGAAGTCGACCTCATCATCCTTCGTTCTGGAAGGTCACGATCCCGTCCCGGCTCGCTTTCCGCATCGTGTATACCTGACCCACTTCACCCCCAATGATGAACACCAGCGCCTCGTAATAGATCCAGAACAGGAGCACGGCGACATTCGTGAGATTCCCCACAGCGGAGCCGTACATCGCGACCTCCGTAGCATACCAGGAGAACCCGAATTTCAGCGACTCGTGAGCGATGGCGGCAAAGGTCGCCGCTACGAGCGCCGTCTGCAGGGAGACGGGCCGAGCGGGCACGAATCGGTACAGGAGGAAGAGGAGCGTCCAGATCGAGAGGAACGAGATACCGATGCCAATCAGTTGCTCCACGAGCGAGACAGCGAACCCCTCGAGGAGCAGCACGTCTACTCCATAACGCATCGCCGCCGTGACCAGCACGGTGGCCCCCAGGTTGACGGTCAACAGAACGAAACCGACCAGCACGGCAACCGTGTCGAAGAGTTTGCCGACGAACGGATTCCGCTTGAAGCCGATGTCGAAGATCTCGCGAAGTGCAACGCGCAGGCACCCGGACAAGCGGGTTGCGATCCACAGCAGGAAGACCGAGCCAGTGATGGTATAGCTGGTGCGCCCAGCCAAAAGCCCCTCGGTCAGCTCACCCACGAGGTCGTGGAGGTCGATCCCGGCCCCGGACGGAAGGTTCCTCGTCAGAAGGCCGAGGACCGCCTCAGTCGGGTCTCCGAACCGCGCCAGCACGAAGCCCGCAATTCCGATACCGAGCACAACGAGCGGGAACAGGGCCAGAACGAGATTGAAGGCCACCGCACCGGCCATGAACAGCACTTCGTCATGGTCGCACTTCTGCGCGAGCCGACGCAGAAAGTCGCGAAGGCGACCTGCATGACGACGATGGCGCGGCTTCGCCTGGCGTGCCTCGCGTGCTTCCGGTTCCGAAGCTCCGTCGGCCGTCAGTCCGCGACTTCCTCGGCTCCAGCCGCAACAGCTTCTCTCGCCGCTGCAACGCCGGCGCGATACGCGGCCTTGGAACGCTCAAGCCGCTCCTCAAGGTCACCACGCGCCTCGACCGCAGCGTCGCGTCCCGCACTGACCGCTTCCCGTACCTCATCGTAGCGGGCGGTCAGTCCATCGCGCGCACCATCCAGGCGTTCTTCGAGATGCCGCTGGGCCTCCCGCATCCGCTCCTCCGCCGCCACACGCAGACGCTGCGCCTGCTCCCTGAGGTCTTCCTGCGTCTCCTCACCGGACTTCGGCGCAAACAGCAGGGCGAGACCGGCACCGACGACGGCTCCGAGGAGGAACGCCCCGACGCCGCCGCCGGAATCACGTTCGATGACGATGTACGGAACGTCGTCCTGGTCTCTCATGCTGGTCTCCCGTTCGACTGAGGGTCGCCCGATGTGCCTGTGCGATCAATAGTAATGCCGACATCCCGCGGCAGCACCTGAACACCCGCTGCCTGCGATCGGAGCCATCCTAGAGCACCCACCGAGGATCCGGTTCCGGGATGTCAGGCACCTCGACTCCCTCACGACCCATCAGACCATAGGTCAACCGTTTGCTCAACTCCACACCCGGTTGATCCAGCGGCTCGACACCGTACATCGCGCCCGCGTACACCGTTGCGATCTGGAATAGCATGAGGAGCTGTCCGACCTCAGCAGCTCCGATTCTCGGCAGATGGAGCGTCGCGTTGGGCCGGCTCTGACGACGCAGTGCTTCGGCCGTCGCCGCACGCTCGGTCCTGAGAAGGTTGCCCATGGTGTGCCCCCCAAGGTAGGCAAGCGCCGGGATCTCGGGGTGCCGGTGCGGGATTTCAACATCCATGCCCGGGTCGTCAACATCGATGAACACGACCACCTTGTCGCGAGGGCCCTCCATGAACAGCTGAAGGAGCGAGTGCTGGTCGGTAGCTCCGACCGAAGCCAGCGGGGTCGGACCGGTGGGACGCTCTTCTCCGGTGAGCAGGAGAGCCTTGCCGAGGCTCTCAGCCCAGAGCTGTTGGAACCAGAGCGCGACCGGACGCAGACGATCCGCGTACGGCATGAGTACGTGAATCGGCCGGCCCGCCGACGTATCGGCGTGATGGAGGACCGTTGCGAGGATCCCCGCGGGGTTCAAGCTGAGATGATCGGTCCGGCAGCGCTGCTCCATCGCGGCCGCCCCTGCGAGCAACTCATCTAGTGCGACCCCGCACACAGCGGCCGGAAACAGGCCCACTGGTGAGAAGACGGAGAAGCGCCCCCCCACATTGCGAGGGATCGACAGCATCGGCACCCCCTCGGCCTCCCCGATCTGCCGAAGCACGCCGTCCCCGGGATCTGTCGTGAAGAGGAAGTGTCTTCGCGCTTTTTCCTGCCCAACGGCAGCGTCCATCCATGCGCGGGCGACCAGATACTGCGACATCGTCTCGGCTGTGGCCCCGGACTTGCTGACCACGTTGAAGATCGTGCGGGAGGCCTCGAGTTGCCGGAGGAGCGTACGGAACGTGCACGGATCCGGATTGTCGACGATGTGAAGCCTCGGACGATGATCACGTCCGTCGTCACTCAACGTGTTCCAACCAGGTCCGAGAAGCGCTTCCTTCAGTGCGATCGCCCCCAGCCCGGAAC
Organism: Gemmatimonadales bacterium; assembly: GCA_038120095.1. Classification (GTDB taxonomy): domain Bacteria; phylum Gemmatimonadota; class Gemmatimonadetes; order Longimicrobiales; family Gaopeijiaceae; genus UBA2589. The sequence goes on from JAYOKZ010000024.1 coordinate 9,513, forward strand.
CGCCAATCCCGAGCACGACCACATCATCGAAGGACTGCGCAACACGGTCGGCCAGCTCCATCACCTGAGCGACACTGTCGATCGAGTACGGCAAGTCGAGAAACCCGAGTTCCCCTCGCTCATGTCGGGTCACGACCCCGGCGTGGACCCCACGAAAGCGCTCGGCGAGGGGCCCTGCGAGTGCTGCCGGATCGAGACCTCCGTCAACGTGGGGCGTAATGAGATTGCCGAAGTCAAGGCGAATTTGATCCATCATCCAATCCGAATGGTCAGACCGTCGTAGGCCGGCATCACGCCGGTGGGCAGCCGATCGAGAAGTTCTGCGTGTCTCACTCGGTGCGTGAGGTGCGTCAGGTACGTGGTTTGGGCTCCAACCCGAGCCGCCGCCTCAATCGCCTCTTCGATGTTGAAGTGCGAGCCGTGGGGTTTCCCGAACCAGAGGGCGTTCAGCACCAGAACATCAACACCAGCCAGTACGTCGAGCGCATCATCGGGGAGCGCCTTGGCGTCGGTCACATATCCAAGCCCGCCAACGCGGAACCCATAGACCATGGGCCCACCGTGCGGCACGCGCACCGGCACCACGGAAGCACCCAGAATGTTCACGGGAACGCCGGGTTCGAAGGTGTTCAGAACGATCCGGGGTTTCGAGCTTCCCATGGGCGGCTGGACCGACTCGTCGAAGATGTAACGGAATCGCTCGTGAAGGCGGGCGACATATTCTGGAGCTGTCCACGCGGGCAAGTCACGGCCACGCGCCGTGAATGCCCGCACGTCGTCGATGCCGTGGACGTGGTCCGCGTGATCGTGCGTGACCCACAGCGCGTCGATGGACGCGAATTCGGCAGACAGGAGCTGGAGTCGGAGCTCCGGCGGGGCATCGACCAGCAACCTCCCCTCCGGGAGTTCGACGACCGCCCCGTGTCTCGAACGGCGATCACGCGGATCGAGCGAGGTACACGTCGCGCAATCGCAACCGAGAACCGGAACTCCGAACGACGTTCCCGTTCCCAGGAAGGTGAGCTTCAACCTCAACCCTATAGCCGGTCGAGGCGCATGTTGTTGGTGGAACCAGACTTGTGAAACGGGAATCCTGCAGTGATCGCGACAGAAGCTCCCTTCTCACCGACCCCGCTACGCACCACGGCCTCCATCCCGCACGCGGACAGACCCTCGTAGGTCACGTCGACTTCCTCAGCCAGCACCGCACGCACCCCCCAGACTGCGCTCAGCTGCCGGTACGTAGCCGGCTCGGTCGTGACGGCAAAGACGGGCATGGGTGGTCGGTACGAGGATACGAGACGAGCGGAGAAGCCGGAGCGGGTGATGACCACGATCGCCGGAGCCCCGATCTGTTTGGCCGCATCGACCGTGGCCGCCGCGATCGCGTGCTCTCGCCGGGAGGCACCAGCTCTGTTGCGAAGACCCGGCGACATGAGGTAGCGGGGCCCACGCTCGAGGTGCCCACTCCGCTCGATCTCCGTTCCGATTCGAACGAGCGCGTCGAGAGATTCCAGAGGATACTTCCCTGCCGCAGTCTCACCGGAAAGCATCACGGCATCCGACCCGTCGAGGATGGCGTTTGCGACATCGGACGCTTCTGCACGAGTCGGGCGGGCGTTTTCGATCATCGACTCGAGCATCTGGGTCGCCGTGATGACCGGTCGGCCGTGATAGTTCGCAAGCTGGATGATCCGCTTTTGAGCGAGTGGTACCCGTTCGAACGGGAGTTCTACACCCAGGTCACCTCGTGCGACCATGACGGCATCCGTGGCAGCCAGCACCTCCTCAATGGCCCGAAGGGCCTGAACCTTCTCGATCTTCGCGACGACCAGCGCACGACTGCCCACCCGTCGCTTCAGATCCATCACGTCTTCGGGCGTCCGTACGAACGACAGGCCGATGAACTCCACATTCTGCTTCAGGGCAAAGTCGAGGTCCTCGAGGTCCTTCTCGGTCAGCGACGGGGCCTTCACGTTCACTGTGGGGAGGTTGATGCCCTTACGACTCTTGAGCAGCCCACCCCGCACCACTTCGAATACGGTCCGATCACCCTCTGTCCGCACGCAGCGAAACTCCAGGAGGCCATCGTCCAGCAGAACGACGTCGTTCGGGACGATCTCTTCCGCGAGCGGGGCGTAGGTCGTGGGAATTTCTCCGGCGCGGGCATTCGACTCAGGCGCGACGACAACCTCGTCTCCCTCGCTCAGTTCGACCGGCTCAGCCAACTCGCCGACCCGGATTTTCGGGCCCTGAAGGTCCGCGAGGATGGCAACCGGCTTTCCGAGCTCCTCGGCGGCAGAGCGCACTGACTGGATCGTGCGCGCGTGATCCTCGCGCGATCCGTGCGACATGTTGACCCGCGCCAGATCCATCCCTCGGCGAACCAGCGAAGAGATGGTGGCGGGGTCAGAGCTGGCCGGACCGATCGTGCAGACGATCTTGGTGCGGAGCATGGGACGATGGGGTGTCGAGGTGTTGGCCGACAAAGCGTCGAAGGAGAATCTTGGTGCCGTCGTCAAACAGGAACAACACCCCGGGGTCCAGACCCGTTCCAGGGGTGACGGATGCGTGCTCCTCCGCTTTCTTTTTCAGGTCACGGCCCCCTACGCCGGACCCCCATGAACCACACGCACGTCGAGCGTCCCCAAGACGCGGACGCACTGGTTGACGCACTCGAGCGGACGCAACGTCTTGCTCTGGACTGCGAGGCTGCGGGCTTCCACCGATATTCGGACCGACTCTGCCTCCTTCAGGTCACGGCACTCGGGTCGACGTGGACGATCGACCCACTCGCCTTCGATCCTGCCGATCTCCTCCGCGAGCCGCTCGAACGAGAAGATCTTCCGGTCCTCATGCACGGGGCCGATTTCGATCTCCGGCTCCTCAGTCGTGATCTGGGGATCAGGATCCGCGGTTTGATCGATACCCAGGTCTATGCCGCGCTTCTCGGAGAGGAGGGCCTCGGTCTCGCATCCCTCTTGGAGAGCCGACTCGGGGTCACACTCTCGAAGAAGTATCAGAGGGCAGATTGGGCAGACCGGCCGCTGACCGCGGGCATGCTCGAGTATGCGGCATCTGACACGATGTATCTCGAGAAGCTTTTCGACATCCTGTCCGCAGAAGTCGCCGATCTCGGGCGCTCGTCATGGGCCGAAGAGGAATGCGCCGCCCTCGAGCGAGTTTCGGACCGCTCCCCGGAGGACACAGAGCCCATCGACCCGGTGACTCGTATCAAAGGGGCCCGTCACCTGCCTCCGCGTGAAGTGACCGCCCTTCGTGAGGCTCTCTCGTGGCGTGACGAGATCGCTCGTCGGCGGGATCGAGCCATATTCCGAGTGGTCGGGGACACCCCGCTGATCGACGCGGTCGGCGGCAACCCGCGAAGGGTCGAGGACCTGGTGGCGGTCAAGGGATTTCCCGCCAGTCTGGCCCGCGCCGAGGGAGCCGATCTGCTGAGGCGGCTTCAGGCCGTTCGCAATCTTGCGGAGGAAGAGCTCGTGCCATTCCCCCGGCATTTCCGAAAGGGTCCGATTCGCCCCCCTCCGGAACTCGAATCCACGGTCGACCGTCTCAAGGAAGTCCGAAACCACGTCGCAGACGATGCAGGACTCCCTCGCGGCACGGTGCTTTCGAACGCCCTTCTACTCCTGATCGCCCGAGCCGCTCCCACGACGCTCGATGAACTCTCTCAGGTCGACGGGATGCGCGCATGGAAGGCGGAGCTCGCAGGCGAGCAGTTGCTCAAAGCACTCGCATCTGTCTGATGCCTTGTCCGTCAGCCCCCAGACTCTTCCTTGCGCTTGCAATCGATGCAGTAGCGTGCGTGGGGTAACGCATCGAGGCGCTCAAACCCTACATCCGCACCGCAGGTGTGGCATATGCCAAATCCGTCGGGGTCCGCGTACAGCCGTCGAAGCGCCTCTTCGAGCCGGTACAGGTACCGGCCTTCCTTCGTGGCGAAGGCCGCTGCTTTCTCACGTTCCTGAGCTTCCGTGCCCTGGTCCGCCATGTGATCCGTGTATGCCGACATGTCCGAATCACTCGAATCGCGATCGGCCTGCGTGCGCTGATCGAACAGCCCGAGGGCCTTTCGCGCCCGTGCACGCTCGTCCAGTAGGCGCTTCTCCAGATGCTCCAGCTGCTTCTTCGTCAAAGCCATCGGTCGCCCCGTGATCGCGGTGAGTGGTCGACGCCCATGCTCGAGGGCGAGAAATTAACAGAGCCCTGATCAACCGTCTACGATACCACCGTTTCCAACTGGATCGCTCGAGAAACAGTCGTGTAAACGACGTCGTTGATCTCCAACCCGAGAAACCATGACCCCCGAGACCATCTCATGTCGCCGCTGCAGCGACGGACCCCGACTCGAAAAACCGCCGTTCAAGTCAGAGCTCGGAGATCGGATCGTCGCCAGCATCTGCGCGAATTGCTGGAAGGAATGGCTTCAGCACCAGACACTGCTGATCAACCATTACGGGCTTGACCCACGGGAACAGAAGTCTCGCGATTTCCTCTACGAGCAGATCGAGCAGGTCCTGCTCGATGGACGAGAGGGCAAGGATATCGATACGTCGCGGCAGGGATCCATCGAGTGGTGACCGTCGCCGCCTGAACCGGGTGCGGGTGGGGCCCTCTCAGGCATACGGTCGCGGAGTCCGGCAGAGCGCTCAGCCGATTGGGGGGTGAGGGGTCTCGTCTACGACGAGGCGGAACACGTCGGGGCGGGCATAGTGACCCGTCACGTCGAAGTCGAAGCGACTGCGAGGGATGGCCGACATGTCGAGGTCGGCGTAGACGATCCCGGGCTCATTCCACAACGGCGCACCCAGGATTTCTCCGAGCGGCCCGTAGATGGCCGTGCCGCCTGCACTGAGCACCTCGGGCCATGCGTCGAGTTCCGCCGCGATTTCGAGGTCATCCGGGTACATGTTCCTCAAGACGAACTGGTTGCAACCGAGCACGAAGCAACGTCCCTCGAGCGCGATATGCTGTAACGTCGATTGCCATCGATCGCGCGCGTCCGCGGTCGGGGCGAGATAGATCTGGACGCCCTTCCCGTACATCGCCATGCGCGCGAGGGGCATGTAGTTCTCCCAGCAGATCAGCCCACCTACCCGACCGAAGTCAGTGTCGATCGTCGTGAGCGTGCTGCCGTCACCCTCACCCCAGATCAGGCGTTCTGCAGCGGTTGGCTTGAGCTTGCGGTGCTTGCCGAGCAGCGCTCCATCCGGTCCGAAATAGAGCAGGGTGCAAAAGAGGGTCCCGGAGCTGTAGGAGCTGTCGCGCTCGATGACACCGACGCAGAGCCAAACGCCCGCCTCGGCCGCTGCCTCGGCCATTCGATCGACTTCGGGGCCGGGGACGTCGATTGCCGAGTCCCAATAGCGGCCGAAGGTCCGACGACCCGCCTCGGACCGACCACCGACTGCGGTCCCGAAAGCGAGGCCCCACGGGTAGCCGCCAACGAACGCCTCCGGAAAGACGATGAGTCGAGCACCATGTGCAGCCGCCTCGGACGTCATGGAGCACACGGTAGCAATCGCACCATGCTTGTCGAACGGGGATGCAGCAGCCTGAACGGCCGCGACACGAACGCTGGCGGAGGCAGAATCAGTCACGCACGGCTCCGAAGAGAGAGACACTGGAGTCTTCCGGTACGTCCGAATGTCTGCGCCAGAAGCAGGTCCGCCAAGGCACACCACCTCCACCCCGTCATGCCCCTCATGCTCCGTTCATCCGGTATCTGCTCCGGATCATCCGCCGGAGTAGATGAGCTCCACCACGACACGACCCACCATCCCCAGTGTGGCGGCGCTCACCTTGTCAGGCGTGTCGTCAGGTGTGTGCCAGTAACCGTTGTTCGGCCCATAGGTGAAATCGATGATGTTCGCCGTCGGGATACCCCCCTCGATCAGCGGAACATGGTCGTCCGTGAGCGGTGGTCCGACGGCGGTCGGGAAAAAGTCTCGATAGCCGAGACGTTCAGCCGCGCGCCAAACCTTCTGGACGACAGCGTTCGCGAACTGGGCGGAAATTTGCTCAACGGGAAAGCTGGGCTGTGCGTCGCCGACCATGTCCAGCAGAAGTCCATAGATCGGCCGATCCTCCTCCCGCACGGTCGAGGCATAGTGGCGGGCCCCGAGGAGCATGTCTTCCACGCCCGGACCGTAGTCCTCGCCGTCGACGAAGAGCAGGTCGACCCCGAGCGGGGGTGGGGTCTGTCCGAGAAGCGGAGCCAGAGCCAGCAACACCGCTGTGCCGGATGCCCCGTCATTCGCTCCCGGGACCGGGATCGAATGGTCCGCTGAGTCCGCTGCCTGGTCAGACCTCGGGCGTGTGTCCCAATGGGCGAGGACGACGATCCGGCGCTCCCGGTCCGGCGAGAATCGCGCCAGAACATTGGTCAACTCAATCGAATCTCCCACCGCCGTCACGTGAGCAAAGGTGTCTGCGACGAGCACCGGTGCATGCTGCTCCAGCAGGTCGATCATCCAACCGAGCTGCGACGCGTGCCCTTCCGAGCCCGGGACCCGCGGACCGAAGGCGACCTGAGTTTCGACGTGAGCCATGGCCACGGCGCCGTCGAACGAAGGACTTCCCGGTGTGGGGCCCGTCTCCAGATCTGCACCGCACCCCAGTAGCGAGATGAGCACGAACCCAACAAGACTTCGATAGGTAACGATACGCGAACGACCACACCTCCAGCATCCGGCCCCCCCCCCATTCGTGCTACTTTCGATCCACTCCAACGAGCACCTCGTTTCACGATTCCATGTCATGACCATATCTCGCCGACGCTTCATCGGATCCGCCGCCGCCATCTCACTCGGCTTCACGGGTCTCGGATGTTCCCGCACCGATACGAACGCAACTGATGTGGACCCGGATTTCGGCTTCGGACCCCTGCTCGACGACCCGGATGGAATCATCGCCCTGCCGCGCGGTTTCAGCTACCGGATCTTCTCCCGAGCGGGGGAAAGCATGTCCGACGGACTGTTCGTGCCTGCGAGACACGACGGCATGGCGACGTTCCCCGGACCGAACGGGATGACCCTGCTCGTTCGTAACCACGAAATCGGCCCAACGGCGGATGCCGAGCAGAGTGCGTTCGGCGCCGACCTCGCAGGACTGGATCAGGTGGACCGCAGCCTCCTTTTTGATCCGGGGGACGGACGCCCCCCTGCCCTGGGAGGCACGACCACCCTGCTGTACGACACCCGCGGTCAGCGGCTGGTCTCCCATCACCTCAGCCTGGGCGGGACTCTGGTCAACTGCGCGGGGGGGCCGACACCGTGGGGCTCGTGGATCAGCTGCGAGGAGATCGTGTCGGAGCCGGAGGCCGGCTTCACGCGAGCGCATGGGTACAACTTCGAGGTTTCTGCAGGTGGAGCGGGATTGCAGCGGGCCGAACCTCTCGAGGACATGGGGCGCTTCACCCACGAGGCTGTCGCGGTTCATCCGGCCTCCGGAATCGTATATCAGACGGAGGATATCGGTGATGGGCTCCTCTACCGTTTCATACCCAACGTTCCCGGTCGGCTTTCGGAAGGTGGACGTCTCCAGGCCCTGGCCATCATCGACCAGCCCAGCCTCGATACGAGAAACTGGGATTCTCAGGACGTAGCGCTCCGCCAGCACATGGCCACCACCTGGATCGACCTGAGCGACGTGCAGTCACCCGACAACGACCTGCGCCATCGGGGCTTCGCCGCCGGCGCCGCGCGCTTCGCCCGTGGAGAAGGGATCTTTTACGGTGAACGAGACGGCGTGGGTGAGGTGTATGTGGCGTGCACCAACGGCGGCGCCGAGCGAAAGGGGCAGATCTGGCGGTACCGCCCCAGCCCCTTCGAAGGTTCGGACCGAGAGGGTTCGAGCCCCGGTTCCCTCGAACTCTTCGTGGAACCGAACGACGGGACCATCATCGAGAATGCAGACAACCTCTGTATCGCGCCGTGGGGAGACATCATCGTCTGTGAAGACGGCTCGGGCGACGACTACCTGCTCGGGATTACGCCCGATGGAGAGATCTACAAGCTGGCTCACGACCTTAACGGGTCCGGCGAATTCGCGGGCTGCTGCTTCTCTCCGGACGGCAGTACCCTTTTCGTGAACAAGCAGGTGGAGGGTTGGACGCTGGCAATCACCGGCCCATGGGCGTCCCGGACGTAGATTCGATCTCCGATATCCCCCATTCGGCAAGGAATCCCCGCGCCTGACCCTGCAGCCTTCGGTCGATCGGGTGGGTCGCCCTCAGGCCGAGTAGTTCCCTGAACGATCGGATCGCTGCCTCCCGGCGTCCGCGCCTTCGGTGGAGCTGACCCAGATCGAAGTGAAACAGAATGAAATCGGGCCACGTTTCAACGGCTCGTCCGAGATGGTACTCCGCGTTCTCCCAACTCGTGTCGCGCAGCTCGCCACTCCCCATGAACGTCCTTGCGACCATCCGCTCGAGCCAGGAGAGCGTCATGACCTCGTAGTTCAGCTTCCCCAACAGGTTGTGAGCTCCCCCGTGTGTCGAGTCCACCGCGAGGATCGCGTGAGCGTCACGGTACACTGCCTCGGCAAGACCGACGGATTGTGAAGGACCGGCATTCAGCGCCCGTCTGCCGGCAGAAACTCCTCGCCAGTAGATCCCGTCGATCCCATCCGGCTTCACCGAAACGGCGTACTCGGACAGCCGCATCGCGGGATCGAGCCAATCGTTCTGACCACGTTCTCCCTCCTGCTCGATCCCGATGACGACGGCTGCTCGAGCAGCTCGCCAAAGCACTTCATAGTCCGATGAGTCCGCGGCGAGCTCGGCCTGGAGGATGGTGTAGGAAAGCTCCGTGTCTCCCGCGAGGTAGGCCATGTCGGAGCGGGTGATCGGGCTACCGAGCGTGGAAAGCTGACCGGCAGCCTGTCCGGGCAGGGCGGCACACAGCGCGACGGCCAGCGCGGCGCGGAGGATCATGAGTCGACAATCCGGCTGAAATGATCAGGGCGAGATGGACAGGCGTTCACTCCAATTCGCGGTACAAACAAGAGGCGGGGCAGCGTTTCCGCTACCCCGCCTGCTACGCTCAGTCGAAGCTCTGTTACGGGACTCTTCGATCTACATCATCCGCACTCGGAGTAGCCGCACACGTGGCACTTCTTGCAGCCTTCCTCGAAAGCAAGGTGGCCCGTACCACAATCCGGACACGTCCCCATGTCAAACGATTCCCCTCCGTAGGAACTGACCGCCGCTTCGGTCTGGGTCGCACCCTGCGTGGCCGTCACGGCCAGCGGGAGAGCCTCCTGCACACCTTCCTTCTCCTGGAGGTAGCGCTCGATGGCCTGACCGATGGCATCCGGCACGGACAGGACTTTGTTGGGTCCGAGCCCCACTGCCCGGTCACACGAAATACCGCGCAACTGATCCTTCACCTGGGCGATCGGAATCCCCGATCGAAGCGCCAGAGACATAAGGCGCCCGACCGCCTCCGCGTCCGCGTTCGCAGCTCCCCCTGCTTTACCGAGCGTGCAGAACACCTCGAACGGTCGTCCGTTCACATCCTCGTTGATGGTCACGTACAGATCGCCGAGCGGAGAGATCATCTTCATGGTGTACCCACGCAGAGCTCCCGGACGCTGACGCTTGTGCCGGGCAGCGCCTGCCGTTTCATCCCGGTCGAGCAACTCACCTCTCAACTGGTCGACCTCGATCCGCAAGTTGTGCGCCTCCTCTCTCGCGTCGGCCAGCTGCACCTGAAGCGCCGTCAGCTCCTCCGACCCCTCCGCCCGTACTTCCCCGCTCTGCGTGGCTCCCGTCGACAGAACCTGGCCTTCACGCGAGCCGTCTCGGTACACCGTGACCCCCTTGCAGCCGAGGGAGAACGCCAACTCGTAGATCTGCCGGACGTCCTCCTCGGTCGCTTCCCGGGGGAAGTTCGTCGTCTTGGAAATCGCCGAGTCCGTGTGCTCCTGGAAGGCGGCCTGCATCCGGACGTGCCACTCCGGCGTGATGTCATGAGCCGTCCGGAAGACGCTCTGAATTTCTTCCGGCACCTCCTCGAAGTGGATGTGTCCCTCCTGGGCGATCCGTTCCATCAATTCCTCGGAGTACCAGCCTCCCTCCTGCGCCATGCGCACGAAATCAGGGTTCACGTCCGGCATCAACGAACCCGCCTGATTCCGCATGAATGCTACGGCGAACAGTGGCTCGATCCCGCCGGAGCATCCGGCGAAGATGGAAATCGTCCCGGTCGGAGCCACCGTCGTGAGGTTGCAGTTGCGAAGGGCACGCTCCGGCCGGATCCGGGACGCGTCATTCCGCATTGCCGCCATACCGTCCGGACCCCAGATCGATTCTTCCCACGCCGGGAAGACGCCCCGGTTCGTTGCGAGTTTCTCGGAGGCATTCCGTGCCTCTTCGTTGATGAACTCCATCACGCGACGACCGAGGTCCACGCCCTCAGCCGAGTCATACGGGACGCCGAGGCGAACCAGCATGTCGGCCCAGCCCATCACGCCCAGTCCAATTCGGCGAATGTTCTGCGCGAGGTCGTGGATCTCCTGCAGCGGATACACGTTGGCATCGATCACGTTGTCGAGGAAATGCGTGGACAGGTGAACGACCGTGCGAAGGGCGTCCCAGTCGACCCCTTCGTCGGCACCCGTACCGGGGCGAGCCTCTTCCCTCACGAACTTGCCCAGATTGATGCTTCCGAGATTGCACACGTCGTACGGAAGCAGTGGCTGCTCTCCGCACGGGTTGGTCGCCTCGTAGCTGCCGAGCCTGGGCACGGGGTTGTACTCGTTTGCGCGATCGATGAAGAAGGTGCCCGGCTCGCCGGTCAGCCAGGCTCCGTGGATGATCATGTCGAAGATCTCCCGCGCATTCTCCTGACCGATCACCTCACCATCCCGGGGATTGATCAGGTCGTAGGACTCGTCCGCCGCCACCGCGTCCATGAAGGCGTCGGTGATCGCCACCGAGATGTTGAAGTTGGTGATCTGTGACGTGTCGTTCTTGCAGGCGATGAACGAGCGGATGTCGGGGTGATCCACACGCAGGATCCCCATGTTGGCGCCACGACGGGTGCCGCCCTGCTTCACGACGTCCGTGCTCGAGTCGTAGAGCTTCATGAAGGACACGGGCCCGGATGCCACCCCCATCGTCGACCGGACCATCTCTCCCTCGGAGCGGAGACGCGAGAACGAGAAGCCCGTTCCCCCACCGGACTGATGAACGAGGGCCATGGATTTCAGGGTGTCGTAGATACCGCTCTGGCCGTTCGAGAGGGCGTCCTCGACCGGAAGCACGAAGCACGCGGACAGCTGACCCAGGGGCCGCCCGGCGTTCATGAGCGTTGGCGAATTCGGCTCGAACTTGCCGTTGATCATGAGATCGTAGAACTGGCGCGCGATCTCGTCGACGGCCTGCTCGGATGCCCCATAATCCCCATCGACCGCCGCGATCGTCCGAGCGACGCGCCAGAACATGGTCTCGGGTTCTTCCGTGGGCTGACCGGCCGCGTCCTTCTTCAGGTAGCGTTTGCCCAGCACGATCCGCGCGTTTTCCGTCAGCTCCGCAAGCGGGATGTCCTCGGGGAGGATGTCGTCGAAAATCACGGAGGCTTTGCGCGGGCGGGGCTCGTGAACGCGGGTCATGTCGCTTCGGTGCTCCATTGTGGAAAACGGGGAAAAACGGGCCGTACAGAGTTGAAAAACGGCGGGAATCCTTCTCCCGCCGGCAATTAGTATGTGGAAAACCGCCCGAGATCCTACCAGATGTTGGGCATGAGCATATTAGAGACCCCATATCTTGTGGTCAAGGATGTAACGCCTGCGACCATATGTTTATGACAGAAAGGCGACAAAAACGGCCAGTTTTCGGTAAATATTCGGGTTTTTTCGCGCCGACCGCCAGGTCGCCCGGGACACACCACCGACTGCGCGCCAGCTCTGCGCGCCGGAGTACGGGTGCGGGCCGGCATCGATCAGCGCGACCGGAGGGTCGAGCTGCCGACCCTCAGAAGGGCAAACCCACCCGCAGGTAGACGACCTCCCCTTCCCCCTGCACGAGGGGTTTCGCGACGCCGAGTCGCAGGCGAACGAGGACGTTGTACAGACCCAGGACTTCAGCCGTCACTTCTGCGCCCACGGAAGCGAGGGGATCCCGCAGCCCATTCTGAAAGCCAGACGGAGTCAGGTCTGGCCCCCAGGCGTTACCGGCATCGACGAAGATCGAGCCCATCAAACGGTCAGCGTGGATTGGCCAGGCCCGGAAGCCGCGGTTCAGGAGCCACAAAGGGGCTCGGTACTCTGCGGTTGCACTCCACGCCCTACGCCCGAACCGACTTCCTGGCGCATAGCCACGCACGGGGAACAGGAGGAAATCACCGCCGAACAATCCGAATCCGGTCAGCGGCTCCTGCTGCCCGGACGCTCCGCCGACCCGGAACTGCAGAGCGCCCGCCCCCGGGCCGCCTGCCACACCTCCACTGGCCCTGAGGGCCAGGACATGGGATGCATATCCGCCATTCCAAAGAGGCACAGCCCCTCTGATCCGGCCGACGACCTCGGCGAGAGAGCGGTCCACCCCGGCCACGGCCTGCAGGCTGTCCGGCAGCTGTAGCTCATTTTGAACCCGCCCCTGAACGAAGATGCGCACACCGCGAGCCGTACCCACCTGAAACGCGTGGCTTCGCGCCGTACTGAAGTTCAGCGCCACCCGTCCACTCGTGAGCTGACTTGAGGGACGGGTCAGCGAGTAATTCGAACTCTCACGGAGAGAGGTCGTCCAGAGCTCACGATCCTCCCACGACACACCCGCCCCGAGCGTCACGGAGAGATTGTAGCGTACCCTGGGTGCCGGGAAGGTGACGGACGCATCGAGGTCGCGCGTCCGCTCGAGCACGAGCAGCGTGTCCTGGTCGGGCGCATCGCCTCCCAGGAGCTGTCCTCCGCTGTCATAACGCTGTTGCCCCGACACGGTGAAAATGGGTCGTCCGAGCCCGAAGTACGCGTAGGACGCACCTCCCTCCACCTTGCCTCCGGACGTAGTCACTCGCCCCCCCGCCGACCACGCATGCCGGCCCACGAGGTCGAAACCCGATGACTGCATTCCGATGCCCGCTCCGAGGAGCTGGCGCGGGGCAAGGGCTATGCCGGACGATTCGACAGCGGGCGCTTCCACCGGCTCACGCCAGGAGATCTCCCAATACGATGGCGCCAGGGTCGGCCACGGTGAGTACGCTTCAGCCTCGGCGGCGACCGTTCCCCGACGGGGAAAGGCCTCGACGGCCGCAAACCTGTCGACCGCGGGGCTCGCCTCCGGACTGGCGTCGAAGGAAAAGGGTGCCCGCGCGATCTCCCATCCGTCCGCGGTATACCTCGAGAAGTAGACCGATTCTCCGCCGGAGTCGACGACCGGGTAAGCGCCCCCCGTCCGAAGGTTCGTGACCGCCCGCACGGACGAGGCCTCGCCGGAATCGGGATCGACCTCGGCCGTCAGAATGTTCAGGATTCCCGACCGGTCCGATGCCCAGACGATACCCCTGCCGTCCGGGGTCCACGACGGGCTCGTGTCGAGCGCACGGTCACGCGTCACCTCGTCGACGACCGAGCCCGACTCCGCATCCAGAATCACCACGTCATGCTGGGCATTCGGCTCCCACCGCGTGGCCACGAGCCAGCGACCGTTCGGAGAAGGGCGAGGGAACGCCCAGTGGGTCGAAAGCCCACGGGGAATCAGTGGAGTCACCGACCCGTCATCCAGATCGACCCGCACGATGGTGTTGGTTCCATCTCCCTCCTGAATCGCCCACGCCCCGCCGCCAGGGGCGGCAGACGGCTGCGTGAGCCGCGCACGCCGGGTGACTCGCCTCTGCTCACCCGAGACCGGATCGAAGACCCAGAGGTCGGCGTAGAGCCGATACGGGTCATCCAGATCGACCTGGCTGAGCAGCACCTGTCCTCCCGGGAGCCAGGATAGGACACCAAGGTCGTTCGTTCTTGCGAGGGTGCGCGACGCCCCTGACTGGAGATCCATGAGGCGGATCTGGGTGTCCGAGCGCCCGTCCGCCTGCGTATGGGCCAACCACCTGCCGTCCGGTGACAGTTGGGGGTGAAGCCCCCAGCGAGCACCTTCCGTGAGCAGTTCCGCCTCGGTCACGGGGCCCTGCGCTCCGAGTCGATCATCGAGGCCCGCCACCTGGGCCTCGAGTGCGTCGCGCCACGCCTCCCACTCCTCCGAAAGTGAGACACCGAAGGCGTCACGCCCCGCCGCATCGAGACGATACGGTACCCATTGGCCGGCGACCGCCTCGACAAATGCGGCCATCCGTGTCTCCCCGTGGCGAGCGAGGAGGAAATCGAAGAACAGGGATCCATACGCATACGGACGGCTACCCGCAGGCCACGCAGGGGATTGCCCCGAAGCCTGATCGATCCGCTCGAAGCGCCCCTCGAGTACCGCCGTCCTGATCTGCATCTCGAGAAAGGTCCCTCTCACCCGACCCGCCTGAGTGAGACGCGATTCGTACCACGTGGCCAGCCCTTCAGAAATCCACCGGGGGGTACCGAGCTCCGGGAAGAACGGCCACGTCATGTTCACCCGACCGAACACTGCGCGCGCCAGACGTCCCACCGGGTTGTCGGAGTAATCGAGGTGCACGATGTGAGCGAGCTCGTGCAGGATCACCAGTTCGAGCCATTCATCATTGTGACCGATGGACAGTGCATCGACTGGCGGTCGGGCGTGAACGGTGATTCGGTTCCCCGGCGTGACACCCGCAAACCCGTTCGACACGTCGGAGTGGTCCGTCAGAAGCACTTCGATGAGGTCATCAGGTGGCTCGATGAACGCATCGGACAGTTCCTGCCACGCCCACTCTGCGCGGTCACCGGCTCGACGGGCCAGCTCCTCGAGCCGGTCCGGGAAGGTGATCCGAAAGTGTTCCGTCCGGATGGTCCTCCACGCCTCGTCGGGAGCCTGGGCGCCCACGGGCGCGCCGACGACTGCCAGTGCAAGGCTTACGAGCAGCAGCGGCATCCAGGCTGCCTTGATCACCCTCCCGGGCGGGGCCAATCTACTGCCTTCTCGTTCCCTGCTCATCGGCCATGGCCTCCACGAACAACATCTGGTTCCAGATCGGACACGCCCTGGAGCGAGCCCGGCAGAGTGTACCCGAAAGAGACTCGGCGGTGGCATCCGTCCGCGATCGGCTTGCCGCGCCGGACCGTACGAGGGGCAAGCGGCCAACACCCCGCTCGCCCGCTCCCGCATCTGACGACCTGTTGGCGGCAGGTATCGCCCTCCTCGCGGATCGTATATTGGGCAGCCGGCGGGGTCACGAGCCTCCGGGCCTGACGAGCCTGCTGCGGGCAGCCGCGTCGGGGGCGGCAGCGGCGCTGATCGCGGACCTCGTGCGCCCGCTGCTGGATACCGCGGCCAGGGACACGTTGCTGGATCGCCACACCGCTGATCGGATCCTGGCAGGTGCGGGACAGGGATTGGTCTACGGGGCCGTGGTCGAACCACGAGTTCCGGGACCGGCGCTCGCGAAGGGGGTCGTGTTCGGATCGGCCGAGTACCTTGCCGAACCGCTCGGGGGGGTGGTGGCTCTTCTGGGTCGCCACGCCCCTCAAAACCGGCTCCCCCTGCTCGGCGACATCGTGGCCCGCTTCGAAGAGCACGACGCGTCGTGGATCGAGCACGTCGCCTTCGCCATCGCGCTGGCCGTCATCTACGAGTCGAGCGATTCGAGCAAGGGGATCCTGAACGACGAAGGGTAAGCGAGCGCCTGATCGAGCGACATGTCCGAAAACCCCTCCTGACACGGAAGAATTCCCGCGTCTGGTGCACCCGCCCGGCCTCGGATGTCCGGGGGCAGAACTCCCAGAAGTTGCGCGCCCCCGTCGCTCGGACTCCCGAACCCTCGCACATAGCAGAAGGCCGCCGGACGCTGCATGACGGCCCCCCCGACAAAGCGAGCAGCCTGTCCGTCCCACTGGTCCAGGAGAACGAAGCGAGCGCCGACCGCGTCTGCCAGGTCCAGATGGACGGTCGGATCTTCGACGAAGGGAAAGGTGCGGCTGGGACGCCCGCTCAGGAGGTAGAAGTGGCGAGGCTTTCGACTCAGTACGACAGCACCTGGAGGGAGTCCCTCGGCCGTCCACGACGCCGCACGCACGAATGAGGCCACACGATCACCGTAACACGCCCACGGCCCCCGTTCCTCGGCCACCGCATCACAAGCTCGGCCCCGGCGCTGATCATCGAGCCACGTGCCTGCCGCAGGAAGAAGGAGAAGCAGGACCGCCAGCACGCTGATCAGCGGTCGTACGGCCGCAGGGACCCCGCTCCCGAGGGCTCTGACACTCCTGGCCCCGTACAGAAACAGCAGGGGATACAGGGGCAGTGCGAATCGGTCTCCTCCCCACACCTCCGGCCAGACCAGAATCAGTCCGGTGTAGAGGGGCAGGAAGATTTCAGCCACCCCGATTCGGTCACGAATGGACAGGAACCAGCCGACGAGGGCACCCACGGTCAACGCCACACCGATCAGCGCGAGTGCGGGGGTGCCGGAGCCCACGATCCCCGCCGGACCGTGTTGGAGCACATAAGCCGACGCGTTCGATGCGATCCTCGGCAGCAGCCCGAGAATCCCGATGGTCCCCTCCGCAGGGTCATATGGGTTCACCATCCAGAATTCGGTGCCATACCGGGCGACACCCTCGGCTCGACCTCGGATCCACCAGGCGAGCATCGGGAGTCCCAACCCGACCACGCTCGCAGTCAGCGACCGCCACCGCCGATTGATCGCCAGCCAGGCGAACACTGCGAGCACCAGCGGAAGGCCGGCCGTGCGCGTGAAGTAGGCAAGCCCGGTCGCGACAACTCCGGCGATGAGCCAGAGCTGACCTGCCCTTTTGGGCGCTGATCCGTCCGAGGACCGGTCCGACATGGAGAGGGCCGCGAGCGCCGACATCGAGAATGCCAGGAAGAGCGCGTCCGACAGAACCCAATGGCTGTAGTAGACGATCCCCGATGAAACCGACAGGAGCGTTGCGATGGCGACGGCCGCCCACGCCCCGACCCGACGCTCCGCCCACAGATAGGTAGCCCCGACGGCCACGACCGTCGGCACGGCAGCAGCCAGCTTGAGGGTGCCCCAGGTGCGGGCCCCCAGGGCGATCAGGATCGCCAGCAGTCCCGGAAAGACCGGGGGATACTTGGTGTGCTTCTGACGTTCCGGGTCAAACACGTCGAGGTAGCTACCGTTCGTGAGCAGCCCGTGCGCCAGAGAGACGTAGCCAGCGTTGTCGCCACCTGTGTGCGGGACCGCCGTGAACGCCCCCGCCACCGCGACCGTACTGACGGCGACGGCAAGTCCTCCCAGAGTCCACCGCAGCTGCCCTTGGGTCACGAGGCCAGATCACCCACGACACGCACGATGACACCCTCGGCTGCGTCAAGACGTCGACCGGCCTCCTCGGCCCCGATCCCAAGCCGGCCCATCACGAGTGCGGTCTTGACGTGGCCCGATGCGCTGTCGAGAAGGTCGGATGCCTGCGCTCGATCGACGTCGAGCAGATGCTCCAGGATGCGTTCCCCCCGATCCTGGAGTTTCTCACACGTCACTTGCAGATCCACCATCAGATTGCCGTAGACCTTCCCCAGGCGGACCATGGCCGCCGTCGTGATGGTGTTGAGCACGAGCTTGGTGGCCGTGCCTGCCTTCATTCGCGTCGACCCGGTGATCACCTCCGGTCCAACGAGTGGTGCGATGACGACGTCAAGGCGCTCCACCAGATCCGGAGGGGGATACGTGCACATGAGGAACCCCACCGACGAGCCCCGCTCCTGCGCTCGATCCACCGCTCCATGCACGAAGGGCGTCGTCCCTGAGGTCGCGATTCCAAGCACGAAGTCACGCTCATCCGTGTCCAGGGCATCGATGGCCTCGGCGCCATCGCCTGCATGGTCTTCCGCCCCCTCCTGGGCCCGCACGAGCGCTTCGTAGCCGCCCGCAATGACCCCACGAACCATGGCTGGATCGGTCCCATAGGTGGGCGGCATCTCTGCTGCATCGAGAACGCCCAGTCGACCCGACGTCCCCGCCCCGACGTAGATGAGGCGCCCTCCTGAACGGAAGGCTCTCTCCGCGAGTTCCACTGCCCGCGCGATTGCCTCGCGTTCTTCGCCCACGGCAGCCGCGATTCGATGGTCTTCGGCATTGATGAGATCAACGATCCCCAGGGCGTCAAGCTCATCGATGCGGGAGGAGGCCGGGTTTCGCTGTTCGGTGAGTCGAGAGTCGCGCATGAATGCTTGTGAGGTCGCATGACCGTGCTGATCTTCAGCGTCGCTCGAAGCTATGCCGGGCGTCGCACGCCCGGCAACGCGTGATCCCGAGAGACAACCAACGATGCGACATCACCTTGAAATCCCCCGTTCGAGATTGCCGCTGACGGCCGCCTTTCTACTCGTGGCGGCAGTGGGTTGCGTCGCGCCCGAGACGCCCGGGGCTGCCGCCGATTTCCCCAGCCAGTGGAGGTATTCCGCTACGGAGACGGCGATCTCGGCAATGAGTGGCATGGTGGTCTCCACCGACGAGTATGCCTCTCAGGTGGGTCTGGAGGTTCTCCAGTCCGGCGGGAACGCGGTCGATGCGGCCATCGCCGTGCAGTTCGCTCTGGCCGTTGTGAACCCTGAGGCGGGCAACATCGGTGGCGGTGGCTTCATGGTGGTTCGGACCTCGGACGGTCGCACTGCGGCCGTCGATTACAGGGAGAAAGCACCGGTCGCGGCGACGCGGGACATGTTTCTCGACGATGCAGGGAACCTCACCGATCGGTCCGTCGTCGGGCACCTCGCTGCCGGAGTTCCGGGAACGGTTTCCGGGATGTGGGCGGCGCATGAACGCTTCGGGACCGTTCCGTGGTCGAATCTCGTACAACCCGCCGTCGAACTCGCCCGGGGCTTCGAGGTGAAAGAGCGCTTTCTCGGGTCGCTCAGCCCGACCATGGTCGAGGCACTCAGCGCGTATCCGGCCTCTGCCCGGCAGTTTCTTCCCCGTGATGGTGCGCCACCGCTCGTTGGGGACACTCTCCGCCAGGACGATCTCGCCGCGACGCTCGGACGGATCCGGGATCTGGGACCCGATGGTTTCTATGCGGGAGAGACAGCCGACCTGATCGTCGCCGAGATGGAGCGCGGCGGGGGAATCATGACGCACGAGGATCTGGCCTCGTACCAGGCGGCGTGGCGCGACCCGATCGCGTTCTCGTACCGCGGGCACACAGTGATCTCGATGCCGCCGTCGTCATCCGGTGGCGCGACGATGGCCGAGATGGCCAACATCCTCGAGGAGTTCGATTTCACCGAAATCGGGTGGCACTCCGCGGAACAGATTCACCTCATGGCAGAAGCAGCGAAGAGGGCGTACGCCGACAGGAACCACTATCTCGCCGATCCTGATTTCGTCGACATGCCGCTCGAGCGAATGACATCCCGGACGTACGCCCGGGAGAGGGCGGCATCCATATCCATGAGCGCGGCGACTCCCTCGGCCGATGTAGGGCCCGGGATGGAAGGTGATCCCGGGGAGAGCGAGGAGACGACCCACTTCTCAATCGTGGACGCGGACGGGAACGCGGTCTCGGTCACGACGACCATCAACTCGTGGTACGGCAGCAAGGTGACCGTCGCGGGAGCCGGCTTCGTTCTGAACAACGAGATGGACGACTTCGCCGCGAAACCGGGCACACCGAACCAGTTTGGCCTCGTACAGGGTGAGAACAACGCCGTAGGTCCGGGCAAGCGCATGCTGTCCGCGATGTCGCCCTCGATCGTCCTCGGTCCGAACGGCGACCTGCGGATGGTGACCGGGACACCCGGTGGCTCCACGATCATTACGACGGTGCTTCAGACCATATCCAACGTCGTCGACTACGGAATGAACGTCGTCGAGGCGGTCAACGCGCCACGTGTCCACCATCAGCACCTTCCCGACCAGATCTTCTACGAGCCGGACGGACTTCCGAGCGATGTCGTCGAGGCCCTGCGGGCTCTGGGGCACACGATCGTCGAGCGGGATGACGTTTCCGGGGATGTTCAGGCCATCCTCGTTGAGGACGGTGTCCTGACCGCGTGGTCGGACCCTCGGCGCGGAGGAGTCGCCCGAGGTTACTGAGGGGTACCAGCCCCCTCCGGCGAAATGATCCGCCGGGACATCGCGACGGGAGGAGTCTGCTAGCTTCTGGCCATGCGAGAGCTCTCATCGATCCTGCCCTACGTTCGTCCCTACCGGTCGGGGATCCTGATCGGGGTCGTCTGCGTCGTCCTCGCGAACGCCTTCCAGATCGCGGGCCCATGGTTCTTGAAGCTCGGGATCGATGCCCTCGAGCAGCCCGGAGTCACCCGTGGCACGATCGCGTTCTACGCGCTGATGGTCGTCGCCTCCGCGGGCATAGGCGGAGTCTTCCGATTCGGGATGCGCCAGTACCTCAACGGAATCTCGCGCCGGATCGAGACCGACCTGCGGGACGACTTCTTTCAGCACCTGCTGACCCTCGGTGCGACCTTCTACGGATCGACCCGAACGGGCGACCTGATGAGCAGGGCCACGAACGACACGCTCGCGGTCAGAATGGCGGTTGGGCCGGCCGTCATGTACACGGTCAACACCGTCGCAAGCTTCATTTTCGCCCTCGGCTTCATGCTGGTGATCAGTCCGAGGCTGACCGTCTACGCCATGCTTCCGATGCTTATGCTTCCGCCCATCGTTCTCTTCTTCGGTCGGATCATCCACCGGCGCTTCGAAGAGATCCAGGAACAGTTTTCATCTCTTTCCACGTTCGTTCAGGAAAATCTGTCCGGTGTCCGGCTCGTACGGGCCTACACACAGGAAGAGGAGCAGGCACGGCAGTTCGACGGGTTCAATGACGACTACCGGGAGAGGAACATGCGCCTGGTCATGACCGCCGGTGCATTCCATCCGCTGCTGATGATGATCTCCGGGCTGGCGCTCGTCGCGGTGACGGGCCTGGGCGCGCTGGAAGTCATGGAGAACACGATGTCGGTCGGAGACTTCGTCGCGTTCACGTTCTATCTGACCCTGCTCATCTGGCCCATGATCGCGCTGGGATGGGTCGTGAATCTCTACCAGCGGGGGGCAGCTTCGATGGGCCGACTGAACCGGATCCTCGAGGCGACCCCCGCCGTCCCTGCGCCAGCGAACCCCGTGTCCCTCGTAGATACCCGGGGGTCGATCGAATTCCGGAACGTGTCCTTCGCCTACCCGGGGACGGAGCACCCGGTGCTGAGCGATATTTCCTTCTCGGTCTCGGCGGGGCAGACCGTCGCCATCGTGGGGCCGACCGGGGCCGGCAAGTCGACGCTCATCGCCTTGATGGCCCGGCTCTACGACCCCACCGACGGCCAGATTCTCATCGACGGGATACCTCTGACCACAGTGAACCCGGCGGCGCTCCGGGCCCGGATCGGCATGGTGCCCCAGGATCCATTTCTCTTCTCCGACACGATCGAGCACAACATCGGCTTCGAGCGTCCGGAAGACACGATCCGCACGTCAGCGAAGGTCGCGAAGCTCCACGAGCAGATCCTGCAGTTTCCGCGAGGCTACGAGACCATGCTCGGCGAGCGCGGGATCAACCTGTCCGGTGGTCAGAAGCAACGCGCCACCCTGGCCCGGGCCCTCGCGCGCGACCCGCTGATCCTCATCCTGGACGACGCACTCAGCGCCGTCGATACCCACACCGAAGCTGCAATCCTCGAGGACCTGCGGGCGGAGACCGGACGACGCACAGCGTTCATCGTCAGCCATCGAGCCAGTGCCGTCATGGACTCGGACGTCATTCTCGTTCTGGATCGGGGACGGATCGTCGAGTCGGGCCGACACACCGAACTGGTCGAGGCCGGCCAAACGTACGCACGCCTCGTTCGCCGACAGCTGCTTGAAGAGAGCCTGGCAAGCGCAGACTGACGGTCGGTCAGATCCGCTCGAGGATCCACATCGGCGTATATCGGTTCAACCACGCCGCCAGCACGGTGAACTGTCCCGTCAGAAGCAGAAGTCCGAGCAGGATCAGCAAGATGCCCGAGGCCCTCTCGACAACCGGGATCCAGGCTCGGAACCGCTGGAACGTCTGCAGAAACCAGTCGAGCGCGAGCGATGCCAGCAGAAACGGGACCGCCAGCCCGAGCGAGTACACCGTGAGAAGGCCTACGCCCGCCCACATCGTGTCCTGAGTCATTCCATAAGTCAGGATGGCACCGAGCGCAGGTCCGATGCAGGGAGTCCAGCCTGCGCCGAACGCAATGCCCACCCCGAGCGTCCCGAGGTAGCCCGCAGGCTTGTCGTTGAGGTGAAGTCTCTTCTCCCGCAGTAGCGGCGTGATACGGAAGACTCCGGCCAGATGCATCCCGAGCAGTACGATGATCACTCCTCCGACACGGGCGATCCACAGCTCATACGCGCGCAGGAACTGGCCGAGGAACGAAGCCGAGGCCCCGAGCAGAATGAAGATCGAACTGAAGCCGATGACGAAGAGCAACGAGTGCGTGAATGTCGTCTTCCGGTCGACACCCTCCTGCAGATCCTCCAGGCTCATGCCCGTCACGAAGGTCAGATAGCTCGGGACGAGCGGCAGAACGCACGGCGAGAGAAACGAGAACACGCCCGCTGTGAACGCGATAAAGATCCCCACCTCGACTTCGTTCACGATTCCCTCACGTCTGAGTCACCCTTGCCTTCTCGAGCCTCCCGCTCCTCCGACCGCGCTCGTGCCGCCTGCACCCACGCCCTGATTCCCGTCGTGACCCCGAACCAGAGGGCGAGCACTGCCACTGCGAGCCCTGCGGCAGAGGGGATGACCAACGAAACCAGTCCCAGCGTCAGGGCCACGATGGACAAGGCCCCGAGAAGCGTCCGGTCTTCCCGCCCCAGCGTCCGATTGCCCGCCAGAGCATCTCCAAGAAGCTCGCCTGCACGGACGACGGAAGCCAGAGACAGGCGTCCGGGGGCCACCCCGATCTCCCGAATATTGCGTTCGAGCCGGGTGGTCAGAGGCTCATCCGGATCCAGCGACTCGGCGGACATGCCAAGCGCCGTGGAGACCGGCCGCCCCCCGATCGTCGGCCCTCCGGGCAGTACGATTTCCACGGCGCTCGCGAGGTCCGCGACGAACAGGCCCTGAAGCTGAGCTCCAAGGTCCGGATCCAGCACGCCAACATCGAGTTCCCAATTTCCGAGGAGGCTCGCCGCGTTGAGGTTACTCGATCCGATCCGGCACCAGACACCGTCGACCACCGCAGTCTTGGCATGGATCATCGGTCCTTGCCACTCGAAGAGCCGGACCCCCGATTCGAGAA
The DNA here is from genome assembly GCA_038120095.1 of Gemmatimonadales bacterium. Classification (GTDB taxonomy): domain Bacteria; phylum Gemmatimonadota; class Gemmatimonadetes; order Longimicrobiales; family Gaopeijiaceae; genus UBA2589. The sequence continues at coordinate 32,881 of JAYOKZ010000024.1, forward strand.
GGCCTCGATACCCGCCTCGGGAAACCGAGCCCACGATCGGCCAGTTGTTGTGGGCAGGAACCAGAATCCGCACATCGACCCCCTGTTGCGCGGCGGCCGAAAGGGCCTCGGACACGGATTTCGGTGCCACGAAGTACGCGTCCGTGATCCAGATGGAGCGTCGTGCACGGCTGGCAGAAAGGTGCAGCGTCCGGTAGACACGAGTGCGACCCGGCTCCCCCTCGATCAGCCAGACCGGTGTTCCGCCCTCCACCCGCTGAAGCGGCAAGGTCGCCGCATGGAAGACCGGGTCGGCGATCCGGTTCCACATCGCTTCGAAGGCCCTCGCAGCAGACAGGGCGGCAGGGCCCCGGATCTCCACACCGGTATCGCGCCACGGCGGGGACGTCCTGCTTCCTGCCCACTCCTGCCCGACACACAGACCGCCGAGGTGTGCCACCTCACCATCGACCACGATAAGCTTTCGATGATCTCTCTGAAGCGCGCTGAACGGGTTCCCGAGCGCGACCGTGGGAGGGTTGAACGCAACGACCTTCGCACCGGCCTCGCGAAGCGGCCGCCAGAAGCTCCCCGGCGTTGCCCAACATCCGAGCCAGTCGTGGATCACATAGACGGGCACGCCCTCCTCAGCCTTGCGGACCAGGGCAGTCCGGACCTCTCGACCGATGGGATCATTCCGAACCAGATAGTTCTCGAAATAGACGAACTTTCGAGCCTGCGCGATCGAGTCCATCCACATTCCAAACGTCACCGGGCCCTCGAACTGCAGCGTCAGCCGATTGCCCGAGATCGTGTCCCCCCCCGTCGCCCGGGCGAGGTCGTCCCAGGCAAAACGACGGGCGAGGTCGTCCCCGCCCTCCCCGCGCATGTCGATCTCCGATCCGCCCGCTACGGCCTCGTCATCCACCGTGCAGGCTCCACCGGAAGCCGCAGCGTCGTGTGAGAAGGCTTCGCGTCATGCCACCGATCCAGGGTTCAGCCAAGCTGACTCTGGAATCGGTACGAAATCAGCTTGTACGCGAGCTTGGCCACGAGGAAGTCGGGAGCCGGCAAGCCCGGCGTCGGTGCGAGTTCCACAATGTCCGCGGCGACCACATTGCGCTCTCGGAACACCCGTTTGAGGAACCGAAGCGTCCGATACCAGTCACCACCCCCTGGTTCGGGCGTTCCTGTCGACGGCACGAGCGCCGGATCGAAGTAATCGACGTCGAATGTCAGGTACACGTTTGGAGCCAGGGCATCCAGCGCCCGCTCCATCCACAGGTCATCCTGCCACATCTCGTCCGCCCAGATCAGGGTCGACCCCTTCGAAGATTCCGCGACGTCCGCCTCTTCCTGGCTGACGCCCCGAACCCCGACGGCAACGACATCACAACGATCGAGCACGCGAGCCATGGCGGACGCGTGTGAATGAGGCGTGCCCTCGAACTCGGCCCGGAGGTCGGCATGGGCGTCAAGTTGGAGAACCGAGAGCCGGTCCCCTCCAACCGCCGCATGTCGCTCCGCCTGGGCCAGGATCGCGGGCGAGGAGACCGAATGTTCACCACCGAGCATCAGGAGGAACCGGTCCCCCGCCAAATCCGCTACCCGTCCGTACGCATCCCTCAACTCCGCCATCGCCGAGGCCGCACCTGCCCGCGTCAGTTCGAGGGCAGGCAAGGTATGTACGTGAAGTCGGTCCCCCGGCTCGCAACCAAACTCCTGATCGTAGAGTTCCACATAACGCGACGCGTCGATGATGGCGCGAGGCCCCCACCGTGTCCCACCGCCGAACGACGTCGTCGACTCGTATGGCACGGGCAGAATGACCGCACGCGACCGTTCGAACGAGTCTCGGGGCTGATCCAGGCCGAGGAAACTGTTGGGAAGTTCCCACGGAAGGTCTCCGAGCGGCGCAGGCACACCTCGCGGAGTCCCGTCTTCGAGGCCTCGCCCCGACGCCTCCGGATCACGTCGGTTCGGCATCAGAGGGTTTCGATCGGGCAGATGAGACCCTCGGTCGTCAACTCGACACCCGAGTCCTGACATGCCTTGCACAGCCCGTAGATCTCCAGCCGGTGCCGCACCGGGATGAAGCCGTGATCGGCCCGCACCCGGTTCTCGATCTTGTAGAGTTCGTCACTCTCGAACTCCGTCACCGTACCACACTCGACACAGATCATGTGCTCATGCACCGGGTGGTTCGAGAGCCGATGTTCGTAACGCTTGAACCCCTCCCCGAAATCGTGCTCCTCGACGAGCCGGCTGCGGACGAGGAGGTCGAGAGTCCGATAGATGGTTGCCTTTCCGATGCGCTCTCCGGTCTCGCGAAGCGCACTTTCAATGTCGTCGACGGAGAGGTGATCATCGGAGACGAAGACGACCCTCGCGACCGCTTCTCTCTGAGACGTTACAGGGAGGCCCTGATCCCGCAGATAACGCCCGAACAGCCGAAGGAAGGGAGGCGCCCCCTCGTCCACGCGCGGCCGCGCAATCGTGTCCTCGCTCACGATCCCGGTACATCGATGAAGGCTTCGTCGTACTCCTCCAGCAACGACTCGAACTTCGTGGCCGTCCCGTCGATCACGATTTCCCTCGGCCCTTGCGCCCCCTCGCCCGAGCGACGCACCACTCCCTCCATGACCGGAGGGAATGTCTCGGCCGGCGCGGCTCCTTCAACCATGAAGGCTGGCTCTACGGTAATGCCCTTGCCGGTGTGCTCGGCGTTGTACGTCACCGTGATCATGCTCCGGCGCTCCTCTCCGGGCTGAAAGGTGCTGACCGCCACGAGCCCCTGCTCTCGTCGTCCACGACGAACCGGAGGGAAAATCCAGAGGCGATCGATGGTCTCCACGCCGATTCGATCGCGAAGCCGAACGAGCGTCCGCGGAAGCGCCTCCGGCACCCCGGGATCGTCCTGCTTTCGGGACGTCGGGGCCTTCATGTCTCCTTCCGAGTCTCGAGGACAGCTGCCCGGACGCGATCCAGCACTTTCGGCACGGCCTCATCCATCGGTCCGGGAACCATGGCCCCGGACGCTTTCACGTGCCCTCCCCCATTGAAGCGACGAGCGAGCGCGTTGACATCCACTCGCCCGTTCGACCGGAAGGAAATCTTCACGTCACCCTCTGCAGTCAGTCGAAACAGAAGCCCGACCTCTACGCCCTCGATGGAGCGAGGAATGTCCACGAAGCCCTCCAGGTCGGCGGCCGTCGCCTGAACCTCCTCCAACCGGTCACGAGGCACGATCATCCACGCGATGCCGTGAGCAGGATCATGGTCCAGGCTCTCGAGCGCGTACCGAAGCATGCGATACCTGTGGATGCGCGCTGAGCCGTAGATTCGCTCGTACATCGCCTCGGGATCGACACCCCTCCCGATGACTTCGGACACGACACGATGACATCCGGCCGAGGCGTTCTCAAACCGGAATCCACCGGTATCGGTGAGGATCGCGACGTAGATGCCCTCATCCATCTGCCGCGTCCAGGGCCCCTTTCCCTCGTGGATCACGTCATGAACGAGTTCACCTGTCGCACACGCCGAGGTATCCCGGAGCGCCGTGCCCCCGATCGAGTGATCACCGATCGGGTGATGATCGATGATGACGGTAGGGAGATGGCGGATCATCTGCCCCACTCGGCCGATGCGCGGCACTTCACCGGTGTCCAGCACGACGGCCAGATCGGCTGAGTCGCACAGATCGCGAGCACGGGAGGATCCTGCAGGGACGACCCAGTCCTGATGTTCGATGAGAAAGCGAAACGAGTCCGGGAATTTGGTCGGGTTGATGATCCACGCTTCCGACCCGTTGGCGCGGAGCCACGCGACCATGGCGGCCTGAGAGCCCGCACCGTCGCCGTCCGCATTCACGTGAGTCGTCAGGACCGCCTTGCGCGACGCGAGAAGCGCGTTTCGGACCTGGCTCACAGCCGCCGCGCGGTGGGTTGGCGTCCGATAACTCAAGGAGTGATTCTGCCCAGGAAGTGAGATGCGACGTGATGCGAGCGGTGAGCAAAGGTACCGCGTCAGCCGGCCCAACCGCCACCGAGCGGGCCCGGAAGTCTTTTCCGGATTTTGGCCCACGTGGAACCGATATGCACCAGGCGTGAGGCTTCTTGTCCACCCACCGTCGCCTGCTTCAGGGCACGGCGGAGTTCATCGGGCCCGTTGGGGTGGGCCGGCACGTCGACCCAAGCATTTCCCAGCTCGTGCAGGGTATGGGCGTCCGAGCCCGCTCCCATCAGCGCCCCGTGCCGTTGGGCAAGCTCTTCGGCACGGCGATTCATCGCAGGATCGTGCAGTCGCGCATTGAACACCTCGATGACGTCGCACATCGCTCCGAGGAGTTCGGCGTACCTGCCTCCACCACCCTTCCCACCCGCGAAGGGATGCGGCAGATACGGGATCCCGCCCTGCTCCCGAATCCGTTCTACGGTCTCCTCCGCGGGCGTGCCCCTCGGAATCTCCTCGGACAGATACAGTCCAATGACGTCGATGCCCTCCGCGGTCTTCACCTCCTCTCCCGGGATCACGAATTCGGGGTACCGTTCCGCCATGCGCACGCCCACGTGGATCCGATTGTGATCCGTGATGGCGATCCTGCCGAAGCCCCGGGCCAGTGCAGTGTCGAGTACCCGCTCCGGGTCGGACAGGGAATCCCACGAACCAGCCGTGTGCAGGTGGAGATCGATCCGCATGGTGCTGTGGGGACCGCGTTCACGGAGTTTGGCGAGCACCGCCGTTGCCTGATCCGTGAGCTGATCGAGCGACCCGTCGTTGGCGATCACAAAATCGGCGCGGCGCTGCTTCTCATCAGGCGACATCTGAGACGTCATGATCCGGCGTGCCTCGAGCTCCGACATCCGGCGATGTCCCACAATTCGATCGAGGCGGACCTGATCCGGAGCGGAGACGAACACGACAGCGTCGAAGTCCCGCTCACTCCCGGTCTCGAAGAGCAATGGGATCTCGGATACGACGAGCGCAGAGCCGGCCTCCCGTTGTTCCCGTAGCCAGGTCGCCCGCAGTCGGCGAACGATGGGATGGATGATCCGTTCGAGCGACTTCCTCGCCTCGTCATCCCGAAATACCCGCTCACGCAGGCGCGCCCGATCCAGGGTGCCATCTTCCGCGAGCATGTCGGATCCGAATTCCCGCAAGACGGCATTCAGTCCGTCAGACCCGGGTTGGACAGCCTGCCGCGCGAGCTGATCGGCGCTGATGACCGGTACGCCAGCCTCCGACCAGATCGCGGCGACCGCCGACTTTCCCGATGCGATGTTTCCCGTCAGGCCGACAGAGATCATCTAAGCCGCCACTCCGTCGACCCGGGACCCGTCACGGGCCTGCCCCGAACAGGACGGCTGTCGCATCGAAGAGGAACACGATCCCGACGTACTTCACCGCGAGGCCGGTCGAGCTGAAAAGAAATGCCTTCCACGGTTCATACCTCAGGATCCCGGACACCAGCAGCATGTTCGGTGAGGACAGCGGGAAGAGGTTGAAGAGCAGAATCGCCCACCCGCCCCATCGATCGATCATGCCCCTGAAGCGCAGATACCGCTCTTCCCCGATAAACGCTTCGGCCCGCTCACTCGCCACGTACCCGATGACGTAATCGAGCGACTGCGCCGCAATCGCGGTCGAAACGGCGAGGATCACCAGCGTCGAGGCCACGTGACCTTCCGCCTGGTACACCGGGACGAGCGCCTCCACCGGCATGAGCAAAAAGAAGAGGTATCCGGCAAAATGAATCGCGGCAAACGAGGCGAGGCCGGGGGTGCGACCCTCGTAGATCATCCGGCCCAGCGTGGTCGACACGATCCCGATGGCGAGTACGGCGGTGAGCACCACAGCGAGGACCCTGAAGCGAAGCACTCGCCGACTAACCTCGCGGCGCGGCGACACGGAAGTCGTCTGTCGTCTGCCGTGTTCGGTCCGGTCCAGGCGACACGATCCACACCGAGTCTCTCGAGACCTCGAGCTGGTACACCGACCCCCACGGGTCGATGGTCATCTCCTCACCGAGGTATCGACTGCCCAGCCAGGCCGTCCACGCGTCTCCCGCCGGCATATCCCCGGTCAGTCGCTCATGCTCGACCACGTTTCTCGCGACCTGCTCCATCTCCTCCTCGGTACTCCACCGAACGACCGGAACCACAATCGGCTCCGTCACGTCGAGGAGGATTTCGCGGGTCTCCGGGAAGTACAGCCACGTGACCACAGCCAGCACGACCATGAGGATCAAGCGGGTCACAGATCCCCCTTCATCCTCCGACGCATCCGGGCCGTCCAGGCGAGATACCGCTCCATCTCGTCGAGCGGGGGTGTCGCGTCCGGGTCCCCGTACGCCGTCTCAAGCCGCCATCGCATGTACGACGCGGGGGGAAGTGGCAGAAACGGAGGGCGCCGGTACCAACCCCTTGCCCGAAACGCCCATGAAGCACGGAGGAGATCAGGAATCATTCTCGGTCGGCGGACCACCATCGAAGCGATTTGCGCGTACAGCGTAAGCTCCATCGGATCGAACGATCGGTCGAGGAGTAGAGGGCTCCCGGACGTGAGACTGCAACAACGTAACTCCGCGACCTTCACTCACCCCACGTTTTTCTTTCAACGCGGACCCGGGGGTTCATCGCCCGCCATGCCGAACCGACTCGCAAACGAACGCAGCCCGTACCTTCTGCAGCACGCTGACAACCCGGTAGACTGGTATCCGTGGGGCTCGGAGGCCTTCGATCGGGCCAAAGCCGAAGATCGGCCCATCCTGCTGTCGGTCGGATACTCCTCCTGTCACTGGTGCCACGTCATGGAGGAAGAGTCGTTTGCGGACCCGGTCATCGCGGGTCTGATGAACGATCTCTTCGTGAACATCAAGGTCGATCGCGAGGAACGACCCGACGTGGACCAGATCTACATGAAGGCCGTTCAGGCAATGTCCGGGCAGGGCGGCTGGCCCATGACCGTCTTCCTCACCCCGGACCGCGCACCCTTCTTCGGTGGTACGTACTACCCGCCGGAGCGTCGACCGGGAATCCCCGCATTTCCCGACGTCTTGAGAGGTATCGATGACGCGTGGCAGAACCGACGCGCCGAGGTCGAGTCCGGGAGCAGCCGGCTGCTCGATGTGCTCCGTCGGGTCAGCGAACCACGCGCGGGCTCAGAACGTGCATCCATGGCCCTCGTCGACTCCGCGGTCCAAACCCTGAAGCAGCGCTATGACGCCCGGCACGGGGGCTTCGGGCCGGCTCCGAAATTCCCCCAGCCCGTTACGCTCGAGCTTCTGCTCCGCGAATACGCGCGCTCCGCGGATCCCGCGTCCCTGTCGATGACGGTGCACACACTCAGGCGTATGGCGGCCGGCGGTCTGCGCGACCACCTCGGCGGCGGATTCCACCGGTATTCGGTCGACGGCGAGTGGCTCGTGCCCCACTTCGAGAAGATGCTCTATGACAACGCGCTTCTGGCCCGAGTCTACCTCGACGCATGGAAGCTGACGGGATCCGATGATCTCGCAGCCGTCGTCGTCGAAATCCTGACTGATCTCGCAGCCGACTTCTCGGACCCGCTTGGCGGCTTCTACTCCGCGCGTGACGCAGATTCCGAGGGAGTGGAGGGACGGTTTTACGTGTGGTCTCCGGATGAGGTTGCCGAGGTGCTCGGTGAAGATGCTCCTGTCTTCTGTCGAACATATGACGTGACGTCGGCAGGGAATTTCGAAGGCTCCAGCATTCTGCACCTGCCCCGGCCGATCGAGTCGGTCGCCACGTCCGAGTCGCGGTCCGTATCGGAGCTGGAGGATCTCCTGACCCGATCACGTGAAGCGCTCCTCGAGTACCGGGCAGGACGCGTCGCGCCCTTCCGCGACGAGAAAGTGATTGTCGCGTGGAATGCCTACGCGATCCGCGCGTTTGCAGAGAGTGGAGCATCCCTGGGTCGGGCCGACTATGTCGATCGGGCCACACAGGCTGCCGACTTCATCTGGCATCACCTGCGCGCAGACCGCCTGTTGCGCCACTCGTGGATCGACGGAGAGGCATCGGGCGACGGATTTCTGGACGACTACGCCGCTCTCGGGAACGCGCTCCTCAGCCTTCATGCAGCGACGCTCGACCCCCGGTGGATGAAGCGAGCGCTCGTCCTGTGCGACGACATTCTCGAACAATTTTACGACGAAACCAGCGGAACGGTCTTCGACACGTCCCACGATGCGGAGAAGCTCGTGGTCCGCCCTCGCGATCCCGCGGACGGCGCCACACCCTCCGGAGCATCCCTCGCCGCGGAGCTGTTCGCCCGTGCCGGAGCGCTGACGAACCTGCCGCGGTATCTCAGAGCGGCACGAAGCATCGTGGACCACGAGGTCGAAGCACTGCAGGACTTCGGCCCGGCCTTCGGACGCATGTTGTCGGTTCTCGACCGTCTCGAAGCCGAATCGGTTGAAGTGGCCCTCCTCGTGCCGCCCGGCGAGGACGCTACGCCGCTGATTCACGCGGTACATGCCGAGTTCCTCAGAAGCCTGGTGATCTCGGGCTCGGTCCGAACCGAGGACACGCGGCCGGGGGATCCGGAAGACGACCTGCCCCTGCTGCACGGTCGTGTTCCATACGAAGGTCGGCCGACCGCGTTCGTGTGCGAGCGGTACGTGTGCGAC
>JAYOKZ010000025.1:0-41120 GCA_038120095.1 Gemmatimonadales bacterium
CTTACTTAGCCAAGCCACAGATCCAGGGGTCGGCGGGTCCCGGGGTGTTCGCACCTCGGGGCCCGTTATCAGTTCTGACTTGATGCTCGCGTCGGTAGCTGCCGATCACTCCGGGGACAGGGCCCGGGTGCTGGGGCGCGGAAACTCGTCGAAGGGCGTACCTGTAGTAGAGGGTCGAGACGACGATGAGCGAACTTCACGACAACAGTGCCCGAGAGCGGAGACGCCAGGAGCGGCCTACCTGGCGCCGGGGGCTCTATGCGTCCGTTGGCCTGCACTTGATCATCTTCTTCGGATGGAACGGCGAGGTCATCCCCGAGTCCCCCTTCGCTGCGGCCGGCCCACGCGCCGGTGATGTTCGGGCTGCGGCGGGCGCCATGCAGGCGATCAACGTGCGGACTTCGCGGGCTCGGACAATCATTCGCCCCCCGGCACCGCTCTCGGTGGAGGTCGAGATCGAGCCCGTCGAGTGGGAGGAGGAGGCAGCGGTCGATCCTGCGTCCGTACTCGGTGAGAGGCCGGGTCTCGATGCAGTGCCGGGCCTTCAGAATGGTACCGGCGAGGGTGATGGTGGAAACGCCGAAGAAGGGCTTTACCGGCTCCAGCCCGCGACCCCTCGTGGAATGATCATCCCGCCCACGAACCGCAGGTTACGTGGTACGGAGGTTCAGGTATGGGTGTTCGTGGACGAGCGGGGGCGGGTCGTTGCGGATTCGACTCGGCTGGATCCGCCGACTCGTGATCGTGCGTTCAACCGGCGCCTGATCGAGGACGCAGCTGAGTGGGTTTTTCGGCCGGCGGTCCGGGAGGGTCAACCGATTGCCTCGTGGTTCCCGTATCGTATCGCGATGTAGCGGTACTTGGGGGCGTCCAGCGGGCGTGATGCGACCCGATCGGCTTCCCGGAACGTGGGGCTCTGTACGAGCAGCACATGCCATCCGGGCGCGGCCGTCCCCGTCCCTGTCCGATCGGACAGGTGTATCTTGCTCCGTCATCCATCATGACTCCCGAGGGATCGATGGCGACCGGACGATCAATCGACGTAACGCTCGGCGAGGCGACGTCTCATGCAGACGTGGTGGCCGAAGTGGCCCGAGCCCTTGGGCTCGACGTCGTCGCTCGTGAGGGTGACGGAGCGTCGACTCTGGTGGGAGGAGTGCCGCTGGCCGCGGATGCTCCCGTCTGGATGTTCGAGGCTGCGATACTTCGTGCTCTCCAACCGAAGCACATCCTCTTTCTCTGTGTCGCGAATTCTGCCCGGAGCCAGATGGCGGAAGGGCTTGCGCGTTCCATGGCACCGGAGGGTGTCACGATCTCGTCGGCAGGCTCGAACCCGACACATGTACGTCCGCAGGCGATCGCGGCGCTCGCCGAGGTCGGGCTGGATATATCCGATCACGCCTCGAAGGGGATGGAGGAGGTCGAAGGATCGGTCGACGCGGTGATCACGCTCTGTGCCGAGGAGGTCTGCCCGGTGTGGCTGGACGATGCGTGGCGAATTCATTGGGGATTACCCGACCCGGCAGGGGCCGGGCGGACGGACGATGAAGAGATGGAGGCCTTCCGGGCGACGCGTGATGCACTCAGCCATCGCTTGAGCGTGCTGTTTGGGGGTGTCACCACGTAGGTTTGAGTCATGCCACAGTCCACGCGCGCGATGAAGCGCATCCTCTGGGTCGACGACGAGATCGATCTCCTGAAGCCGCACCTGCTCTTTCTGCAGGCGCGGAACTACCACATCGATGCGATCTCCAACGGTGACGACGCGCTCGAATTGATGCGGGAAGGTCCCTACGATCTCGTGCTCCTGGACGAGCAGATGCCCGGCCGAAGCGGTCTCGAGGTGCTCGAGATCATGCGCCGCGAGACGCCGCATCAACGAGTGGTGATGGTGACCAAGTCGGAAGAGGATCACACGATGACCGAGGCCATCGGTCGTCGCGTGGACGATTACCTCGTGAAGCCTACGTCGCCTCGGCAGGTTCTGAGCGTCGTGACGCGCATCCTTGAGGGATCCTCGATTCGCCAGGCGAGGGCTGCGCAGGACTTCGCCGCCCGTTTCGGTACCCTGTCGATCGAGGCCCGGCAAGCAACGAGCGCCGAAGAGTTCGCATCGGTGTATACGGAGCTGGTGGACTGGCAGCTTCGATTGGGAGAAGCGGGTGAGGAGGGGCTGCTCGACACGGTCGCCTCGTTGGTGACATCGCTGCGGAGGGACTTCGGCGAGTGGGTGATCCGGGAATATCCTGCCTGGGTGCAGGACGCACCGGACCGTCCGCGGCTTTCGGTGGATCTGGTCCGCGAGTTTCTGGTCCCGAGACTCTCGTCCGATCCCGTCTATTTCGTCGTGCTCGACTGCATGCGTCTCGACCAGTGGCGGGCGATCGCACCGCTTCTTACCGAGTTCTTCGAGATCGAGGAGACGTTCCACTACTCGATTCTGCCGACCGCGACGCCGTACGCGAGAAACGCAATCTTCTCCGGCCAGTATCCGGACGAGATCGCCCAAGCGCGCCCGGGTTGGTGGGATGCTTCGGACGACGAGGGCAGTCTGAATGCATTCGAAGACGAACTCCTGGTCGAGCAGCTGAAGCGCCTGACCGGTCGTGACGTACCAGTACACTACGACAAGATTTTTTCCGACCGTCAGCGCGAGCAGGTCCGAGGGCGCGTGAACTCTGCGCTGAAGACCCCGGGGTCCGTCATCGCGCTGGTGTTCAATTTCGTGGATCTCATGACGCACGGTCGGTCCGAGTCACCGATCCTCATGGAGGTCGCGCGGGACGAGGCGGCGCTGCGTGATCTCACCCGATCGTGGTTCGAGCGGTCGACGGCGTTCGACATCCTGCGAGAGGCATCCCGCCGAGGCCACGAGGTCATCCTCACCACGGACCACGGTTCCATTCTCTGCCAGCATCCGTCGACAGTCTTCGCTCGGAAGGATGCAACCAGCAATCTGCGGTACAAGTTCGGGCAGGACCTCCGGGCCGAGCAGCGCCACACTGCATTTGCCACTCGAGACCAGCAGGACTTGCGTCTGCCTGCGGGTCGCCTGGGCACGAGCTACCTCGTCGCACTCGAGGACTATTTCTTCGTCTACCCGACGAAGCTCCGGGAATATCAGGCGCGCTACAGGAATTCGTTCCTGCATGGCGGGATCAGTCCCGAGGAGATGATCGTGCCCGTCGCGAGTCTCAAGCCTCGACGGTAGCTCGGCCCATGTCTCTCTACCCGCGCCTCGCCGGGTTCGTCCGGCCGCACGCGACCCCGATTCTCACGGCGATCGTCGCTGCCGCGATCTACGCGGTGTTCGATGCCACAGCCTATGTGCTCCTCATTCCCTTCGTTGATGCACTGTTCGTCAGCGGTGGGGCACCGCTTGCCTCCAGTGAGAATGGTGTCCAGCGGCTACTCGACGCCACGGTGTACACGTGGGTGGATCTTACGGGAGACCCACTGGTCGCGATCGGTCGGATCATCGTTCTGATTCTGCTCGTCATCCTCGTCAAGAATCTGTTCGCGTTCGTACGCGTCTATCTCCTGGCGAGAGCCGAGCAGGGAGTGAACCGCGATCTGCGTGATGCCGTCTATGATCATTTGCTCGATCTCGATCTGAGTTTCTTCGGACGAACGCGGACCGGTCAGATCGTCAGCCGCCTCACGACGGAGATCGAACAGTTCCGATTGCTGGTGACACGTGAGGTGTCCCGACTCGTCACGGCGATCTTCGAGTTTCTTGGGGCACTCGCGTTCATGCTCCTCATCTCGTGGAAGCTGACCGTCGCCGCGTTCGTGGTGATCCCGGTGGCCATGGGCATGTGGGGCCCACTCGTGAACGTGCTTCGCCGTCGCGATCGTCGAGTCCTGCATCTTGGTGGTGAAGTCAACGCACATGTCGTGGAGACGCTGTCCGGTATCCGTCTCGTCAAGTCATCGTCCGCGGAGGAGCGGGAGCGAGCCCGATTTCACGGTCTCACCGCCGATTATTTCCGGCAGTTCATGCGCGCTGAGGTGGCCCGCTCCATGGCTCAGCCCATGACCGAAATGCTGGCCGCTGCCGGTACGGGTGTCATCCTCTGGTATGGCGCGCGCCTCGTGGTTGGCGCAGACATCACCGGGGCGCAATTCGTGGGGTTCCTCGGGCTGTCGCTCAAGCTGTATGCGCCGGTAAAGAACGTTGCCAAGTTCCCGGCGATGGCGCAGCCGGGTCTCGTCGCTGCGGAACGGGTCTTCGAGTTTCTGGACACCAGGGCGGAGATTACGGATCGTCCTGATGCCGGTACCGTCGAGACGTTCGAGCGCGATGTCGTCTTTGAGAATGTCTCGTTCGCGTATCGTGACGGAGACCCCACCCTCGAGAACGTCTCGTTCCGAGTTCCTCGTGGGAGCGTGCTGGCCCTGGTCGGCTCGAGTGGAGCGGGCAAGAGCACGGTCGTCGACCTCCTGAGCCGGTTCTACGATGTGAGTGACGGGCGCATCCTCATCGACGGCGTCGATGTTCGAGAGGTGAGGATCCATGATGTTCGCGCCCTCATGGGCATTGTGTCACAGGAGACCGTGCTGTTTCACGACTCGGTGCGAGCGAACATCGCATACGGTCGCCCCGACGCGACCGATGACGAGGTACGGGCTGCCGCACGTGCAGCGAACGCGCATGAATTCATCGCGGCGATGCCTCAGGGGTACGAAACGGTGGTGGGCGAGCGGGGTGTGCAGCTCTCGGGTGGTCAGCGCCAGCGAATTGCGATTGCTCGGGCGATCCTGCGCGACCCCCCAATCCTCATATTCGACGAAGCGACGAGTGCGCTCGACACCGAATCCGAACGGCTCATTCAGGATGCGATCGAACGGCTCGTCGAAGGCCGGACGGTGTTCGTCGTTGCCCACCGTCTCTCGACTGTACAGCGCGCCGACCAGATCGTGGTACTCGAGGGCGGGCGAGTCGTTGAGCAGGGGGACCATGCGTCACTTCTGGCGCAGGGCGGTCGCTATACACGACTCCACAACCTGCAGTCCGAGGTGACGCCGATCCACGCAGGACCATGAGCGGGGCCGCCTCTTCACCCCCACTCGGGGGGAGCGAGGATCCTTCCACCGCCATCCGTCATCGGCTGGAATACGCAGCGTTCAGGCTGGCACGCCTCGTTCTGGGAGGTTTGCCGGAAGACTGGGCCCTCCGGGTCGCCGCCGCTCTGGGCTGGCTGGTTGGAGTTTTGGCGAGGGTCCGCCGCAGGGATGTGGACGCTCATCTGGCCCAGGCGTTTCCAGAGGCCTCGGCCTCCTGGCGTCGACGGGTGGCGAGGCGCAGTTACATGCACCTCGGTCGCGAGGCGGCTCTCGTGTTCCGCCTGCACCAGTGGACGCCGGAGGAGATCAACGCTCGGGTCGACTTCTCCGGTCTCGAGTTACTTCGTGAGGCGGCGAGTGGGGAGCAAGGTGTGATGCTCCTGACAGCCCATTTGGGCAACTGGGAAATCGCAGGTGCACGCATCGCCGCGGCTGGCCTGCCGATCGACGTCGTAGGGAAAGGGATGGCCAACCGCCGCTTCGAAGCGGATCTTTTCGAGACCCGCGAGCGTCTGGGGATGCGCGTGATCGACATGGCCGATGCTCCGCGGGACGTATTGCGCGCGCTCGGCCGCGGGCGCCTCGCCGCTCTGCTCGGTGACCAGAATGCTCGCCGCAACGGCATCTTCATCCCTTTCTTCGGACGATCCGCGTCCACGCCGCGTGGGCCGGCGGTGTTCGCACTGCGACGCAACGTGCCGGTCTTCGTCGGCTTCGCGATTCGTCAGCCCGGGTGGCCTCAGCGGTACCGTGTAGAAGCGCGTCGTCTGGGATTCGAGCGTTCGGGAGACGTCGAAGTCGATACCCGTGCCATGCTGACCGCCTACCATGAAGTCCTGGAAGAGGCGATCCTAACAGCTCCGGACCAGTACTTCTGGCAGCACAGGCGATGGAAGACGCGACCATCCGGCGAGTCGGTGATCGTGCCGTCCGGCGACTCCGGAACCGCGAATTGAACCTCTGGTTACAACCTCTGCCGACCGTGTTGATCACAGGTCGACACGCGAAGGCATCCCATTGAACCTACTCCGGGCCAACCGGACAGAACCGTGATCTACGTCTGCATCCCAACCCACAATGAAGCGCGGACCATCGGCGTCCTCCTGTGGAAGACGCGCAACGTGCTCGGTGAGTTCGGTCGGGACTATCGGCTGATCGTGCACGATGACGGCTCGACGGATGAGACGGCCGAAGTTCTTCAGCGGTACCGCCGCTCGTTGCCCCTCACGGTCCTTCGGTCCGAGGAGCGGATCGGTTACGGGGCGTCTGTGGAACGGCTCCTGCGCCACGTTCGAGAGGATGCTCCGTACCCGAAGCGGGACTGTGCTGTCGTCCTGCAGGCGGACTTCACGGAGCGGCCAGACGACATCGTCACGGTCGTGAAGCTCCTCGAGGGTGGAGCGGACATTGTCGCGGGCTCCATTTCCGAGGACGACGCGAGCAGCGTGCGTGGGTTCAGGACGGTGCGTTGGGCAGCGCGCACCTTTCTGCGGAAACTGATCTCGGGTGCACCGGTATCCGATCCCTTGGCCGGCCTGCGTGCGTATCGGGTGATCGTGCTCAAGAAGGCCTTCCGCGATCGCTCGGAGGACGATCCGCTGATCCGTTCGGATGGCTGGGCCGCCAATGTCGAACTCCTCGGGAGACTCGCCCCGCACGCCCGGCGGATTACGGAGGCACCCCTCCGGCTCCGCTACGACTTGCAGGCCAGGCCCTCGCGATTCCGTCCGTGGCGTACGTTCGTTGGCCTGGCAAAGCTGCCGGGATCGGTGTGGTCGGCGGACGTCGAGGCGGCATGAGACGTGCGAGGACGCTCCCATCTCTCCGCCTGGCTGCTCTGAGTTCAGCGGTGTTCATCACCGCGCCCTCTGCGATCGTGGCTCAGGACGGGCGTTCGGAACGTGACATCCTCGTTGATTCGCTCCGTGCCCTGTACGACATACGAGAGGGAGAGGTCCCCGCGTTCTTTACGGCGGACGACGTGCCCGTCGATCCGTTCGCCGCTCCGGCTCCGTTCGGGCCGGGAGAGCACCTCGAATACAGGGTCAAGGTCGGCGTGTTCAACGCCGGTGAAGGCTACATGAGCGTTCTCGGAATCGACGAGTACGAGGGTAACCCTGTGTATCGGGTGAATCTCGGAATTACGGGTGGCATCGGGCCCGCACGGGTGAACGACATGTATCAGACCTGGTTCGACGTGACGACGCTCCAGACCTGGCGGTACATCCGTGACATCGACGAAGTGGGGTACAAGAGCTATCGGCACTGGCAGTTTTTTCCGGACATCATGCGCTGGGAACGGATCGACTTCGACCGCGGTGGAGATCTTGGCTCGGCCCTCCCCCTCGATGAGATCGCATTCATCTACTTCCTGCGCACACTGCCACTCGAGTTGGGCAGGACCTACACGCTCAACCGGTACTTCAAGGAGGAGGGAAATCCGGTCAAGGTGACGGTGCTTCGGAAGGACCTCCGCGAGACGGAGGGTGTCCTGTACAACACGATCGTCGTCTCTCCGGAGATTCAGACGGAAGGACTCTTCGGCCAGGGCGGATCCAGTGAGATCCATTTCACTGACGACGAGCGACGCATCCCGGTCTACGTGAAGTCAGACATCCCGAACTTTCCGGGATCCCTGACCCTGCACCTTCGGTCCGTCATCGAAGGGTATCCGCTGAATCCGGGCTCTCGTGAAGAGGCCATCGCCGGTCGTCATCGCCGCCAGCAGGACGCGCCCGCCGGGGTGTCCCGCTGACTCCGAAACGACGTATACCATGCGCCTGAGCATGAGGCGGCTACGCCTCAGGACGGTGTGGCTCATCGTTCTTCCGTTCGCCTGGTTCGCCACGCCGACCCCCCTCTTGATCGGTGTCGGAGCCTGCCTCGCAGTGGTCGGGCTCTGGATACGCGGCTGGTCGGCGGGCACGATCCACAAGGATCAGGAGGTGACGGTGACCGGCCCGTACGCCTTCACGAGGAATCCCCTGTACCTCGGATCGGCGTTCATAGGACTCGGTGTGTCTCTCGCCGGTGGTCACTGGATATGGCCTCTGGTCTTTCTGACCTTCTATGCGGCGGTGTACTCCAGAACGATGAGTGGCGAGGTCCAGCACCTGACGAGGCTGTTCCCGGGGCAGTACGTCGACTATGCAGCCAATGTGCCCCTCTTCTTTCCGCGAGCTACGCCGTGGCAGGGTGGAGCCAGCCAACAACTGTCGTCGGGCGGTTTCCGCTGGGCTCAGTACCGGCGGAATCGGGAATGGGAGGCTTCGCTGGGTGTGCTCGCGGCGTTTCTGTTTCTCAGCGCCAAGGTGTTTCTGGCCCTGTAGCGCGAGCAACGGGTGTCCCGGTTCGTCCGGAGATCAGGGGGTCACGTATCGGGTCATCGCCAAAGCGACTTTGGCGAGAACATCCTCGGCGCTAATTCGACTCATTCCCTGGCGGTACGCAGGCATGATCGGATAATTCTCGCCGGGATACTCCGCGTAGCCATCCACGATCAGGTCCTCGAATGCTTGCCAGGGTCCCGATCGACGGGGATTCGTATAGCCGAACAGAGATACGGATGGTGTCCCCAGTGCCCGGGCGATATGGAGGGGCCCGGTGTCCGGAGAGATGAGGAGGGACGCTCCGTCCACCAGCCACATGAGTCTGCGGAGATCGTCACCCAGTTCGTTGATCACGTGGACGCTGGCCCTCTCCGTGATCTCAGCCGCGATCTCGCGCTCCACCCGGGAGGGGCCGCCGATGATCACCGGCTGCAGTCCATGCTGGAGTCGAACGGCCTCGAGCACGCGGGTGTAACCCGTTGGGTTCCAGTTCTTCTCGACCTTGCTGGTGCCGACAACGACGGCGCACACGGGTCGTTCGATGCTCGCGAAGTATTCAGTCTGGTTTCGACGCTCTTCCGGGGTGAATTCGAGGTTCCAGTCCACTGGGTCGGGGTCGATCCCGAGGTGCTCCAGGAATTCGAAATACTGGTCCTGAACGTGCCTCTGACCCCGTGCCGGGATTCGGTCGGTCGTGAACAACCACTGAGCGTCTCGGGCTCGAGCCCGATCGAATCCGAGCTTGACTCGGGCAGGGGTCAGCGCGGTGATCAGCCCTGCCTTGAAGTAGACCTGCAATCCGATCACCAGGTCGAAGTGCCGCGTCCGCATGACCTGCATGAGTTCGTGGAAGCCAACCCAGGCCCGGAGTCCTTTGCGTCTCCGATAGACGATGAAGTCGTCGATCGCCGGATGGTCCCGGACCATCGACCAAGGCACGGGTTGGATAACCCACGTGATCTTCGTGGCGGGCCATGCACGTTTGAGCGCATTGGCAACAGGCAACACGTGCACCGCATCACCGATCGCGGAGAGCATGACGATGCAGATCTCTCCGGGTGGAGGACCCTGCCACCCCGCTCCCTCGACGATTCGCCCGGGCTCGGGCCTCGCTCGCAGCCGATCGTCCACACGTCGTTCGTCCCTGGCCGTCAAAGATCGGAGCTCCGCGTTGCGAGTGCTCTCATGAGCTCACGGTCCCCGAGATGTTCTCCCGTCGGGGTCCCGATCTTCACAATGGAGCGAATGAGTCGGAGCTCCATCCGCTCCGCCGCCCGGGTCGATGGGCCGCGGAGGACCCGAGCGCGATCAAGATCGACAACCCATCCGGGCTCGGCGGGGTCGTCCGAAAGCAGGATGTTTCGGGCATTCAGGTCGACGTGGTAGATGCCGGAGGCGGCGAGGGAGCGAATGACGTCGCCGGCCCGTGCCATGCTTTTCAGCCAGCCGCGGGTACCGTCGTGCTCGTGGAGCATGTCGATCAGCGTCCTGACATGAGGTACGACTTCGGTCGCGAGATCGCACCTGTACCACATGTTGTGATCATAGGTGACCCCCGCCACCGGAGCGGGCGTCCTGATTCCACGTGACCGACTGGCTTCGATCGCGGCGATCTCCCTCAAGGGCCTCGGAGTTCCCCAGCGCAGGTAGCGATCCTCCATGTGCATGGCCATCGCCCCGCCCCGGTGATAATGGCGCACGGCCCAGCGGGCACGACCCTGCGGTCCGGACTGCGGAGCTGGAACCGAGTGAACCCGACCCCGGCCGGCGAAGTCAATCCGGTCGGAATGATGCCCGGCCCACCCATGAAGCGTGTCGGCCTGAAGAATGTCATGAACCCAGTCGGAGACTGCCGCCCACGTGAGCGCGACCCCTCCAGAATGGTGGCGGTGCACGAACCCGGCAGGTGTGCTTGCGGAGGCCATGACGTTTGCAGTCGGACCGTCAGGATCCGGCCTGGCTCTCCGGCACCTCGATCAGGTACACACCCGGTCCGTCGATCGTCCGACCCTTCGCCTTGATGCGGAAGGTGTACTGTCCGGCGTGCGGAAAGAGTACTTCATGCATGGGGACGATGACGGGTGTCTTTGCCGGTGCTTCGAACTCGGTCGGCTTCCGGACTTCGGTCTCCACGTCCAACACGCGCTCGGAGAAGGCCTCCGTCTCGTGGTCCAGCGTGACCTGAAACCGGTAACGACCGTAGTCCTCGCGATCCCACTCGATCACGATGACGAGGACCATGCGATCCTGCAGTGCGGGAAAGCCGGGCGCTGGAAGGGAGTGGAAGATGCCGTGGACGTCGAGGCGCCCGTCCGACCTCGGTTGCGCGTCCTCGCAGACTGCTGCGAATCGAAGCTGCATGAGAAGTCTCTCGTCGTTAGTCCGCGGTGTGGCCCCAGCCACCCCCACCGGGCGACCGGATACTGATGATGTCTCCGGCCTCCACCCAGAATGTGTCCTTTCCCTTCAAAACCCGCTCTTCGCCGTCCCGGATGAGGACGTTCTCCCCAGTCGCACCGTCTTCGCCTCCCTGCGCACCGGAGGGACCTCGCTCTCGTCGCTCGCAGAGGAGAGCGACTCTGGCCGGCCCGAGCACCTGAAGGTCCCGGCGCAGTCCGTCTCCGCCCCTGTACGTTCCGGCTCCCCCGGAGCCACGCCGGATACCATACTGCGTAATGCGAAACGGGTACGCGTGCTCGAGTGCCTCGACAGGCGTGTTCAGTGAGTTGGACATGTGCACGTGGACCCCGCTGAGACCGTCGCCGTTGGGGCCCGCGCCCATGCCTCCACCGACCGTCTCGTAGTAGGCGAAGGCCTCTCCGGTTCGGGGATCCATGCCGCCGACGGTCGTATTGTTCATCGTGCCCTGGGAGAGTGCGGGCATCAGCTCCGGCAGCGCCAGGCCGAAGGCACGAAAGAGGACGTCGGTCACGCGCTGGCTTGTCTCGACGTTCCCTGCAGCGACGGACGATGGGAGGGCTGCGTTCACGACGCTGCGTTCGGGCAGTTGCAGAGACACCGAGGACATCGATCCTCCACCGGCGGGCAGAGGTTCTCCAAGCAGCGCCTCCACGATACAGCGGACCACGTACCGGGTGGCGGACGATGTGATCGCGGCCACGGCATTGACGCCGCCGGGGACCTGGGGCGACGTCCCCTCGAAGTCGATCCGGACTCGAGACCCCGAGATGTCGAGACGTGCGCGGATCGGGATCGGGCCGGAGCCGAAGCCGTCATCCTCGAGGATGTCCTCGCCTTCGTAGCGTCCGTCGGGGATCTGGGCGAGGCCTGCCTCCACCAATCGATCCGCATAAGCGATCAGTGCATCCATCGCCTCGAGCGTAGCCTGAATTCCTCTTCGCTGTGCGATGTCCAGCAGTCGAGTTGCACCGGTATTCAGGGCAGCGATCTGGGCGTCGAGGTCGCCGGCACGCTCGACCGGCGTACGAACGTTGGCGAGGAGCAGGGCCCACACTCCATCGTTTCGTACCCCCTCCTGATACAGGCGGACCGGCGGAATGCGGAGGCCTTCTTCAAAGATCTCTCTTGCCAGTGGCATCGAGCCGGGTGTCGAGCCCCCGACGTCCGAGTGGTGCGCCCGGGACGCGACAAAGCCCATCAGCTCACCGTCTGGCGCGTGAACCGAGGAGATCAGAGTGATGTCGGGAAGGTGGGTCCCCCCACGGAATGGGTCGTTCAGACAGATGACATCCCCCGGAGCGATGACGCCGAGCTCGTCGAGCGCTGCGGAGACGCTCATGGGCATGGCCCCGAGATGGACGGGCATGTGGTCTCCCAGCGACACGGCCTCCCCGGACGGATTGAAGAGCGCGCACGAGTAGTCCCGGCGCTCCTTGATGTTCGGGGAGAACGATGCGCGCTTCAGCGCAGCGCCCATCTCCTCGGCAAGTGCGGTGAAAAGATGCCTGAAGACTTCCAGTTCGACCGCATCCGGCCCGTCCCGTTGGCTCACATGGGCTCCGGTTTATCTGACCATCGATCACGATTACCTTACACGGCTGAAGGTAAGTTGTTTGCCAAATCTGCTGAAGGCGATTTTGGCCAGTTCCCTCAAGGAGGATGATTTGTCGCACGAGAAGCTCGTGGAGCGTGCACGCGATGAGCTGTTCAGTCATGTGCATCGCTGCGGAGTCCTTCAGGCTGCTGAAGAAGATCAGCGGCACTGGATGGACGAGACGATCGACTACATCGGTGAGCGTTATCCCGATCTGACCGACGCCGACCTTCGTGGTCTTCACCAGATCGGCACTCGGTTCTGCAAGCCTGCCATCGGGCACGGTGAAGCGACAACCCGGATGGTTGAGGAAGCTGTCAGCTAGGCTCGTGCCTGGCCGCATGGGAAGGACTCGGGGGCCGAGGCGCAGCGCGCTTCGGCCCCCGGTGCGTTTGCGCAGCGTTGCTCGACGCGCACATTCGAAGCCTCGGTTGACGCTCCGCTGAGATTCAGTATCATTCGGCCCACTTTTTTGCGTGAAGGCGCTGAGATTCCCCGGTACACAGGGATTTCTCGTGGCTTCTGGCTTGGTTCCGTGGAGAGGACGTGGGCGACGCCTTGCGACTGGAAAACCAGAAGCAACTTCTGAAGCAGTACTACGCAGGCCAGCAGATGGAATCGCCGAATGGTGGATTCCTGATCCGGCTCGGCGTTCGCCCGCAGGATGGTGGCGGTGCGGTGGCGATCTTCGAGTGCAACGTGTCGTGGATTCGCTACGAGATCTCCATCCCGAAAGCGTCCAGAACTGAACGGAAGAAGGTCAAGGACGCGCTCTCGGCGGATCAGGACCCTGTATGCCCGAGGCACGGCCCGTATGCGCGGCTGGTTCGGGCCGGCAAAGACCTGGTGTGCGGCGACTGCGGAGTCGCCTTCGCGAAGGTTTGAACGAATCGTTCCTCGGATCTGTTCGCCGTGGAGTGGTTCGGTGTGGCCGTGAGCATTACGTTGCGCGCCATGCAGCTGGCTGAGCGATCACTCGCGGCTCGTCGTGGAGCCTAGCACATGAGCAAGGCATTCCTCTCTCCCGAGGAATACGACGAGCAGGCGCACCAGCTTTACCACGACGGTGATTTCGATGGTGCCCTCGAGGTGCTGAAGGAAGGGCTGTCCATCTATCCCGATGCCGTCGACCTTTGCGTCGGCCTCGGATACGCGCGGTTGGCTCGAGAAGAGTATGCGTGGGCACGTCGGGCATTCGAGCGTGCTGTGGTGCTCGACGCCGGCCACGAGGATGCGCTCGTGGGACTGGGTGAAACGCTCCTGAGATTCGGGGAACGCGACGAGGCTCTGCGTCTCTTCGACCAAGTGGCAGCCATGGGTTTCGACGATGACATCGAGCTCATGCTCACGATGGGTCGAGCGCTTTATCGCGCATCTCTCTATGCGCAGTGCCGAGACATCTTCGCGAAGGCTGCAGCGAGCCGCCCGGACTCTGCCGAGGCTGCGGCGTCCCTGGGGTACGCCTTGCACAGGCTCGGGGACGACGTGGGCGCGGGTCGACAGGTACGTCGTGCTCTCCGGCTGGATCCTGACCTTCATGAGGCTCGGACGTATCTGGGTCATCTCCTGTACGACCGCGGCGACTGGGAAGGATCCCTGCGTGAGTTCGAGCGTGTGCCGCCACAGGAACACTGGGATCCGCTGGCCGTCTGGCGGCTCATGGAACTGAAACGCACGCTCTGGCACGTTGAATCGGGAGATCCCCGGCTCTCGCCATGGGAGGAGCGACTACGCGATCTGGAAGAACTCGAAGACCCGATCGATCGACTCCTGGCGGACATCGAGTCGAGTATGGGTGGGGGTGATCCGGGCGACTACTTCGACCCGAGTCAGCTCGAGCTCTTCGAGCGCCAGAGTGAAGAGAGACAGACGTCGAGGGTCATACGACTCGCTGACGGGCATATCCTGCGCGGAAACTGGACGGAGATCGTGCGCCAGATGCGTGACCAGGCCGGCTTTGGTCACGAAACCGTCCACGCGTACATGAAGCGTCTTGCCGAGCGTTGGCTGGAGCAGGGTGCGGCCAACATTCCCAGCTCGGATCCAGAAGCGTTTCTTCGTGCAGCGATCGACGCGGGCCTGATTCGCCTGGAGGTGGAGGAATAGGCGCATGCCGGATGGAGTACTCGCGCGTTTTTATCAGGTACTCGTCGAGGAAATTCGTAGTCAGCGTCCGGACTATCTGACCGGGCCGTTCACGGTCGCCGAGATCTATCAGCGTCTCGTCCCGTACGGCTCGCACAGAGACCGGATCGGGGTCGATATGAACGGTGACTATGAGGAAGCACTGCTGCGATTGCTTGCTGGTGAGGGCGAATACCTCGTGCTCGAATCGGAGGCGGCGCTGGGTGTACTGCAGTCCGAGATCGCGAGCGGCAATCCGAACACGAGTCTGTACCGCGAATTCGCGGCGCTCGACGTTCGGCTCAATCCCGGTCGCTCAGGCGACAATGCAGAGGAGCAGGTACCGGCCTCCCGCCTCGCTCCGGAGGAGGACGATGATCGCGAGGGAGGCGAACCCTCCGGCACCGGTTCTTTGTTCGGGCGAGCGCAGACAGGCGATCCCGAGGGGCTCGACCTCTTCCCGCTCCACGAGACGACCGATCAGCAGGCCGTCGCGGCGGAAGGTGTCGAGGAGCCTTCGCTCGAATCGGAAGGGACGTCGGTGGCGGACACTTCGGCATTCGGGGCCCGCCCGGGCGGCCACGATCAGAGCTGCAGCGGGTGTGGAGCGGCTCTGCCTACCGGGTTCGTGCCGAACTTCTGCCCAATGTGTGGCATGGATCAGACTCGGGTGTCCTGTACCGCATGTGGGTCCATGCTGGAGCCGGAGTGGCGCTTCTGTGCCTCCTGCGGTTCCGGTCCTCGGTAGCTCCGGGGAGGCCCGTTGAAGCTGCAGGAAAGGGTTGCGTTCACACTCCTGCTGATCGGCACGATCACCGGTTGCGAGCCCATGGACCCGGCCCTTCGCCCCGACGCTCAGCTGATGTCCGAACTCGGGCTGTCAGACAGGGATCGTGTTCACTCGGTTTCACTCACCTCGGATGGCTACGAACGCGCACAACCTGATTCGGTTGTGGTGCGGCCGGGTGACTTCCTGCAGTTCGTCTCGGCCGACTGGCTGGTTCATGAGGTGCACTTCGATTCGGCGAGAATGGATCAGGACACGCGCTCGTTTCTGGTGCTGACCGAGCAGATGCATGCGCCGCCGCTGCTTCATCTGGGAGCACGCTTCGTTGTCTCATTCAGGGATGCGCCCCCGGGAGCTTACCCCTTTCGACTCGAAGGGAATCGCGGGCCGGGAGGTGGTGTGATCGTGGTGGCGCCGCCCTCCGGCATGCCGTAATCTGCCAGGCGCGTTCCGGCCCCCTCTCCGCGTTCCTCCGGTCTTCATGCCACGCATCGCACTCATTCCCGGTGACGGAATCGGGGTAGAAGTCGTTCGTGAGGCCCGTCGAGTCATCGAGTTCGTGGCCGAGGCCGAGGGAGCGGAATTCGCGCTGTCCGATTGGGATCTGGGTGCGGATCGCTTTCTTCGGGACGGAGTCACGATCACGGACGAGGAGTTCAGGGCCCTCGATGAGGAGCACGATGCCGTCCTGCTTGGCGCCCTGGGTGATCCCCGGGTTCCGAGCAACCAGCATGCGAAGGACATTCTTCTGGGCATGCGCTTCAAGCTCGACCTTTTCGTGAACTTCCGACCGTGCGTTCTGCTCTCTCCGGAACTGTCGCCTCTGGCGTCGGTCCAGACGCCGCTTCGACTGGAGATTTTCCGTGAAAATACGGAAGGCGAGTACACCGGGATGGGCGGGGCGATGCGGCAGGGGACAGCTGCGGAGGTCGCGGTGGAGGAGAACATCGCCACGCGTCTCGGGGTCGAGCGCATTATCCGTGCAGCGTTCGAGTATGCCGCTTCCCGGGGGCGGCGGCGTGTGACGCTGGTCGACAAGGCCAACGTGATGCGCTTCGTGGGAGGGCTCTGGAGGAGGGTGTTTCAGGAGGTCGCCGCTGAGTTTCCCGACATCGAGACGGACGCGATGTATGTCGATGCGATGGCCATGGATCTCGTTCGGCGCCCGGAGCGGTATGAGGTCCTCGTGGCGTCGAACCTGTTCGGTGACATCATCAGCGACCTGGCGGCCGAGATCACGGGCGGTCTCGGTATGGCACCGTCGGCGAACATCCACCCCGGCCGGAACGCGCTGTTCGAGCCAGTCCATGGCTCTGCACCGGACATCGCCGGGCAGGGGCGTGCGAACCCTGTGGGAGCGATCCGTTGTGTTGCGCTGATGATGGACCACTTCGGGTTTCATGAAGCTGGCCAGCGTATCGAGGCTGCCGTCGTGTCATCCTTTCAGGCGGGCCAGACCACGGCCGACCTCGGCGGCCCTCTCTCGACGACCGAAGCCGCCTCGGCCATGATCGAACACCTGCGCTCGGCTTACGCCGCGAGCGCCTGACCTTCGCATTCGATGAGTGAACGACGAACCATCGGCCAGATCCTCATGGGTCTCGGGCGTATCTCGGAAGGTGACATTGCCCTGGCTCTTGATCATCAGAGGGAGCACGGTGGCTTCTTTGGTGAAGCGTTGATCGCGAAGGGTGTCATCTCGCCCGAAGAACTCGAATTCGGGATCGCGTCGCAGTTCGACCTTCCCTACGTGAATCCCGATCCTGCTTCGATCGATCTCGCCGTGGCGTCACTCGTTTCGGTGGAGTGGGCGTTGCGGCACAACATGCTCCCGATCCTGCAGGTCGGGGACGAACTGAGAGTCGTTACCGATTCACCCATGAAGGACGACGCCGTCGAGCACCTGCAAGCCCAAACGGGTTGCGAGGTGGTCCTCTCCCTTTCGTCACCGACGATCGTTCGTGACACGATTCGTCAGGTCTATGCGATGGCGAGCGCGTCGGATGAAGAGCCAGGTGCACCGGTCGATCTCAGCGAGGCGGTTGGTATCGTCGTCCTTCTGGAGAGTCCACGATTCGGGATTTCCGTGCGGGGAGCTCTGGCGCGTTTCTGGTGGGACGAGGATGGGGTCATTCGTCGTCGTCCTCTCTCGGGAGATTGGCGTGGCTCACTCGACCGATCCCTTTCGCCCTCACCATCGGAGGTGAGCGCCGATGGTCCGCGATCCACATGGGAGGCGCGCCTGACGACCGGCAGTACGGGCCTTCGAGTGCGGGTCGAATCCCTTGTGGACGAGTCCGGCCGTGAACTTCTCTTCGTCCCCGTGTCACGGCCTCAGTCGGTCAGGGACCGATTCTCTGCGCCGCCGGAAGGGATTGTCTCTGAAATTCGGTTGCTGGCCCGATCCGGTGCGGCCCGCTTCCTTGTCCACACGGCGTCCGATCGGGCCTCCCGGGAGATCATACCGCATCTTCCTGAACTGACTCTCGATCCATCGTGGCGCAGCATCTATCTCCATTCGGCCGACAGCGACGGTGCGGATGAGACCTTCTCGATTCGCCTGTCAGGTGACCCTGCGCTGTGGATGGATGAGCTCAATGAACTCCGTCCTTTCCACTTCGACGTCGTGACCGTCGACCTGGAAGGGGGGGACCCCGGATGGGCAGAAGTGGCACTGGACATGGCTGCCGTCACGTTCCTGTACTGGCCCCGAGCGGATGACACCTCCGCCATGTACGGCTTCGGCGTCCGCTGGGTTCTCAGGGTGGAACGTGGCGATGGTGACACCCTGAACTGGTCACTGGAGGCGCTCGACCCATGACGACGAGACACCAACCGAGGCACGTGGAGATCCCTGAATGGCTCAGATAGATCAGTTTCTGAAGGTGCTTGTTGAGCAGGGAGGCTCGGACCTCCACCTGACCGTGGGGTCACCGCCGGTCATGCGCGTCCACGGTCACCTTCAACGCATCAAGTTCCGGGAGTTGTCGCAGTCCGACATGGAGGCGCTGGTCTACGAGATCATGGAGGAAGATTGGCGCATCAACTTCATCGACAGCATGGATTACGACTTCGCGTACGAGATCGAGGGCCTGGCCCGCTTCCGAGCGAACGTATTCTGGCAGCGGAAGGGTCTGGGGATGGTCATGCGGACCATCCCGGAAAAGATCCTGACCGCCGATCAACTCGGCCTCCCCGAAGCTGTCCGCCGTCTCTGCATGCTGACCAAGGGCCTCGTTCTGGTGACCGGACCGACCGGGTCGGGCAAGAGCACGACACTCGCGGCGATGGTCGACCTGATCAACGAGACGAGAGCCGATCATCTGCTCACCATCGAAGACCCCATCGAGTTCGTGCACCCGAACAAGAAGTCCCTCGTGAATCAGCGCGAAATTCGGACGAACACACGAAGTTTTGCCAATGCGCTGCGTGCGGCACTTCGTGAGGACCCTGACGTCATCCTCGTCGGTGAGATGCGCGACCGGGAGACCATCGAGCTCGGCATGACGGCGGCCGAGACGGGTCACCTGGTGTTCGGGACACTGCACACCAACTCGGCCCCGAAGACGGTCGACCGGATCATCGACGTGTTTCCGGCCGAAGAGCAGGAGCAGATCCGCTCGATGCTGGCAGAATCGCTCAAGGGCGTCATTGCGCAGGTCCTGCTGCGGCACAAGGACGGGAAGAGCCGCATGGCCGCGATGGAGATCATGGTTGGAACGTCTGCGGTCGGAAACCTGATCAGGGAGAACAAGATCCATCAGATCCCCTCGATCATTCAGACAGGGAAAAAGGATGGAATGCAGTTGCTCGATCAGCATGTCCTCGAGTTTCTGATGCAGGGGATGATCACACCCGAGGAAGCGTACATGAAGGCGAACAACAAGCAGACCTTCCTTCAGTACCTCGACAAGCCACCCGAGAACGAGTTCGCCTGAGTTCCGCGGGACAGGCACGCGGCGTGATTCCCTATCGCAGCTCTGATCTGTCAGAGATCTCGACCCACGTCCGTCAACAGGTCTCGGAGATCGAGCACTTGCTTCGCGAGGGGGACATGGAGCACGCAACGTGGCAGCCGGACGAGACGAGTTGGTCTCTCGTCGGTCATGTGGCTCACATGGCGGTCGTCAATGAGCCCTATCTGGATGCCATCGAAGCCGCGCTGGATCAGGCGCCCAACTCGGGTTCGGTGGGCAGCTCGGACCGGTGGAAGCATCCAGCGGTGTCGATATGGTTCGTCCGGCAGAATGAGCCGCCTCCGAGACTGCGGATCAGGACCTTCAAGGCCATGAACCCGGATCCGGGAACGACTCCGGAGCAGGCTCTGTCCGATATCGGCCGCACGCACGAGCGCCTCCTCGCAGTGATCGAGAGCGCACGCGGTCGAGACCTTGGCCGGATTCGCTTCGGATCACCGTTTCTGCCGCTGCTGCGGCTGTCCGTGGGCACCGCAATCGGCCTCATCGTGGCGCACACGGATCGCCACATCTGGCTCATGCGGGAGGTGAACCAGAGGAGGGGCGGGGGGTAACCCGGAGCACAATGCCCCTTCCCTCATCTCGCTCACGAGGTTCCATGGCAACTCAGGGTCACTCACGCGACGTCGTCGTCCTGTCCGGCAAGCGCACGGGCTTCGGCACCTTCGGCGGATCCCTGAAGGATTTCACGGCGACGGATCTCGGCGTGTTCAGCAGCAAGGCGGCGATCGAGGCAGCCGGCCTCACGCCCGATCAGGTGGACCATACCTTCATCGGGAACGCGCTGCAGACATCGTCCGATTCCATCTACCTCGCCCGACACGTGGCTTTGCGTTCGGGGGTTCCGCAGGAGAAGCCGGCGCTGACCGTCAACCGGCTTTGCGGGTCGGGCTTCGAGGCGATCGTGCAGGGTGCCAAGGAGATTGTACTGGGCGAAGCTGACGTGTGCCTGACGGGGGGAGCCGAGTCGATGAGTCAGGCTCCGCACGTGGTCCGGGGTGGGCGCTGGGGCAAGGCGCTTCGCCTCGGCCCTGCCGGCCCGAATTTCGAGGACCTCCTGTGGGAAGCGCTGCTGGATACCAACTGTGATCTGACGATGGCGCAGACGGCCGAGGAACTCGCGGACCGTTATGAAGTCACGCGCGATGAGGCGGATCAGGTTGCGTACAACTCTCAGCAGCGGGCCAAGAACGCCTGGGATAATGGCTATTTCGATGCCGAGATCGCCGATGTGCTCATCAAGTCACGCAAGGGGGAGACGAGGTACGCGGCTGACGAGCACCTGCGTCCTGAGACGACCCTCGAAGCTCTTGGCGGTCTTCGTCCGTATTTCCGCAAGGACGGCCTCGTCACGGCCGGCAATGCAAGCGGAATCGGGGACGGGGCGGCAAGTGCCGTGCTCGCGAGTGCAGAGTGGGCCGCTGCGAACGGCGCGAAGCCGATCGGCCGAATCGTCTCGTGGGGTTTTGTCGGTGTGGAGCCGCAGATCATGGGTATCGGTCCCGCTCCTGCCGCCCGCCTGGCCCTCGAGAAGGCGGGGCTGACTCTGGAGGACATGGACCTCGTCGAGGTGAACGAGGCCTTCGCGCCGCAGTACAAGGCTGTCGAGAAAGACCTGGGCCTCGATCCGGACAGAACCAATGTGAATGGCGGGGCGATCGCCCTGACGCATCCTCTGGCAGCCTCGGGTGCACGCATCACGATTCATCTGATCCACGAGCTGCGGCGTCGCGGCGGCCGATACGGGTTGGGCTCTGCCTGCATTGGGGGTGGTCAGGGCGGCGCGGTGATCGTCGAGGCCCTGTAAGCCGCTGGCACGAGGCCCCGGCGGGATGACTGACGAGGCCGATCGCAGCCTGACGCGGCAGGAGTTCGATGCTGTGATCCGTCGGGCGGCGGAGTTGGCAGCCGCCGAGCGCGACGCCGGTGAAGGTCGACTGAGCGAGGGTGAGGTGTATCGTATCGCGCACGAGGTGGGCTTGACGGAACGCCACGTCCGCTCGGCCCTGGATGAGATGCGGGGCCCCGGGCCAGGCCGAGCTTCTGCTCTCGACCGTTTGTACGGCCCCGCAACGGTCCGCTCCTCCCGGGTCGTAGGTGGGACCATCCCGCTCCTGATGGATCAGATCGACGAGTTTCTCGTCGCGTCGCAGTTGCTGCAGAGGGTCCGGCGAACCTCGGATTTTCTGATGTACCAGCCTTCTCTCGACTGGGCGTCTCAGCTGGCGAGAATGGCCAGTTTCTCCTCACGGGAGCACTACATCGCGTCCGCGAAATCTGTGGAGGTGCGGTTCGACGGGGTCGACTCGGGAAGGACATTGATAGAATTTTTCGTCGATCCGGGGGCGCGTGATGAGGAGATCCTCGGAGCGGCGTTCGGCGGGGGTGCGGCTGGCGGATCATGCGGCCTGGGCGTCGGCCTCGTGGCGTCGCTCGTGGTTCCTCCAGTGCTCGCCGTGGGCGTTGGAGTCATCGTGGGCCTGGGCGTCTGGGTCGGCATCGGTCTCGCAGCTGGTCGCCGGTATCGGGAGAGGGTTGCCCAGGTGCGTGCCGAAGTCGAAGGCGTTCTGGATCATCTGGAGGATGGACGGTCGCTCGAGCCGCCGCCGGCGTCCTGGAGGCGTTGGGTCAAACGGCAGTTCCATGGGGTGGCTCGTGATTTGACGCGTCCGGAAACAGAGTTGAGATGAAGTTCCTTACAGGGAGGAAGAGTTGAATATCAGTAAGGTTGGGGTCGTCGGTTGTGGTCTCATGGGTAGCGGAATCGCCGAGATCGCCGCGAAGAGCGGCTTCGAGGTCAAGGTCCGGGAAGTGAATGACGACTTTCTCGAGTCCGGAAGGAAGCGGATCCGCAAGTCGATGGACCGTGCGGTGGACAAGGAGAAGCTCACTGCCGAGGATCGCGATGCAGCGTGGGGACGGCTGTCCTTTACCACACAAGTCGCCGACCTCGCGGACTGCGATATCGTGATCGAGGCGATCGTCGAAGACCTCGACATGAAGAACGAACTCTTTGGTGAGTTGGATCAACTCTGTGGCGAGAGCACGATCTTCGCGTCCAATACGAGTTCTCTCACCATCACGGACATGGCAGCACACGCCCGCGCCGATCGGTTCGTCGGGTTGCATTTTTTCAACCCCGTTCCCGTGATGAAGCTGGTTGAGGTGGTGCGGACGATTGCGACCAGTGAGGAGACGTACGATCGAGCCTTCGAATTCGCGAAGGCGCTCGGTAAAGTCCCCATCGCAGCGAAGGACAACTCGGGCTTCGTCGTGAATCTTCTGCTCGTCCCGTACATGCTCGATGCGATCCGGCAGCTCGAGCGGGGCGTCGCGAGCATTCAGGACATCGATACGGGTATGGCGCTCGGCTGCGGCTACCCCATGGGACCATTCACACTTTGTGACTTCGTCGGTATCGACACCCTCTACAAGATCTCGGAGATCATGTTCGATGAGTACCGCGAGGAGCGGTATGCGCCGCCGCCGCTGCTCAAGAGGGTCGTTGCGATGGGCCGTTACGGCAGAAAGACCGGTCAGGGGTTCTACGATTGGAGCGGAGAAAAGCCGGTCCCGTTGCCACTTTGAACCTTGCCCGTCTCCCGGCCGCAACGGTGCAGCGGTTGCTCGGAGGAATCACGATCGAGGGGTAAAAAAAGAGCGGTCCCCGAATGGGGACCGCTCTTTCCGTTTGGCAAATCAGGGCGTCAGGGACGCTTACGACGCTGCCGACGGCGCTCGCGACGAATGGCGGCTTCGCGCTTGCGCTTCCGCTGGGCGCTCGGCTTTTCGTAATAGCGGCGTTTGCGCAACTCTGAGTAGAGGCCCGAGCGCTGCACCTTCCGCTTGAAGCGACGCAGAGCGCGATCGAGACTTTCGTTGTCCTGTACGACGATTTCCAAGACGATCACATCCTTTTGGAAAACACTGCTGTAGAGCGTGAAAAGCTAAACAGGGCCGTAGTGGGGAGCAACAGCTTCCGGCCCATCGCCGCGCTTCGGTTCGCGTTGGCGGAGCTCAGGGCAAACGACCTTCACGGTGAAGGGTGTGCGTGTAGAGGCGATACGCTTCTGGATGGGCGAGGAAGTCCCGGGCCCAGGCCTCGAAGTCCGGCAGCGGAAGATGTCCCTCAATGTAGTCAACCACGATGCGCGCGAACTGCACACGATCCTTGGTCCGGAAGTCGATACTTCGGCCCTCCAGAATACGGTCCACCGCCTCGCCGAAATCGTCCGGGTCGATCATCGAGATGAAATGACACACCTGATCAATTCGGTAGGACTCGTAAAGGGAGCGCAGTCGGTCGAGTTCTTCATCGGATACATCCGTCGGGTCGTCGATCCATGCGCCTGCAACCTCCACCGCGCTCGCATTCAGGAGTGCTCGAAAACGCCCTCTGAGGTGTGAGGAACTCCCATCCTGGCGCCCACTCGCGTGAAGTGCCGAGTCGAGAAGACCATGGAGCAGGGGACGGCCAAGTCCTCGCGCCTTCTCGTGAATCTCCGCTTCCGAGACCTCAACAAAGATGTCGGTCGTGCGGACTTCGTCGGCCTCGTGCTCCGAGTGGCTCGGACGAAATGAGAAGTAGCCATGCCAGCTCGTCTCCGTCGCCGGGAACGTGACGAGAAAACAGGCCCACGAATCGGCTCCACGCTTGATGAAGCCGACAGATCGTCGTCGCTCGGATGCGGTCGCGCTCAGTGGGCTGGGGGGCGGCTTCAAGTCGAGGTGGATACGTGACATACGGCGTATCGACTCGGAATGATGCCCGCGGTGAAGGTCTGGTGCAACCGCCGGTCGCCGTCGAATCAATTTCCTTGCAGTGGCCGTAAACAGATTGTTATCGTGGCGATCCGTCTCTGATTTTCCGAACGACTGGGGAACGTGAACCACGACTGGAAAGGCGTGTCCCCTCGACACGCCGCCCCTGTCAACCAGCGCCGGAGCAGCCCAGATGCAGGTTCATTCGACGACCACCAACGACACGCGCCCGGAGGCAATGGGTGATGTCCCGGGAATCTGTGAACTGCCACTGACCCGGGCCGTCGTGCAGTATCGGGATCACCACGAGATGGATGCCGCAGGCGGGCGTATCGAAGACGTCGGTCTCGCGCTGGTCGTGGAGGGCCGCTATGCCTCTACCGCGGAAGTGGTTGATCTCGGCAGTGGAAGCGTCAAGGTGCTCGACCTCAGCACCGAACTGGTCGTGCTCGACTGGGTTCATGACCCCACGGTCGTGCATGTCGGTGAGCTCATCGCGGCTTCTGCGGCGGCCCTCGAGTCCGATGCATTGCGGTCGTACAGTCGAAAGCTCGGGCTTCGCATTCTGGAGCGGGTAGGGTTCGGCCCGCTGTCGCGGCCTACCTTCCTTCGCATCGGATTCCGCGACATCTGCCGCGACCTCGACCTGCACGAGGGCACATCGATTCGTCTCGTCCTCGGCAGGGGGCGTCTGACGCGTGCATACCTCGACTACGATGCGTGTGCCCTGGTGTTCAGGACGGCATTCGACGAACCGGATGGCCAGTTGGAACACGCACTCGGCGCCGCGTTCCCGGAGGCCGAGCTTCACCGAGAAGACCCTTCGTCCCAAACGGGCGCCGTGTCCTATCATGTCCGCCTGCCCGTCCCCACCAGCTTGGGCGAGGCACGCCGAGTTCTGGGACAGATGCGCCGAGGTCTGGTCACGCTCATGGCTCGCTTTGAAGCGGAGCGCTATGCCGCGGTGGAGCCTCTGTTGGAGACGTTTGGAGCGCGGGAGACATTGGCTGGCCTCGAGCTCCGAGAGCCGGCCATTCAGACGGTTCGACTCCCGTTCCCCCGTGCCGGGACACACGTCGTCCATTGATCGGTCCCTCTGTCGAGGTCCTGGGTAGCGACCCCGCCATCCATCATCAGCGGTACCTCGAGTACCGGAAGGAACAGGCTCGAGCGCTTGTCTTCATGCTCCCCTCGGAGGCCGTACGCCCCATGTTGCGGCGCCTCCTGGCCCGGCCGGAATGGACGCATTCGGTGTCCGATGACCCCCTCGGGGCGCTCGCCGCATACTGTTCAGAACTTCTACCTCTCCCGCCGTTTGACGTCTGGTTCTCGGACGTACGAGCAAACCCGGACGCCTATGTAGACTCTCTGGCAGTGCCGTCGAGTGCGCCGACGATTGCGGCCCCGGTGACGCTGGAAGTGCGGCGGTTTCAGGACGCGGACGTCCGGTGGTCGGCAACGCTTCAGGTGTTTCGGGATGCAGGGGCGTGGCGTGGGATCATCGTCTTTCGGTCGGAGCATCGCGAGGCGGTGTACCGAACCTCCGCCGTGTTCTGCGAAGAGCGCCCGAGGCAGGTCCGAGATCGCTTCCGATCGTTCGGGCCGGAGGATCTGAAGTCGTTTCTTCGCTCGTCGATGGTATCGTGAATTTTTTGTAAAAAACGTGCTACGGTGAGGTCGACATCCCGGCGATCATCGATCTGTGAAACTCGCTGTAATACATGAACTTCCGAGCCATGTGCCGTTGTGCGGGTAAATTGCGAAGTGTGGTGGGAACACTTGGTTTTCGATTTTGGCATGTTTCTTAAGTCCATACGGGACAACGACTTAGGAAATGAGAAAATCGCCTACATTCACTCCTGTCCGGGGTTGCGCCCGTCCGCGGGGACCTTTAGCATTCTCCGTGTTGAGGTTGCTAGCGCCTCCTGCCGCCCTCGGGGATCCATCAGCTGACGAGGTGCGGCTCACATCGGAAAAGATCGTTTTCCCTCAGTCTACCGGAAGGAGACGTGTGTCCATGTGGGAGTCGCGCACCGTAAAGCTGACCGTTGAGCTTCCGCGAGACATTGCGGACCAGGCGGAAGAGATCCAGGCTTCCGATCCCGAATTTCTGAGTCGGACGGTGTTGTACGGCCTCACGCGTCGGTCGATCTATCATCATCTCCGCCAGAATGACGATGGGGTCGATTCTGCCGACGCCGGAGTGGCCCCTGCCACGTCCTGAGGCAGCGAACATCCTTGCTTTAGCGCGCACCTCCGACGCAACGTAGGCACTGGACGACACTCCTCCGGGCGAGCTCACGCTCGTCTAGCGGAGTCAGCCGTTCCTCTACGGTGGAGGCATCGAGGTGGACGGAGCGACGGGTTCGGAAGAGCCGCTCCACATTCTGCGCGCCAAGTACCACGACTACTGTTCCGCGCAGGTGGCGGATCTTCTCGTGTACATGAGCCCGGATGACATCTATCTCCTGGCAGAGCGAGCGCGGCGTGAAGAGGCAGGTGATGACGCCGTTCCTTACGCTGAGGTGGTCCGCATCGCGACGGAGTGGCTGAGCCGGCGCGTCGCCCTGCCTCCATTCGATGTCTGGGTCGAGGATTACCGGAGATTCCCCGAGCGCTACGACCAATATCTCATGGGCCTGTGGGAGTCGGCGGCAGACGCCGAGCAGGAGGGCGACGTCCAAGACTGAGTCGGGGACACCGGGGCCCGCAGAGAGGAACGTAGCCGCTGTCCGGGCCGCCGGTTCGCACCGGAGGAGGCGAAGAGCGGTCCTGTGGCCGACGACAAGCCTTAAAAGGGAAGGTCGTCGTCAGGGTCTGAGGTCGGGGGCGGAGATCCGATCCCGTGCGCTCCCTCGGCCGCCCCCCCTCTGAAACCGCCCCCGCCGAGCTCACCACCCCCGGAAGAGCCCAGCATCACCATCTCTGTCACGACGACATCGGTCCAGTACTTCGTTCCACCCTCCCCCTCGGTTTGCGAGTACTCGAGCCGACCTTCCACGTAGAGGCGGTTTCCCTTCTTCACGTATTGCTCGACGATTTCGACCAGTCGGCCAAAGAAGGTCAGACGGTGCCACTCGGTCTTTTCGTTGCGATTGCCGGTGTTTCGGTCCGTCCAGGTCCGATTGGTTGCCAGAGACACCTTTGCAACTCGGGCCCCGGAGCTGGTCGCACGGATCTCCGGCTCGTTCCCCACATTGCCGATCAGCATCACCTTGTTGAGCGAACGACTCATGGAAATTCGGCTCCTCGTTGAGACGGCCCGTTCGGGCGGGACGGAGTCGGCAAGGAATCCATGCGATTCCCCGGAAGATCGAGAACATAAGCCCCGTTTCGCGGTTTTTCCATGTCGTTCGCGGCGACTATCTTCTATCACCATTCGTCACATCAGCGTGAATCCGGGAGACGGTCGACCATGAGCGACGCCACCTTCATCAAGGTCGACCTCGACCAGGAACTGGCCGTCGTCACGGTCGACCGACAGGACAAACTCAATGCTCTGAACGCGCAGGTTGTCAGGGAGATCGGTGATGCCTTCGAGACCCTGCGGTACAACGATTCCGTTCGTGCAGTCGTCGTGACCGGGGCCGGTCAGAAAGCCTTCGTCGCAGGAGCTGACATCGGTGAACTCGCCACGATGAACCCGGTCAGCGGCGTGGCGGTCAGCCGCGCCGGGCAGGAGATCTTCCGTACCATCGAGATGTTCCCAAAGCCAGTCATCGCCGCGGTTGGAGGCTACGCCCTGGGCGGAGGCTTCGAACTCGCTCTGGCCTGCCACCTTCGGGTCGCGAGCACGACGGCGCGATTCGGCCTCCCCGAGGTCAGTCTCGGTATCATTCCCGGGTACGGCGGCACGATTCGCCTGGCCCGTCTCGTCGGGCTTGGTCGGGCGATCGAGCTCACGCTGACCGGAGATATGGTGCCGGCCGAACAGGCGCGTGCGATCGGGCTGGTATCAGCTGTCGCCGAAGCAGACGCGCTGCTCGATGAAGCGAAGGCTCTCGCTCGGAAGATCACGAAGAACGGGCCAGTCGCGGTCAGGCTTGCCCTCGAGTCGATGCTTCGCGCAGTGGATTCCGCGACGGACGATGCCCTCGGCTTTGAGTCCGCTGCCTTCGGCCTGCTCGCGTCGACCGAAGACATGCAGGAAGGGATGCAAGCCTTCCTGGAAAAGAGGAAGGCCGACTTCAGAGGCTGCTGACCTCGGCCCGAACTCCGGGTTCCATCAGCCCCGAAAAACGCGCGCAATCGAGCGTGTTCACGGTTCTCGGAAATGCCTGAAATCGTTAGATTTGGGGATGTGTCGTTCGACCCTCCTGCCGCCTGAACCTTGCATCTGAGCGAGCTTTCGCTGAGGCATTTTCGGAACCTGCGAAACCAGGAGCTGGAGTTGCCACGGGAGGGGGTCGCCCTCATCGGTGACAACGCTCAGGGAAAGTCGAATTTCCTCGAGGCGATCTACTATCTCGAGACGCTTCGTTCCTTCCGCGGCGCCCGTGATCCGCAGATGGTGGCCTTCGGTGAAGAGGTCTTTCGGGTCGTCGGGACGACTGCGGGCTCCGAGGATGAGCCGCGAGGGAATCGGGTTGCCGCTGCGTTCCAGAAGAAGGGCAAGCGGAAGAAAGTGTCGCTGGATGGGAATGAGCCCCGCCGCCTGACCGACGCGCTGGGGCACTTTTCGGCGGTCATCTTCTCGCCAGCCGATGTGGACCTTGTGAGTGGTGGTCCGGCGGAGCGCCGCCGGTTCCTCGACATCCTCCTGTCTCTGAATGAGCCCGGCTATGTAGAGGCGCTCTCGGAGTACAAGCGAAGCCTGGTCCGCCGTAACGCTGCTCTCAAGGCGGGGCAGCCATGGGCGCTGGTGTCCGCATGGGATCCGGGCCTGATTGGCGCCGGCGCGGACATCATGATCGCGCGGCAGGCGTGGGTCGAGACCAAGGCGAGCGCCTTTGACCAGTACTACACCCGTGTGAGCGGCGGGCGCAGGGCTCGCATGACATACAAGCCTCAGGTGCCGTTGAACGATGGGGCCGACGCTGAGGGTGTCAGGAGTACGTTCCGGGAAGCACTCGCGGCGGCACGGGATCGCGAAGCGCGTCGCGGCCTGACCCTGATCGGCCCTCACCGCGACGACCTCCGTCTCCAGTTGTGCGACGGGGACGAGGAACTCGACCTCCGTGACTATGGGTCCGGGGGACAGCGACGGACTGCTGCTCTGGCGCTCAGGCTCGTGGAAGCGATGACGATTCGGGAGCGTCGGAGCCGCCGTCCCATGATTCTGCTGGACGACGTCTTCGCCGAACTGGATGGTGGCCGAAGCGAGCGAATTCTGGAGCTCATGGAAGGAGAGGATGCCGGTCAGGTCGTGCTCACCGCGCCAAAGGATGCCGACGTGCGGATCCGGCGTGATGCGCTACCTCGCTGGAGGATTCAGGCAGGGGAGATCACGACGTGACGGGATCGTCTCCATCGCGACCGGTCGGTTGGCGCTCCAGGCCGGAAGAACGTGGTTCTGCGAAACCGGTCGCATTGGGCCCCGTGGTCGACAAGATCCTTCAGGATCACGGGATCCTGGATCAAGTGCGTCGGATGTCCGTGTTGGATGATTGGCCCGCGCTGGTGGGTGATACCGTGGCTCGAGTTACGCACGCTCGCAGTGTGGAGGACGCGGTGCTCATCGTGGAGGTTCGGAGCAGTGCGTGGCTGATGGAACTCAACATGATGAAGGGAGACTTCATCCGGCGTGTGAATGAGCATATGCCGGATACGCCGATAGAACGCATCGTTTTCGTTCAGGCGGAGACCGAATAGGACGCAACATCGCGTCACACAACGCGTCGGAGCAGAGATGGCCAACGAAAAGAAGCAGAAGGGTAGCGACTACACTGCGGGCCAGATCCAGGTCCTCAAGGGATTGGAGGCGGTTCGCAAGCGGCCCGGTATGTATATCGGGTCGACATCAGGCCGTGGTCTGCACCACCTCGTCTATGAGGTCGTCGACAACTCGATCGACGAGGCGATGGCCGGACACTGTACCCAGGTGACGGTTTCGATTCACGAGGATGACTCCATTACGGTCGCGGATGACGGTCGCGGAATTCCGGTCGACATCCATCCGACCGAGAAGGTCCCCGGGGTCGAACTCGCGATGACGACACTTCACGCCGGTGGAAAGTTCGACAAGGACACGTACAAGGTGTCGGGTGGGTTGCACGGTGTTGGTGTCTCGGTGGTCAATGCGCTGTCGACGTTCCTCGAAGTGGAAATCCGTCGCAGTGGAAAGCTTTATCACCAGCGGTACGAGCGAGGTATCAAGACCAAGGAGCTGGAGGAGAGAGGGAAGGCAAAGGGAAGCGGCACCAAAGTCACCTTCAAGCCGGACCACGAGATTTTCACCGAGCTGGTCTACTCGTTCGAGGTCCTTTCGAATCGCCTCAGAGAGCTGGCGTTCCTCAACAAGGGCCTCAAGATCGTTCTGATCGACGAACGGGGAGATGGCGAGGAAGAGTCCTATCAGTACGATGGCGGGATTGCCGAGTACGTGACCTTCCTCCGTGGTTCTCGGGGCGCCCTCCACGATCGGATCTGTTATTTCGAGACGTCCAGGCCCGAAGCCGAGATCGAGCTGGCCCTCCAGTACGACCAGGGGTTCAGCGAAAACACCCATTCATTCGTCAACAACATCAACACGCATGAAGGGGGGATGCACGTCACGGGCCTGAAGGCGGCGCTCACCCGTACGATCAACGACTACGCGAAGCGCAACAACATCTTCAAGAAGGGAGAGTCACTTTCCGGAGACGATGTCCGGGAAGGTCTCACCTGCGTGCTAAGCGTGCGGGTGATGGAGCCCCAGTTCGAGGGGCAGACCAAGACCAAGCTCGGCAACAGCGAGGTGCGTGGCGCGGTCGAGGCGGCGGTCAATGAGCACTTCTCCACATTCCTCGATGAAAACCCGAAGGCGGGCAAGGCGATCATCGAGAAGTCGCTTCAGGCCGCTCGAGCTCGTGATGCCGCGCGGAAGGCTCGTGACCTCGCCCGCAAGAAGAGTGCGCTCGAGGGGGGCGTTTTGCCCGGCAAGTTGGCCGACTGTTCGATCTCCGATCCCTCGATGTGCGAGCTCTACCTTGTCGAGGGTGACTCAGCGGGCGGCTCCGCCAAGCAGGGTCGAGACCGCGGGTACCAGGCGATCCTGCCATTGAAAGGAAAAATCCTGAACGTCGAGCGCGCTCGTATCGACAAGGTCCTGTCCAACGATGAGATCGGGGCCATGATCACCGCGATCGGCGCGGGCATCCGGGATGAATTCGAGTTGGGTAAGGCGCGCTATCACAAGATCGTCATCATGACCGACGCCGACGTCGATGGTGCCCACATCCGTACCCTTCTCCTGACCTTCTTCTTCCGACAGATGCGGGAGTTGATCGAGGCCGGGTACGTCTACATCGCGCAGCCCCCGCTGTATCGCGTCAGGAAGGGGAAGCAGGAGGTCTACTGCTACAACGACGCGGAGAGGGACGACGCGATCAAGCGTTTTGGCGGTAGGGAGGGGGAGGCGAGCAAGGGCATCCACATCCAGCGCTACAAGGGGCTTGGTGAGATGAACCCGGATCAGCTTTGGAAGACGACCATGGACCCGGAGGCCCGCACCATACTCCAGGTTCAGATCGAGGACGGCGCGATCGCGTCCAACCTGTTCGATCGCCTCATGGGTGATGAGGTCCAGCCGCGGCGGGAGTTCATCGAGAAGAACGCCAAGTACGTGAAGAATCTGGACATTTAGTCCAGACTGGCGGCGTCTCCGATCAAATCGCCTGCGTCGATGACGCGGGCGTCGTCCCTGCGCGCGACCTCGCGCCGAAGCCAGGTCGGCGTCGCTCGTCCGGTGAAGATGAGCCGGATCCGGCCCTGACGCCCGAAGCCGTAGCGGGTCTCACGTACGCTGCGATCAAGCTTCTGGAGGGGCGTCAGTTCGGGCTTGAGAGGTCGACTGGCCGGTGGATCCCATAGACAGGAGCCGTAGTAGGCTGCTCCGCTGGCCAGGGTGCCCGCAACCGGAATGTCGACAGACGCATCCCAGAGCGACCCGCTGTCCCGGGCCCTCGATCCAAGGGTTTCCAGTGCGTCGACCTCCATGTGGTGTCGACAGACCATGGGCATGATTCGCTGCAGATGATCGCGGATTCCCGGGCGAATCGCGCTCGCATAGTACGGAACGATCTCCGTGGCACGCTCCGAGAGGCGCCACGGGAGAATGAATCGGGTCCAGAACGTGATGAATGGGTCGGACGCCGCGTAGCGGGTCGAGCGGCTCCGCGGTCCGGAGTGGAGGGACCGACGTGTTCGGACGAAGCCGAGTTCGGCGAGCCTTGCGAGGTACGGTGCCACCTGACCGCTCCGTGTCAGATCGGGGATCGCGGCGGACAGATCTGCCCACTCTGCCTCACCGTATGAGAGGGCCTCAAGCACCGCGGTGTAGCGTGTCACCGTTTGCACCGATCGCTCGAGCCAGTTGATCGGGAGCTCCGCGAGGGTCCCGTGGTCGGGGAGCAGCAGGCGTCGAACGTTCGTGCCTACGGTGACCGAGTTGTCGAGGTGGGCGAGGACGCCCGGAAGGCCCCCGAAGACCGCGTAGGCCCGAATCTTGTCCGAGGCGGTCGCGCCGGGCAGATGGGGTGCTGCTGCCCTGAGCGGCAACGGGTCGACATGCAGCAGCAGTGTCGGGACCGTCTCTGCGTGGCTCTCGCCGAGCGTTGGCACCGAGCCTGACCTGCCGGCCAGAACCACGTGGAAGGCAGTCCCTGCGGTCCGGGCTTCTGCGATGGTCTCCGCCAGAGCAGGCTCGAATCGAGATCGACTGTCCTGCAGCCGATGGGCGTCATCGAGGATCACCACGAACGGTGATCGGTCCCCGGCTTTGCGGAGCAGCGTGCGGAACAGGTCCTTCCAGCTGGGAACGTCTCCACGTCCCTCGATGTGCTGTTGAGGGATTGCGGTCGGGAGTGGGGGTGGGGAAGGCGGGGCGTCACGATCGTCGACCGCGTCCTGTTCGAGCGCTCGGGCCAGGTGGAGTCGGGTCAGTGGATCGGGGAGCGGAGGGCAGCGAAAACGAAGGCCCGGATAGTGTTCGGCAGCGCGGCGAACGAGCGCAGAGGTGCCGGCGCCGGGCAAGCCTGAGACTGAAAGGCAGCGGGCCTCGCCTTGGTCGAACTCCGTTCGAAGGAGACCAAGTTCTCGCGATCTTCCCGTAAAGATCATCCAATCGTGTAGCTAGAGCAGTAAAAAGAAATATATTAGCGTAAAAACATTTATGCAAAAAAACTTAATGTCGGGTTGAGTGCGTGAGCCGCTACCGCAATCTTGTTCGCCATAACACGCCCTACGCCCCCATGGAGAACGAATGAGCACGGTGATCCCCCGATTCGACACGCTCGCTGCGGCCAAATTCGATTCCGCGCCCCTCCCCGAGAAGCGTCACCGGACCAATCTCGAAGAGGTGTTCGGAGAAAACGTTTTCGGCCTGCACGAAATGAAGTCGCGTTTGCCGAGCGCGCAGTACGAAGCCCTTCTGTCGACGATTCAAAACAGAACGGAGCTTGACGCGTCCGTCGCAGACGCAGTCGCGTCGGCAATGAAGGAATGGGCTCTCGAAAAGGGTGCGACGCACTACACGCACTGGTTTCAGCCGCTCACGGGAAGCACGGCCGAGAAACATGATTCGTTCCTGAAGCCCACGGGCGATGGACGTGCCATTACGGAGTTTCGGGGCAAGGCCCTGGTCCAGGGAGAGCCTGACGCATCGTCATTCCCGTCGGGCGGCTTGCGGGCAACGTTCGAGGCTCGCGGGTACACGGCCTGGGATCCGACATCTCCCGCTTTCATCATGGAAGGTCCGGGAGGAGCGTACCTCTGCATCCCGACTGCGTTTGCATCGTGGGCCGGAGACGCGCTCGACAAGAAAACGCCTCTGCTTCGGTCGATGGATGCGATCGACGTTCAGGCTCGGCGGGCTCTGAAGCTCTTCGGCTCCCCTCCGAAGCCGGTCACGCCGACGTGCGGTGCGGAGCAGGAGTTCTTCCTCGTGGACGAGGAGTTCTACTATCGACGCCCCGACCTCCAGACTGCCGGCCGGACGCTGTTCGGCACGAAGCCCCCGAAGGGGCAGGAACTCGATGACCATTATTTCGGCTCGATTCCTGATCGAATCCTCGAGTGCATGAATGAGGTCGAGTTCGAGCTCTACCGTCTGGGCGTCCCGGTCACGACACGCCACAACGAGGTCGCTCCCGGCCAATACGAAATGGCCCCGATCTATGAGGATGCCAACCAGGCCGCCGATCACCAGCAGCTCGTCATGTCGACGCTGCGGAGGATCGCCCGGAAGTACGGACTCGTCTGCCTCATGCACGAGAAGCCCTTCCAGGGAGTGAATGGCAGCGGTAAGCACCTCAACTGGTCCCTGGGGACCGAGGACCAGAACCTCCTCGAGCCGGGAGAGACGCCGCACGAGAACATGCAGTTTCTGTTCTTCTGCTCTGCCACGTTGAAGGCCGTGGCAGCGCATCAGGATCTTCTTCGGGCCGCTGTAGCCCATTCCGGGAATGATCACCGCCTGGGTGCGAACGAAGCGCCACCCGCCATCATCTCGGCGTTCTGCGGGGATCAGCTGCAGGATGTTTTCGAGCAGATCGCAAAGGCCGGTGAGGCGACCAGCAGCCGTCCGTCCGGACTCCTCGGGCTGGGCGTAAAGGTTCTACCGCAGCTTCCGAAGCATGCCGGAGACCGGAACCGCACCTCTCCGTTCGCCTTCACGGGCAACAAGTGGGAGTTCCGCGCACTCGGCTCCTCCCAGAGCATTTCCTTCCCCGCCATGGTTCTGAATACGATCGTCGCCGAGGCGATCGATGACCTGTGCACCAAGCTCGAGGCGGAGTTGGAGAAGGGGACCTCGTTCGACGAAGCGTTACGCGCTCTGTTGGCCTCGGAGATTCACGGGTTCAAGCATGTGATCTTCAATGGGGACAACTATTCGGATGAGTGGGTGACCGAGGCAGAGGGACGTGGGCTGCTCAATCTTCGGTCCACCATGGACGCGCTGCCGAAGATCGTTGACGAAAAGAACCTCGACCTCTTCGAGAAGTATGGTGTGCTCTCGCATCGGGAACTCGAGTCTCGCTTCGAGATCTTCGTCGAGCAGTACTTCATCGCGATCAACATTGAAGGCGAGACCGCCCAGTACATGGCTGAGACGATGTTCATGCCTGCCGCGGTGAGATATCTGAACGATCTGCTCACGACGGCCGAGCGCGCCGACG
This sequence comes from Gemmatimonadales bacterium, assembly GCA_038120095.1. Classification (GTDB taxonomy): domain Bacteria; phylum Gemmatimonadota; class Gemmatimonadetes; order Longimicrobiales; family Gaopeijiaceae; genus UBA2589. The sequence goes on from JAYOKZ010000025.1 coordinate 35,376, forward strand.
ACCTGGGTATGAAGGCTCAGGGTGTGATGGCTACGGCAACCCGGCTCAACAGTCTGATCGATCAGCTGCATGAGCGCGTCGGTGTGCTCGCAGAGCGCAACCAGGAATTGGGCGGAGACGATGTCATGTCAAAGGCTGAGCACATGAGGGCCAGCATCATCCCTGCGATGAACGACGTGCGCGATGTCGTCGACCGGCTGGAGCGTATCGTTCCGGACGATCTGTGGCCGGTTCCGGCCTACCGGGACATGCTCTTCGTGAAATAGGGGGCGCCGGGCACCCTGCCGGGGTGCACGAACAGGGAAGGGGCAGGCGGACGAATCCGCCTGCCCCTCGTTCGTTCGTGCCGACCGTCTTTCAAGGCAGCGGTACCATCTCCACGCTGAGTAGCACGGGGATCACGTGACACTCGTCCGCCGAAATCACGACACCGGTTTGCGTCCACGTCGTGTAGCCGGGCCGCTCGATCGTGATCGTGTACGTCCCGGGCCGCTCACCCGCTCCGGACAGAGTCGCTCCGTCCCACGAGTCCGTGACGATCTCCTCATAGGTACCGTCCCGTATCGTCATGGTCGCTCGCGCGGCAATCGGAGCAGCCGTGGTCTGATCGACGATCGTCACCGTGAGGCCGTAGACGAACTGTTGCGTGCATATGATCGGATCCACGGTCCCGCTCTGGTAGCATCCTGCGAGCACGATCATCAGCCCGCTCGCCAGCGTGAAGCGTGATCGTCGACGCTCTGACTTTCTCACCCGCTGCTCTCCTGTGAGTCGATTCCCGCCGGTACGGCGGACGGCCTGAGACGTCCACCGCGACGACTCGACCATCAAACACGCACCCTGATGACGATCTTCCAACCCCGAATGTGACATCAGCGCGTCGACGCCATCTCCCCCATGGCCTCGAAGATCAGGCCGAGCAGGTCGTTCATCTGGTTTCCTCGGATCCATCGGGCCACCACCACGAGCTCGTTCCCCGGGTCGACGTACACGAGGTTCGAGCCCGCACCGGAGTGGGTCCACGTCGCGTCGGGTGCGTTCGAGTAGCGGCGCCCGTCCGGGTTGAGCATGAAATTCATGAAGCCGTACATGTCGTTGACGGCACCCGGCGTCGTGGACATTTCGATCCACTCCTCGGAGATGATCTGCTCCCCGTTCCACGAGCCCCTGTGCATCGTCAGCAGGCCGAAACGGGCGAGGTCGAAGGCGTTGATGAGCATTCCGCCACCCCAATGACTGCCGCCACTCGGGACCTGAACCCTCATCCCGTCGAGGATGATCCACGAGTTGTCATACCCGTGCCAGCGCCATGTCGGGGACGCTCCGATCGGGTCCATGACGTGCTCTCGGAGTACCTCGGCCAGGGGGCGTCGCCATACACTCGAGGCTGCCAGCGCCAGGAGATTGACCCGGGTATCATTGTACTCGTAGACCGAACCCGGTCGCACTCGAGGCCGGGTCTGCCACGTGGCGGGATCGGGGTCCGGTCGGTCTGCCCACTCCGGTTTACCCCAGAGCGTCCCTTCCCAATCGCTCGTCTGACGAAGGAGGTGATCCCACGTGATCAGCCGGTTGTTCTCGGACTCGAAGAGCAGTTTTGGGCGACGTCCCTCCTGGTCGCCCGGCTCCCCGTCGCCGGCGTCCAGGACCACGGGCGGCATATAGGACCGCACAGGATCATCAACGCCGCGAATCAGACCTCGATCCCACGCGAGCCCGACGGTCGTCGACAGGAAGCTCTTCGCGACGCTGAAGGTATTATCGACTTTCTCGGGGTCGCCCCATTCGGCCACGATGTATCCCCTGTGCACAATGATGCCGCTCTGGGGTGCGCGGACCGTGAAGGGCCCGATGGCTTCTCCGCGCGGTTCCCGTCCGAACGTCATGTCGTGATTCAGGTTCAGATCGCGTGGTGACGTCGACTCTGCTGCGATGGCGAAGCGGATGGCCTCGGCGAGCTTGTCCGGGTCGAAGCCCGCATCCGATGGGCTGCGACGCTCCCAGTCGAGGTGGGGTCCGGGCCAGTACGTCTGAGCCTCGGCATGGGTCACGAGCGTCAGGGTAACCGCTGTGGCGATCAGGATGGCCGAGTGAAGCGTCCGAAGTGGCGTGCGTGGAGACATGGTGAGCTCGCATCGAGGGACCGGAAGAGGGAGACAGCGTAGGGTCGGTTTCCCGTGCACGCCACGGGCTCTCCCCGTGTCGTTGCCCGAGCCGTATCTTCGCTTGTCCGTCCCAGTAGTGACCCAACCGGGGCATGACCGACACGTCTACCCTGCCTCCCCGCCTCGTCGAGTCTCTCTCGTCGGCACTCCGCCGGCACAGGCTCGCGCGAAAACTGCTGGTTGCCCCCAGTCATGCTTCCGGGCGCGAGTTGCTTCGCCGGCTGGCGCTGGAGAGCGGTGGATGGGTGGGGTTCGAGGTCGTGACGCCCGATCGTCTGGCGCAGATGCTTGCACAGAAAGCACTCGACGACGCCGGCCTCGACGTAGTCGACCGTTTCGAGCAACAAGCTCTTCTGGATCGGGCGCTCGATTCCGCACTGGCTGCGGAAGAGGGTGTGCTGAGCGAATTGTCGGAAGGTGTGGGTTTCCGGGAGCGTGTGCACGGAGCCGTTCTCGGCATGCGAGTCGCCGGGATCGGCCCCGGTGACCTCGAGCAGGTCCGTTTCGCTCAGTGGGAGAAGAAGCTCTTCCTGATTCGCGTCCTTCGGCGCTACGAGCGACTGCTGTCGGAACGACACTGCGCGGATGCGGCTACAGTGCTTCGCCTTGCCCTGACCCAGCTCGAGGCGGAGGGTGGTCGACTCCCCGCACTCCTGAATACGGATCAGTTGCTGCTCACTCCGGGACTCCCGACGAGAGGCCTCGCCGGCTCCTTCGTCTCGTCTCTGGCGGCGCGGGGTGGCCGGCTGCTTCAGACCGATCCGGTGCTGGGACTCGACGTGCCGCAATCCCTGCTGTGGGGCAAATGTGGGGATGCATCGTTTGGATCCTACCTCTACGCCCCCGATGAATGCGGGGAAACGGGCAACCTGGACTTCTTCTGTGCCGCCTCGATCGAGGCGGAGCTTCGGGAGGTGTTGAGGCGAGTCGTCGAGCGCGGTCTGTCATGGGACCAGGTCGAAATCGTCACGACGGATGGAGCTGCGTATGGATCGGCACTCCACGCGTTGGCCTCTCGGTTGGGGATCCCTGTGACGTATTCATCCGGCCTCCCCATTGGGCGGACTCGCACCGGACGTGTCGTGCACGCGTACCTCGGCTGGATCGAAGAAGGATTCCAGGCGGCCCCGATTCGCCGGCTACTCGAGTCAGGTGACCTGCGACCGCCGAAGAGCCGCGGCAACCACGCACCGGCGGCTCTGGCGCGAAGGTTTCGGAGTCTGCGCATCGGATGGGGTCGTCAGCGGTATCGAAGCCAGCTTCAGGGGGCGCTGAAGGGGATTGATCGCCTGGAGCGAGGCGGACGGGAGTCGCAGTCAGGCTTCGACGTGCGTCGTGAGCGGGCCCGCACCGAACTCGAGGCTCTGCGTTCGATCCTGTTCCCCGCGCTCAAGGCGACCCCAGCAGTTCCGGATCGCATGGGAGACGAGGGAGGTCCGGTATCCCCCGCGGAGATCGCCCGGGGATTGAGAGCTTTTCTTCGGCGCGTGCCGCGCGGACGAGGTCCGGACAGGAGAGCACGGGAGGAGGTTGGCCGGATCCTCGAGCGGATCGAGGCAACACTGAATCGCCGGACGGAGTTTCGCGCCTCGGTCGCGATCCTTCGGCGACACCTTGACCTGCGGGTGCGCTCCGAGATCATCGGCGATGACCCGGACGGGGCCGGCGCTCCATGGGCGTCGACGGGAGGTGCCCTGCACCTCAGTGATCTGCAGCATGGCGGCTACTCCGGGCGTGACGCCGTATTCATCGTCGGTCTCGACTCGGAGCGAATGCCCGGGAGCGGTGGTCAGGACGCCGTTCTTCTGGACAGCGATCGGCGCGTACTCGGCGGGGGGCTGCCGACCTCGGCAGAGCTCCTCAAGGAGAAGGTCTTCCGCTTCGCAGCCCTTTTTGCACGTCTCAGGGGGAACGTCACGCTCAGCTTCGGAGCGTGGCAGGCCACGGAGGCGCGCACCGTGGGCCCGTCGTCCGTCCTCCTTCAGGCACTTCGGCTCGCCCGCGGCAATGCAGCGCTCACCTTCCAGGACCTTCATCGGGAGTTGAGTCGCACGGTGAGCGCGATCCCCGGGCCGGGCCAACCGGCGCTGGATCGGGATGATGTCTGGATGCGCGCGCTGGGGTCCGGTGCCGTCATGAGGAAGGGGATCGATTCCGTGAGGGCATCATTTCCTGCACTCGATGCCGGACTCGCTGCCGCAGAGGAGCGATTCGCGGGTGAGCCAGGCCCGTTTCACGGGGTAATCCGGTCACGACCGGACAAGCTCGATCCTCGGCTGGAGCACGGAGCCATCCTGTCTGCCAGTCGGCTCGAGGCACTCGGGCAGTGCCCCCTTCGCTACCTGCACGGCACGGTGCTGAGGATTTCTCCACCCGATGACCCTGAACTGGATCCGGACGTCTGGCTCGATCATCGACAGCGAGGAAGCCTGCTGCACCATGTCTTCGAGGGGACGATGCGCACGGCCCGGGCGGAGGGGATCGAGCCGGACGAAGCGGCGTTCGAAGCATGTGCGCTCGAGATCCTCGATGCTCGCATTCAGGTCCTCCGGGCAGAGATACCGAATCCGGGTGAGGGTACGCTGCAGCGGGAAATCATGTCGCTCTCGGAAGATGTCCGATCCTTCGTCCGAATGATCAGACAGGACCATCCGGAGAGCGTAGCCTTCGAGCTCCGGTTCGGCCTGGGAGAGGACGAGCCGGTCACCATCGAGTTGGAGGAAGGCCGGCTACGCCTTCGCGGATCGATCGATCGCGTCGATCAGGACCTCGCTGGTCTGCACGTCATCGACTACAAGACGGGCAGTGCCTTCGGCTATGGATCCGAGGTGTTCAAGGGTGGCCGCCGGTTGCAACACGCCATTTATGCGCGAGCGGCGGAGCAGCGTCTGGGTGTCGACGTCGCGGATGGTCAGTACCACTTCCCGACGAGAAAAGGGCAGAATCAGACGTTCGCCTACGAGCGAAGGCAGCTCGCAGGACTCGAGGCGCTCCTGGACCTGCTCATGGAAGGGGTGGCGAACGGACACTTCATACCGACCGACGACCCGGACGATTGCAGCTTCTGCGACTTTGCCGAGATCTGCCGAGTCCGCCACGAGTCGTATGGGAAGACGCGCTCGCCTCTGGCCGAGTGGTCGAAGCAGCAGGCCGAATCGGGCGACAGCCACGTGTTCGAGCAGTTCCGTCAGGTGCGCTCATTCGAGGAATGAGTTCCGGCCGGGTGCGGCGGATCAGTGGGGAGCTCGACCCGTCAGAATCCGTCCGAGTACGTCCGTGTCGACGTTCCCGCCTGAGACGACGGCGACAATGCGACGGTCCGGAGTGAGGTGTTCGACGGCGGCGGCGACCGAACTGGCACCGGCTCCTTCAGCAATCAGGTGTGCCTGAAACGCGAGGATGCGGATCGCTTCACAGATCTCATCCACTGTGGTGACGAGTGACCCGCTGAGGAGATCGTAGGCCATCGGCCACATGTCGGGGAGTACGCTACTGCCGCCGATGCCGTCCACGAAGGTCGAGATGCGGTCGACGGCCACAGCGTGTCCGGCCGCCAGAGATGCAGCGAGCGGCGCGGCCG
>JAYOKZ010000026.1:0-1856 GCA_038120095.1 Gemmatimonadales bacterium
ATGGTGGTGCACCAGGGCCGCATCATCCATGAGCGGTATGCGCCGGGGGTGGACGCTTCCACGAAGACCCGGACCTGGTCGACCGCCAAGAGCATCGCTGTCACGCTGATCGGTATGCTCGTCGACGAGGGGAAGCTGGACCTGGATGCGCCACTCGGCTTCGAATGGCTCCCTGAAGCGCCCTCACCCGACACCGATCCCCGCAACGACATCACGCTCCGGCATGTGCTCAACATGTCCAGCGGCCTCGAGTCCGTGGACAATCGCGGACTGGAGTACGCGATCGGGTCCGGCATGTCCTACTGGGCAGGAGCGAGCTCGACGACGGGAGCTCTGAGCCGGCCTCTGGTTCGCCAGCCGGGAACGGTGTGGGATTATGAGAACTATGATACGCTCCTGGGCGTCCTGGCCTTGAAGAAGGCTCTCGGTGACGACCAGACGTACGCGGAGTTTCCCCGCCGTCGTCTCCTCGATCGGATCGGGATGCGGAACACGCTTCTCAGCACCGACCGTTTCGGAGACTTCATCCTCAGCAGTCAGGTGTACACGAACGCGCGTGATCTGGCGCGCTTCGGCCTTCTGTACCTGAACGGAGGTGTCTGGAACGGGGAACGGCTCATCTCCGAAGAATGGATCGACTTCACCCGCACCCCCGCACCGGCCACGGCTGCGACCGGAAACTTTTACGGCGGTCAATGGTGGCTCGTGCCGGACGATCGAACCGACGTTCCGCGCACGGCGTACTCGACCGCGGGCAATCGGGGACAATACGTGATCGTGGTGCCGGATCACGACCTCGTGATCGTTCGCCGGGGCCTCGACTACGGTCGCCAGGGGTTCGACCGCTGGGATCTGACGCGCGAGGTGCTCAAAGCCTTCGATCGGGTTTCGGACGAACGGTAGAACTTCTCCGAGTTTCGGGGATATGTAGGCTGCTTCACCCGCACTGCCGCAGCTGTAATGTTCAAGACCGGTTACATCCTCAGTCCGAAACACGACCTCGTCTGGTTTCTGGGCCTTCCGTTCTTTGCCGTCGCCATGGCGCTTGGCTTCCAGGCCTGGCTGCCGTATGTGGCGGTGGCGTCGATCAACCTCTGGATCACGATTCCGCACCACTACGCGGGATGGGTTCGCTCGTACGGGATGCCCGACGTGTGGGAGCGCTTCAGGGACCGGTTGATCATCGGGCCGATCGTGATCGTCGGGTTCACCGTCATGGGCCTGCAGTTCGCGCCGATCACGCTGCTCCTGCTTGTGACCGCCTGGGATCATCAGCACAGCATCATGCAGCAGCACGGTCTGGCGAGGATCTACGACTTCAAGGCCGGGGCCGGCCTGGTGAACACCCGCCGCTTCGACCTGATCCTGCACTGCGTCCTGTATGCCTACATGTTCCTGAACGCCCCGATGTTCAAGTTCCTGTGGATTCGGGAGCTGCACCGGATGCGGGTGCCGCTGTCCGTGCCGGTCGTCGACGCACTCCTCCTGGTCAGCCAGGTGGTTCTGGTCGGCTACCTGGTGGTGTATGCGTGGCACGTCTGGCGGACGCACCAGGAAGGCGCCGTCATCAACCCGGTCAAGTACGTCTTCATCTTCGCGAGCTACTTCCTCTGGTACTTCGTGGCGTGGAACACGAATTCCATCCTTCTCCATGCCGTGGCGCACCGCCTGATGCACGGTGTGCAGTACATGGTCATGGTCTACTCGTTCATGCGGAAGAGCCAGGAGAAAGGCACGTTCCGGGCGGGCTTCTGGAGTAAACTCACCGGCCCGGGTCACCTTCGCTGGTTCCTTGCAGGTGGCGTGGTGTACGCCGTGCTCTTCCAGCTGATCATCAACCGGCCGCTCGATGAGTT
>JAYOKZ010000026.1:1881-40327 GCA_038120095.1 Gemmatimonadales bacterium
CGTCAACTTTGCGCCCTATCCCGCGATCGAGGAATTCGGCGTGCCTGCGATGGACTACTCGAGCGGCTATGCGCTCTTCTCACAAATGATGATCTACGCCTACGGGCTCATGCATTACTATCTGGATTCCTTCATCTGGAAGGTGTCCGACAAGCAGACCCAGAAGGGGCTGTAACCCAACGGGAGGATCCGTGGCTCTCGCGCCCGAGAACGCGCCGTGGTATCGACGTTTCCGGATGTTGCTCGGCATCTATGTCCTGGGGCTTTTCTTCGGAGGACGCGAATTCCTGGTCGCCCGCGCCGGTCAACAGGTCGACCCCGGCTCGGCGGAGTGGTCGCGCATGGCCGAGGTCATTTCGGAGATCAATCCTGCTGATGCGGACACGGATTTCCTGCTCGCGATGGAAGCCCTTCAGCAAGGCGACGAGGCCGGGTACATCGGGTACATGGAGACGGCCCTCGGAAAGGGCATCAAGCACAACAACTTCCTGCTTGCCGAGTACGCCCACCATCTGATCCGGATGCAGGCGCCGTTCGAGAGTATCGATGTCGCGCTGAATACATGGCGGGAGAACCACCAGCTCTCGTTCGAGATCGTCAGTCTCCCCCTCGGTCAGGGGCCCGGAAGCCAGCAGGACTATGACGCGATTCGAAGAGAGATGGATGCTGTCGACTGGGTGTACGAGTGGGAACTTCAGGAACCCTCTGCCGACATGCCGCAGTGGGTCCTGCTGTTCCAGTTCGAGCCGGCGAAGGAAGCGGCGATTCGAGACGTCATCGAAGCGATCTCCATCCTGGGTCTTCCCCCGGATGTACGCTCGCGGCTGCGCGTTCGCTGTACGGACTGGGGCGACTGCCAGTCGCAGGTACGGTGAGACTCACGGTCTGACGGAAGAGGGCCGACTCCGCATTCGCGAAGCCGGCCCTCTCGAGCGGTGCGCCCCGTCCCGACCCGGACCTTCTACCTGGGCTCGACGAGGCTCGAGGTCAGCGACACGGGCCGCATGATTTTGTAGATCGGGGCCAGTGCGGGCTCTCCGCCGGCAGTGCTGCCCGGGCGAGGGATCCACGCGTCCATGCGGTTCCAGTACACGACGTTGTCTTCGGTCTCGACCTCCAGCATGTGGCTGACCAGACGGCCCAGATACTGCGCGGTCGGGATCACGTAGGTGCCGGCGGGCAGGTCACGGGTCTGGGTCACCACCTCGCCGACCTTGATTCTCGTCACGGCCTCGTGGTTGTACTGGCGCTCGTGGGTCACGCCCGCCACGGTGTAGCCCTGAACCTCGAGCGTGGCCGGCTCCAGGAGCCGCTCGACCGTGATGCCGTGCCGTAGAAGGAGGGCGACGGCGTCTTCCGCATCACGCGGCAGCGTGTATGCCCACGGGCGGTCTCGCAGTGTCACCGCGACCGGCTTTTTCACGAGCTGGGCACCGGTGACCTCGATCGTATCGACCGGCATGTCGGGAGGGTCGTTGAAGCCGCCACCCCGGACGAGGAGGTAATCGACCGTGTAGTCCTCGGCCGCGTACTCCATCTCGACCGCGACCTGGCCCCGTGGCTCGGCACCCATCGCGATCGTCTGCGCCCGGGCTTCCTCCACCGTCTCCACGAGATGGTCCGCGTTGGCCACTACCCACTCCGCCACGGAGAGGTAGCCGAGATACCCCGCGCGGGCGCCGACTTCCAGTTCCTGGCTGGGGGCTTCGAAGAGGATGGCCACCGAGTTCACGATCCCGCCGTAGTTTCGACCGATTCGGACCTGAGAACCTCCCGTATTCCAGCGCTCCTCGTCGCCGCGCTGGTAGTACCAGCCTCTCATGCTTTCACCCTCGAGCTTCGCGTCGATGGCGGGAAAGATTTCGTCGTCACAGATCAGCGTGAGCTCGATCGCCGCGTCGTAATGGCTCGTGCACTGGTAATTGAGGTTGTATGGGCGAGCGCCGCCGTTGTGACCGTCGATGAAGAGGTGCGGCCGCCAGGCGCCGATCAGGTTCTGGACGTACGACTGGATGGTCGGGTGCTCGAGCTTCACGTAGTCACGATTGAGATCGATCCCCCACGAGTTCCCGCGTTGACCCCGCTCGGATGCTTCGAAACCATCCGGGTTGATCTGCGGAGCGACGACCACCACCACCTCGTCGAGCAGCGCGTTGGCCGCTGTGCCTCGGGTCGCGAGATCCCGCATCAGGACCAGCAGGCCTTCCCGGAAGGTGCGTTCCCCGCCGTGTACGTTGGCGGCAAAGAGGATGACCGGTCGATCGAGTGCCATGGCTTCCCACGGCTCGGCGATCAGGGGGCGCGAGAAGACGGCATAGGGCAGCTGGCGGCCCTCCCTCGTCTCACCGTACGTACCGAGCCGCATGTCGGAACTGACGCCCCTGAGCTTCTCCAGGTAGTCCCACATTTCCAGGTGGCGCGTATGCGCGGTGAAGCCGTTCATTTCCGCGGCCGTGCGCGGGTATCCCTGGGGCACGGGGCTCCACTGGACCTGCGCCTCCACAGCCGGCGCGCCAAGAAGCACGATCGCCGTGGCGAGCGGGATGAGTCGAAGAAGTCGGGAGCACGATCGAGACATGGGAGCGGTCCTGGCATTCGGGTGGATGAGATCGGCCGGGGCAGTACCGGGGGTACCGCCGACCGTTCGCGAGGCGGGCCTCGAAGGACGGAAGGTAGGAACCACGCCGGGAGGCGGGGAGGGGTGAGCGCGCGTAGATTCACGCCGTCCGTGTCCGATCGCGCAGGGAGCAGTCGATGAGTGGTGGGGTCGTCGTATCGCAGGTGGGTGGACCGGAGGTGCTCGCGTGGGCGGAAGGTGACCCCGGTGAGCCGGGCCCGGACGAGATTCGCATCCGTCATACCGCGGTCGGTCTCAACTTCATCGACGTGTACCATCGCACCGGGCTCTATCCGCAGCCGCTCCCCTTTACCCCGGGCGCCGAGGGGGCCGGGGTCGTCGAGGCCGTGGGAGCAAGGGTCGAGGATCTCGCGGTGGGCGCACGAGTCGCCTACACGAGCAATGGTCCGGTCGGCTCGTACTGCGAAGTCCGTGTCCTGCCGCGGGCCCGTGTGGTCGAACTCCCCGACGAGATCAGCGATGAGACCGCGGCAGCCATGATGGTGAAGGGGTGCACCGTCGAGTACCTCGTACGACGCACGTACCCGGTGCAGCCGGGGGATCACGTGTTGCTCACGGCTGCCGCCGGCGGCGTGGGACTGATCGCCTGCCAGTGGCTGCGAGCGCTGGGTGCTACCGTGATCGGAACGGTCGGGTCACCCGAGAAGGGCGAGCTCGCTCGAGCCCACGGGTGCGACCACGTGATTCTCTATCGCGACGAGAGTATCAGCGAACGAGTCGCGGAGATCACCGACGGGAAGGGGTGCCAGGTCGCATACGACTCGGTGGGCGCCAGTACCTTCGAGGCCTCGTTACAGTCGCTGTCCCGGCGCGGCATGCTGGTCACGTTCGGCAATGCGTCCGGGCCTGTGGACCCGGTCTCGCCGCTTCTCCTCGCGAAGCACCGATCGCTGTTCCTGACGCGCCCTCGACTGGCGGACTACTACGCCACCGTCGACGAGACTCGGGACGGAATCCGGGCGCTCTTCGACATGGTGCGGACGGGTCGGGTGCAACCGCACATCGGGGCACGCTACCCGATTCGCGACGTCGCCGCGGCACATCGTGCTCTGGAGGCGCGAGAGACGGTCGGGTCGACCATCCTGGTGGTGTAGGCCGCCCGGGGCACCTCCGGATGTCGAGGAGCTACCGTCCGCGCTGATCTGCGATCGCTGCACGCATGGCTGCGATGGTGGCCTCGGTCCGGAAGGCGATCAGTCGCCGACCGTGCTCGAGGGCCTCGTCGATCGGGAGGATGCTGATCCCGTTGATGGACGCCATGCCCGCGTCGATACGCTGAGCGAGCCGCACATATTCCGGATCATCGTTCATGATGATCGTGGTGATGTAGTAGTCGTCGTGCAGGCCTTCCAGCCTCGGATCCTCGTCGATCCCGAGCTCGTCCCGCTGATACGCGAGCACGTCCTGATAATTGTAGTACTCCGGGATGTGGGCGATCACGACGTCCTCACCGCTCCACTCGGCGCGCAGGGCATCCGCGACGTCCTGCATGCCGCGCAGGTTCCCACCGCTGTCACCCATGAGGAAGATCTGGTTGAAGCCCTGCGCACGGAGGCTGACCGCGTAGTCTCGCAGGACGGCCCGGTAGGTCTCCTGTGAGTATCGAATTCCGCCGGGGCTGCTCGCCCGCTCGGGGTTACCGGGTTCGATGGTGACGATCGGGGCCACGAGTGTTCGTCCGAATTCTCGCGCGATGGCCTCGCCCATGACGCGCAGGACGTGATTGTGCTTCCCCGTCGTGAGATAAGGGCCGTTCTCCTCGATGCCGCCGGTCAGGATCAGGGCCGTTCGCCACCCGTCGGAGAGGAGGTCGCGAACCTCCGGCATCGTGAGTTCCTCGATCCACACGTTGTCGGCCATCGCGATGGGTCGTTCGAACGTGTCCATGTCCTTCATGCCGTCGCTCTGAGCGGCGGCGAAGAGCGGGGTGAGACCGATGGCGACAAGGGCGATTCCGACGACGATGGGTCTGTTCATCTGACGAACTCCAACACGGCGTACGTGACTTCCTCAGGGATGAAGAGCCACTTGTAACCCCGGCGGTAGCCGTCGTACAAGAGGCCGGGCACGTGTGCGGACCACGAGCAGGTGCCGGCGTCCCGGGCCCGCACCCGGCGAAGGAGAGGGCCGCCCAGCCGCTCCCGGCCGGCAGGGATCCTCCGGACCGGGCCTTCGCCGGGGGATTCCAGTAGTTTGTTCCTCTGCCGATCGACGACCTGTCCGCTCGGCCTGTTGTCGAACGATCCACCGGAGGACGAACGATGAAGAAGATGTGGTTCATGCTGGTGGCGGTTGGTCTGATGGCGTCACCTGCGCTCCATGCCCAGACGTTTCCAACCGACGACCCGGTGATTCGCCGCATGTGGCAGGAGGGCATGGAGGAGGGATCCCAGGCGTATCCGCTCGCTCAGGCCCTCATGGACTCCATCGGCCCCCGGCTCACCGGCTCGACGGGATACGTGCGTGCCGCCGAGTGGCTGGAGAGTGTGTACGCATCGTGGGGAGTCGAGACGGACCGGCACGAGTACGGGACGTGGCGAGGGTGGGAGCGTGGGATCACGCACGTCGATCTGATCGAACCGCGCATCCGTACGTTGAACGCCACGATGATGGCCTGGAGTCCGGGCAGCGGTGGGGTCGTCGACGCGGATGTGATCGCGCTGCCGGAACTCGGGAGCGAGGCGGAGTTCGAAGCGTGGCTGCCGGAGGTCGCGGGGAAGGCCGTGTCGATCTCCTTCCCGGAGCCGACGTGCCGTGCGCCGGAGTCGTGGGAGGCCAATGCGACTCCCGCATCCTACCGCCGCATGCAGCAGGAGCGTCAGTCTGCAGAGCAGGCGTGGACTCGCTCGCTCCTGATCGCGGCCGGGATGCAGCAGGGAGCCGCGCGGGGTGCCGAGGCGGTGGTCGCACGGAAACTCGAGGAGGCCGGGGCTGCGGCCATCTTCCGCGCGCTCTGGTCGGACGGCTGGGGCGCCGACAAGATTTTCGATGCGAGCACCGAAGACGTGGCCACGATTCAGCTGAGCTGCGAGGACTACGGCCTCGTCACACGGCTCGCAATGAACGGTCAGTCGCCCCGTGTCCGGATCGAAGCGGAGGCCGAGTTCACCGGGACGGTGCCGGCCTTCAACGTCGTCGCGACCATGCCGGGCAGCGAACTCCCCGACGAGTACGTTCTGCTCGGTGCCCACCTCGACTCGTGGGATGGGGCCTCCGGGGCAACGGACAACGGGACGGGGACCGTCATGATGCTGGAGGCTGCGAGGCTCCTGAAGACGGCGTATCCGAACCCACGCCGGACCATCATCATCGGACACTGGGATGCCGAGGAGCGGGGCCTGATCGGCTCCAACAACTTCCAGGCGGACCACCCCGAGGTGATGGCGGGCCTTCAATCCGCCTTCAATCAGGACAACGGTACCTGGCGAGTGGACTACGTTCGCATGATGGGCCTGCAGGAGGCGGGATCACACTTCGCGCGATGGTTCTCGGCGATTCCTCCCGAGATCACCCAGCACATCGAGCTCGACATTCCGGGTCTGCCGGAGTCCGGTGGAAGCGATCACATGTCATTCCTGTGCGTACCCGCGCCGTCGTTCCGTTTCCAGTCGAATTACCCGGACTACCGCCAGTACACGTGGCATACGGGGATCGACACGTTCGACAAGGTCGTCTTCGACGACCTCCGGAATAACGCGACGCTCGCGGCGATGGTCGCGTACATGGCCTCCGAGGATCCGGAACGCGTGTCGCGCGAAACGGTCGTGTTGCCGACGACCCGGCCGGAAGGGCCGATGCGGGTGTCGCGGCGTACCCAGAATGCGCCGTCGATCGGGCAGTGGCCCCAGTGCCGGGCACCCCGACGCAGCTTCGGCAACTAGGAACTACCCGGGCAGATCGAAGGGGGCGGGTCCGGGCCGGTGGTCCGGGCCCGCTTCGATTGCTGAGTCGGGTCATCGCACGTATGCTCGCGCGATGTACCCGTGTGCATCGATTCGTCCTGCGGCCCTTGCGGTCGCGCTTCTCGCCATCTCCGGCTTCAGTCCTCTGCTCGGCCAGCGAATCGAACGCATTCCCGAATCGCTGATCCGCACGGTCATGCCGACCGCTGATCGACTCGGCGAGGTCGCGGGTGATCCGCCCGTGGTTACGGGGTTCGCCGTATCGCCCGATGGCTCGGAAGTGGTCACCGGTTACGTCTTTCTGACCTCCGATCTTCCTCCCGAACAATTCGGGTACAGCGGTCCGATCGAAGCACTCGTCGGAATGCGTCCGGATGGAACGCTCACGGGCATGCGCGTCACGGACTACAACGAGTCCTACATGCGGAGCATGGGGGATTTCTTGCGGACGCCCGGCTTCCAGGAGCAGTTCGCCGGGAAGCACATTGGGGATCCCTTCCAGGTCTGGAACGACGTCGAGGGCATTTCCCGGGTCTCGATCAGTGTTCGAGCCCTGTCTCGTGGCGTGCGTGACGCTGCGCGCCGGATCGCGAACGCGTACGCGCTCGTCGATGGACCTTCGGTGGCGACGTCGGAGGTGGTGGATCCGATCGGTCTCTCGTGGTTCGAGCTACGGCAGTCGGGCATCGTCCAGCGCTTCGAGGTGACCGAGCCCGGTGAAGGCTCTGCCGGCATCGGACTCGCATTCATCGAAAACGATCGACTCGGAGCCTACTTCCTGGGTGCTCAGCTGTACGAGCGCGCGCAGCGGTCGGCGGAGCGGCGTGGCGGAGCGGACAACCTCATGCTGTACACGATCGACGGGTCCCGCCTCCGGCTCTTTCGACAACAGGGATGGAGCATCGAGCAGGACGGCGACACGACCGCAATCGATCCGCGAAACGTGATCTCCATGGGTCTGCCATCCGGAGGGATCGTCTCGGGTGAGGCGACCATGGTCGGCATCATGCTGGTCGACTCGTCGATCGATCCGTCCCGGCCGTTTCGCTTCGTCTACGATCTCGACCAGCTTGGAGTGCACACGGTCGAGTATCTGAGCCTCGAGGCTCGCACAGCGGCTGCGGAAGCCTTGGCGCTGGCGGAGGCCGAAGCTGCCTCTCAGGCCGACGCGGAAGACGTCGTGGTCTCACGAGCTGCGTCCGACGTGGCAGCGGTCGCTGAGACGTCTGAGGGCGAGGGAGCCATGGCAGGTCCGGAAGACGCTTCCCGGACAGAGGCTCGTCCCGGCGAGACGAGCACGACCGAACCGGGTGACGAGGCCGAAGCAGGCGACGTTGCCCCTGCGGACGATCCCATGTCGGGTCGTTCTCTCGAGGGAGAAGAGGGGGGCGCCACCTCTCAGGATGCCTCTTCGTTCGTCGAGTTCGTGGTCTCCGAGGATGAGTCTCTTCTTCAGCGAACGCTCGAAGGCGCGTCCTGGGGCCGCCTCGCCCTGATGGCCATGGTTCTCGCCCTTGGCTCATTGGCGTTCTTCACGAAAGCGCCTGCGCTCCGCTGGGTCTCACTCACGGTCACTCTGTTTGTGCTGGGATGGTGGGATGGTGGCTTCCTCTCCGTCTCACACATCACGAGTGGGATCTGGACGGGGGTCGGCGTCTATCTGAGGGATTTGCCACTCCTTCTCATGGTCACCTTCACACTGCTGACCACGCTCGTATGGGGTCGTGTCTTCTGCGGCTTTCTGTGCCCATTCGGCGCTCTGCAGGACATGATCGACGCGCTGGTGCCGAAGTCGTGGAAGCGTCCGCTGCCATCACGGGTGCATCGCCCGGCCACAGCCGTGAAGTACGGCATCCTGGCCGTGATCATCGTTCCGGCCCTCCTCGGCAGTCATGTGAGTCTGTACCAGTACTTCGAGCCCTTCGGGACGGTCTTTTTTCTGAGTCCGTCCTTGCCGCTGTGGCTCATCGCGGGTGCATTCCTGGCCGCGTCGGTCGTC
This sequence comes from Gemmatimonadales bacterium, assembly GCA_038120095.1. GTDB lineage: Bacteria > Gemmatimonadota > Gemmatimonadetes > Longimicrobiales > Gaopeijiaceae > UBA2589. The sequence goes on from JAYOKZ010000026.1 coordinate 10,421, forward strand.
GTGCCGCGCTTTTATTGCCGATACGCGTGCCCGCTCGGTGCCGCACTCGGGATCCTTTCCCTCGTCTCTCTGCGTCGCATACCCCGTGTCGAGCAGTGCTCTCTTTGCTCGGTGTGTGAGCAGAAATGTCCGACGGGAGCCATCCGCAAGTCGGTGATCGACGTTCACGAATGTGTCCGTTGCAATGTCTGCGAGGTCCAACTGATCGAACGGCGTGGTGTCTGTCGGCACGACATGGAGGAGGTGCGACCGCGGCTCATCCAATTGAAGGTCGAGACCGGTGTCTGAGATGAGTACCATGTCCCGAAGGGACGCGCTTCGGATCACGGCAGGGGTGGGCATCGGTGCTGCCTTCGCTTCGGGGGTCGCAGCCGAAGTGCTGAGACGTGCCGGTCTCCATCGTGTGAGTGAGACCCGCATCCGGATGGGGACCAGCGTCTCATTGACCGTTGTGCACGAGGATGCGGCTGAGGCCGGTGCGATGATCGGACGCGCCTTCGCCGAGATGGAGCGCCTCGAGGCCATTCTCTCCCGATACCGTGCCGACTCGGCAGTCGGTCGGCTCAATGCGACGGGGCAGCTGGCCTCGCCGCCGTCGGAGCTGGTCGACGTGCTCACGCTCGGTCTGGAGGTGAGCAGGCGATCTCACGGCGCCTTCGACGTGACGGTCGGCCCGCTGGTCGACTTCTATCATGACTGGTTCGACGAGCAGCGAACTGCTCCGCCCGCCGCGGAGCTTGCGCCGGTCCTCGACCTCGTCGGGTACGGCGGTCTCGTCATCGACGGGGGAGGCATCCAGCTGGCGCGACGTGGGATGGCGATCTCCCTCGACGGTATCGCAAAAGGGTACATCACCGATCGGACGGTCGACGTTCTGACGGATGGTGGGGCGGAACGGGTGATCGTGGATGCCGGCGGGGACATGACGTCCGGTGGCCCGAGTTCGTCGGGGGAGCCCTGGACCATCGGTATTCAACATCCTCGCGTGGCCGGCAAACTCGTGGGTCGTGTGCAGCTGGATGGCGACGGTGTCGCGACCTCGGGTGACTACCTTCGCAACTTCACGCCGGACCATCGCCATTTCGACACCGTGGATCCGCGTACCGGTCGCTCACCGAGGGACCTGAGCTCGGTGACCGTTCTGGCACCAACCGCGGCAGAGGCCGACGCACTCTCGACGGCTGTTCTCGTATTGTCGCCGCGGGATGGCCTTGCGCTCATCAACGGTTACGAGGGGGCGGAGTGCCTTCTGGTGCCCAAGTCCGGTGGGGACGCCGTTCTGTCTCACGGCATGGTCGTGCGGCTCGGTTGACGCGTGCTGCGCCCAGCCCGACCTCCTGCGCTACCGGCCGAACCCGAGCGAGCGGGTCAGCGCGGCACGCGCTGCGTGGTAACCCGCCATTCCGTGGACGCCGCCCCCCGGGGGGGAAGACGCCGAGCAGAGATAGAGGTCTCTCCGCGGAGTGACGTAACGGGACAGCCCCCAACGTGACGGCCCCAACGTCTGAGCAAGCGTCAGGGCTCCCCCGTTCACGTCGCCTCCCACGAGGTTCGTGTCCCACTCCTCCAGGCGGTGGGTGCCCCACGAGGAACGTGCGAGGATCCGTTCTCGGAAGCCGGGGGCGAAACGCTCGACCTGGGCTTCGATGGCATCCGTCGCATCGCCGCTCCAGCCGTTCGGCACGTGGCAGTACGCCCATGCCGTATGCTTGCCTGCCGGAGCTCGTGAGGAGTCGAAAAGCGACGGCTGCGCCAGGAGAACGAAGGGGCGTTCGCTGACGAAACCTGCAATTGGTGCACGCTCGGACACGGTGATCTCGGAGAGCGTGCCCCCCACATGGACCGTTGCAGCTCGTGCCACCGAGGGGTCGCGCCACGGGATTGCAGCGTCGAGAGCCCAGTCCAGCTTGAATGCACCGGGGCCGTAGTGCCAGCGTGCGAGGCGCGCCCGAAAGCGCTCCGGCAGCCCTGACTCCTGCAAGCTTGCGACCTGCCGGTGGGTGAGGGCGAGAAGTGTTGCTCTTGCGGATGGGATCTCTGCGAGCGAATGGATCGTCCGACCGGTCTCGATCGTGCCGCCAAGCGACTCGAAGTATCGGGCGAGGGCACTCGTCAGCGACCCCGCTCCACCCCGGGGGAACGGCCATCCCACAGTGTGTGCGGCGACGATGAGCGTTGCTCCGACCGCGCCGGTGAGCCGATGCGTGAGCGGTGTGCCGGCGTGGGCCGCATTTCCTGCCAGGAGCGCGCGAGCGGCCTCACCCCGAAATGCCCTGGCGATCGCCGGTGTCGAGCGGAGCGCGAGCGAAGCGAAGCGCGCCATGAGCATCGGGGCGCTCGGCACCGACAAGGGGGAGCGCAGTACATGGTCCACAAAGGTGGACCACTGATCCACGAAGGGCCCGAACATCCGCGTCCATGCCGGCCCATCGGCGCCGAGTAACGACGCGGTCACGTCGAGATCCCGCTCGAGGAACGCCGGAGGTCCGTCCTGCAGCGGGTGAGCCAGGGGCACGGGAGGATGCACCCATTCGAGGCCGAAGGAGGACAGTGGCAGCGACGAGAAAAATGGCGAGCCCACCCCCAGCGGATGGATCGCCGAACCGATGTCGTGCAGGAAGCCCGGGAGCGTGACTTCCTCCGTTCTGGCAGCTCCACCGATCGTCTCCTCGGCCTCGATCAGGAGAGTCTGGCACCCGTTACGCTGGAGTTCGATCGCCGCCGCGAGTCCGTTGGGGCCCGCGCCCACCACAACCGCGTCATACGTCATCGTACGTACACCTGCACGATCGGGCTGGTCAGCCTTCGTAGGGTGAGCCGAACCGCAGCAGGACAGTGGATGTCCGCCCATCCATCAGGGTCACGATGTACAGCCGGTCGTATTCCATTTCCTCGATCGGCGCGCCGGGCTCTCCACCGAGTGCCTCCACGAGTTGAGGGGTGGTGTTGCTATGTCCGAGCACCAGGTGCCGGCCGGGCATGCCGTGCAGTCGGTCTGCCATCCCCCTGAGGTCGCGCGGATCATACAGCTCCATCTCGAGGCCGGTCATCGCCGCTGTGGGTGCCCCGGTGGCACGGGTTCTCTTGAAATCCGTGGTGTGAATGTGGGTGATGCCTGCGTCTCGAAGGAGCGCCGCCACCTGCTCCGACCGTTCATCGCCAGCCCGGGAGATTGGAGGGTCGCTCGTCCCATCTTCTGCTCGCTCGGCGTGACGCACGAGATAGACGACGACGCCCTCGCTCTGGGCCGAGCCCGGTGCCGGCATCGCGCTGACCACGAGCAGCGCCAATGCCGCACGCAGGATGAACGGGGTGACTCCAAAGAGTAGCGAGCGTCTCATGAGACGAATCCGGGGGGAAATCAGGCCGCCCCGACAATACCCAGCACGTCGGTCGCGAGCCACCACAGGGCAGCGACGGACACGGCCACCGGCACGAACCAGCGGAGCCAGTGGATGAGTACGCGATCCCCGGTCGAGGGCACATCGCCTGCGAGCTGTCGGAGCAGCGTACCGCGGTCTAGCACCCACCCGACGGTCACGACCGCAGCGAGTGCTCCGAACGTCTGGCCGCCTGACCCGAAGGTGAGGTCCCAAGGGATGAAGATCCTCAGGTTGATCATGGGCGGGATCGCCAGGATCAGTGACACGCAGTAGACCGTTCCGGCGGCCCGGGTACGGCTCCACCCGAGAACGTCCGTGAAGCTGGCTACGAGTACCTGGTACGCCGCGATACCGGAAAGGAGCGCTGCACCGAAGAGTCCGGAGAAGAACAGGGCCCCGAAGAGCCACCCGAGGGGGATGCGAGCGAAGACCTCGGGCAGCGTCGCGAAGAGCAGGCCCGGTCCTGCCGACGGTTCCAGACCCAGGGCGAACACGGCCGGGAAGATGGCGAGGCCGGCGAGCAGGCCCGCCCCTGTATCACCCAGGACGGTCAGCGCCGCGGTGCTCCGGATGTCGGCATCGTCCGAGAGGTACGATCCGTACACGACCATGAGCGTGCCGCCGAGGCCGACGGAAAAGACGACCTGGCCCAGGGCGGCCACAGCTGCCGTCGGGGACAGGGCCTTCAGATCGAAGTCCAGGAGCCAAGCGATCCCCGCGTCGGCGCCCTCGAGGGTGACCGAGCGAGCAATCAGGATGAGCAGGGTGGCGAACAGGACCGGCGTCGCGAACGTGGAAACGCGCTCGATACCGCGCCTGACACCGCGAAGGATGATTGCTGCCTGGATCGCCAGGATCGACGCCGTGAAGCCGAACTGCAGCCCTGTGCTGCGCGGCGAGAACCCCGTATCGGGCGGGAGGATCACCGATGGGTCGAAGCCTGCACCCAGCCCGGTCGCGACCTGCGCCAGCCCGTGAAACGCGACCCACCCGATCGCGTTGGTGTAATACGCGACGGCCGCCCAGGAGATCAGGACCAGGATCCAACCGAGAGCACGTCCTCCGGGGACGCCCACCGCCTCGAATGCGCCCAGAGATCCGAGACGGGTGTGGCGCCCGATGGCCCATTCGCCCATCAGAGCAGGAACGGCAACGAGGCCCGCGATCGCCAGATACAGCAGAATGAACGTCGCGCCGCCGAACTGCCCGACCATATACGGGAAGCGCCACACGTTCCCGAGACCGACGGCCAGGCCCACCATCGTGGCGAGGACAGTCAGGCGAGAGCCGAAGGTCTCGCGGCTCATGAGCCCCGGATGGCAGCGGCCGTGACGTCGAGGGCACGGTCGACGTCTTCGATCGTGTTGTAGAAGTGCGGCGCGAGTCGGATGGCGGGCCCTCGGGCCGATCCGATGATCCTCTGGGCTTTCAGGGCGTCTTCCACGCCGTGCGCGTCGTCGCATGCGATGGCGGTCGTAGGCGCACGTCGATCCGGATCGAGAGGCCCGAGCACGGTGAGGCCACGTTCCAGCGCGCCTTCCACGCAGCGCCGCCCCAGCACGGCGTTCCACGCGTGGACGGCATCGAGGCCCAGCTCCCGCAACCACCTCATGCCGGCCGCCGCGACGTACGCCTCCAGGATGGGTGGGGTCCCGAGGTCGAAGCGCCGTGCTCCATCCGCCCAGTCAAGCCGGTCCGCCGCGAATTCGTAGGGATTCGCGCGACCGAACCAGCCCGTGACGGAAGGTCTGAGTCGTGACGTGATCTCGGGATTGACCCACAGGAATGCGATCCCCGGTATGCCCATCAGGAATTTCAGATTTCCGGAGGTGACGAAGTCGGCACCGGACGAGGGGGCATCGAACGCTTCACTGCCCATCGTCTGGTAGGCATCGACGAACAGAAGGGCCCCACGAGCGTGGGCGATCTCCGCGATCTTCGGGATATCCTGCTTGAATCCGGTCTGGTAGTAGCCGCGGCATGCGGACACCAGAAGTGTTCGCTCGTCGATCCGCTCCCGATAGTCGTCGAGGGCGATGGCTCCGTCCCGGACCGGAACCCAGTCGACGACCGCTCCTGTGCGCTCCTGTGCGAGCCAGACGTGGCCGACCGTCGGGAACTCCGCCCCGCTCGCAACGATCCGGCGACGGTCTCCCTGCCAGTCGAGTGAACTCGCCACGCTCGATGTCGACTGGCTTACCGAGGTCGCGACGGAGACGTCTGCCGGATCAGCACCGACGAAGGCGGCAAACTCGGCGCGGGCCTCGTCGGTCCGGGCCATCCACGTGTCCCAATCCATTCCGTCCCGGGCCCAGGAGGACAGGTACTCGTCGGCGGCTGCACGGGTCACCAGGCTCTGAGGTGCCTGCGAGCAATTGTTCATCGGGATGTGTGTCCCGAGGATGGGAATCTGGCGCCGGACTTCGTCGAGGTCGTACGCGGGTGCATTCATGGTCGCGACGATACCGCGCCGCGAAGTCTGCGGCGAGACGGGAGCGTTCGTCGGCACGGCTGGCGAGACGACTGGCTCTGGCACAGACGAGGCGCTTGGGGCGATCTTCCGGATGAGCGTGGCGAGTGAGGATCGCCGTCGGATTCGTCCGTCGGAGGAAAGTCCGAGCTCCACAGGACAGGGTGCCGGGTAACGCCCGGGCGTCGTGAGACGACGGAAAGTGCAGCAGAAAAGACACCGCCGATGGCCGTTCGCGGCACAGGCAAGGGTGAAATGGTGCGGTAAGAGCGCACCGGGTCGCTGGTAACAGAGGCCGCTTGGTAAACCCCACCCGGAGCAAGGCCAAATAGGGGGCGATGGAGTGGTCCGCTCCACTCGAGTCCCGGGTAGGCCGCTCGAGGCTGCTGGCGACAGCAGTCCCAGATGAATGATCCTCCCCTCGAAGGAGGGACAGAACTCGGCTTATTCCGCGCGCTCACTCGGGCGGTACCCGTCGCAGGTCGCGGCGGGTGCCGACCCTCGTTCCGCAGCTCTGAGGCCTCTGCTGGCGGGCTGTGACCTGTTGCCCGATGATGTGTAGACGCCGATGCGCACTCACTCTGATCCGTGACAGGTACGCTGTGCGACCCTTCCTGATCTCGCTTTATGTCTTGGCCGCATTCGCGGCGACCCCGAGTCGAACCGAAGCACAGATCCACGCTGAGGTGAACGGAAATGTCGGGTACACGCTCGTTGACCTGGTGGAGTGGGTCGGGCAGGGAGTGTTCAACGGCGACCGCCTTCTCTACGGTGGCGACGTGGCGCTCGTGTTCGGGCGCCGGTACGGACGAGGCCTGCAATTGGCTCTCGACCTGGGCTTTCAGCATCTGGTCGACTTCCAGTTTGTCGAAGAGGGCGTTCCCCAACCGTACACCGGAGAAGCCTACCGGAGCGGACTGACCACGCGCTTCTGGTTTCAGGAAGGTCTGTGGTTCGGTGAGGTCGGGATGGGTGCGTTCCGTTTTTCCGATCGGACGGACCCGTCCATCCTCGGAGGATTCGGCACGCTGGTGCAGGTCGGTGAACACCTCGCGATCCCGATTCGTGCCCGTGGGTCGGTCGTTTTCGGGACGAGGGACCAGATCGGTCCGATCTGGTTCAGCACCGGACTTTCCTATCGCCTGAGGCGTTGACGGGAGTGTGGGTCCGGCCACTCGTCGGCAGTGACCGTGGGGTGCGCGGCCCGAGATCCGGCTCGAACTCGACGCTACCAATGAAGCGGGGCTACCACTAGCTTTCCCGGCCCAAGAGGGAAGTCGCGCGCCCGTAGCTCAGTTGGATAGAGCGCATGCCTCCGGAGCATGAGGTCGCAGGTTCGAATCCTGCCGGGCGCACTTAGGTAAGTGATGGCCCCACCTGAGTTTACAATCCCAGGTGGGGCCTTCACGCAACGGTTGGCGGCCCATTCCCGTTCGTTCCCGCAGTTGCCAAGCGAGGGGTCGCCCCGCGACCGGAATCCCGGAGCGCTCCGGAGCGGCGACTCATTCGGGCGCCGGCAGGACTGAATCATGATGCCCGGATCCTTCCAGCCTCCCGACCCCCCAGGACCTTGAGAGGTGGGTCGATCCGCGTCGCTGCAAAATTCCCCGGGCCAGCGCCGGCGGGAAGCGTCAGGGTCGAGTACGGGCAAGCGAGCCGGCAGGCCGCTGGGCGGCCTGCCGGCTCGATCGAACTACATGCGCCGAATGCGACGCCGCGACCCTACGGAGTGCGAATCTCCGTGAGGTTGAGCGTGCCGCGGATGGACTCCCCGGAACTGTAGCTGGAGATCCAGATGTCGTACTGGCCGGCAGAGGCGTTGTACAACGTGACCCTCGGGTTGGTACCCGAGTGAGAGTCGTCGTCGCAGTGCCAGCCCCCGTTGGAATCGTTGATCACCAGCCCGGTGTCCCCGTTGCCTTCCACGTAGATCGACAGGTAACTCATGAAGCCCGTGACATCGATGATGTAGTCGGGCTGCGAAGTCGCGTAACCGACGCATCCGCTCGTGAGATTCAGTGACGGAACATGAATCGCTCCACCGGAGACGACGGATACCCGGAACGGGTCGGGTGTGAAGCCGGGGGCCAGGGAAGTGCGGCCGAAGTTCGAAGAGCTCCCCCCGATCGAGAGGGACTGGGCGGCGATGGGACCCGCAGCCGCCACCATCGCGACGGTCATGAACACCGAAAGCCTGACAAATCTCCTCATCCTGCGCTCCAACTTCCTGGGGGAGTGTGGTGCCCCTCGAGCGAAGGCGCGAAGGGCGAAACGATTACGGAGGTTACAGCCCATGGAAAGGAAATCCAACCCGGCTGGCGAGGTTTACGAAGGCAAGGGGGTGAGGTGTGTCAGGAGGGTGCACGCGAGGGGTGGCATGGTGCGGATCGGGTTCAGGCGGGTGTGAACGTGGTGGTCCGGGCCGGATGGCCTCGAGGCCACTCGATCGCGTGCTCGCCCCGCACCGCCTCGCGACGATGTTGCGGGCCGGAGGTCTTTCCGGGAGGTTGCGGCGTCAGTCAGCTTCCCGAAACCCTGAGCATCCCTGCGAGGTCGTAGTTCGTGGATCGCCGACAGCTGCTGCAGCTCTTCGCCGGAGTCCCGCTTGCCGTGACGTCCGGATTCCGACCTCGGGCCGATCGCGTGGTGGTCATCGGCGGCGGCATACTGGGTTGCTCCACCGCCTACCGTCTGGCGAGGCGCGGAGCTCAGGTCACCCTGTGCGAGCGGGCCGACCTCGGCTCGGGTGCCTCCGGAGCTTCGGGCGCGTGGATCAATGCCCACCAGAGCAAGCTTCCGCAGCACTACTTCGAGATCAGCCGTCTCAGCACTCTGGCTTGGCACGAGCTGGAACAGGAGGTGGATGGCATTCGGATCAAGTGGGGAGGTCGCCTCGAGTGGAGCCGCGACGCCGAAGCCGGGGTTGCCCTTCGCTCGGCTGCGGACCGGCAGCAGGTCTGGGGTTATCCGATGGAGCTGATCGATGAGGCGCGCGTGCGGGATCTGGTGCCGTCTCTGGTCGTGGATCCGGATATGAGCGCGGCTGTGTTCGCACCGCTGGAGGGCGCGGTGGAGCCCGTCGAAGCACTTCGGGCGCTGGCGGATGCTGCATCGGGACTCGGTGCGGATATTCGCCTCAACACCGAGGTGCTGGCGATCGAAGTTGCCGACGGACGCGTCTCAGCCGTGCGGACCGAATCGGAGGTGATCCCTGCCGATGCCGTCGTGGTTGCGGGAGGCGTCGATACGTCGGTCATCGCTGGCTGGTTGGGTGTACCGATTCCGTTACGTCCCGCTCCAGGCGTGCTTGCCCATGCCTCGGGGCCCGCTCTGAACCTTCCGTCCATCGTGGCAGGACCCGATGTCTTCGTGATTCCGCAACCGAGTGGCCGCCATGTGGTGGGTCGTGGCTTCGTGGGCGAGCCCATGTACAGCACCGACAGGCCCGACTCGGAGCAGGCTGAAGCCGACGAGGTCTTTGAGATGGCCAGGTCACGCTTCGCCACGATGGAGCGTGCCCGGCTCGATGACGTCACGGTTGGTTGGCGTCCGCTGCCCACCGATGGGCACCCCATCATTGGCTTCGTCCCCCAGGTGCCGGGGCTGTACCCGATGGTCACGCATAGTGGCTTTACGCTCGCTGCCTCGCTGAGCCGTCTGGCGGCGATCGAGATTCTGGACGGCGTGTCTGTGGATCTCCTGCGGCCATACCGAGCGGCACGGTTCGTCTGAGCGAGTGACCCGGCCGGGTGGATCAGTCTCAGTGTTGCCGCAGTGCCGCCTGGATGGCCGCCTCGGCGAGTGGAGCCATCAAGCGATAGCCCTCCTCGTTGGGATGTACCCCGTCTGAAGACAAGTCTGGCCCGAGACCGAGCCGGTCGTCGGTCATGGCGGAATGGTAATCGAGATAGACGATGTCCTCGTCGGCCGCGTACTCACGCATCCATGCGTTCAGCGCGACGATCTTCGGGCCGGGGTCCAGGCCGGGACGCCACCGGTAGTCCGACGCTGGCAGCACCGAGCTCAGGACGACACCGATCTGGTTCGCGCGGGCCAACTCGACCATCGAGACGAGATTGTCTTCGATCATGGCCTGCGTCGAGGGGCCGGTGTTCCCCGCGATATCGTTCGTCCCCGCCAGGATGACCACAACCGAAGGGTCAAGATTGATCACGTCCTGCCGGAATCGCACCAGCATCTGTGGTGTTGTCTGACCGCTGATACCGCGACCGACGTAGGGCTTGCCCGGGAACATCTCGTCGAAGTGGGGAGCCCACGCATCGGTGATGGAGTTGCCGAAGAACACGACGCGTTCTTCATCCGCCAGTGGGGGACCGAGCTGCTCGTTCGCCTCCCGGTACCGTGCCAGCGAAGCCCAGTCCTGTGCCTCGGCGGTGAGTGGCGCGACAACGGACCCGACGGCAAGGGCTGCGCTCAGGGAAAGGTGTCTCATCCCGTCTCCCGGGGCGATCGGTGAACGTGCGACGAAGCGTCGTGGTGGCGATTCAAGATTCTGTCGCGGCACTCATGGGTTGGCCAGTGAGCGAGGAGGGCCGGTTCGAACGACCTCCGGCGACCGCTCGACCGAGCACCTAGGGCAAACCATCGAGTATCGCGCTCAGGGCAGTTTCCATATCCGCCGAGCCGCCGAGGTCCCGGGTCCGAGATTGCGGAGTACTCAGCGAACGCTCGATCCCCGCTTCCAGATCCTGCGCTGCTTCGGGGTGGCCCAGGTGCTCCAGCATCATGGCAGCGCTCCAGATCGCACCGATCGGATTCGCGATGCCTCGGCCGGCGATGTCGGGAGCCGATCCATGCACAGGCTCGAACATCGATGGGAACGAACGGGTCGGGTTGATATTGGCGGCAGGAGCGATCCCGATGGATCCCGCTACCGCCGGACCCAGGTCGGAGAGGATGTCGCCGAACAGGTTCGACGCGACCACGACATCGAACCAGTCGGGATGCAGGACGAAATGTGCGGTCAGAATATCGATGTGGTACTGGGCTATTCCGACGTCAGGGTGCCGCTCGGCGGCGGCACGGAAGCGCTCGTCCCAGAATGGCATCGTGTGAACGATGCCATTGGACTTGGTGGCGGACGTCACGTGCCGACGTGGTCGGCGCTCCGCCAGCTCGAAGGCAAAGTCCATGATGCGGTCGACACCGTGCCTGGTAAACACGGCTTCCTGGACCACAGCCTCACGCTCGGTCCCCTCGTAGATGCGACCACCGACTTCGGAGTATTCCCCCTCTACGTTCTCTCGGACGACGACGAAGTCGATGTCTTCTGCTCCCCGCCCCTCCAGAGGCGATCGGATTCCGCGAAGTAGCCTGACGGGCCTTACGTTGGCGTACTGATCCAACTCCCGCCGGAGCGGAATCAGGAGGCCCCAGAGGGAGATATGATCCGGAACGCCGGGAAACCCGACGGCCCCGAGGTAGATCGCATCGTGAGACTTTACCTGGGCGATTCCATCGTGCGGCATCATCCGTCCTGACTCTGCGAAACGCTCGCATGACCAGTCGAATTCATCCCAGACGACATCGAATCCGTGACGCTTCGAGACTGCGTCCACCGCGTGCTGGCCGGCGGGTATGACCTCCTTGCCGATCCCGTCTCCGGGGATGGTCGCGATCCGATATTTCGGTCTTGTCGTCATTTAAGCGTCCCGGCTGAAGAAGTCGATCGCCTCGCGGAGCACCTCATCTGGGAGCTCTTCCGCCAGATAGTGCCCACCCTTCAACGCGCCGCCATCCACGTGGTCCGCGCGTTGCCGCCACAGCGCGAGGCAGTCGAAGTTTGCCTCGATGACGCCGCGATCACCCCAGAGCACCCGGACAGGACACGTCACTGTTCGTCCCCGGTCTTCGTCGTCGTGTTCGAGGTCGATCGTCGCGGCAGCTCGATAATCCGCGCAGCTGGCCGAGATCGCGAGCGGATCATCGAAGGCGGTCAGATAGGCCTCGAGCGCAGCGGGTGTGAATGGCGTCAGGCCTGCGGAACCTGCTCCGCATTTGTCGAGCCAGAACGCCCTCGGGTCCACACCAATCATCCGTTCGGGCATTGGCGCCGGTTGGATCAGGAAGAACCAGTGCCAGTAGGCCCGTGCAAAGGCCTGGTCGGCGTTGGCGTACATTTCACGCGTCGGGGCGATGTCCAGCAACAACATTTGCCGAACCACGTCCGGTGCATCCATGGCCATCCGGTGAGCAACTCGTGCGCCCCTGTCATGCGCAAGGATCCCAAACCGATCGAAGCCGAGGTGATTCATCACGCCGACCATGTCCGCAGCCATGGTTCGCTTCGAGTAGTTCGCGTAGTCCGGTCGGGGGGTGGGTTTGGAAGATCGGCCGTACCCCCGGAGATCCGTCGCCACAACTGTGAAGTGCTCTGCCAGACCCGGGGCCACCTTGTGCCACATGACGTGCGTCTGGGGATAACCGTGGAGCAACAGGAGAGGCGGGCCGTTGCCACCCACGACGCCGAAGATGTCCGTATCGTCGACCGACACGGTGAACGGCTGGAAATCCTTGAACATGGGCGTCGCTCGGGTCGCGAAGACCCGGAAGTGTAACGAGAAGCCTTCGGGCACGGAGAGTGACGAATTCGCCGGTGGACGGTCCGACGTGACGATCCTGCATGCCAGCGCCGGGGATGCGTACGCTTCGGACTGCGAAGCCCGTTCACTAGCTTCCGACACCCCGAATGCGACCCCTTCAACCCCGAGACGTCTTGCTCCGTCGCCCTCTCGTCCTCTTTGCATGGGCCTCTGCCATGCTCGTGGCGGGCTGCAGCTCCGAGCCCGTGGCCGTGATTGATGAGGACGAGCCCGAGGCCCTGCTGCCGACCGACCTCGCCTTCAGCGTGAGCCTTCAGGGGCAGCCGGACCACGAGTTCGGCGATGGAAGCGGGGTCGCATTTCTGAGCGCCACCGGAAACAACGTGGCGAGCGTCCGATTCCGCTTCGACAACGGCGGTGAGTGGTTCAGCTCCTCCGGTGAGCTGACCTATACCTTCAGCGAGGTGGGCACCTATGCCCGCCGAATCACAGCTGTTTTTTACTCTCTGGACAGTCGCTCGGACTCGATTACGACGGAAGTGACCGTCCAGGTGGGGCCATCGCAGTCAGGGGACTGGGCCTTCGTCTGGGGAGACGAGTTCGAGTACGAGGGGCCCGTCGACTCTACGAAGTGGCACCACCAGGTCATTCCGATCAACGGGGATCGCTGGGCGAACGACGAGCTTCAGCACTATACGGCGAGGACCGGGAACTCCTATGTACGGAACGGTACGCTGCGGATTACGGCGAAGCGGGAGACCTACACGTTCAACGGGGTGACGAAGGGGTTCACCTCGGCGCGGCTGAACTCCACCTTCGCGTTCACGTACGGGCGGGTAGACATTCGGGCGCGACTACCGGCCGAGCTCGGGACATGGCCGGCCCTGTGGACCCTCGGCGCCAACATCGATGAAGTCGGAAACTTCCATGGGGCGACCTATGGCAGCGTCGGGTGGCCTGCCTGCGGTGAGATCGACATCATGGAGCAGAACGGGTGGGACAAGAATCACCTCATCGGCCATCTGCACTGGGGTGACACTCAGACCGGGGCCTATCAGTCGCAGGGCGGGACACGTTCGATTTCGGGTGCGTCGGACGGCTTCAACGTGTACTCCATGATCTGGTCGGAAGACATGATCCAGATCCTGTTCAACGATCTCGTTTTCTACGAGGCGCCGAACACGGCGGGCATGCCCTTCGACGATCCCCATTACCTCCTGATGAACGTAGCCATGGGCGGGACTCTCGGCGGTGCGGTACCGGCCGGTTTTGTCAGCGCGGTCATGGAAATCGATTACGTCCGCATCTATCAGTAGGGCGGAACGGGGTCAGGAAGCCCCGTGCTCCCACGACGCCCGCAACGGCGCTCCGGCCATCGCCCCAGTGGGGTTCCCGTCGCGAATTGCGAACGTTCCGTTGACGAGAACATGGGTGACCCCCTCGGAAAAATGATGGGGATCCATCATCGTCGAGAGGTCTCGGTAGGAGTCGAGGTCGATCAACGCGACGTCGGCAATGCGGCCGATCTCGATGTAGCCCCGGTCCGCCAGCCCGAAGAAATCGGCAGCGAGTCCACTGAAACTCCGGATCGCGAAGGGGATCTCGATATCCTGCGACTCCATGGCGAAGAGCCGAAGCTTTCGGGGGAAGGCCCCGTAGACGCGGGGGTGGGCCACGACCTGTCCCTCCGAGGGCGTACGGCCGTCGGTGCAGGTCATCATCCACGGCATGCGAGCGAGGTACCGAGTGTTCTCGATGTCGTACAGATCGAGGTTCATCACGGAGGCGTTGCCGTGCTCGGCGATGATCCGCTGGACCGTGGCCGGCACGTCGAGATCCCACTCGGCGGCTCGCTGAGCGAGGGTTCGTCCGTTCAGCTCCGGATCTTCGTCGACGATCATGATCTTCTCGGCTCCGCCGCGCATGGCGAGAGATTCCATGATCTGGGTGCGGAGAAGAGAACCCGAGTCGGGGTGTTCGAAGCGGCCGAGAACGACTTCCGTCTCGCCGCCGGAGGCCCAGCGAGGGAGGGCGTAGGAGCGAAGGTTGGACTGTGTCGCGGTATAGGGATGATGAGCGGCCCAGACCTCGACGCCCCGTGCGCGCGCCTCTTCGATCATGCGTGCGCCCACGTCGGCACGGCCGTAATTGCCTGCCCCCTGGGGGTTGAAGTGGGAGAAGATCACGCGTAACCCCGACTCCTCGCCGATCCGGATCCCTTCGGCCACCGACGCGTCGTAGCCGACCCCCTGGTATGTGGCACCGAGGTCCCGATCGTGGGTGTCGTAGATGGCACCCTGCCATTCTGCAGCGACCGAGGCGAGCTCGATCACCTCGGCCGTTTCCGAAAAGGTGCCAGGGGTGTAGAAGAGCCCGGTCGAGAGTCCGAAGGCACCTTCGGCCATGCCCTTTCGGACCAGCGCTTTCATGCTGTCCAGTTCGTCCGGCGTGGGTGCCCGGGCATCGAGGCCCATGACCTCGCGACGGATCGCGTTGTGACCGACGAATGTCATGGCGTTGACCCCAAGCCCGTTGGCCTGCCAGGCATCGAGTCGCCGGGCCACCTCGGGTGGTCCGCCGCCGTCCAGGCCGAGGACCACGGTCGTGACACCCTGCGTCAGGAAGTGCCTGCCGTCACGGCCCCATGCCTCGTCCATCTCGGCGTGAGAGTGCGCGTCGATGAACCCGGGTGTGACGATCAGCCCGGTTGCATCGACGGTTTCTTCGGAACTCCGTCCGGCCAGATCACCGATCTCCCGAATGCGACCCTCCGAGATGCCGACGTCCGCCACGAATGGGGTCCCACCAGAGCCGTCGTACACGGTGCCGCCCGAGATGACGATGTCGAAGTCCGGAGTCGTGCATCCGACGGAAAACAGGAGAGCGCTGAACGCGAGGCCCTGAAAACGCCTGATGGGGTGGTTTCGGCCGGTGACGACGTTCATTGGTCCCTCCCGGCGGGCCCGATCGGAAGGAGGGCGTACGACGAACCCCCGGCATCCGTCCAGACGGTATTCGTGGCGACGCGAGCGTGGGTGGCCAGACCCTCCGGCTCACCCGTGTTGAAGTTCAGATCGAAGTGTGGGTAGTTGCTGCTCGACACATCCAGACGGATCCGGTGCCCCGCCTTGAACACGTTGCTGGTGGGGAAGGCCTCGATCCTGACGAGGTAACGACGACCCGGCTCCATCATGACCGGATCTTCCCACGAGTCGCGGTACCGGCATCGGATGATTCCATCCGTGAGGTTCATGGCGAAGCCCTCGGGATAGTCCTCGTTGGGGGGATACAAGTCGATCAGCTTCGCCGTGAAGTCGGTGTCGGGGCAGTCCGACGAGATCCAGAGCTCTACCACGAGGGGGCCCGTGACCTCGACGTCCTCCCGGAGTGGCTCCGTCTGAAACACGAGGACATCGTCCCGCTCCGCCAGAGGTCGGTAGGGGGCTTCGGACCCGAAGAAATCCTCACGCTCGCGCTGGTCGAACGCGCCACCGACCATGATGGGTGCACCGGACGTGATCGTGCCGCCGACACTGGGGACCGGTGCCTCCGGGTCATACCGGTACGTGAGTCCATCCTCCTCGACCGACGGGGCTTCCGTTGAGAGTCGGCCATCGCGGTGGAGGTAGTACGGTGTGAGGATCGCGCCGGGAATCGGCCAGTCCGTGGCGGTCTTCCACTGACCTCCATGGTCCATCCGGCCGTCCGCGTTCCGACGGCCGCTGCCACCACCCATCACGAAATAGTGCACGGCGGGCTCTGCATCGACACCATTGTCGACCCCCCTGAGCCAGTGGTCGAACCAGCGGACACGGAGTTCCCAGAAGTCGGCCGCGAGCTGTCCATCCAGCGTCGCCGCCGGACCGAAATCGACGTCACCCGCATAGGTGAGGGATCGATCGCCGTGTGTCCACGGACCGAGGATCAGGCGCACAGGCCCACGCTTCTTCGTCTTGAGTCCGACGTAGTTGTCCGTTGCGGTGCGGGGGTAGGGGTCGAACCATGAGGACATGTGCACCATCGGCGCATCAGGCCATACGTCATGGAAACCCTCGGCGTAGATGCCCGGCTGCTTCCAGTAGTCGTCGAACTCTCCTTTCGTCCACTGCTCGAAGAGGTAGGCTTCGTAGTCCGGGGCGAGGGCGACCGGTGAGTGGCCCGGACTCCAGGGCATCTCCCGGAACCAGCGATGGACGTCTACACCCTCCATCGCTGCCAGGAGTGCCGGGTCCGAGGTGACCTCCGGAGCGACGAGGGCATTGCGATACGCCCACGTCGCCTGCTTCAGCTCGAACGCGCCCCCCTGTCGGATTCCCCCTTGGTACGAGTTGGAGAAACCGCCCGAGTCGAGGAACATGGCGGCGACTCCGGGGGCCCCGGCCGAGGCAAGGGCGCCTTGCGTGTGCGCGGCATACGAGAGGCCCTTCGTGCCGATCAAGCCGTTGCACCAGGGCTGCTCGAGGATCCACGCGCAGCAGTCATAGCCGTCTGCCGCGTCATCCAGGTACTTCTGATAGACTCCTTCGCTGTCGTAGCGGCCTCGGACGTCCTGGTACACCACCGCATAGCCCCTTCGTACGAAGATCTCGGCCACCTCTGCCCGACTCTTTGCCGTCTCGGGCTGGGCGACGGATCGCTCGGAGCGGCTGGGGCGGTTCCGGCCGTACGGCGTTCGCTCCAGAATCACGGGCCACGGGCCGGGCATGACACCTGCCGCGTCACTGGGGAGATACACGTCGGTCGCGAGTCTCACCCCGTCCCGCATCGGCACCATGACTCCATCCTGGAGGTGCGTGCCATAGGGCCCGTCAACGGGGAGCCCATCGGCTCCGACCCCAGGATCACTCCCCCGACAGGCCGGTAGAGCCGCGAGCAGCGTCGAGGCTCCGACGACTCGAGTGAACGTACGGCGCGACATGTCCGGCGCATCGTCTGCCGCGATCCGGAAGCGTGTCTGAAAGCTCTTCCAGGTCATTTCATGATTCTCCCAGTTCCGAAGTGTCCACTCCGCGCAGATCACTCGTCCAACGACGCAGCACGATCGGTGCAACGAGACTCACGAGGGCGAGGCCCCACAGCGCGATCGCGATCGGTGAGTCGAACAGCACGGATCCATCCCCCCCGGAGAGCGCGATCGCGCGTCGGAGATTCTTCTCCATGAGCGGGCCGAGCACCAGACCCAGGACAACCGGTGCGAGGGGGAAGTCGAACTTCCGCATGACATAGCCCACGAGACCGAAGATCGTCATGAGCGCGAGATCGAACGTGCTGGTGTTCACGGCATAGACCGCAATGAACGCGAGAGCGGACACGCCGGGGATCAGGATCCAGCGGGGGATCGTCAGGGCTCGGACGAAAAGGCCGACGAGCGGCAGATTCATCAGGAGAAGGAAGGCGTTCCCCACGTACATGGATGCGGCCAGCCCCCAGAACAGATCCGGCTCCTGTTCGAGGAGAAGGGGCCCGGGGGTCACGCCGAGCCCCAGCAGCGCCCCCAGCAGCACGGCCGTCGTACCGCTCCCGGGAACGCCAAGCGTGAGCAGGGGGATGAGTGCGCCGTTGGCGGCGGCGTTGTTCGCGGATTCCGGGCCCGCCACGCCGCGAGGGTCGCCTCGCCCGAAACGACCTGTCGAGCCCGCGATCCGTTCCTCGACGCTGTACGCCAGAAAGGAGGCGATCGTGCCACCGGCGCCGGGAAGCACGCCGACCAGAAAGCCGGTGAGACTGCCACGGACCATCGTCCACCCTGTTGCCGCCAGATCCCGCATCGAAATGGCGACCCGCCCGGACATCGCTGCAGCCCGTTGCCCGGCATCGGACTCCTCGAGCAGCTGGAATACTTCACTCACGGCGAAGAGCCCGATGGTAACCACCACGAAGTCCATTCCGTCCAACAGCTGAATCTGTCCGAACGTGTAGCGGGGGATCGCGCTGTTCGGGTCCAGACCGACGGTGGCCAGCCAGAGGCCGAACCCTGTCGATGCAAGGGCACGCGACATGCTGCCCCCGGCGAAGCTCGAAAGGGCCGAGAACGCGAATACCATGAGCGCGAAGTACTCGGCAGGTCCGAAGCGGATCGCCCACGACGCGAGAATCGGCGCGAAAAGCACGAGCCCGAAAATCGAGAGCGTTCCGCCGATGAAGGACGCGACTGCTGAAATGGCCAGGGCGTCGCCCGCGCGACCGTCCCGGGTCATCGCGTGTCCGTCGATCGCCGTCACGACAGCCGAGGCGGTTCCCGGGACGTTGAGCAGGATCGTGCTGATCGAATTCCCGTATTGAGATCCGTAATAGATGCCCACCAGCAGGATGAGCGCCGACTCGGCGGGCATTCCGGACGCGAATGTGACCGGGATCAGGATCGCAATCGCATTGATCGGGCCGATCCCCGGCAGCATGCCGACGAACGTACCGAGGCCCACGCCTCCGACGGCCAGGAGGATGTTGAAGGGTCGGAGAGCGACGCCGAACCCGGAAATCAGGTGGCTCAGCGAATCCACAGTACGCCAACCGGAAGAGGCAGCGAGAGGACAGGGACGAAGAGGAGCCACAGGATCGCAGCGAGGCCGGCGCCGGCCATGACGCTGCCCAGCTTCGGTCCCCGGAACAGGCCGCCCAGCACTGCGACGACGAAGGTGGTCGACACGAAGAACCCGATCCAGGGCAGGGCCAGTCCGTAGACCATGAACGTGCCCGCGGCGAGCATGATCCTGTGCCGGGAGGCAGAGCCGGGGAGAGGCACGGAAGCCCGTGGGCTGGCCATCAGACGGACCCCTGCGGCCGCGAGGGCCGCGGCAACGAGGAACGGGAGCGCCTTCGGCCCCACCGGATCCGTCATGAACGCGACGTTGAACGTCCGAGCCTCCAGCGCGGTGGCCGCGCCCGCGAGCAGAAGCACGAATCCTGCCGCGCGGTCTCGCCGACCGTCCGCCTCGATGCGTGGGTCGGCGGCGCTCACTGGATGAGTCCGATGTCGCGAGACATCGCTCGGAAGTCACTCACTTGCTGCTCAACGAAGGTGGAGAATTCCTCGCCCGTCAGGAAGAATGGTTGCAGGCGGTTCACTCGACGAGCCTCCTCCCACTCGGCCGAGCGCCCGACCTGCTCGATGACGTCCACCCATGCGGCGTAAGCCTCGTCCGGGATTTCGCCCGGTACGTAGAACCCTCGCCACGTCACCCACGTCACGTCCACGCCAGACTCGGTCGCGGTCGGCACCTGCGCGAGGGGGCCCTCCAGTCTCTGTGGTGCCAGCGTGACCAGGACGCGAAGTCGTCCAGCTGCGACCTGACCCTCGACCTCGGATGCCTCACCGGAGAAGACCTGCACGAACCCACCGAGTAGTGCCGTCATCGCCTCGCCGCCGCCATCGAAGGGCACGTAACGGATCTGACGGGGATCGAGGCCGGAGCGGTGTGCAAGCAGCAGAACCTTCATGTGGTCCTGCCCGGCGACCGCGGAACCCCCACTGACGACGACGGAAGCGGGATCCTGTCTCCACGCCTCCAGTAGATCATCCAGTGTCTCCCATGGGGCGTCGGCCGCGACGGCGAGGACTCCGAACTCCGCGCCGAGGGCTCCGACCCACCGGACATCCTGCTCCGTCAGGCTTCCGTATTGGCGCTGAGCAAGGCGAAGGACGGTCGACGGCGATGCCGCGATGAGCACGTTCGTGTCCGTGGAGCGCTGTGCCACGGTTCGAGCGAAGGCGACACCCCCTCCTGCTCCCGGCACGTTGGTGGTGCGTACGAGCCCGGGTGCCAGTTCGAGGTCGGACAGTACCTGGCCCACGGAACGACACGTCAGATCCCAGCCTCCTCCTGCGTTGGCAGGCGCGATGCACTCCCAGCCCCTTGACGTGCTCCCCGGCTGGCAGGCGGCGATACAAAGCAGGATTCCGCCCCATCGCACGAGGCCTCGAATGGAGCCTGCGCTCATCCGGCCCTTAACGTCGCCCGCATCACGATTCGCTCGCCGCTCGTTGTCAGCCATCAGTCCATTTCCGCGATGTGCACCAGACTGTCTCCCTGATGTACGAGCGGGTTCACGGCGTGCCCCATGATCATTCCGGAAGCGCGCGCCCGGACCTCACGGCCTCCGCGGCCCGACGGTTCCGTGATGATGCCGATCAGTTCGCCGCGTCGGACTCGCGCTCCCAGTCGCGTTTGAAGGTGGAAGATCCCACCTCGAGGGGCGCGGACCCACGTGGCGGAACTGGCCTCCGCGGATTCGATCATGGACACCGGTGAGGCCTCGATCATGCTCAGGGCATGAAGCACACGGAGTGCGCCGTCGGCTCCCGCCTGAACCGGTCCCGGATTGAACCGTCGAGGTTCGCCGCCCTCGAAGAGGAGGACGCGCTTCCCTCGCTTGACCGCCGTCTCCCGCAGGGACCCCTTGATCGTCTTCGCATGGATCATCAACGGGGCGGAGAAGGCGGTGGCGAGGCGGCGTGTTTCCTGATCTTCCAGATTTCCCCGGATCTGGGGCAGGTTGGTGCGATCGTCCGACCCGGCATGAAAATCGATGCCGAATTCCGTGGGCTCCAGCACGTTGTCCACAAACAGCCGGGCGAGCCGACTTGCGAGTGAACCTCGCCGGGACCCGGGGAACGAGCGGTTCAAGTCCCGTCGGTCTGGCAGGTAGCGTGACTCGGCGACGAAACCGAAGACATTGACCACGGGCACCGCGATGATGGTGCCGCGCAGTTCCCGCTCATCGATCGTCTCGAGCACTCTTCGAATGATCTCGACGCCCACGATCTCGTCCCCGTGGATGGCCCCGCTCATCCAGATGGTCGGTCCGAGCTCCGTCCCGTGCAGTACCTGCAGGCGAAGCGAGAGCTCCGTACCGGACGGCAGGCGCCCGGCCGGCAGGTTGATCTGTCGGCGGGTGCCGGGTGCGACGCGCTGCCCGGCGACGATGAAGGGCTGCGGCGTCACTCGTCGTCCGCGTGGTTCTCCACGAACTCGATGATCTCTCCAGCCACGTCGATGCCGGTCACCGCTTCGATTCCCTCAAGTCCCGGGGAAGAGTTCACCTCGAGCACCAGAGGGCCGCGCCCGGAACGCAGCAGATCGACGCCCGCGACATTCAGGCCGAGTGCCTTGGCGGCTTTCACCGCGGTGCGACGCTCCTTGGTCGTGAGCTTGGCAACCTCTGCCGATCCACCTCTGTGAAGGTTCGAGCGAAAATCACCAGGAGCCGCATGGCGAACCATCGCGGCGACCACTCGACCCCCGACGACGATGCAGCGGACATCGCTACCCCCCGCCTCCTTCACGAATTCCTGGACCAGAATGTTCGCATCCAGCTGACGAAAGGCGTCGATGACGGATTCGGCCGCCTTCTTCGTTTCCGCCAGTACGACCCCATTCCCCTGAGTACCCTCATGCAGCTTGATCACGAGTGGTGCTCCCCCGACCATCTCGATCACGCTCGAGGTGTCCTTGACCGACCGGGCGAAGGCCGTGACGGGGAGTCCGATTCCTGCACGGGCAAGGATCTGGTGGGCGCAGAGCTTGTCGCGCGACGTACTGATCGCGGAGGCAGAAGCCAGCGCGTACACGCCCATGGTCTCGAACTGTCGGACGACCGCCGTGCCGTAAAAGGTGACGGACGCTCCGATTCGCGGAATCACCGCATCAACCTTGATCTGCTCTCCCCGGAAGAGGATCGACCCGCGCTTTCCCTCGAGGCCCAGCGAACATCGAAGAAAGTCGATGACCGAAACGTCGTGTCCGCGCTCTTCTGCCGCGTCTCTCAGGCGGGTGGTCGAGTACAGGGATCCCTTACGGGACAGGATGGCGAGCTTCACGATGCCCTCTCGTTGATGTGTCCAGCTCGGAATGAACGCCCGGGATCCACCAGAGCCCTCCTCTTGAGGGCCTGACGACCGAGGAGCATTCGGAAACCCATTTCGTCGCGCCTCGTCAGCGTGAGTTCGATCAGCCAGAGACGCCCGCCGATACGTACGGAGGTCTCGATCACGGGACGAAGTTCCTGGTCCCCTCCGGAGTTGCGCACCCACCGTTCGTCGACGATCGGAGCTTCGACCAAGACGGCGTTCTCGGCCGAGCGCTGAACCGGGTGCACCTCGAATCGGACCATCGGTCGGCCGGCGCGCTCGAAGTGCGTCAGGTCGAATGCATGAAGTGAAGACGTCCGCGCCCCCGTATCGAGCTTGGCCTTGATTTCCCCGACGCCGAGGTCCGGCAGGCTTGCCCACTCCCGCCAGCCGAGCACCTCCGGGTGTGCCCGGCGCTTCCTGATCGACGCCGCGTGCGCCTTCGGCGACGTCATCGCCATGGCCATCCGGCCTCGGGCAGAATGCCTCGGGCTTCGAGAAGCATTTCGATCAGACGGTGCCAAGACTCCCACGCCGTCGTTCGTCCATAGGCGTTGTTGGTCTTGTGGGCGATGACCAGATCGATTGCCGGCAGAACGGTGATCCATTGGCCGACCGCCCCCCGAGCCGTATACGCACCCTCGAAAGGCCCGGTGGCCGTCGGTCCGTCGAATACCCACCACATGTAACCGTACCCGAAGTAACCATCTCGGCGCTCGACCGGGTTCATCTCCTCCAGTGGCGTCACGACACTGACGATGTGTCGCGCCCAATCGCGAGCGATGACCTGCCGACCATCCCACAGGCCCTCGTTGAGCATCAGGTGACCGATTCGGGCCATGTCCCGGGTCGAAATCCAGAAGTGATAGGCGGGATTCCGTGAAATCGAGAGGTTCCCTGATTTCCTCTGGGCGCTGCGGTCCCAGTCCTCGAAGCCGAGGGGTGTCGCGAGCTGCGCCTGGGCTTCGTCGTAGATGTCCCGGCCCGTCAGCTGCTCGAAGATGGCTCCGGCAGCGTTGAAGTCCCAGTTGCTGTAGAGCATGTACGCTCCGGGCTCCTGAGACCCGCGCTCCGGGGCGTCAGCCAGGTTGTCGCCTCCGTTCGAGGCGGGGTGGTACACGCCGGAACGGGCTGTAATCAAGTGATCGACGGTTGCCTGTCGTTCGATGGGCAGCAGCCCGCCGACATCGTCGACACCCATTTCCGCCAGGGTCCACCCGAGGTCGATCGTGCCGTTCGAAACCCATTGGCCGTAGAGCATGGCGAGGATGCTCTTTCGCACGGATGCGAGGTACGACAGCTCCTGGACGTCACCATACTGGAAGACGACACGTCCCCGTTCGGCGACCACGATGCCAGTTGAGTTCGCCGAATCTCTGAGGAACGTTCTCAGGTCACCCAGGACATCGGTGCTCCAACCCGCACCCGTCAGTTCAGTCCCGCGGAGAACCTCCCACGTTTCACCGGGAAAGACGCAGGCGTCGCATTGACCCGACGCCGGTGTCGGATCGGTGGCGAGAGGCACAAGGGCCACGAGTAGTGCGGTCTTCAGTCGCATCGGACCCGTCCATCCGATCGGGTTGGGCGTACGAAATCGGGCGCCGAAAAATAGAACAACTCCCACCGGAATGCCGCACGCCGCCGCTGGACGCGCCCGATCTCTTCTGGCAGCTCGACTCGTGTGCCCCGGTGCGCTCCGGCGCTCCGGGGGGGCTGCGGGATGTCGTGTGACGGCCGTGACCTGAGTCCTCGTCGTTGAGCAGCAGCCACTGCTTCACCTTGGCGATGTCTGCTTCGTCCGTTACGGAGAAGCGTCGAGCCACGTCGATCGCCTCGGGATTGTCCGCTCCGGCCAGTCGGGCCATGTCCGCTGCCACGAAGATCCTCAGCTCGTTGCCGTGGTCTTCGATGTCCGTGACCATGCACATGTTCACCCATCGTGGGCCGATCCTCAGAAAGGCGTACGGACGTCTGCGCATCGTGGTCAGGGCTTCGGTTCCGAGGGTGAGGTCTCCCTCGTCGGGCGACTTCACAAGATATGCACGGTTTCCCTGTGGCGCTCGACACACTCCACACCGAGCTTGAATGGAGTTCGCGTCAACAGATGCATCGGGAGGGAAGCTCGTGTCTGACACCACGTCGTCGATCCAGGAGGACCTGAAGCAGACCCGGCCGTTCCCGTCCCGGAGTCAGGAGACGTACGTCGCGCTCCTGAGGACGGCAGATGATTCCAAGCGCTTCTTGTCTCAGCTGCTGGACGCGGAGGATGTCACGCTCCAACAGTACAACGTACTCCGGATTCTTCGGGGTGCCGGTGATGAGGGACTCCCGACTCTTTCGGTCGCAGAGCGTATGGTCGAGCGTACGCCCGGTGTGACCCGCCTGATCGATCGAATGGAGCGCAAGGATTGGGTGTTGCGCACCCGATGCGTTGAGGATCGACGACGTGTCTGGTGCACCATCACCGATGAAGGGCGTGCGCTTCTCGATCGTCTGGATGCGCCCGTGGAGGCCGTCGATGACGTGCTGCAGTCGGCCCTGAGTGACAAGGAACTGGCATCGCTCACCAAATTTCTGGACCGGATTCGAGCCCGGTTGGCGCAGTCCGAGGCAGACTGATCGCCGCCTGGCGTTGACGGGGTAAGGTTCCGGCGGGTATTGGTCGCTGTGCTCAGCGTGTCCACCACCCACAAGCTCATGCGCCGTCTTTCTCTGCTCTACACCGCGCTACTCATCAGCTGCGCACCCGCGTCCGCACCCACGCTCGAGACTACGCCTGCCCCCTTGCCCGCCGCACCACCGGGGGAGTTCGATGTCGTCATCGAGGGCGGCCAGATCGTCGATGGGACCGGCAACGCGTGGTACCCCGGTGACGTCGGTGTCCGGGGGGATCGGATTGTGGCGATCACGAGGCCGGGCCTGTTGAGCGATCAACTCGCCCGGACGCGGATCGATGCGAGCGGGATGGTCGTCTCGCCCGGTTTCATCGATATCCAGAGTCACTCGAGGTTCAACTTCCTCGGAGATGGCGACGGACGCGTGGTGTCCAAGGTCACGATGGGGGTGACGACGGAGATCATGGGCGAGTCCACCACCAATGCTCCGTCGAGTCCCGCAATGTTGGAGAACGCCGGTCCCAATGTCGGCGTGACCCAGTTCGAGCGATTCGGAGAGTGGATCGAGGCGATGGAGCGGCACGGTTCGTCGGTGAACGTCGGCTCCTTCGTGGGTGGCTCGACGATCCGCATCCTCGGAATGGGACTCGCCATGGGAGAGGCTCGAAGCCCCGAGCGGCGACTCATGCAGCAGGCTGTCCGCGAGTCGATGGAGGACGGCGCCTTCGGTGTGGCCACCGCCCTCGTCTATCCCCCGGGCAACTTTGCATCGACGGAGGAACTGATCTCGATCAACTCTGCCGCCGCGCCCTACGGCGGTGTGTACATCACGCACATGCGCTCCGAGGCGGACAACTTCCTCGAGGCGATCGATGAGGCGATCGAGATCGGGACCGAGGCTGGTGTCCCCGTCGAGATCTACCACTTGAAAGCCGGTGGGCGCCGGAACTGGCACAAGGCGGCCGAGGCCGTGGCCAAGATCGATTCCGCTCGGGCGGCAGGCGTGGACGTTCAGGCCAACATGTACCCGTACACGGCGGGGGGAACCGGCCTGGACGCATGCTTCCCACCGTGGGCTTCCGCGGACGGGCTTCTTTTCGACAACCTGGCCAACCCGGAGATGCGCGCGAGGATCAGGGCGGAAATGGAAGAGCAGACCGAGCCCTGGGAGGCCTTCTGCTCGCTGGCCACTCCTGAGGGGACCATGCTTCTCGGGCTCAATTTGCCGGAGCACCAGAAGTACCGAGGATGGTGGCTTGCCGACGTGGCCGACGACCTGGGTCGACACTGGACGGAAACGGCGATGGACCTCGTGCTGGCCGAGCGACAGCGTGTGAGCACGATGTATTTCCTCATGAGCGAGGAGAACGTCGCCATGCAGATCGCGCAGCCTTGGATCAAGTTCGGGACGGACGCAGGGGGTATCGATCCGACCGTCGCGACCGGTCTGGCTCATCCACGCGCGTATGGCACGTTCACGCGGGTCCTCGGCAAATACGTGCGCGAGGATGGTGTGGTGACGCTCGAGGACGCCGTCCGGAAAATGTCGGCTGCGGTCGCAACACGGCTGAAGATCCGCGAACGCGGCTTCCTCAGGGAAGGCTACTACGCCGATGTCGTGGTGTTCGACCCGCGAACCGTCGGTGACCACGCGACCTATGACGAGCCACACCAGCTCTCGTCAGGGATACACCACGTGCTGGTCAACGGCGTCGCGGTGGTGCGGGACGGAGAGCACACGGGGGCGATGCCGGGCCGGGCAGTACGAGGCCCGGGCTGGAGTGGCTGGGAGGAGCAGCGATGACGCCATGCCGTGCGTGGACCTTGCTCCTGCTGGTTGCGGTCGGGTGTTCGCCGGTTGGCTCCGCAGACCCTGCGACGACCGATGATCTGCGTACACTCTCCGAGCCGGCTGCGGACGTCGATGGCGTTGTCCGTGTGCTGGTTTACCATGACATGGAAGGGCTCACCGGTCAGTCGGACCCGAACACCTTCCGGTTCAGTCATCCCGAGCGCTACTCCGTCGGGCGCACCTACCTGACAGGGGATGTGAACGCCGTCGTGGCCGGCCTTTTCGACGGCGGAGCGGACGAGGTCCACGTCGTGGATGGTCACGGCAGTGGCAACCCTGAGCCGGACCTCCTTCTCGACCAGCTCGACGATCGCGCTCAACTCATCAGCCGTAATCGCCTCTTCGATGCGTACGTCGATTTGACGCAGCCCGGGGAATACGACGCGATTGCGGTCGTCGGGATGCACGCCAAGACGGGTAGTGGCGGATTCGCATCGCACACCTACACGCTGGGTATTGATTTCGTCCTGAACGGGATGGCCGTGACGGAGACGGAAGTCGTGGGGTATTCGTGGGGCCGGGTCGGCGTCCCCGTGATCTTCGCGTCCGGGGATGATCGTCTGGCGGGGGACCTCGCCGGGCCGATGCCGTGGGTGGAATTCGTGACGGTGAAGACTGCAACGTCTGCCTCTTCGGCCAATCCGAGACCGGTTGACGAAGCTCGCGCGGATCTCCGGGAGTCAGCGGCTCGGGCGATGGCAAGCCATCGTGATGCTCGGGTGATGCGACTCGCGGAGCCGGTACGTGCGCAGCTGCACGCGGTCCCGCCGGCGGACCTGTCCATGTTGTCGGCTGTTCCGGGACTCGACTACGAAGATCAACGCGTGACCTTCACTGCCCCCGACTTCCGGACGGCGTACGATGGCCTTGTGGGCCTGGTGACGGTTGCCCGAGGGGGATACTCCGCCGTCATGGCGGAGACGGGTCGGGCGATGGCTGGCCCGGCGTTCGGGCCGACGTACTCCGATGCCCTGTTCGACCGATGGCTCGACTTCGAATCCGATCGTTGGAGTCCGCCCGATCCGCTGGCCGGAGAAGCGCGAACATTCCACGGTTTCCGCTGATCCGTCCGTCCGTCTGAACGCGGCCCCTGGCTCGGATGGATCCGCGTGATGCCCCGGGCGCACCGATTCGGGCATCCGGGGTAGCAACGCGCCGACCTGATGGCGGGGAGGATGCGTCGCGCCGCTTACGTGACATCCGCACGTAGTCAGTACGGGCCTTCACGGATTCACCTCGCCTCGGATCCGGATAGTTTTTCTTCAACTGTTTCGGCTGCGGCCCCCTGTGCTGCGGCCCAACGAAGACAAGAGGATAGCGAGACATGAAGTCATTGAAGCTGTTTCCCGCCGCGACGTTGTTCCTCGTGGCGTGCGGAGGTGGCGAGCCCGCAGACTCGGGTGCGTCGGACGCTCCGTCCACGGAGCCCGCTGTCGTGGAGGCGCCTGCGGGTCCGGCGGCGCCAACTGGTCCGATGACCATTCCCGACTGGTATCAGGTGGACCACGATGCGAAGACGGTCCGGCTGTCGGTCGTCGCGGGTCTGTCACCGGACAACAACTACTGGAACTACAACGGGGCGATTCGAGGCCAGCTGGCGATCACGGTCCCAGAGGGCTACGAAGTGACCATCGACCTCGAGAACCGTGACCCGAACATGGCGCACAGCCTCGGGATCTCGTCCGAGTTGGTGAACTTCATGGTCCCACCGACGCCGGAGCCGGTGTTCGCGGGTGCCATCACGGAAAATCCGCAGTCGATGATCGACGCAACGATGCCGGGTGAGACCGAGTCCATCACCTTTGTCGCAGACGCAGCAGGCAATTATTCGATGGTGTGCTACATCGCCGGACACTCGGCGATCGGCATGTGGCTCTTCTTCAACGTCTCCGCAGGTGGAGAGGCGGGTGTTCAGGGCCTGTAGGAAGACGCATCTGAATCGATGAAGCGTTCGAGCGGGCGTCACCCTCCAGGGTGGCGCCCGCTTTTTCGTCACATCGCAGCGGGCCAGGGGCGACGGGTGCGGATCGTCACTCCGCCGCGGGTTCCGCTGAGGCGTCGTCCATGCGGGGGCCCCGAAGATGAACCGGTTCAGGGCGGGACCGGCTCGCCCGAAGGTTGATCATCTCGACGAACACGGAGAAACCCATCGCGAAGTAGACGTAACCCTTCGGGATGTGCTGACCCATACCCTCGGCGACCAGTGACATTCCGATCAACAGAAGGAATGAGAGCGCGAGGACTTTGACACTGGGATGAGCGCTCACGAACCCGCTGACGCCCTCGGCTGATACGATCATGAGGAATCCGGCGATCAGCACGGCGATCACCATGACCGAGAGGTGGTCGGCGACTCCGACTGCCGTGATCACCGAATCGAGAGAAAACACGATATCGAGCAGGGCGATCTGAAGGACAACCGCTCCAAATGAAAGGTGGTCTCCGGTGGACCGCTCGTGGTGCTCTCCCTCGAGCTTGTGGTGGATCTCACGGGTGGACTTGAACAGCAGAAAGATCCCCCCCGTGATCAGGATCAGGTCTCGACCGGAAATCTCATGATCCAGTATGGTGAAGAGCGGGTCGGTGAGGCGCATGATCCATGCGAGAGAGAAGAGGAGCATGATCCTGGTCGCAATGGCGATCGTCAGACCGACCCTGCGCGCCCTGGCTCGCTGTGCCTCCTTCACGCGCTCAGACAGGATCGCGATGAAGATGATGTTGTCGATGCCCAGAACGATCTCGAGCACAGTCAGGGTCAGTAGCGCAACCCAGGCTTCCGGGGTGTTGATCCACTCGAACATGGCGGTGTTGCGACGGGTTCGGGTCATCGCGTCCGACAGGGACGCGCTTGTTTGAGGAGCAAAGTAGTGCGCCGGTGCGGAGGAGCCAAAGAGGGTCGAGGCCGCTCTGGTCTGGACGACGGGCGATCGAGGGAGTGTGGTCACGATGCGGACGCACTCATCCACGACCACGCTCAGCATACAACATATTGATTTGACGAATCAAAATGTTATACAATTTACGCCATGGCTAAGGTAGACGTGGTGATGCACACCCTCGCGAGACTGGGTGACGCACTCGCGATCCGGTCGTGGGCACCGGCTCCGGGCGGGGACCGGATTACGGATCACCAGCTCCGCCTGCTTCGACTCCTCGACGACTCGGACCCGGTCATGG
>JAYOKZ010000027.1:0-14798 GCA_038120095.1 Gemmatimonadales bacterium
CCGTTCGGATAGCGAAGGGACGTTGCCCGGGATCGTTCTCAGACGCTGACCCTCCTCGGCGCTTCCGAGTCGGGGAATCGACGCGATGAGCCCTGCGGTATACGGCATGCGGGGTCGCTCGAAGATCTCCTTTACCGGACCCGTTTCAACGATCTGTCCTGCGTACATGACCACGACCCGCTGAGCCATCTGCGCGACGACGCCGAGGTCGTGCGTGATGAAGATGATCGCCATCCCGAGCCGATCCTGGAGCTCTTCCATGAGGTCGAGGATCTGTGCCTGGATCGTCACGTCCAGCGCGGTCGTCGGCTCGTCCGCGATCAACAGGGACGGGCTGCATGCGAGGGCCATCGCGATCATGGCGCGCTGCCGCATGCCTCCCGACATCTCGTGCGGGTAGTTGTCCACGCGTCGCGCAGGCACGGGGATCCCCACCAGTTCGAGCATCTCGATGGCCCGATCGCGGGCCTCCGCGGCCGTCACGTTCTCGTGCTCCACCAGGACCTCGGAGATTTGCGCTCCGATGGTGTGCACCGGGTTCAGGCTCGTCATCGGCTCCTGGAAGATCATGCCGATCTCCTTGCCGCGGATGCCGCGCATCGCTTCCTCGGAGAGCGACGTGAGCTCGCGACCGCGCA
The DNA here is from genome assembly GCA_038120095.1 of Gemmatimonadales bacterium. Taxonomy (GTDB): domain Bacteria; phylum Gemmatimonadota; class Gemmatimonadetes; order Longimicrobiales; family Gaopeijiaceae; genus UBA2589. The sequence continues at coordinate 639 of JAYOKZ010000027.1, forward strand.
GATGAATCTCGCCGCGCGTGATCTTTCCGACTCGAGCGGGCAGGAGTCTCATGATCGAGAGCGCGGTCACCGACTTGCCGGACCCGCTCTCCCCGACGATCGCCAGGGTCTCACCCGGGTCGACGGAAAAACTCACGCCGTCGACCGCGGCCAGTGGATCGCGCCCACCGAGCAGGAAGCTCGTCTGGAGGTCGTGCACCTCCAGGAGGGGTGCGTCGCTCAACGGACGCTCCGGGGCATCTTCACCTGAGGCCCAGTTCGTCGAGGGCCTGTGCGACACCGTCCAGGTGCGTCAGGTGCATGGACGCATAATTCGGCGACAGGACCACGCCGTGCCCTCCGGCCCGGTACGTGGCCATGACCGACCGGTACACGATGTCCTTCGAGCACGTGGCGGTCTCGGGGCGCGTACGGGGCGCGTCGACACCGATGCCCATGTAGACCTTCGCGCCGCCGTCGACGCCCCTGAGCGCGTCCTCGCACTGGCCGTACACGTACGTGTCCGGGTCCATCCCGGTGGAAACGAGATCGTCGTATGCCGCCTCAGTGAAGCCGAGAATCCGGAAGAGTGCCCGAGTCGCCTCGTCGGGCTCGAAGTCACGCAGCAGGGTCGTCCGGAAGTAGCCGAGCTCCCGATGCCAGACCTCGCCCGCCTGATGCTGGTAGGTGATCGGCTTCACGAAGTCGGCGTACCGCGTCTGCTCGGCCCACGGCCACTGCGCGCGCCGGATCAGGTTGAAGTGATTCCGGTTCCAGACGTTCAGTCCGAACGGAAGCTCCGGCTTGCACCACTTCACGAGGCCGTACAGCTCGCGGTCCAGGTCCTTGTTGCGCTCCAGCCAGAACTTCTCCCAGACGAGAGCCTCGGGGTTGTCCAGCAGCACGCGGATGAACTCCACGAGCGCACCGTCCGCGAAGTGCTTCCCGGCCGCGGCCTCCTGCATGACGTCGTACACGCGGAGCAACGCCTGACGGCACGCTTCCACGTTGATCCCACGCTCCGTCGCCTCACGGCGCGCCGGTTCGGAGAAGTCGCCCGGCGCCCGGCCCTGAATGAGCGAATCGAGGGGCGAGTTCCGCTCGTTGCACCACATCACTCCGTCGATGTCGTGATTGCGGACCTGGTCCTCGATCATCGAGTGGATCCACGTGCGGTATCCGGGATTCGAGGTCGATGGCATGTCACCGATCCGGCCGAACAGGTCGACCTCCATCGCCTGCGCGAGCGTCGGGATCTCGACGTTTCCGGCCGAGCCGTGGCCGGCGTACTTGAAGAACGGCTCCATCAGCTCGATGTAGACCTTCATCCCCCGCTCGTGGGCGTCGGGGATGACCATCTTCAGGACGTCCTTCCCGGCGAATTCCGGATCCCGACTCCGATAGTCGGCCATGAACGTGTCTTTGTAGTACCGCGGGTCCGGATCGAAGTAGGCGCCCCCTCTCATCTGGTACGGCTCGGGCACGCCGTGGTCGGGCCAGCCATCGAGTTCGTGGCTGATCGAGCGACCCGACTTGAGCCCGAGCCAGCTCACCGTGCCGAGCATCAGGACGTTCACGCCGACCCGGTCGTGGAGCGTGTCGAGCACGGTGTCGACGCCCTCGTCGACGAAGCTGATCGGGGAGATCTGGATGCCGACGAATCGGTCGTCTGCGTTGGGGTTGGTCATCGGGTACGTGGGCGGTGAGTCGGGGCGATCAGGAGTACGGGGCTGCGTGGTCTATGCGTTCGACCGTGCCCCCGCCGTGAAGGTAGCGATGCGCTCCATCGCTTCCTGGATCATCGGAAGTGGCTGCAGATAGCTGATGCGGATGTAGTCCGTCGTTTCGTCTCCGAACATCGTACCGGGGAAGAGCATGACACCGGTTTCCTCGAGGAGCTTCAGGCAGAACTCCGGTGAAGGCAGGCCGGACGACGAGACGTTGGTATAGATATAGAAGGCGCCACCCGGATGGCCGTACGTGAAGCCGGCTTCGTCGAGCGCGGGCATGAGCCACGCTCTGCGCTCCGCGTACTCCGCGATCATCGCCTCGATCGGCTCCTGTGGGCCGGTCAGTGCCGCGAGTGCCGCGTGCTGACTGATCGTGCACGCGTTGATCGAGAGGGTATGCCGTGGCTCGGTGAGCGTATGGACGAGATCGGCCGGTGCCGCGAGGTAGCCGACGCGCCACCCGGTCATCGAATACGTCTTCGAGAAGCCGTTCAGGGTGATCGTCCGCTCACGCATGCCCGGGAGGGTCGCGATGGAGAGGTGTTCGTTCGGCTCGTAGATCATCTGGCCATAGATCTCGTCGGCGATAATGATCAGGTCGTGCCGGATCGCCATCTCAGCGATTGCGCGGATCTTGTCCGGTGGTGTGACGGCGCCGGTCGGGTTGTTCGGAGACACGAGGACGAACATCCGCGTTCTCGGTGTGATCCGTTTCTCGATTTCGGCCACATCGAGTGCGAAGTCGTCGTGCTCGAAGGTCGGCACCGGGATCGGATTGCCTCCGCAGAGACGGACTGCCGTGTCGTACGATGTGAACCGCGGGCTGGTGATCAGCACGTCGTCTCCCGGGGTGCACATCCCCAGCATCGTCAGCATGATCGCTTCCTGCGCCCCCGCCGTGACGACCACTTCGTCCGCCGAATAGTCGAGGCCGTACCGTGAGGTGAGGTCCTCGGCGATCGCCTCACGGAGCTGCGGGATCCCGGTGGGCCCGGTGTAGTGGTGGTGATTCGCGTCGAGGGCTGCCTTGGCGGCCTCCACGATGTGCGCGGGCGTGTGGAAGTCCGGGTCACCCCGCCCGAGGGCGATCACGTCGCTCATCCCGGCCGCGATCCCGAGCATTCGGGTCCGGAACGCTCCGTCTTCTTCGACGATACGCGGTGCGAGTCGGTCGAGAAGCAGGCTCATCCGTACATCCTCCGTCCGGCGACGAAGGTCGTCCGAACGTGTTCGAGGGCGAAAAGGTCTTCGTCGGGATTCCCGTCGACGACGATCACGTCGGCTTCCTTGCCGACCTCCAGAGATCCGATGGCCTCCTCCATTCGCGAAACGCGGGCAGCCCGAATCGTGATGGAGGCCAGGGCGTCCATGTTGTCCGGGCAGACACCGACCTTCACCATGTGCGCGAGCTCGGGAGCGATCACGTCATGCTCCACAGCCGGGCTCCCGGCGTCGGTCCCGAAAGCGATGGGTACGCCGGCCTTCGCCGCGTTGACGAGGCCCTCGTAGCGTGCCGGATTCGCGATCGCCTTCTGCCTCTCTTCGATCTTCCATTCCGGGATGCCGAACTTCCTCGCGATGTCCGGCTGGCTCTGCTGGACCAGGGGGGCGAAGGTCGTGACGACGGGAATCCCCTTCTCCAGAAGCAGGGCGATCGTCCCGTCGGACATGGACCCGCCATGCTCCACACAGTCGACCCCAAACCTCGCGACGCGCTCGATGCACGCGTCGTACGTGGCGTGTGCCGTGATCGGGAGTCCGTTTCGGTGCGTCTCGTCGATGACCGCCTCCAGCTCCTCGTCCGTGAACTCGAGCGTGTCGTGACACGCCATGATCTTGATCAGGTCGGCTCCGCCCTTGACCTGCTCACGCACGGCCCGCCGCATCTCATCGGCGCCGCTCGCCTCACGGCAGACCCAGTACGTGTGCCCACCGGTCTGGATGATTGCAGCGCCACACACCTTGAGCCGCGGCCCCGGGAAGATGCCCTGCTCGACGGCCTGTTTCGAGAAGAGGTTCATGTCGTGGAAGCCGAGGTCCCGGACCATCGTGACACCCGCGCGGAGGCTCTTCAGCATGTTGCCTGCCGCCTTGAACGCGGAGATGGGGCGGGGGTCGTCCATCGACTGTCGAGCGAGGTCGTGGATGCCGTCCCAGTTCAGATGGGCATGGCTGTTGATGAGGCCGGGCATGATCGTGCCACCGGTCTGCTCGATGTCCGCGGCCCCGGAGTCCAACTCGGAGCGAGGGCCTACCGCGACGATCATCCCGCCGTCGATCTGCACGAACCCGTCCTCGATGACGTCGCCGGCCATGGTCAGCACGCGGCCCGTGAGGGTGACGCGGGACGTCGGCACGTCGAACATCGGTTTCGTGATCTTGTCGTAACGCCATGCGGCGGGTTCGGGCATGCTACGAGCTCCTGGGCGTGGTCAGTGGAGAGTGGGTCGCGGGTAGGGGGCGTTCGAATGGAGTGTGGTCGTCGGTCTTCAGCAGGGGATCACGCGGGATCCGGGAGGGTGGCGTGTCAGGAAGCCGCTCGCCAGTTCAACCCGGTCAGAGCCGACGATCAGGGTGTCGATCGTGCGCCAGCCATCGAGGCCGGAGCGGTATACGCCCGGCTCGCACGAGAACACCATGCCGGGCCCCGACGGTGTGTTGTCTCCGGGCGCGAGCCATGGCGCCTCGTGCCCTTCGACGCCCATGCCGTGGCCGATTCGGTGGCGAATCGCGTTACCGAGCCCGGCGCGGCGGATCGGGGCCAGGGCGGCCTCGTTCACCTCGGCACAACTCCGCCGGGCTTCGAGCGCGTCGACTGTCGCCGCTCCAGAGGCTGCCATGACCTCCATCACACGCGACTGCTCGGCGGTCGGCTCTCCCACGACCAGTGTCACGCCGCTCTCGGCATGGTACCCACCCAGGCTGCAGCCGATGCCCGCGATGACGGGTTCACCCGGCTGCGGTCGGCGCGTCGTTACGGAACCGTGGGGCAGGGCGCCGCGGGGACCGGAATGGACCGATGCGGTGATCCCCATCTTCGTGCCCTGAAACGCCTCGCCGTGCGTATCTGCGAGAAGGTGTCGCACGTGCCCCGTGCAGTCGGCCAGCAGGTCGGCCTCGGTGCCCCCTTGAGCGATGATGTCGCCACCCGCGGCGAGCAGGCGCTCGAGCACCTGGTCCGCGAAGCGGGTGGCTTCCCGTATCAGGGCGAGCTCCCCCTCGGTCTTCAGGCTGCGTTCGGGTCGGACGTGGTCCTCGAGGTCGAGGCGGTCGAGCATCGCCTTCGCGTCGTCGAGGAGGGCCGCATCGAGGGTGTCGATCGCCATGCGACGCGCCCCGACTTCGTTGAGCATCCAGAGGACGGCCGGGGTGACGCCCGGGAACTCCTCGTACGTGCGGACATCGACGCCGGGAACGCCCAGTGCATCCTCATGCTCGAGGCAGGGCACGAGCAGGAGAGGGGTTCCGCCCGTCCCGATCCAGAGGCCAACGGGGCGCTCGTTTCGCGAAAAGTGCCAGCCGGTCGCGTACGTGACGTTTCCGTGGGCGAGGAGCAGGAGCCCGTCCAGGCCCGCCGCGTCCGCGCGGTCACGCAGCCGGGCCCGGACGTCCTCATGGAAGTCGACCGGGAGTGGCGCGAGCACGGATGGCTGGGGTGGGGACGGCGTCAAAGCGTGTCGTCTTCCCACGGGCCTGCGATGTCCACGTCCGTCTCGACGCCGAGCTCTGCGGCGAGGGCCCTGAGGTCCGCCAGTGCCGAGTCCTCGAGTGGAATACCGACCTCCAGCTTGCGCGCGACCCGCCGCGCCTCCTGCTCACCGGGAATCAGGATCTCGTCGAACCCGGGTCGGAGGGCACGTGACTTCACCATCTCCGCGAAGTCGTCCATCCGCCGCCGGAACTCTTCCAGTGGCATGAACCATTCGATGTCGATCGCCATCAGCGTGTGGCTGACGTCCCACCGCCTCGGGTCGGCGTAGGGCGTAAGGCCGTAGCCTCCACCCCCGATCACGCCGGTGAGTACGTCGGTCATGAAGGCGAGGCCGTACCCCTTGTACTGACCGATGCCGAGAAGCGCGCCGGCCATGGCGGCGTGCGGGTCGTCGGTCTCCTCTCCCTCCGGGGTGAGCGCCCAGTCTCGTGGGATCGACCATCCCTCGGCGGCGTGCCAGTTCATCATGCCCTTGCCGGCTGTCGTCAGGGCGATATCGAGCACGGCGGGGAATCCGAGTCCGGTGGGGGCTGCGATGCCCCATGGATTGGTGCCCACCACGCCCTCGCGGCCGCCCCATGGAGCCATCTCCGGTCCCGCGTTCGTCATCGCGATTCCGATACAACCGGCCTCGGGACCCAGGCACGCGTGGACCGCACTCGAGCCGAAGTGTGTCGAGTCCCGGACGATGACCTGACCAATCCCGCACACCTTCGATTTTTCGATCGCGAGGCGCATCGCCCGGGTCGCCGCGACCGTACCGATCCCGTTGTTCGCGTCGACCAGCGCCAGCGCCGGACTCTCCTTCACGATTTCCCAGGGCGCGCCCGGATCGATCCCTCCTTCGTCGAACCTGCCCCAGTAGCGCCTCAGCTTCTTCACGCCCTGACCGTGCCCGGGATGGAAGCGAAGTTCCGAAAAGATGAGCGCCCCACCGAAAATTTCGGCCTCCTCGTCGGGAAGGCCCATCGCCCGAAGAACGTCGAAGACGAATCTCTTCAGGCTGTCGGGCGTCACAGCGGTCATCGGTACGCGAGTCATGGCGTCAGCTCCAGGAGGTCGATGATGTTCGTACCCGCCTGCTCGAAGCTGCCGAGCTGTCCGGCCGGTGCGGTCATCAGGATCGCGATGCCGGGGCCGTAACCGGCCCGGGGGCCGTCGGTGGCGCACACGACCCCGATCGCTCGGGCACCTCGGAGGTATCCGTGGTTGTATCGGCTGTCCGTATCCTCCAGGGCGACCAGATCCCCGAGCCGGAGTCGGTCGAGGCCCATCTCGGCGAGCAGGGCGCGGTCGGTCGACTGCATGTGGATGCTACCGCCCTCGGACGTGAGACCGAGGCCCGCCCCCACGAGGTGCGCGGGGATGTGTGCGCTGACACCGAAGGCGACGTGCCCCTCTCGAGTCTCTGCGGGGAGCGCCGCGAGCAGGTTCGGTGAGATCCCTTTCAGCGACACGTCGGGGTGGTCCGTCAGGGAGAGACCGCGGCCCTCCGCGCGAACGAGGACCTGATCGCCCACGGCCATCCGTCCCCGGGCCTCGCGCGGAATGTGCACGATCACCTGCTCGGAGAACCGACCGGACTTGCCGGTGACGATGCCCGAGGTGCCCACGGCCCCACCGGTCATCACCTTCGCCCGGTTCCCGATGGACGCGAACACGTTGAGTCCGCGGTTCCTGTTGTCGTCAGCCTGGCTGATGCTCACGCCGGGGTGGATGCAGTCGGCCGCCCAGCCGAATGCCCGGTCCCCCACCGAGACGTTATAGACGATCCCGCCATACGTGGGGAGAAGGAACGGGGTACCGTCCGCGGCCAGCCGATACGGTTCCGCGGGGAGGCCGGGGAAGCCGGGATGCGCGACGTGGCCGGCAACCGAGACGGCGACCAGGTCCGCCTCGTTCGTGGAGAGATCGTTGTTCTTCCTCATGCCTGCCCCCGGATGCCCAGTGTCCGGGCGATGTTCGCAGACGGATCGATCTCGAAGTCGAGGAGGTCGGCGGGGCCCGTCATCAGGGTGAGGATGCCGGGCCCGTGCCCGGTCATCACGGAGTCGCCGTGGATGCAGATGCAGATCGCGACCCAGCCGTCCCGGTAGGACCGACCGAATCGGTGGTCCACGTTCCGGATGCCGATCAGGTCGCCGAGACGCATCTGGTCGATCCCGAGCTCTGCCATGAGTGCCCGGTCGCCCGACATCAGGTCCTGATCGACGAATTCGGCGTTGAGCTCGGCGCCGGAGCCCATGATGCGAGGGGGAAGTTCGATGGCTACGGGGCAGTGGATCTTCCGGCCCTCGGCCCGCAGACCCAGGGCGTGGGCCAGAGTCGGACTCGTCTTCTTGAACTCGATGTCCGGGTGGTCGGCGAGACGGATCCCGCGACCGACCGTTCGAATCTGGATCGTGTCCCCGATCGTCATGTCCTCGAGCACCTCCGGCTCGAAGTCGACCAGAATACGGGCGTGTTCTCCGGTGACGATACCCGTGGCGCCCTTCGCCAGTCCCGAGACGACCTCGGCCTCGTTTCCGATGCACGTCAAATAATGAAGTGCGAAGTCCGAGCTCTCCCGGGAGTGTGCGATCGACACGCCGGGCTCCACATGGTCACCGGCCCAACCGAAGGCGCGATCACCGACACGCGCGTTGTACACGATGCCGGACATGCCCGGGAGCATGACTCCGACTCCGTCCGGCCACGGGGTGTAGCCACCGCGCCGCAGCGCGGGCTGACTGACCTGGCCGGTCACGGCCATTTCGACCAGGTCGTCGACGTTCCAGCGAAGCTCTGAACTCATTCTTGACAGCATCGGAGGTGGGGAGACACGTTGCGCGTCACATTGTCGACAACATACAAGCCGCAGTCGTGAGAGGCCAACCGCATGGGATATAACGAGTTACTGGAGCGTATGGGGCAGGTCAACGACCTTCTGTGCTCCCAATCGCTCCTCAGCTGGGATGCCCGGACGATGATGCCTCCGGGAGGGGCGGACACGCGGGCGAAGCAGTTGGCCACGCTGCAGCTCTTCGCGCGGAACCATCTCGTGGCGGATGAGACACGGCGCCTGCTGGACTCGGCCGAGGCAGAGACCGCGAACCTTGCCGAGGACAGTGTGGAGCGGATCATGTGCGCGCACGTGCGGGAGGCCATCGACTACCACCTGCGAATCCCGGCAAAGCTGGTGGAGCGGCGGGCCGAGATCGGCTCTCGAGGACAGCACGTCTGGCAGAAGGCCCGTGCCGATGACGATTACGCCATGTTCGCCCCCGTTCTGGAGCAGACCCTCGAGCTGAACCGGGAAATGGCGGAGTGTATCGGGTACGACGAGCATCCGTACGACGCGCTGATGTACCGCTTCGAGCCCGGGGAGACGATGGCCTCCCTGCAGCCACTGTTCGCCGCCCTGCGTGCGGGCCTGCTGCCGCTCGTTCAGGCCATCGGTGAACAGGAGGCACCCAGAGTAGACTTTCTGGAGCGCTCATTCCCGGTAGACAAGCAGCTCGAGTTTGCGCTCAAGATGGCGCGGAAGCTCGGCTACGATACCGAGCGGGGGAGGCTCGACCTGACGGTCCATCCCTTCGAGATCTCGTTCACGCGCAACGACGTCCGGATCACCACTCGTGTCAACGACGAGTGGATGCCGAAAAGCCTGTTCGGCACGCTGCACGAAACGGGACATGGACTCTATGAGCAGTTCTGCGACCCGGCGTATACGCGCACGCCGTTCGCCACGGACCTGATCGGGCTCTACGCGGTGGGTGGCGTGAGCTTCGGAGCGCACGAGAGTCAGTCACGGCTCTTCGAGAATCACGTGGGCCGCAGCCGCGAGTTCTGGGAGCTGAACTTCGGCGAACTGCACGACACCTTCCCGGAGCAACTCGCCGGGATCGACGCGGAGACGTTCTGGCGCGCTGTGAACCGGGTGGAGCCGGGCTTCATACGGGTGGAGTCCGATGAACTGACATACGACTTCCACATCATGCTCCGTGTGGACCTCGAAGCTGCTCTGATCGATCGGAGCGTGAGCGTTGCGGAGCTGCCGGAAGCGTGGAACGCCAAGGTGAAAGAGTATCTCGGGCTCGACGTTCCGAACGATCGGCTGGGCGTGCTCCAGGACGTTCACTGGTCGTCCGGCCAGGTCGGGACGTTCTGCAACTACACGATCGGCAACGTGATGGCCGGGCAGCTCTTCAATACGGCCAAAAGGGATCAGCGGATCCGGGACGGGCTCGCGACGGCCGACTATGCGCCGCTGCGTGAGTGGATGACCGAGCACGTGCACCGGCACGGCCGCCGTTACACGCGTGAGCAGCTGCTCCAGAACGCGACGGGCGAGGGGCTCGAGCCCCGGTACTACATCGAGCACCTCTCGTCGAAGTACTCCGAGATCTACGGGTTGGCGTCATGACGACCGCCTCGCGCCGACTCGCGCATCGCGTCCAGCTCAAGGACAAGCACATCATCACGCGGATGATGGAGATCGCGTCCCAACTCGACGACGTGATCAAGCTCGGGCGGGGAGACCCCGACCTCGACACGCCCGCGCACATCGTCCGCGCCGGGCAGGAGGCGCTCGGTGCGGGAGCTACCCATTACACGAACCCGATGGGTATGCCCGAACTGCGTCAGGCGATCGCGGACGACATTGCCCGATACGGCGGCGCGCAGTACGAGCCCCAGGACATTGTCGTCACGCCCGGTGGCCAGCAGGCGATGTTCATCATCGCGCTCGGCCTGCTCGACCCCGGTGATGAGCTGCTCATCCCGTGCCCGGGGTACAACCCGTACCTGCAGGCGGCCGAGCTGACTCAGGCGAAGCTCGTCGAGATCCGGACCTCGATGGAGACGAACTTCACGCTCACGGCCGACATGGTGCGGGAGCACATTACCCCACGCTCGAAGGTGCTCATCCTGATCAATCCCGGAAATCCGACCGGGACCGTCGTTCCGCCGGATGAGGTGGAGCGGATCTGCGAGGTCGCCCGGGAGCACGATCTGATCGTGGTGTCGGACGAGATCTACGCGCGGATCACGTTCAACGGTCATCGGGCACAACCCGTGGCGGCGCTGCCCGGCATGCGCGAGCGCACGATCACACTCTCCGGGGTGTCCAAGGCGTACGCGATGACCGGCTGGCGGGTCGGCTACTTCGCCGGACCCTCGGACCTCATGCCGGCGCTCGCCGAGATTCACCACGCCTTTGCGATTTCCACCTCGGCCGTGGGTCAGCACGCGGCGCTGGCCGCGCTGACCGGCCCTCAGGACTGCGTCGAGGAGATCCGACAGACCTTCGACGAGCGCAGGAAGGTCCTCTGCGCCGGTCTCGACGAACTCGGGATCCCCTACGCCGAGCCCGAAGGTGCCTTCTACGTCTACGCCCGTGTCGCCGAGACCGGCGTGGGGGCGACCGAGTTCTGCGAGCGACTCCTGGCCGACGGCCGGGTCATGATTTTCCCGGGCAAGATCTACGGCGACTACACCGATGACTTCGCCCGCCTGTCGCTGACCCAGCCCGTGCCGCGGATCGAAGAAGCGCTCGGGCGCATGGCCGGGGTCGTGGAGTCGATCCGGGCGGAACGAGTCGCGACCTAGCCCCATCCATCGAGAACCAGATCAACCGAGATCAGATCCGTGAAATCAGACAATCCGAACGTCAAAGGCATCAAGCACATGGCCTTCGGCGTGAAGGACGCTGCGAAGGCGCTGGAGGCCTACGCTCGCTTCCTGCACGTGCCGGCGGACACCGAGATCGAATTCTTCCCGAAGTCCAAGAATCGGGTCGCGCTCTTCTATCTGGGTGGCATCGAGTACCAACTCTGCGAGTCCACCGACCCGGACGGCCGCTTCGCCAAGTGGATCGAGGAGCGGGGCTCCGAAGGTCTGCATCACATCTGCTACGAGGTCGACAACATCGACGACGCTCTGGCGCATGCGCAGGAGCAGGGTGCCACGCTGCGTATCTGCCAGGCGTGCCAGGTCGTCGGCTCGCATCCCCACCCGGAGGGGTGGGTCGCATTCCTCGATGACGAGGCGGGCGGGATCGAGATCGAATTCATGCAGGTGTACACGCCCGAGCAGCTCAAGGAGTACGAGGATTACAAGGGGATCTGAGGTGAGATCGTCATGCGCCTCGCTCGTACGTATCCGCCGTCACTCCGCGGGACGGTGACCGTGGATCCCGTGCGTGACTTCGTGGGCTACGCGGACAGGCCGCCGGATATCCGGTGGCCGGGGGGGGCGCGCCTGGCGGTGAACTTCGTCCTCAATGTCGAGGAGGGTTCGGAGTACTCCATGCAGGACGGGGACGGGCGGACCGATGCTGCACTCTCGGAGGTGGCGACGCCCCGGGTCCCGCGTGGCGATCGCGACCTAGGCGCCGAGAGCATGTTCGAGTACGGGAGCCGGGTCGGATTCTGGCGAATCCACCGCCTCTTTCAGGAACGCGGGTTGCCCCTGACGGCCTTCACCTGTGCCGTGGCGCTCGAGAGAAACCCGGAGATCGCACGCGCGATACGGGAGAGTGACTGGGATGTCGTCGCCCACGGGCGACGCTGGATCGAGCACTACCTGCTCGACGAGGATACCGAGCGCGGAGAAATCGCTGAGGCGTATTCTTCGATCCGCGAGCAGACGGGCCGTGCGCCGCAGGGCTGGTACTGTCGGTATGCCCCGTCCACGTCGACGCGTCGGCTGGTCGTCGAGCACGGTGGCTTCTCATACGACAGTGACGCCTACAACGACGAACTTCCATACTGGGTTGCCGTGGGTGATTCAGCCCACCTTGTCGTTCCGTACTCGCTGGCAACCAACGACGCGAAGCTGGTCGGGGGGCCACTCGTCACCGGACGGCAGTTTGCGGCGTTTCTGATCGATTCATTCGACGAGTTGCTCTCGGAGGCCGGGGTTCACCCGCGCATGATGTCGGTGGGCATGCATGCTCGGATTCTCGGCCAGCCGGGTCGGACCCGAGGGCTCCTGGCCTTCCTCGATCATATCCACGGTCGAGACGACGTATGGATCTGTCGTCGCAGTGACCTTGCTGCACATTGGCGCGATGTCGTCCCGCCGCCGTCGGACCTCGGCTCGTGACGATCACAGCCCGACCGTCCGACCCGGTCGCGTTCGCCCCGTACGGGGCGTTCGTGGCCCCGCCCTCGGGGTTTGGCGAGCGCGCGGCATTCAATCAGTGGCTGGAGCCGGTCTCGGGCCGGTCCCAGCACGCACACGTGAATCGTGTCCCGTGCTCCACGCTCCCGCTCACGGTCGATCGTGTGGAGTGCCACCCGCACGCCGCACAGCTCTTCCTGCCGATGGGGGAAGTGTCGCGATACCTCGTGGTCGTCATGCCGTCGGACGCCGCCGGTGATCCGGACTCCGGTCGAGCTGAAGCGTTCGTGGTGCCCGGGTCGCACGGCGTGGTTTATGCTCCGGGTGTGTGGCACACGGGGATCTCGGTGCTCGACGCGGATGCGAGCTTCGCCGTGCTCATGTGGCGAGGGCATGATGACGACATCTTCACATCCGTTCCCGCGTTCGAGGTCGTCGCCCAGGAGGCCGCCGCGCGCGGCGCAGCCGCGGGCGAGGGCGTGCATGGCTGAGCCGGCGCTCGACCCGATCGCGCAGACGCCGCTTCGGGTCCAGGTAGCGGCGAGGCTCCGCACCGCCATTGTCACCGGTCGGCTGCGCCCCGGCGAGCCGCTCACGGAAACAGCGCTCGCGCAGCAGTTGAAGGTGAGCCGGGCGCCGGTCCGCGAGGCGATCCAGGATCTCGAGAACGACGGGCTGGTTGAAACCGTACCCTACAGAGGAAAGCGTGTGAAGCCGCTGACGGTTCGCGAGGTGGTGGAGATCTGCGAAATGCGTCAACACTTCGAGGTCATGGCCGTCCGTCGGATCGTCGAAAGAGGGACGGCTGTGGAGGCGCTGTGGGCACCGTGTCGTGAGATGAACGAAGCGGCGACGGCGGGGCAGCGTGAGGCTCTGGTCGCTGCAGATGAGGCATTCCACCGAACGCTGATCCAGCTCTCCGATCACGAACTCCTCGCTCAGATGTGGGCGGGACTCTACATGCGTATCCATCAGATCATGTCACTCCGCATTGACGTGGACGTCGACCTTTCGGACATCGCGGGCACCCATCCGCCGATCGTGGACGCCCTCGAGAACGGAGATGTCGACACGGCTGTCCGGTTGGTCTCGGAGCACGCGGATGCGCTCTCGGACTTCGATCCCGCGAGCATCGCGGAGTCGCGGTCATGACACCCGGTCGCATGCTCATTACGGGAGCCGGGGGGTTCGTGGGTCGGGCCCTCGCGCTCGGGTTCGCGAGGCTCGGGTGGGAGATCTGTGCCGTCGATCGGTCGTTCGATGATTCGGCACGTGACGACCGGGTGGATCGGGTCGTCACGGATCTGCTCGACCCGGACTGGTCGCTGATTCCGCGTGTCGACGTGGTCGTGCATGCGGCGTGGCTCACGACCCATCCGAAGACACTCGGCCTCACGGCCGGGGAGTTCGAAAGGCAGAACCTCGTGCCGCTGGACAACGTTCTGGCTTATGCGACGCGGACGTCACCGGAGGCACTCGTCTTCGTGAGCTCGTCGGGCGTCTTCGCCGCCGATGACTCCGCGACGGGCCTGACGGACGCTCTCGCACCGACGGGCGGTACGCCGTACGCAACGTCGAAACTGCAGGGCGAAGCCCTGGCCTCGATGTGGGGGACCGACGGTTTCGAGCGAACAC
>JAYOKZ010000027.1:14808-39535 GCA_038120095.1 Gemmatimonadales bacterium
TGATCCGGCTCGGCTACCTGTTCGGCCCTCATGAGGTCGCACGCCCCAGTCGCGAGGGAATCTCGCTGATTGCGCACTGGATGAACGAGGCCCGCGACGGCCGGCCTCTCGAGGTTCGGGCAGACGATCCGGCTCGCGATTGGACGTACACACCGGATCTGGCACCTGCCTTGGCTCGGCTGATTTCCGGGCCGTCTGCCCGGCGTCCGATCCACTTCGGTAGTCCGCATGTGGTTCGCGATGGAGAACTCGCTTCATGGATTACGGCGGAGATCGGCGGTCACGTTGTGACCGTTCCTTCGGGAGCCCCCCTCAAAGCTCCGATGGTGACGAGTGACATCGCGGCGGTGCGGGATGTCAGCTGGACGCCCCCTCGCGACGGTATTCGGGCGCTCCTCGAAGCAGAGGCCGTCGCATGATGCCGCTGCGATTCATCCTGGTGGGCCTCGGGGCGCGCTCGCGCATCTGGCGTCGCGTGCTGGGGGAGCACAGAGACTGCCGTCTCGTCGGGTTGGTCGAGGCCGACGCTGTACGACTGGCACACGTGCTCGGTGAGGAAGGGCAGGGAGCTACGGTGGCAGGTGGCTCTTCACTGGCGGAGGTTGTGCGCCGAGTCGACGCCGACGTCGCCCTTTTGTGCACCCCGCCCGGAGGCCGTCACGGTCAGATCGCCGCTGCGTGCGAGGCGGGTCTGGCGATCTTCGCAGAAAAGCCGCTCGCGGATTCCGTCCCGGATGCAGAGGCTCACGTAGCCGCGGCCGCAGAGGCGGGTGTCCCGCTGACGGTAGGCCTCAATTTCCGCTACCTCGGAGTGACACGGGCACTCAAGTCACTCTTCGCTTCGGATCGCCTGGGTCGGCCGGAATTCGGCCGGTTCACGTACGAACGATGGCGCGACGGTCATCAGAAGCATCTCAACAAATACCCGCTGACGATGGGCCAGCCGATGCTTTGGGAGCAGTCCATTCACCACTTCGACCTGATGCGCTTCGTCTACGATGCGGAGCCGGAGCGTATTTCCGCGACGACCTTCAATCCCTCGTGGTCGATGTACGCAGACGACGCGAACGTCAGCGCGTTGATTTCGTTCGAGGGCGGGATCGAAGTCACGTACCAGGGCACGTGGGCTGGCAACTGGCAGCAGATGGGGTTCGAGTGGCGGACGGACTGCGAGCTTGGGATCGCGGTGCAGGGAGACATGTTCGGAGGCCTCGCGTACGCCTTTCGAGACGACCCGAAGCTCTCCACTGTCTCCCTCGCCGACGAGGAACCGTGGGTCGATGATGCCCGACGTCTCCTCGAGGATTTCGTCGGTCATTTCCGGGACGGTACACCGTTGCCGTGCCCCGGAACCGATCACCTGAAATCCCTCCGAATGGTCGAGGCCTGTATACGGGCGTCGTCCGGGGAGGGGACTGTGAGTCTCAACGAATGACGAGGATGATCAGCTCATGAAGATTCGAACGGTTCCACTGCGCGCGGTGATCGCAGGATGTCTCTCGACCTCTCTCCTCGCCGGCTGCGCGCAGCAATCCGACGATACGATCGTCGTCGGTCTCAGCGCGGACATCACGACATTCGAACCGGGAATGATTTCGAGTCGCGACAATGCGAACATCGCCCGGCACATCTTCGGTTCGCTGTTCACGCTGGGTCCGGACGGTGAGCACATCCCGGAACTCGCGCACACGCTCGAGATCAGCGACGACGGTACCGGCTACACCTACACGCTGAACGAGGGACTCACGTGTCACGACGGCGAGCCGCTCACGGCAGAGGATGTCGCCTACGCCTTCAATCGGATCGCGGATCCTGCAAACCGGTTTACGGGCAACTCACCCGGCTTCGTGTACACGTCGATCGGCTTCCGGAATGCCGAGGCACTCGACGATCTCCGGGTCCGGGTCAACATCGCAGAGCGCAATCCCATCGCCTTCGGGCTCATCACGGAGCTCTACGTTCACTGCAAGGACGCCTACGAGCAGATGAGCCTCGACGAAGCGGCCGCGAATCCTGTCGGGTCTGGAGCGTATCGCCTCGCTTCCTGGACCCGGGGCTCGGAGGTGGTGCTGGAAAAGGTACGGGAGCCGGCAAACTTCGAGCGCATCGTCTGGCGGATCATCCCCGAGGCTTCGACACGCACGGCCGAGCTCATCGCGGGGAACGTGGACATCATCGCCAATGTCGTTCCGGAGCAGGTCGAGGCCATCAATGGCTCCGGACGAGCGGAGGTTCAGATCGTGTCTGGTACGCGCCGGATGTACGTGGGGTTCAACCTTTCCGAGGAGAACGCCAGCCTGCCCGGGGGTGACGCCATTCAGGATCCTGCGGTGCGTCGGGCGCTGCAGTACGCGGTCGATGTGCCGACGATCTGCCGTCAGCTCCTGAGCGTCGAATGTCAACGTGCCACCGGTCTCGTGAACCATGAGAACGCGAATCAGAGCCTGACGCCCTATCCCTACGATCCCGGCGAGGCGGAGCGCCTTCTCGACGAAGCCGGCTGGCCGCGCGGAGAAGACGGGACGCGTTTCTCCATTCGGATGCAGGCGGGGCAGGGGCGTTACGTGAACGACACCAATGTCGTCCTCGCCATCGTCCAGTATCTCGAAGATGTGGGGCTCGACATTGATCTCGAGTTGATGGAGTGGGCGTCCGTGTACACGCCTCTCCTGCGCGAGCGGAGCGCAGGACCGCTCTTCTTCCTCGGGACCGGCGGAGGTTTGTGGAGCCCGATCTACGACATGACCGACATCGCCCGGGTCGGCTCCGGCACGAACTACACCCACTGGAGTGACCCGAGGTGGTTCGATCGTTGGTCGGACATGGTGAACGCAGACGACCCGGATGACCAGCGACGGATCATCGACGAGATGCTGGAGGTGTTCTACGCGGATGGCCCGTGGCTGCATCTGTATTTTCAGCCCGACTTCTACGGAGTCTCGAACCGAATCGCGTGGACGGCGCGTCGCGATGAGCACGTGGAGATTTTCGAGGCTTCGCTGAGGTAGCCACGGATGGGTGCGTACATCGTCCGGAGGCTGCTCCAGAGCGTGATCGTCGTGATCGGTGTGACGCTGGTGAGCTTCCTCGCACTCCAGGCCGGTGGTGATCCCACCTACCTCTTCGTGAGCGAGCGAGCCTCGGCCGAGGAAATCGAGGCAACGCGCCGCGCGTTGGGCTTCGATCGGCCGCTTCATGAGCAGTATCTGAGTTTTGTCGCGGATCTGACTCGGGGCGACTTCGGCCAATCTCTTTCCTACAGGCAGCCTGCCATGGAGATCGTCCTCGAGGCACTTCCGGCGACCATCGAGCTGACGATCTTCTCGATGATCCTCGCCCTGCTGCTCGCGATCCCACTCGGGGTGCTCGCTGCGATCAACCGCGGCACTGCGTGGGACGGATCCATCACGACGATGTCGATGCTCGGTCAGTCGATCCCGTCCTTCTGGATGGGGATCATGATGATCCTCTTCTTCGGTCTGTACATCCGGCTCTTCCCGATCTCGGGCCACGTGGCGTTCCTATCGCCCCTGCTGGCCGGAGACATCGGTACCGCGTTTTCGAACCTGCCGCGGACCGTTTACCATCTCGTCCTCCCCGGAATTGCGGTCGGGACGTATTCCCTGGCCCGGAATACGCGCCTTGTCCGGTCCTCGCTGTTGGAGGTGCTGGAGCAGGATTACGTCCGGACCGCCCGGTCGAAGGGGCTTCCCGAACTCAGGGTCCTGGTGCACCACGCTCTTCGGAACGCGTGGCTCCCGGTGGTCACGATTGTGGGGCTGGAGTTCGGCTTTCTGCTCGGAGGCGTGGTCGTCGTGGAGACGGTCTTCAGCTATCCGGGCATCGGTCGACTTCTGTTCGCGGCGATCAATCAGCGCGACATCCCGCTGGTGCAGGCGGGCGTGATCCTGCTGGCGAGCATCTTCATCCTACTCAACCTGGTGGTGGACCTCGTGTATGTGCGGCTCGACCCTCGGGTGAAGCTGACGGGGGGCCGGGGATGAGCGTGACTCATGGCCGCGAGGCTGACGTGGAATCGGGCCGCAGCAGCGGATTCCACAGTGAGCTGCGTCGAGCCGGGCGAGTCATGCTCGCCGCACGATGGCCCGTCGTCGCTGTCGTCTTTCTCTCGATCGCAGCCATCGCCGCAGTTTTTGGAGGCTGGCTGGCCCCGTTCGATCCGAACCGGCAGAACCTCGTCCTGCGGCTCGCTGACCCGATGGCGGCTGGCCCGGATGGGGGTGTGTTCCTCCTCGGCTCGGACGCTTTGGGGCGCGACGTCTTCTCGCGTCTCCTCTACGGCGCGCGCGTGTCGCTCACGGTCGGGTTCGCAGCCATCGCGGTCGGCGGGACCATCGGGATCATCGCCGGTTTGCTGTCCGGGTATTTCGGGGGTTGGATCGATGACGTGATCATGCGGCTGGGAGACATCCAGCTGGCGTTCCCGTTCATTCTGCTTGCGATCATGTTCCTGGTGGTGCTCGGCTCGGGCGTCTGGAACCTGATCCTCGTGCTCGGCGTCGGGCAGTGGGTGACGTACGCCCGGATCGTTCGGGCCGACACCCTCTCGCTTCGCGAAAAGGAGTTCGTAGAGGCTGCTCGAGCGATGGGAGACAGCACGCTCTCCATCATCTTCCGCACCATCCTCCCCAACATCCTCGCGCCTCTGACGGTCATCGCGTCGTTCAATGTGGCGAGCGTCATTCTGTCGGAGGCGGCCCTCTCGTTCCTCGGGCTTGGTGTCCCCCCGGAGGTTCCTACGTGGGGAAGCATGCTGGCCGAGAGTCGCGACACGCTTGTCGCAAACAAGTGGTGGCTCGCCGTGTTTCCCGGCGTCGCGATCATGCTGACCGTGCTCAGCTTCAACATCCTGGGTGATTGGCTTCGTGATTTCCTCGATCCGAGACTGCGGGAGAGGACGTGATGAGATCCGGGTCGCACCTGTGTCGGCGTTTCACCCGAATCCACCGTACGGAGATCCCATGAAGGTCGGAATCATCGGAGCGAGCTTTGCAAAGGCGGCCTTCCTGCCCGCCCTTCGACACACTGCGGACGCCGAGGTCGTCGCGATCGCATCCGCTCGCATCGAGAGTGCGCAGAGCGCGGCGTCGGAGTTCGACGTTCCTCACGCGTACGACGACTGGGAGGCGATGCTCGCGGCGCACGACTTCGATCTCGTGTGCATCGCGACGCCGACCTTCCTGCACGCGCCGCAGACCCTGGCGGCGATCGAAGCCGGCGCACACGTACTGTGCGACAAGCCGACGGCGATGAATGCCGACGAAGCCGCCCGCATGCTGGAGGCTGCAGAGACTGCAGGTCGCATCCACATGATCGACCACGAGCTGCGCTTCAATCCGAATCGCATGCGGATCGCGGAACTCATCGCGGACGGCTCTCTCGGTGAAATCCGGCACGTCGACATCACCAATGTGGGCTCCACGTGGGCCAATCCGGCGAGTCGCCCGCAGGATGACTGGTGGAGTCTGGCCGAGAAGGGTGGGGGGCGGCTCGGTGCAAACGGGAGTCACCAGGTCGATCTCCTCCGGTGGTGGCTCGGTGAGGTCGCGTGGGTGAGCGGAGCGGCGCCGGTCATGGTTCCCGATCGTGTCGGACGGGATACCGGCGAGCCATGGACCGCGACGGCCGACGACGTCGCCTACTTCACGGCGGAGATGGAGTCCGGGACGGTCGCGCAGGTCATCATGTCCGGTGTCGCCGCGCACAACATGGGTAATTCGACGCGGATCTTCGGATCCGAGGGAACGCTCACGCTCAACAACGACGATGAGCGGCTCTTCTTCGCCCGGGCGGGCGGCGCGTTCGAGGAGATCACCGTCCCCGACGCGAACGCCGACTTGCCGGGAGTGAACCCGGGGATCTGGAATGTCTCGGTCGTCTCGCTGATGAGAGAGTTGTGCGGAGCCATCCGGGAGAGCCGTCCGCTGCAGCGTGGGGCGACCTTCGAGGATGGCCTCGCCAACCAGCAGGTGCTCGATGCCGTGAAAATGTCAGGGTCCGAGCGTCGATGGGTCCGGCCGCAGGAGGCCCATGACCGTGGGTGACGACCCAGGCGTGACCGGACCGGTCGTGTCCGATGTCATTCCGGTGGAGGGTCAGACGGTCGTCGTCACGGGAGCAGGGCAGGGGCTCGGTGCCGCCATTGCTCGTCATTTCCATCAGAGAGGCGCGCAGTTGATCCTGATGGACATCAACGCCGCAGGACTGGCGGAGATCGCGGCGTCGTGCCCGGGGGCCCTCACGGTGGTGGTGGATCTCTCGGACGCCACGGAGACACAGCGTGCGATCGACGAATTCATCACCGGTCGAGTCGACACACTGATCCACAACGCCGCGATTCTTCGGGTCGAACCGCTCGAAGAAGTGACGCTGGCAGGCTTCCAGGCAACCATGGACGTCGGGATCCAGGCGGGCTTCCAGCTGGCGAAAGCGGTATGGCCTGCCATGAAGGAGCGTGGGGGGACGCTCGTCTTCGTTTCGTCGCGCTCGGGGGTCGAAGGCTTCGTCGAAGAGACCGCTTACTGTGCCTCGAAGCATGCGCTCGAAGGCTTCTCCAAGTGC
Source organism: Gemmatimonadales bacterium (assembly GCA_038120095.1). Lineage (GTDB taxonomy): Bacteria > Gemmatimonadota > Gemmatimonadetes > Longimicrobiales > Gaopeijiaceae > UBA2589. Next base: position 21,391 of record JAYOKZ010000027.1, read on the forward strand.
CTCGCCATGGAGGGCCAGAAGCACGGGATCATGTCCGTCACGGTGACGCCCGGGATGTATATGCGCACGCCAATGTCCGAAGTAACGTATCCACCGGAGCTCAGGGAAAAGTGGGTCGACCCGATCGAGCTGGCTCCGGCCTTCTCGTATCTCGCCACGCGGCCGCTGGCCCTGTCCGGTCAGCGACTGAGTGCGTGGGACTTATCCAGGGAGCAGGTTTCATGAGCATGCAGGATATCTACGATTGGATCGATGCGAACGCCGACGAGTGCGTCCGCGACCTGCAGCGCCTGGTCCAGCAGCCCTCCATTTCGGCTCAGGACGTCGGGCTTCGGGAGTGTGCCGCATTGGTCCGCGACATGATGCACGACGACGGTCTGCCTGCCGAGTTTCATGAACTCGAGGAAGGCCCCCCGGTCGTCTTCGGACACCTGGAAGCGAGAAAGCCGGCCAAGACCATCCTGTGCTACTCCCATTACGACGTGCAGCCGCCCGAGCCACTCGACGAGTGGACGCACGGTGGACCATGGTCGGGAGAGATTGTGGACGGCGTGATGTACGGGCGTGGCTCGACGGACAACAAGTCCGGCGTGCTCGCGTTCAACAAGGCCGCCAAGGCGTTCCTGCAGGTGCGCGGCGAGGTTCCCGTGAACCTGAAGTTCCTGATCGAGGGAGAAGAGGAGATCGGTTCGCCGAACCTCGCGGCGTGGGCGGCGAAGAACGAGGAACTGCTGAAGGCTGACGGGATGCACTGTCTCGACGGCTCGATGGAAACCGGAACGGCGGTGCCGGACGTATCTCTGGGGCTCAAGTCCGTGCTGTTCGTCGAACTCATCGCACGCGGCGCGAAGATGGACGTGCACTCGCTGAACTTTCCGCTCGTCGAGTCTCCGGTCTGGGAACTCATCTGGGCGCTGAACACCATCCTCGATCGTGATCGGAAGATCCTGATCGAGGGCTGGGAGGAGGGAATCTGGCAGCTCGGCCCCGACGACGAGCAGCAGCTCGTCGACAAGGCCGCACGGGTCGACCTGAACGCCCTGAAAGACGAGTGGGGGATTTCCGAGTTCGCCCTCGGGCGGGACGGAGTCGATGCCATCCGGGCGAGGACCTACGAGCCCACCGCCAACATTCAGGGTATGATCGCCGGGTACACGGGACCGGGTCGGAAAACCATCATCCCGAACGAGGCGAGAGTTCGAATGGATTTTCGGCTGATTCCGAACATCCAGCCGGCTGACGCCATCCGGAAGTTGAAGGCTCACCTGGAGAAGCATGGCTTCGGCCATATCGAGGTCGAGGCCTTCGATGGCGCCGAGCCGCCGTACAAGATCTCGGTGAAGGAAGACATCAGTCAGGCGATCATCGCGGCCGCGACCGAGGTGTACGGAGAGCTGCCCGTCGTAAACGGCGTGTCCGCCGAGGGCGCGATTTTACGCCACGTGTGGATCCCCTGCGTACTGACCGGCTTCGCCAACCCGGGGGCGAACCTCCACGCGCCGGACGAGAACATTCACGTCAGCCGGTATCTGCAGGGGATCAAGTATGCGGCTGCGATCATGGAACACTTCGGTCGCACATGACGAGGTGAGTCGTTAGCTGCGACCTGAGTCGCCACCTTCGTCATCCCACGTGAGGAGCGTCGATGCCGCCCCTCCTGCAAGTTCGGCGAAGTGCCTTTGATCCGTCTCGTCGTCCGATCCCTCCCCGTGACCCGGCAGGAGTGGCTCGTGCTCGAGCACGGAAGGCGGGAAGGCGTGATGGCAGAATCCGCACTGGACGAACTCGCGCTCTGCGCTGCGCCCGGCGACGGGGAGATACATGAATACCAGCATCCGCCGGACGCGCCGGTATGCATACGTCCGCGCCGCTCCGCAGTGGGGGCAATGAAAGCGTCCACGCGCGGGCGTCCTGACGACGCCACGCTCTCCGATGAAGACCATGGTCCTGACACCGATGCTGGGGGGGCGATTCGGAGGCCTCGAGGGGCCTGACTCATAGAACAACCATCACCTCTCGGAATGCAATGGTCATCTTCATCACGTGTTCCACCGGTCGTATCGTCGCTCCCTGTCCACCCGGTCGCCCGATCACCACATTGGCACCCGTCCGGTCTGCCTTTCCGGGCGCAGTTCGATCGTCCGTCGAAACGAAGAGGTATCGCACCATGGCTCGTATGAGATCCCTGCTCATCGTTGCCGTCGGGGGTGCAGTCATCGCACCCGGGGCGCTGGCCGCCCAGGCCGGTCACGACGGCATGGCGTCTCACGACCATTCCAGCCCGGCTGTGGATTGCGCCACGCTGGCTGCACCCCCCTGGAGCGGGCTCTCGGTCCTGGACCGCGAGCGTTATGAGGAGGCGCGTTCGTCCGTTGAGGGTCTCTCGACGCCGGAGGCTGCAATCGCGGCCGGGTTCAGACCTGCTCTCGGCGACATTCCCGGGATGGGTGTGCATTACGTGCATGCGGAACGCAGCGAAGACGGGATCCGCTCCGATCGGCCGGACCACCTGATGTTCGCGCCGATAGACGGCCGACCGACGTTGGTCGGTGCCGCCTACGCCTTCGTCGATGTTCCCGATACCGATGAGCCGATCCCGTATGACAGTGACCTCGCCCACTGGCACGACCACCCGCAGTTCGCGCCGGCGGGACAGACACTCCACATGCTGCACCTGTGGTTCGTGCCGTCATCCAATGGTCCGTTCGCGGGCCTGAATTTCTGGCTTCCCTACCACGGCGCCGATCTCACGCCGCCGAGCGCATGCTGGATGGCCGACGAGATGATGGCAGGCATGATTCAGCGGGTCGCGTTCGCACTCGTTCCGGAGGACAATCCAATCGTGGCCCGCGTCGCTCAGGCGCGTGGTTGGACGGAACCCGAGCAGCCGCCGGCGGATCGGCAGGAGATTCTCGATGAACTCGATGCGGCGGCTGCCGCCGAGGACATGACCGGGTGGATGAGGGCTGCCGAGCGCTTCCTCTCCAACCTCACCGTCAGGGAGCAGGTCCGCACCGGCGTGATGCTGGAGCTGCTGATGAATGAACAGATGTCATCGATGGAGCGGGCGCGTCGCGGCAACGGTTGACCTAGCGCCGAGGTGGCCTCGGCACGAGTACCGGTGTGGAGGACTTGTACTCCTCGTAGTCCGCCTGTCCGCCCCATGTCTGGTCGGCACGCTCCTCGAGCAACGGGATTCCGCTGCCCATCGTCAGGAGAATGGTCACGAAGACAGGTGAGAGCAGAGTTGCGTACTGCCACCCCTGAAGCGCCGGTGCAGCGATGAGCGCGACGCCCAACCAGAGCACAATTTCCCCGAAATAATTCGGGTGCCTGGACCACGCCCACAGGCCGGTCGAGATGAATCGGCCCTCGTGGGCAGGGTTGGCCCGGAACCGGCTCTTCTGCTGGTCGGACACGACTTCGATTCCGAATCCGATGATCCACACCAGCAGTCCGATCCATCCAAGCGTCCCCATTGGCACGGATCGGACCGAGGTCATCGCCGCCAGGGCAGCGCCGGCGGTGAAGCAAATCCACATGCCCTGCAGCGTCCACGCCAAAAGGAATCGACCGAACGAGGTCTTGATCGCGTCGAAGCGTCGATCCTTGCCATCTGCGCGGATCCGCCGGAACAGAAAGGTACCGAGACGGGCCGCCCATACGCCCACGAGGGCCGCGAGGAGGCCGCCGCGTATGTCGGGACCAGGGCCGAGTCCCACCGCGATCGCGGTGACACTGAGGTAGGTCAGGCTACCGGTCAGGTCGTAGTAACGCTCGGTTCGCGCAGCATACGCCGGCACGAACGCGACCCACTGAATGACCAGCGCGAACCCAGCACAGAATCCGAAAAGCGGGATGCCCCCGATCACGGCACTCCCCTGACTCCCGGCCCATGCCAGGCCTCCGATCAGAAGAACGATGACCGGAACCGCGGCCACGTGGGTCGATGTCGATGCACTCATGGCGAACCTTCCGGGCAATCGGGGCCCGAGGCAGGCGAGACAGGCGTGGACGGTGAGCGTACTCGGTGGTGCGTCGTTGGTGCCGCCGATTGCCTTCGCTGCCCTGATCGCCGATCATGCGGCCCGCTCGATTCAATCACTGGGAAGGGGGCCGAGGGCGTGTATTCGACCGTCGTGACGACGCTCGGTTTCTTCGCGATCGTGGTGTTCGCGGGGGGGCTGGCGCTCCTGTTGAGCCTCACGCTCGGAGCAGGTCGGTCCGGTGTCGTGTCCGCCCTCTCGGGCCAGGAACATCATCCGCTGACATGGGCCTGGGTTCTGGCGCTCGTCGCGTCTGCTTCGAGCCTCTACCTGTCGGAGATCGTCGGGTTGGTGCCGTGCTCGCTCTGCTGGTATCAACGGATTGCGATGTACCCCCTCGTCGTCGTCCTCGGCGTGGCGGTCCTGCGTCGGGATGCTTCGGCCTGGCGTTACGGCTTGCCCCTCTCGGTCGTCGGCCTGGTGATCGCCATGTATCACGTCACGATCCAGTGGCAGCCCACCCTCGATGTCGGAACGTGTGCGACCGGCGCGCCCTGCACGGGACGCTATCTGGCGGTCTTCGGTTTCATCTCGATTCCGACGATGGCCGGGAGCGTCTTCCTGGGCGTGACCGCTCTGATGCTGCTGCTTCGGACCCTGGAGTCAGCAGCCGAAGAAGTCGCTGACCTCGATTCCGCTGACGATCGCCCCCTCGACACGACCGCCGGCGCACCAGTCGCCGCAGATCCCGAGGCGTAACTCGGGGTCGTACAGAGCGCCGGTTGGTGCCCCTGTTGCCAGGGCATAGCCCCATCGATGGGCGCGCCCGAAGTCGAGACCCGGCATCGGCCCCCAGCGACCCTCCATCTCCTTCACGAGGAGAGCAGGGATGTGCGTACGATCGGTCTCCCAGTGGCGCCGGGTCCAATCCGGCGTCGCGTGCAGGACCCATGCTTCGGCGCGGGGCCGCCGCGGCTTGCTTGCGTTCTTCGCGATCCATGAGATCGGCCCGTGGGAAACGAAGGCGCCATCGAAGTCCAACGGGGCTGGTCGTTCGAAGACGAGCATCGCTGCCCAGCAGGGAGCCATGTCGACCGAGGCCACGACGGCCTGAAGGCCCGGGGCGTCGGTGAGGAGCGGGGCTGCCTGGGGCGCTGGTACCGCGACGACGACCTCCGCAAACGGGCCTCGAACCAGCCCCTCCGAATCCGTAGCCCACCAACCATCTTCGGAACGGTTCAGCTGCTCGATCCGGATGCCTGTTCGAACGTTCAGGGTCGCGGCCAGGGCAAGCGAAAGATCGATCATCCCCGGCACCCCGACGTATCGCGGCGCCGGCTTGGCGGGGTTGATCGTGTCGCCCTCGATCCGGACCAGGCGTCCCTCCCAGGGAGCCACCAGACCGGTGTGCAGCCAGTCATGCAGGAGCGGGGTGACGCGCGGGTCCCGCACAGTGAAGAACTGGGCCCCATGGTCAAAGCGATGCATGTCGTGCTCGCGCGTGTTCGCCCGGCCTCCCGGACGTCGCCCCTTGTCGACGACGACGACGTCCCGACCGGCATCGCGCAGCCTTCCGGCCGCGGTCAGCCCCGCGAGCCCGCCACCGATGACCAACGCGCGACCGGGCATGCGGTGATTCGTTCCGGATGGGCGCTCAGGCGCCGCGCAGCTGCTCTATGGCGTCCAGCATGGCTTCGCCGGCGGTGAGCTCGCAGGTACCGTGGGACTCCTCGAATCGGAGAATCCTCACGACGCCGTTCTCCACGAACATCGAGTGCCGAATCGTACGCCCGTAGAGCCCTACGACGGGCGCGTCGAAGTCGAGTCCGAGTGCCTTCGTCAGCTCGCCGGCACTGTCGGCCAGCATGGTGACTCCGGCGTCCGTCGCACCGGTCGTCTCGCCCCACGCCTTCATGACGAAGGGGTCGATCACGGCGAAGCAGATCACGTCGTCGACACCCTGCGCGCCGAGTGCCTCACGCACGCGGATGAAGCTGGGGATGTGCGCCTCCGTGCACGTATCGGTAAACGGGCCGGGGAGTCCGACCATCACCACCGAGTGACCGCTGGTGCGGCCGCGTAGACTGATTTCCTCGGGACCACGGTCCGTCATCCGGAGAAGGGTCGCATCAGGAAGGCTGTCTCCGAGGGCTATGCTCATGGCAGGGTCGAGTCGTGGAGGAGGTGGATCATCATCGGGCGTGCGCCTACCCGCGTTCGACTCGAGGAGGTCCGCTCCGTTCGGTCGAGGTCTGATCAGGAGATGGGACGAACCCGCTTCTTCAGCATGAAGAGTCCTTCCTGCATGCTCGTCACGATGATGGTCCCGCTGTCGAAGAACGGATACGTGCTCCAGGCTCCTCCGAAGCCGGCTCCCGTGCGGTACGGGGACGTGTCGAACATGCCGACCTCGACCGGGTTGAGCGGATCCGAAATGTCGAGGATGTGCAGACCGTAGTTGTAGTTCGCCTGGTACGTGAGGTCGCCCTTCACGTACAGATTGTGGGCACTCGCGGGCAGGGATCCGAAAAATTCCCGCGCGAGGACCGGATCCTCCAGGTCGTCGAGGTTCCACACCAGGGTTCGCGTGGTTTCCACATTCCCGGCGATCACGTCGCTCTCATCGTCCATGATGAAGTATCGATGGTCTTCGGTGAGCCAGCCCTGGTGCATGTAGGCGGGGTTCGGATGCGAAGCATTCGCCAGCTCGACCGGATTCGACTTGTCTGTCACGTCCGAGATCTGGAACACGTTGCCCGACATGCGCAGACAGATCTCTCTGCCCGTGAAGTTGTCATCTGGCCCGTGATAGACCACGCACTGCGCGTCATGGGTGCTGCCGGGCTCCGAGCAGCCTACGAAATCGGGGTTCAGAGGGTCGTTGATGTCGATCATGTGGAGGCCGGAGCAGCCGCGGCTCGTGAGATAGGCGAAACCCGTATCTTCGTTGATGATCACGTTGTGACTGCTCTCCACGACGTTGTTCTCGACCCCGCGGTAGAGTACGTCCGGCTCGAACTTGGCCGGAGGGTTCGTCACGTCGCGCAGCCGCGTCAGGTCGAAAATCTGCATGCCGTGTGCTCCGGCACCGTCGGCCACGATGTATGCGTGGTTCTTGAACGTCTTGATATCGCGCCACAGCTGGGACCTGGGGGTTTGCGGCGTCTTCGGGAGATCTCCGATCAGAACCGGATTCATGGGGTCCGTGATGTCGATGAAGGAGGTTCCATCGTTGCGGCCGACGAGTGCGTACTCCCGGCCCGTCTCTGAATCGGTCCAGCCCCAGTTGTCGTTCGCACGTACGCCTCGTGCGTCCTCGGGAGCGGTGAGGAGGGAGGTCGGAACGTAGGCGTAGAGCTCCACCTCGGTGCATTCGAAGACGTCGACCGATCCATCCTCGGAGCAACGACGCTCCTCGCCGAGGACGGCACCCATCTGATCCGGCGGACTGATCAGAAGCTGCGTCTGAGTCCACTGTCCGTCGGGGCCTCGTTCATACACGAAGACCCCGCCCGCCTGATGGTCCAGACCACTCGCGGTGATGGCGACTACGTTGTCCGAAGCCACGATACGATGGCCGAACGAATCTTCGTTGTTGCTTTCCTGTTCCGTGAAGCGGAACTCCTGCAACCCTTGTTCTGACAGACGGTACGTGATCCCCGTCTCCAATCCTCTGGTGACTGGAGCCCCCACCCAGAGCGCGTCGTCAGAAATGGCGAGTGCTGCACCGAACACATCACCTTCCTCGCCTTCCGGATGCGTAATGCGCATGGGCTCAGCCCATCCATCGGGTGATTCGTCAACAGAGAATGCGAACGCCGCCCCGACACCCTGATCATCGAACGGTGCACCGATGACGACACCCGCAACGCCCTGAACGGGTGAGCTTTGTGTGGGGACGATCGGGATGCCAAAGGTTGCGTCAGTATTCGCCTCAACGGTGAGCTCCCCCGAGTGCTGCCAGCCCCCACCATCCATCCGGTACTCGAAGACCCGTCCCGCGCCACTGACCCCGTCGGCGCTCGCTGCACCGGGTGCACCGACGAGCAGGCGACTCCCAAGGAATGCGACGGCAGCGCCGAATCCGTCCGCGTTGGCAGCAGCGGGCGACGACAGTCGCTGGTGCTCACCCCACCCTTCACCGCTTCGGCGGAATACGATGACCTCGCCGGACGGCTCTGTCGGGACCGCGTCCGAAGCCCTGCGCTGACGTGGGCGAAGACGAGTACGGTCCGTCGTCACGTTGGCGTGCCCGACGATGAGCCAGTCACCGTCGGTCGCGAGCGTGATACCGAAATCGACGCCACAGTAGCCATTGAAATCACAGCGTGGGTCCAGTCCGGCGGACGTGTCCTCGGTCACCATCTCGCTGAAGGTCCAACTCGGACCACTGCGCTCGAATGCGAAGACGGCACCCCCGCGGTTCGCTACGAACAGCGTGTTACCGGCGACGGCGAGCACCGCCCCGAAACCGTCGGCACGTGCCGCATCCGGAGCTGTCAGGATGGCCCTCTCGGTCCACTCGCCGTCGGACTTGCCGAACACATAGACCATCCCGGGGCGAAACGTATTGTTCGGTTCTCCGACCAGCATTGCGTCACCGTCGAACACGACGGAATTCCCGAACGAACCTGCCTGCGCGGAGGCGGGTGTCGCCACAAGAGCCAGAGCCGCGAGAAGGACGAGACCGGTGAGGGATCGGTGATACGAGGCCATGGTGTCTCCAGGATGGATTCGGGTACGCGACATCAGGAACCGCCCGAGTTCATGAGCGGGTGAACGGGAAAGACGAGTGTGTCGTACACGGCGTCGGCCGGGCGATTTCCTCCGGGGAAATCGGACTCCTTGTCCGGATATTCAGGACGCTCGTGGGAATTCACATAGGCCGCGATCAACTGGGCCTCTTCGTCCGTGAGCGTGCCCGGCGCCGTCAGGGGCATGGCGTGCTTGAGGTAGCCCGCCAGCTTCCAGACTCTGGCAGCTCCTGCCCCGTCGTTCCACGACATCGGCCCCCACAGGGGACCGGGTTTGGCGAGAATGAGGTCGATCCCCTGACCGTCCAGGCCGTGGCATGGGGCACACTGCAGGTTGTACAGATCGGCGCCCCGATTCACGTCGAGTTCTTCGATCGGGATGCGTGCCTCGGCCGGGAGTTCGTTCTGCCCGAGCCACATGGGCCGCTCTCCAATGGTGAAGCCCTCGGACAGCCAGTTCAGATAGGCGTCGAGGGCCAGCATGACCGGATGATCATAGGGTGGAACCGTTCCATTCATCGAGCGCTTGAAGCATCCAGCGATCCGGTCCTCCAGGCTGACGAGGCGATCGTCCCTGCGCCGATACTGCGGAAACGTCGCAGCGACACCGAGCAATGGCAGGGCCCGATCACGCTGGCCGGCGTTCAGATGGCAGTTTCCGCACGAGAGATCGTTCCCGACGAACTCCGCTGCGTAGGTCTGGGGGTCCTGGCTGATCTGAAATCCAAGCCGGATCATCTCTGCCATGTGCGGATCAGGGTGGATCGAGTCCGCCATCGGATCTCTCACCAACTCCCCGACCCTTTCGAGCGTCGCGGTGGCCGGAATGAGCAGAGCCGGCTCATCGAGCGTCGGCGTGGACTCGGTCGACTCCGGTCCGGACGGTGCGCATCCAACCCCGAGCAGCGAAGCGAACAGGACCGGTAGGACACGTCGAGAAAGAGGTGTGATCGGTCGTCGGTCGATCGTACGTGCGTAGGTCATGTCGCGCAGATTGCATCTTCGCCCCGGCTGCGTCAAAGGTCGCGATCGCGTAGCGGCGCGACGTCGCGGCTGGGCTCCGAGCGGGGTGCCATGTCGTCCTGACCCGGGTCTGCCGGTCAACTGGTCATGCGGGCAGGCCGCACATAGCTTGGGAATCCGCCACCATCGGTGGCGATCGCACCGGACACGCCTTCTCACGGGGCTGGGAGGATGGACATGACGGCAAGAACCGGCAGAGTCGCGAGGATGGCGGTGCTCGGCCTCCTTGCTGTCGCCAGCGCTCCCGTTGCAGCCTCGGCTCAGGTGGATGTCTCCGGTACGTGGACGCTGTCCGTCAGCACGGACAACGGTGTAACGACGCCGTCCATGACGCTGGAACAGAATGGTTCTGCCCTGACCGGTCACTACTCCTCCGAAACACTCGGCGAGCAGGAAGTCAGCGGCACGGTGGACGGACGCTCCGTGACGATCAGCTTCAGCGCACGGCTGCAGGGTCAGAGCATTCCGGTCGTGTACGAAGGAACGGTCGGCGACGATGGGCGGCTGACCGGGACGATCGACCTTGCCGACGGGATGCTCTCGGGGACGTTTACCGCCACGAGAAGTTCTCCGGACCCCTAGAACGGTCTGTTGGTCCGTGCGTTCAGGTCGAGGCCGGAGGGATCAGTTCCGCCTGAGTTCTGCCTGGGCCTGCCGAATCAGCGTCGACCACTGATCCATCTCCCCGGGATCCCACACCTCGTTCATCGTCGCTCGCGCTTCTTCCTCGGGCACCCCCTCGACGAGGGTGCGATACATGTAGACGAACGCCGAAGCGCGCATGTTCGCGAAGCAATGGACGAAGACGCGGCGACCCTCGTTGGCCTGCATCACGTCGAAGAACATCTCGACGTCCTCCAGCTCCGGGCGCTCCCAGTCTACGGGAATGTGCACGTAGGCGAGCCCGTTCTGCGCCACGAGGAAGCCTTCCTGCCCATTTCGTCGCTCATCTGCGATGGCGAGGTTCACCACCACCTCGTAGCCCTCCTCGGCCAGTAGCGGAACCTGATCGTAGGCGATCTGGCCCGCTGACGAGAGTGTCTCGTCCACGATCTGGAAATTGCGGACGGTCTCGAGAGGGGCCGGGGCGGTCTGGGCCGTGAGAGGCGCAGCGGCCAGGGCGACGATTGGCAGGGTCGAGGCAATGCGGAACGCGTTCATGGTTGGATGTAGCCCCCCTCGATTCCGGGTGTTCCGATTCAAGCCGGGTCCCGTCCGGCGAGCGAGTCCTGACGCACGTCGCCGGAAACGATCAGCCACCGAGACTGGAATTCCCCCGGCTGGATCCCTGTCACAGCAGTTGTACGACGTTCACCGGCGCCGAACCACGAAACCGTCACGCTCACGTCTCCGGAGCCCGGGGGAAGACCGAAGTGGACGGGGCCTGCATTCTGGGACGCATACCCGCCCCCCGAATCGACGATGCGAGTGGATCGAAAGTCGTCGGACTCCCGGTGGAGGGTCACCGTCGCGCCCGCTCTGACCCAGCGGCCATCTGCGTCGAGCACGGCGACCTGCAGCGATCGTGAGGACCGGTCCGAGGTCAGGTCGTTCCGATAGAGGGGGTGAGCGCCGTCTGCGTGGTTGTTGGCCAGAGCCAGGTCCAGGTCACCATCGCCGTCATAGTCGGCGAACCGCACCCCATGACTCGCGCCCCGCATCGTCATCGAGGTCGGCAGTACCTCCTCGAAGCCGTTCGGTCCCCCCCGGAACAGGTAGTCCCGGGCCTCCGCCTCGGACGCGAGGAAGGTGTCTACGTAGAGATCCAGCCAACCGTCGTTGTCGACGTCACCCCAGTCTGCTGCGACCGAGTGGTGATCTCCGGCGAGAGGGGTGCCCGGTGCGACATCGATGAATGTGCCATTCCCCTGGTTCTGCCAGAGGACGTCCGGGCCGTACGAGGCGACAAAGAGGTCCAGATCCCCGTCATTGTCATAGTCCGCGACGGCCGTGCCCACACTCCCGAGATCGTCCGCACGACCCGGCTGGTTCATCCTCAGGTCACGAGCGATATCGTCGAAGGTGCCGTCACCGTTGTTACGGAAGAATCCGTCCTCGTCCCCGTTCTGGTTCGCGACGAAGGCGTCGAGGTCTCCGTCTCCATCCATGTCGAACCAGGCGACACCCACGGTCCGCCGCTCGTCCCCGATGCGGCTCGCTTGGGTCACGTCGGTGAATGAGGCCCCGTCGTTCCGGAACAGCGTATTGGCGCGATCACGGAAGGCGACGAAGAGGTCGAGGTCGCCATCGCCGTCGTAGTCGATGAAGGCCGGTTGGCGAGTCGTTCCGCCCTGGGAAACCCCGAGAACGTCGGCGACGTCGACGAATCGGGATCCGTCGTTGCGATAGAGGCGGTTCTCCGTCTCTCCCGTCGCGAAGCCAACGTAGAGATCGAGGTCCCCGTCTCCGTCATAGTCTCCCCACGCGGCCGCGCGGGTCTCGAGGACTTCGGCGAGCCCGGCTTCCGTGGCGACGTCCACGAAGCTGCCGAGGTCATTTCTGTACAGTCGATTCGGGGCCCCCCCGGAACCCTACGAAAAGATCCAGGTCGCCGTCGCCGTCGTAGTCGGCCCACGCGTTCGTCTGAGCACCGGAAGAGGAGAACAGTGCTTCCTGCACGAGTGAGAACGCCGGTGCGAGAGGCGTACCGTCACCCTCGCGGAAATCTGCCTCGGGGTGAGCACCGGGATCACAAGCGGAGAGGGTTGCGACCAGCGCACACAGAAGTCGAGTGCGGGGGCGGGAAGTATGCATTCCCGAATCAGCCGCCCCGGAGCAGCGATCGCAAGAGGCGTGTCCCGGTTGCTGGCGTGGACCCGGAGACCGCAACTTGCGCGCTCACCCTGCAGAGGAGCATCGATGGTCAGCCAGCCCGGGTTCTTCGGACAGACGTGCATGCTTGCGCGCCTGATGTGCATCGCCTTGGTCGCCTCAGGACTGTCATCGTGCGGCGGCGCCACGGATGGCAGACCGTACCGTGTCGTCGTCGCGTCCTTCCAGCACGAGACGTGCACGTTTTGCCCGGGCGGTGACATTTCGGCAGAAGACTGGCGGGTCAGACTCGAGGGCGACGAGGTTCTGACATCCGGTTCCTATGTCCGGGGCTTCGTGGCACAGGCTCAGGACTACGGAGACATCGAGTTGATCGGCTTGCGATCTCCCACGGGTGTCTTCGGAGGATCGTCCCGGAGCTGGAATACGAAAGAGGCCTTCGATGGTTTCCTGAATGCCATGATCGAGGACCTCGAAGCCGCGATGCCTGTCGATGGCGTCTACCTGGCGCTGCATGGGGCGATGGCGGTCCGTGATGTCCCTCGGCCCGAGGCCGAGATTGCGCGCCGGTTTCGGGAAGTCGTCGGCCCTGATGTGCCGATTGCCGGCACGTTCGATCTTCACGGCAACGAGGATGAGGAATTCCTGAAGCACGCGGATTTCGCGTTCGTGACAAAGCGGTACCCTCACTACGACTCGTCGATTCAGGGCGGGCGGGCAGCCCGCGCCGTGCACCGGGTCATGTCGGGGACCTACATGCCGACGACGGCGACTCGCAAGCCCGGTGTGATCACTGCGACCGTCCTGCAATGGACAGGTCAGTCACCGTCGATGGACATCATGGAGCGGGCTCGACGGTGGGAGGCCCGAGAGGCTGATGCCTTCGTGAGTGTCTTCTACGGCTATCCCTGGTCGGATGTCCCCGACGTGGGCGCCACTGTTCACGTAATGACGAACGGTGATCAGGCGCTTGCCGATCGAATTGCGGATGACATGAATGAATTCATCTGGCGCGTGCGTGACGATTTTGCGATCGGTGGCTACCCGCTGCCCGACGAAGCGGCGCAGCAGGTCGGTCAGGCGATTCGGCGGGGTGCGGTACCGGTCGCGGTCGGCGATCACTCCGACCGCCCCGGTGATGCCACGCACATTCTCAAGGCCTTCGAGTCGGCCGGGATCGATCGGGTCCTCCATGGCGCGATCAGCGACCCTCAGGTCCTCGCACGCCTGGTGGAGCGTGGTGCTGCCGTCGGTGATCCGTTCGACGAGGAGATCGGTGGATTCACCCCCTCCGGAGGCACACCTGCGAGGGTTACCGGGGAACTCGTGTATCTCGGGGAATGGTTGAGCTATGACATGGTTGCGGTCGTCCGGTACGGCAACGGCAGTGCGGTCATCCTCGTACCGGCCTACACCCAGATCACGGACCCGGAAGACTTCCGATTCGGGCCCCTGGATCCTGCTGAGTTCGACGTCTTCGTCGTGAAGTCGCGTGTCCACTTCAGGCGGGGTTTCGACGAAACCGGATTCTCCCCGTCGATCGTGGTCGTCGAAGCTCCGGGACCTTTTGTGGGGACTACGTTTCTCGATGCCCTGCCGTACGAGCATGTCGATCTGTCGACGCTTTTCCCCTACGGGACACCGGCCGGTCGCTAGGTGGATGGCGGGCCGCAGTGCGTCGCGAACCGAGCGGCAGCCGGGTGCTGTGCTCGCGAGCGAGGAGCAGTGCGGGACCGCCGGTATGGCCCGTGACAGACGAGGCTCCGGCCCCGTATGTTGGCCTCTCTTCTGTCCTCGGGGAGTCGTTGAATGAAGCTGGATCGCACGGACGCTGGATCGCTCGCTGCCGTTGTCTGCAGCGCGCTCGCAGCCGTGGGTGTGACCGGACTGGTTGCCGCACGCGCCTCGCTCGACGTCGATCCCATCGAGCGTGTTGAGCGTGTCGAGCGTGTGCGAGCTTCGGGGGAGCAGGCTGAACCCGATTCGAAACCTCGAGACGAACCCGCCGCCGCGGTCTCGTCCAGCCCCGAGCCGCTCCTTTTTGTGGATGGAGTCCGCATGATGGGCGACCGCGACGTTGTCCTGTCGGGGATCGACCCCGATGACATCGACCGAGTCGAGGTCATCAAGGGTGAGACAGCCCTGGAGCGGTTCGGTGAAGAGGCTTCGGCCGGTGTCATCGAGATCTTCCTCAAGGAAATCGACTCCGCCCGTCCGGGTGGATGAGCTATCAGACCCCATCAGGGAGTAGAATCACCATGAACAAGCGATCTTTGATCTTCGGCGCAGTCTTCGTGGCATCCTCGGCGTTCATGGTTGCCGAGGCATCGGCGCAGGACCCTGCCACGCGGTTCGGGCAGTGGCGCATGGACTCGGATGCTCCGCCCCCGGCGATCAACATCATGACGTACGAGCCGTGGGGCGATGGAGGCATGTCCATCACGGTGGCCGCTACGAACGGCCGCGGGCAGGATTCCGAGTGGGGTTACGACACCATGTTCGACGGTGAATTCCGGGCTGTCTGGGGCCAGGACAATGCCGAGACGTCGGTGGAATGGGTCGACGAGCGGACGACACGCATCTCCAACATGCGCAACGGCCGGGTCACGCAGGTGATCATCAACACGCTGTCCGACGATGGAAACACCATCGAAAACGAGTATGTACGCATGGACCAGGACGGCAACATCACGGGGGTCGGGCACGCGACGTACCGTCGGATCCAGTAGCGGCAGGTCCCGACCGAACAGCTGAAAGGGCACGACTGATGCGAGTTGCGAACCTGTCTTCGAGGCGCGCTCCGGTCGTGCCCTTCCTGCTGCTGGCTCTGTTCGCCAGCCCGGCGTCGCCACAGACGGTCGATCTCGACGCCGTTGCGTCGTGGCTCACGCCGGACGTGCCGACCGGCTATGAGACGCGAGCCGTTCCGTGGCTGGCCGAGTCGATGCCGGACTGGCGCTCCGACCACTGGGGAAACCTGGTTCGCGTGGTGGGCACGGGCGGACCCCGTCGGATTCTGGCGTGTGCCCTCGATCGTCCGGCCTTGTCGGCCTCCCAGATCACCTCGGATGGATTCCTGCGCGTTCACCGAATCGGAAGAGGGTCACGTCACCCACTATGGGACCAGCAGTTCGAGGCTCAACAGGTGCGCGTCATCACGACCACGGGGCCGGTGGCCGGGGTCGTAGCCCGAAGCAATGGACATTTTGCAGCGCAGCATCGAAACGAAACGGCGGTCGTTTCGGCGGATGATCTGTGGGTGGACGTGGGTGTGACAAGTGCGACCGAGGTGGAGCGGCTGGGGATCGGGCTCCTCGATCCGGTCGTTCGTCACCTGCCCGGCTGGGTCATGGAAGACGGGGTGGCCGGTCCGGATGCGGGCCGTCGCGCGGGGTGTGCCGCAGTCGTCGCGGCAGCCGAGGCTGCGGCGGCCTCTCCTGCCGCCGGGGAGGTGCACTTCATCCTCAGTGCTCAGGAAGGTTTCGGATGGATCGGCCTCTCCTCCTACATCGCCCGGGGTGGGGTCTTCGACCAGATTACGATTCTCGGCCCCGGTGGTGCGGAGACGGTCGACGAACGCCGGAATGCCGGCACGTTCGGAAGGATGGGGGGCATCCTCTCGGACGCTGGTCTCGCCTCCGTGCGCTGGCTCCAGCCGGCTACACGGGCGGCTGGTGCTCACATGGAAGCAATCACGGAAGATCAGATCGCACTGCTGGCGCGTACCGCGGCGGAGGTGGCGGGTGGTGAAGCCGTGAACTCGCTCGAGTGGGTCTTGGCCCCCGATCGAACTCCGCTGCGGGATGAAGGCTTCGATCCCTCCCTGCAGCCGGTGGCGCAGGTCCTCACGGACCTGGTCGAGCTCTATGGCGTGCCAGGGCACGAATGGCCCATCCGTCGCTACGTCCTGGAGCATCTGCCCGAGTGGGCGCGCGAGCGAGCGGTCGTCGATGACATCGGAAACGTCTGGGTAGAGGCCGGCCCGGATCGTGACACGACCGTGTTCATGGCTCACATGGACGAGGTCGGCTACGAGATCGAGGAGATCGACGCGGACGGCGTGGTGTCGTTTCGCCGGTTGGGTGGGGCCGTATCCTCCGCGTGGGAGGGGCAGACGGCGCTGCTCCACTTCGATGCTCCGGGTGCTCCGAGTACCCAATCGGCGGAGGGGCGGGATGCGGCGGACCGCTGGAAAACGCAGTCTCTCTCGGCCTCGGCATCCGCTCCACTTCGCGGTGTCTTCCTTACACGTGACGAGGCGGACCGGAAGAACCCTCCGCCCGAACGCGCCTACTTCGGGCTCGACGCCGCGGAGCTTCAGGCGAGAGGCGTGCGGCCGGGGCTGTCGGTCACGAGCTACAAGGAAGGGCTGCGGATGGGCCCTCACCGGTTCGTGGCTCGAGCTCTTGATGATCGTGCGGGAACGACGGCACTTCTCCTGGCCATCAACGCCCTGGACCCCGAGGCGCTGCCCGGGAAGGTGATTTTCGCCTGGTCCGTGCACGAGGAGGGTGGCCTGATCGGAGCCGGGGCCATGGCGCGCCGCTTCGGTCGGAGTACGAAGCGGATCTATTCGATCGATACCTTCGTTTCATCCGATACGCCCCTTGAATCGCCCCATTTTGCCTATGCGCCTCTGGGGAGTGGGCCTGTGTTGAGGGCGACGGAGAACTCCGGAGTCTCGCCGGATCGCGAGCGGGCACGGGTACACGCTGCCGCGGAGGCAGCCGGGATCGACATTCAGATGGGCCTCACGCAGGGCGGTACGGACGGTACCCAGTTCACGTATTACGGGGCACCGAACCAGGGACTTTCTTGGCCGGGCCGTTACAGCCACTCGCCTGGCGAGGTGCTGGATCTTCGAGACCTCGCGAAGCTCGCTGACCTGATCGGAGCCGTCGCGTTGGCGGGGGAGCGCTAGACCGGGCTTTTCGCTCATGGCTGCGTTTGAGGGCAGCGTCTAGCTTTACCGGACAGCCACCCGGATCGATCACCCCCGCTGGATTCGAACCATGAAGCGTTGTGTTCTGCTCGCCGCGATCGCCGCGACGATCCCGTCCGTTCTTTCCGCGCAGCAGCAAGACATCTACGACTACTGGCGTCCGCAGCGTGACATGGTCCGCTATGGGCAACAGGCGATCCTGATGTGTAACGGGCTGTTCACGGGCGAGCGCACCCTCGAGCAGGTCTTCGACCAGGAGCTGGCGTTTCTGCCCCAGCCGGTCGGTACGCCGGGTGGCGGCGACTACGCGGTCGATTGGGATCGCAAGGCAGTCGCGATCGGTGCATCGGGTGGGACGCCGATCATGCGTGCGGCATACCGGGAGGGAATCGGGTGTGTGATCATGGCCCCGGATCAGACGTTCGAGGATATCGATGCGTTGCCCCAACTCTCGATGGCCGATCCAGAGGGGGATCCGGAGCAGATTGCGTGGCCCGACGGAGATCTGGTCGACGGGATCACGGTACCGCCGGGCGTGGACGCGGGAGCTCTGCAGGCTGCCTCGGACTGGGCGTTCGAGCGTGAATCACCCGAGCAGGTGACGCTGTCCCTCATGGTGGTGCACCAGGGCCGCATCATCCATGAGCGGTATGCGCCGGGGGTGGACG